>NZ_JBXARE010000009.1:0-189685 GCF_058807935.1 Pseudoduganella sp. GW821-FHT11H04 | reverse complement strand
TATTCACGCTGCCGCTAAAGAAGTCTGCCGGCAGGTCTACGCCAACGGAGGTATTGCTGCTGGCCAGTTTGACCAAGGGAGAATTCCTTTTCAACGCTTCCCCACCGGCTGTCCGAGACGAAAGTTTGCGGCCCATTAAAGCCCCAAGCCTCCATTTTCAGATTCGCATCGCTGCTTTTCCCATCAATGCGAATCGGATTATCGAGTTCAGTGTATCCACAGCTTTTCGCGTCATACAGCCGCACCTCGTAAGCTACGTTCCTGCTCAAGCCTTCGAGTTTAATACGCAAACGAGTAGTAGGCGCGGTGTGAATCCCATACCCCATCACCACAACGCCCTTCACGCCACTACCATTTTCCGGTGTAAATGCTGTCGTTGTCTGATATTCGAAGCCATCCTCATAGACACAACCAGCCAATAAGGTCATACCTAAGCAAACGAGCGATTTTCGGAAATTCATTGGGACACCATTGATCAAATTGACGTCGACTTTAGCACCTTTACATCTACCGGCGATACCAAAATCTCGGCGATCAGCTCGCGAAACACCTGGTAGTGCGGGGCAGCGTGATGGAAAGCTTTGGCAGCCTCATTCCGGTATTCCTCAAAGACGTGCAGCCTTTCCCTTCGGCCGTTCATCGCCGCTGCGGCGTAATTTCGCTGGACGCAATCAACGGCCTTCCGCACCGTCACCGGTCATTCACCCATGCAGTAGCTCAAGCTCACGCGCCTCCATAAAGCGCGTGAACTGATCATAACTAGCATGGCAGTCAGCCAGGCCGCGTACGACGTTGGCTACGCCCGTGCCTTGCAATTCAGCCGCGAGTTCAAACGCCTGTTCGGTCGCACACTGGCCGATTTCACCTAGAAGTCACGCGACCACTCCGCGCTGGCGCAGCGCTGCGATTTCGGCTGCTGCCACGCCCAAGGCCGACAGCACGCTGTCGGTGTGTTCGCCCAGCGTTGGGCCTTGCCAGCGCACTTCACCTGGCGTCTCGGAGAGCTTCGGCACGATGCCCGGCATTTTTACGTGCACGCCATCCGGCAGCGCGGTGTCGAGAAGCATATCGCGCGCCTGGTAGTGCGGGTCGGCGACGATGTCCTTGACCGAATAGATGCGCCCTGCCGGCACTTCGGCGCGTTCCAGCACCGCGAGCACTTCGTCGATGGTATGGGCGGAAGTCCAGCCGGCGATGGCGGCATCGATCAGTTTTTCCTGAGCGGCGCGGCCGTCGTTCTGGGCGAACTGCGGGTCTTCGGCCATGTCGGCGCGACCGATGGCGTGCATCAGGCGCTTGTAGATGGGGTTGCTGTTGCCGGCAATGACGACGTAAGAGCCGTCGCGCGTTGGGTAGGTATTGGAAGGTGCAATGCCTGGCAAAGCACCGCCGCTGCGTTCGCGTACATGGCCCAGCAAGTCGTATTCCGGCACCAAGGACTCCATCAGGTTGAAGACGCTTTCGACCAGCGATACGTCGACCACCTGACCATCGCCATTACCCATCTTCACACGCAGCACGCACATCAGCGCTCCCATCACGGCGTGCAGCGATGCCAACGAATCGCCCAGGCTCACGCCAACGCGGGCCGGTACGCCGCCCACCTCGCCGGTGGTATAGCGGATGCCACCCATCGCCTCGCCGATCGCTCCAAAACCCGGGCGGTCCTTGTATGGCCCGGTCTGTCCATAGCCCGAAATACGCACCATGGTCAGTTTCGGATTCAACGCATGCAGCACATCCCAGCCCAAGCCAAGCTTTTCCAGCGCGCCGGGCTTCATATTCTCGATAAGCACGTCAGCATCCGCACACAGCTGCTTGACCAGCGCGATGCCTTCCGGCGCCTTCAGGTTAATGGAGATGGATTTTTTATTCCGCGACTGCAGGTACCACCACAGCGAAGTCCCCTTGTGCAGCTTGCGCCATTTGCGAATTGGATCACCCTCACCCGGCGCTTCGATCTTGATCACTTCGGCCCCAAATTCCGCCATCAGCCGCGCTGCGAAAGGCGCTGCGATCAGCGTCCCAATTTCGATAACCTTGATTCCTTGTAACGGACCTGCCATTTGCGCACTCCCCTTGCAATTGCATTATCATTAACGCCTAACCAAATATTCTAACCGGAGGCGGAAAATGCTGTTCAAGGGAAGCTGCCATTGCGGCAATGTGAAGTTTGAAGCGGAAGGCAATATCGAAGGCCTGGTCGCCTGCAACTGCTCCATCTGCCAGCGCAAGGGTGCGCTGATGTGGTTCATTCCCCGCACCAGCCTGAAACTCCTGACGCCTGAGGAGGACCAAGCCACCTATGTCTTCAACAAGCACGTGATCAAGCACCGCTTCTGCCCTAAGTGCGGCATCCACACCTACGGTGAAGGCATTGACCCGAAAGGCAACGCCATGGCGGCAGTCAACGCGCGCGTGCTGGAAGACATCGAGCTGGAATCTTTCCCGGTCCAGCATTACGACGGACGCAAACTGTAAGGAGCCGATATGGCGCAAGAACTGGTTTTCGACAATAACACCCGTTCCGCAAAGGATTGGGCATTCTGGCTTTACCTCGGCCACGGCCTGAGCATGTTCTTCACGCTGGGCGCGGCTTCGTTCATTCCGCTGATCCTCAACTACATCAAGCGCGACGACAGCGCCGGCACCTTCGTGCATAGCCACCACGGCTGGATGATCCGATCCTTCTGGTGGTACCTGGTCTGGATCTGCGTTGGCTGGGCGCTGTTTGCCACACTGCTCGGCATCCCGCTGGCCTGGCTGGTTTGGGTCGGTGCGTGGCTGTGGAAAATCTACCGCTTAATCCGCGGCATCACTGCGCTCAATAACAACGCACCAATCGGCGATTGATGGCAATGCGGAAGTAACCGATTGACCTCGTTTACATTTCTGCGCCCCTGCCTATATTGAAATTGCCGGCGCAGCATTCACGCCGGCAATTAAGCAGAAGGGAGCGGCCATGAAAAGGACATCTGTTCTCATCGGTCTCTGTTTTATCGCAGGTACCCACGCTGCCTGGGCGCAGACAGACGCCGGTCAAGTCATCATTCCGGCCTTGAAAAACACGGAAGTTAAGCCAATCCGTATCGAACTTTTGGATTTCGACCTGTACAGAGGCACGTACGATCTATCCAACGGAAAATCATTGGAACTCTGGCGTAAGCGCAGCGGTCGCATATACGCCCGAGTCGGAAACCAAACCCCGCATGAAATCATCGCAACCAGCGAAGGGACCTTTGTCGCGCTGGACCGCAGCATGCATATGCAACTAGAGTATGACCGTGGTTATCTGAACGGGACCATGAGCTACGTTGACGAAGACCAGCAGAAAGCCGCCGGCCTGTCAGTTGAGTCGGCAGTGGTCCAGGTGGCATTGCGCTAAGCAGCGTCAACTCATAAGGTACGCCGGAAGGCCACCAGATCGGCCTTCTCTGCCGTCGTCAATTTCGTCTCGAGGATCAGGTTAAAGAACTCCACTGTATCCTCGAGCGTCAACAGCCGCCCGTCATGCAGGTAGGGCGGCGACTCCTTGATTCCCCGTAGCGGGAAGGTCTTGATCGGGCCGTCGCCCACCATCATTGCGCCCTTCACTTCGTGCGGCTTGAGGAAGCATTCCGTGTGCATTGCGCCCAGCTTCTCCCAAGTGCCCCCCGCTTAATGTCCAAGCGGATCGAGCATTTTCGCGAAGCGCGATCATCACGCGCACATAAAACTGGCTACATCAATGCAAGCGCACTTTCGATGTCAGCAATCAGGTCGTCAGGATCTTCCAGTCCGATGTTGAAGCGCACCAGGGTGCCCTTCTCCTTCCAGTTCTTGCGCATGGCCTGGATGCGATAAGGAATGCACAGGCTGTGCGCACCGCCCCAGCTGTAGCCGATGCCGAAAAGCTTGAGCGAATCCACGAAGCGGTCGGTCTGTGCTTCGGTGTACTTCTCATCGAGCAGTACGGAGAACAGGCCGCCGGCGCCGGTAAAGTCGCGCTTCCAGTTTTCGTGACCGGGGCAGTCTTCAAATGCAGGATGCAGGACCTTGCTGATCTCGGGCCGGGCCTTGAGCCAGTTCGCCACTTTCCGTGCCGACGCATCGTGGGTTTCGAATCGGATCTTCAGGGTCGGCAGATTACGCAGGACGAGGTAAGTATCGTCGGCGCTGACGCCCATGCCCAGCCGCATATGTGCCATGCTCAGGCGCTCATGCAGCAGCTTGTCGCGGGTGACCAGGCAACCCATCAACACGTCCGAGCCGCCGGATTGGTACTTGGTCAGCGCCTGCATCGCGATGTCCACGCCGAGGTCGAAACCGCGCAGGGCCAGGCCAGCGGACCAGGTGTTGTCGAGGGCGACCAGGACGCCCTTCTGTTTCGCAGCATCGCAGATGGCGCGCAGGTCAGGCACTTCCATCGAGACTGAGCCTGGGGCTTCAGTCCAGATCAGCTTTGTATTCGGCTGGATCAGTTCTGCGATGCCGGCGCCGATCATTGGATCGTACAGGCGCGCGGTGATGCCGAAATCGTTGGACATCCAATTTGCGAGGTCGCGATTGGGGCTGTAGACATTGTCGGGGAGGAGGACATCGTCGCCTGACTTCAGCAGCGCGAAGTTGCACATGGCGATGGCTGCGAGGCCGCTGGGGGCCAGCAGACAATGCGTGCCGCCTTCGATTTCGGCCAGGCGGGCTTCGAGCGTGAAGGTGGTGGGTGTGCCGTGCAGACCGTAGGTATATGCGTTCTTTTCTTTCCAGTCGCCGGAACGCATGGCTGCGACGGATTTGAACAGGACGGTGGAGGCGTGGTGGATCGCGCTGGGGAAGGCAGCGAAGCCTTCGGGCGGCACGTAGTCCGTGTGGATGATTTGGGTTTGGAGGTGTTTTTTGGGCATGGGACCTATTTTAAACCGGTAAACCAGGGTCTGACCCACAGGGTCAGACCCTCAACGGTATAACGGCCGCGGATACAATCGAATCCCGCGGCCGTCGAGCTGATTGTGTCAGACCCTGCGGGTCTGACACTGGTTTACCGGTTTTACTGCGCCTCACCCCATAGATCGTGCGCATCGGCCGTCGTGATCTCAACGTCATAGAACTGCCCCACCGCCAGTTTCTTCTTCGGATCGAACGGACGCTTAACGTGCACCACACCGTCAATCTCCGGCGCATCCGCAGCCGAACGGCCAATCGCGCCGCTAGGCGTCAGTTCATCGATCAGCACCTTCACAGTCTTGCCAACCTTAGCCTTCAAACGATTACGCGAAATCTCTTCCTGCAGCAGCATCACGCGGCCACGGCGCTCTTCGCGCACTTCATCCGGCACAGGGTTCGGCAGCTCATTAGCAGTCGCGCCTTCCACCGGCGAATAAGCGAAGCAACCCAGACGATCAATCTGCGCCTCTTTCAGGAAGTCCAGCAGGTACTCGAATTCCGCCTCGGTCTCGCCAGGGAAGCCAGCGATAAAGGTCGAACGAATCACGAGATCAGGATTCATCTCACGCCACTTCAGGATGCGCTCCAGGTTCTTCTCGCCCGAAGCCGGACGCTTCATGCGCTTCAGTACATCTGGATGCGCGTGCTGCATCGGGATATCCAGGTAAGGCAGGATATGGCCATCGCCCATCATCGGGATGATTTCATCCACGTGCGGGTACGGGTAAACATAATGCATACGCACCCAGGCGCCATACTGCTTGGCCAACTCGGCCAGCGATTGGGTCAGCTGGGTCAGATGGGTCTTCACCGGACGGCCGTTCCAGAAGCCGGAACGGAACTTCACGTCCACGCCGTAGGCCGAAGTATCCTGCGAAATCACCAGCAGTTCTTTCACGCCGGCCTTGAACAGGTTCTCGGCTTCCAGCATCAGTTCAGCGATCGGGCGCGACACCAGGTCGCCGCGCATCGAAGGGATGATGCAGAACGAGCAGCGGTGGTTGCAGCCTTCGGAAATCTTCAGGTAAGCGTAGTGCTTAGGGGTCAGCTTGATGCCTTGTGGCGGCAGCAGGTCGATGAACGGCTCGTGCGGCTTAGGCAGGTGGGTGTGCACCTGGGCCATCACTTCGCCCACCGCGTGAGGACCGGTCACGGCCAGCACTTTCGGGTGCACCTTCTGGATAATGTCGTCGCCGTCTTTGTCTTTTTTCGCGCCCAGGCAGCCGGTCACGATGACCTTGCCGTTTTCAGCCAGCGCTTCGCCGATGGCGTCCAGCGACTCCTGCACGGCGGCGTCGATGAAGCCGCAGGTGTTCACAATCACGAGGTCGGCGCCGTCATAGGACTTGGCGGTTTCGTAGCCTTCAGCGCGCAGCTGGGTCAGGATTTGTTCGGAGTCGACCAGGGCCTTCGGGCAGCCGAGGGAAACAAAACCTACTTTTGGAGCTGGGGCGCCGTCGGCGGGAGTGATGCGGGTGATTGGCTTGGATTGCATGGCGGAGAGCTGATGATGATTCAGGGCAATCCACCATTATAGCAAAACGGGGACCGAAGTCCCCGTTTTACCCTTTACTTTTTATCCGCTGGAGGCGGAGCGAAAGGGAAAGTGCCAAAGATATTTTTGCTCTGGTTTTGCATTTGCTCTTGCATCTGCACAAACAAGCTCTTTGACTGGTCAATATAATTATTCATCATGCCCTGCATGATTGGCGCCTGGACATTCATGAACTGGGTCCACATTTCCGGGCTAAACGACTTTCCATCGAAAGTTGCGGTGCCCTGGGTGAATTTGCGCTGGATATCGGTAAATGCCTGGATATTCTTTTCCAGGTAAGAACCCATCATGCCCTGCATCGCATGACCATAGAATCGGATGATCTGAGCCAGAACGTCGGTCGAAAACATCGGAACGCCGCTCGCTTCCTCTTCCAGAATAATCTGCAGCAGGATGCTACGGGTCAGGTCTTCATTGGTTTTGGCATCCACAACGGTGAATTCCTCGGCATCGAGCACGAGTTGTTTCACGTCCGTCAAGGTAATGTAGGAACTGGTCTGCGTATCGTAAAGACGGCGATTGGGGTATTTCTTAATCAAACGTTCAGTACTTTTCTTAGCACTACTCATCACTGTGTCCCGTTGATAATATTTGCAACCCCATTATAGGGCGAAAAAAAAGCTTTTGGCACGACAATATTGCATTGCAACTTAATGTTACCAAAAATCAATCGGCCTTAGCTTTTACATAACGGCCTGGCGCCGCTTCGATCGGGACGTATTTTGTGCTGCCGAGCTTGGTCCGAGCCTTCACATCCTTGCCGCCGTTGGCAGCCAGGAATTCCGACCATTCACCCCACCAGCTGCCTGGATGTTCAGTGGCGCCTTCAAACCACTGGTCATGCGAGGCTGGACGGGCTTCGTTAGTCCAGTAGCTGCGCTTTTTCTTGGCTGCGGGATTGATCACGCCGGCGATGTGGCCGGAAGCGCCCAGGATGAACTTGTTCAGCTCCGGGTTCTTGTTGTTCAGGATCTTGGTCGACTGGTAGGCAGAATTCCACGGCACAATGTGGTCTTCGCGCGATGCATAGATGAACGCAGGCGCAGCAATTTTGCTCAAATCGACCTTCTCGCCGGCCACCTTCAGCTTGCCCGGAACCTTGAGGCTGTTTTCCAGGTAAGTGTTGCGTAAATACCAGCAGAACATCGGTCCCGGCAGGTTGGTCGAGTCGGAATTCCAGTACAGCAGGTCGAACGGAGGCGGCTCGTTGCCCTTCAGATAGTTCGACTGCACATAGTTCCACACCAAGTCGTTCGGACGCAGGCTGGAGAAGGTGCTGGCCAGGTCACGGCCAGGCATCAGGCCACCGGATTTCAGGGTCTGCTCACGCAACTGCACCTGGGCTTCATCGACGAAGACGTTCAGCACGCCAGTGTCGGAGAAGTCGAGGAAGGTGGTCAGCAAGGTCACGCCGGCCGCGGGTTGCTCGCCGCGCGCCGCCAGCACCGCCAGCGCGGTCGACAGCAAAGTGCCGCCCACGCAGAAGCCCAGCACATTCAGCTTGTCCTGCTTGGTGATCTCACGGGCGATATTGATTGCGTTGATCGCACCCTTCTCGATGTAATCGTCCCAGGTAGTGCCGGCCAGCGACTGATCCGGGTTGCGCCAGGACACCAGGAACACGGTATTGCCCTGCTCTACCGCGTAACGCACCAGGGAGTTTTCCGGCTGCAGGTCGAGGATGTAGTATTTATTGATGCAAGGCGGCACCATCAGCAGCGGGCGCTCGTGCACATTCTTGGTCAGTGGCGTGTACTGGATCAGCTGGAACAGCTCGTTCTCATACACCACCTCGCCTTCAGTGGTCGCCAGGTTGCGGCCCACTTCGAAAGCTTTTTCATCGGACAGGGAAATATGGCCCTTCTGGATATCGCCCAGCAGGTTGGCCAGGCCCTTGGTCAGGCTCTCGCCCTTGGTTTCGATCAGTTTCTGGTGCGCCTCCGGGTTCGTCGCCAGGAAGTTGGCGGGCGACATGGCGTCCACCACTTGCTGCACGGCGAAACGGATTTTCTGCTTTTGCTGCGGGCTTGCATCAACGGCTTCCGCCATCTGCATGAGGAATTTGCTGTTTAGCAGGTATGATGCCGCATTGAACGCGGACACCGGATTGCCCTGCCAGGCCTCGGACGAGAAGCGGCGGTCTTTCACCGCTGGCGCTTTACCGGTCAGGAATTCCTGCCAGAGTGCCCCGAACTCGCCCATAAATGCATTGCGCATCTGCTCCATCGCCTCCGGGCGGATGGTCGCACCTGCATCGCGCAGCAGCGCGGCGCCCGGAACGGCATCCATCTCCGGCATCATCTTGAACCAGGACTGCCACTGGTTCGGATCGCTGATTTGCTCCATCCATGCGTTTGCGAAAGCTTGCGGGTCGGGCATGTTCATTTGTTGAGTCCGTTAAAAATACAATTTAAGAAGACTGCTTATGCTGATTGTTGCTGTTGCCTGGCTCTACGTCACAGTGCTGATGGCGTTCACGGAACCTACCGTGGTCGCCGGCATCATGACTTTCCTGCTGTATGGCCTGTTGCCATTGGGAATACTATTTTATCTAACTGGCGGCAAACGCCGCAAACGCAAGCGGGCAGCCGAAGCCGCCCGTCGTCAAGAACCACCTATTCCTTGATCCAGATCAAACTCGCCTGCCGGCCCGTGACCTTGTCGCGGCGGTAGGAATAGAAGCGACTGGCGTCGGTAACCGTGCACAGGTCGCCCCCCGCTACTTCCGTCACTCCCACACGGCGCAGCACTTGCCGCGCAAGCGAATAAATGTCAGCAAGGTATTTGCCAGGCAAGCCCGGCCGCGGCACGAAGGCTACGCGAACCTCGGCCTCTGCCGCAGCATCGCCACCAGCTCCGGCCACGAATGCCGCCAGCACATCCTCGCCAACTTCAAATTCCTGCGGGCCGATCGCCGCGCCAAGCCAAGCGATGATTTCGCCGCCGTCCGGACCAGCTTCGGCACGCATGGCCGCGACAGTACCTTCGAGGACGCCGCCGGCCAAGCTGCGCCAGCCGGCATGGGCCGCGCCGACTACCGTGCCGCTGCGGTTGGTCAGCAGCACAGGAAGGCAATCCGCAGTCTGGATGGCGCATACCGCACCCGGCATGGCCGCGATGCTGGCGTCAGCCTCGGGAACCTGGCCGCGACCGATGCGGTCTGCGCGCACCACGGCAACGCCATGGACTTGCGATAGCCAGGCTGGCTCCGTTGGCAGGCGCCCTTTAATGATGGCGCGGTTGAAGGCGACATTGGCCGGGTCATCGCCGACATGCACGCCCAGGTTAAGTCCGCCGCCCGCCGTGGCAATCTCCTGCGGGCCAGGGCCATATGGCGCCGGGCTCACGCCGCCGCGCCGCGTGGTGCAGACAAAACCGATATTGGCCGGAGCGCCGGGCCAGTCGGGCACCAGCCATTGCGCCCCTTGGAATGAATGCTGCATTTATTCGTCGTCGAATTCGTCGTCGTAGATATCGTAGTCTTCGTACTCGCCGTGCTCGGCGGCGGCTGCAGACAGTACGGACTCGTCAGGCTCTTCGATACCGGCGCGATCCATCAGTTCCTTGAAGTCGTCCGCCAGCGGAACCACCCATTCCATATCCTCGCCACTGGCCGGATGCACCAGGCCCAGTCGGCGCGCCTGCAGCGCCTGGCGCGGGAAGACGCTGGCCATATGTTGCTTGCCGTACACCTGGTCGCCAATCAGCGAGAAGCCCAGGTGGGCCATGTGGACGCGGATCTGGTGGGTACGGCCCGTCTCCAGGCGGCACTGCACCAGCGATACCGGACGGCCGTCCAGCACACCTTCGGCCAGGCGCTGATAATGGGTAATCGCTGGTTTCGAGCCCATGCTGGTCGAAACGGCCATTTTCACGCGGTCTTTCTGGTCGCGGCCCATCGAAGCATCGATGGTGCCGCTCATGCGCGGGGTACCCCACACGATGCACCAGTAGACGCGCTTCACGGTACGCGCTTGCAGCTGGCGCACCAGGTCGGTCTGGGTCGGCAGGTCTTTGCCGACCACCATCAGACCGCTGGTGTCCTTGTCCAGGCGGTGCACGATGCCGGCGCGCGGCACGCCGCCAAGCTGCGGCCAGCGGAACAGCAGGCCGTTCAGCATGGTGCCGGACCAGTTGCCGGCACCAGGGTGCACAACCAGGCCGGCCGGCTTATTAACGACCAGCAGGTTGTCGTCCTCGAAAACGATATCCAGCGGCACGTCTTCCGGGGTGAACGCCACGTCTTCCGGCGCCGGTTGAGGGATCACCAGGATTTTTTCATCGCCATACACGGTGGCGCGGACTTTGGCCGGCTTGCCATCGACAGTAATATGGCCTTCTTCGATCCAGGATTGCAGGCGGCCGCGCGAAAACTGGGGTACCAGGCGCGCGACGACCTTGTCCAGGCGCTCGCCACAGACTTCCTTGGTCAGTTCAAGTTCAATCGGTGCCAGGGGATCGCCCAGCGTTTCACCTTCAAAATCGGCGTCAAAATCGTTATCAGGCAATTGTTCTGCCGAATTAATCTCAGGTTTCAATATCACAGCATTCCCATCGGCTATAATCAGCCAAGTTTAGTATTTTGGTTAACGATTCCTTGCACATCAACATGCAAAAAAAATTATCAGTAGTTGCAGCAACTGTCGTACTGCTTAGTTTGTCAGCTTGTGGCCTGTTTCCAGAGCGCGTAGATGAGACTCGCGGTTGGTCTGCAACGAAATTATACTCGGAGGCCAAGGATGAACAGGCCAGCGGCAACTATGAACGTGCCGTTCAACTGTTCGAACGCCTTGAATCGAGTTATCCGTTCGGTACTTATGCGCAGCAGGCGCAGATGGAAATCGCCTATTCCCAGTACAAAGCCAACGACCAGGCCCAGGCTCTGGCGGCTGTGGAGCGCTTCATCAAGCTGCACCCGAACCACCCGAACGTGGACTATATGTACTACCTCCGCGGCCTGGTCAATTTCAACGATTCGATCGGCCTGCTGAATTTCCTGTATGAACAGGACCCGGCGGAACGCGACCAGAAAGCGACCCGCGAATCGTTCGCTGCCTTCAAGGCGCTGGTGGAAAAGTTCCCTGAGAGCAAGTACACCCCGGATGCACTGGAGCGCATGCGCTACCTGGTCAACGCAATGGCCAAGTACGAGATTTATGTGGCGCGCTATTACTACCGCCGCGGCGCCTACCTGGCGGCGATCAACCGCGCCCAGGGCGTGATGACCGATTTTTCCGAAACGCCGTCGGTTGAGGAAGCGCTGGCCATCATGTACCGTGGCTACGACAAGATGGGTAACGTAGCGCTACGCGACGATACCAAGCGCGTGTTCGACAAAAACTTCCCTAGCAGCAAGATGCTGGCTGATGACGGGCAGAAGAAGTCTGCCTGGTATCGCTTCTGGTGATGAATTGCGCGCCTGCCCTGCGTGGCAGGCGCAACTTGATCAAGCTGCGATTTTGCGGCGGAAGACCCAGGTAGTATCGTTCGAGGCGTCAGCTTCGAATTTATAGCCATCCTCATTGAATTTCTTCAGCTTTTGCGGCTCAGTGATATTGTTCACCGCCGCATAGCGCGCCAGCATGCCTCGTGCCCGCTTGGCGAAGAAGGAAATGATTTTGTATTTGCCGTTCTTCCAGTCTTCAAAGACCGGCGTGATCACCGGCATGTTCAGTTTCTTTGGCTTGACCGATTTGAAGTATTCGTCCGAGGCCAGGTTCACCAGCACCGGCGAGCCTTCCTTGTTGAGGGCCTCGGTAATCATATCGCCCCAGAATTCATAAAGATTCTTGCCGCGTGGGTTTTGCAGGCGGGTGCCCATTTCCAGGCGATGCGGGTGAATCAGGTCCAATGGCTTCAGCATGCCGTACAGGCCGGACAGGATGCGGATACGCGACTGCGTGTAATCCAACTGCCTGGCCGACATCGAGCGTGCATCCAGGCCGTCGTAAACGTCGCCGTTAAAGGTCATTACCGCCTGGCGCGCCTCGCTGGTGTCCTTGGTCCACGTTGCGTAACGTGCGACGTTCAGGGTCGACAGCGCATCCGAAAGCTCCATCAATTCGCCAAGCTGGTTAGGTGAAAACGCCCGCAAGCGCTCGATCAACAGCTCGGAATGGTCAAGGAACGCAGGCTGCGTTGCGAGTTTGGTGCTTGGAGGAGTTTCCAGGTCAAGACTTTTTGCGGGCGACAGCACAATCAGCATAAGATTCAAAATCCAAAACGAAAAACTTCGACATGATACCCGTTTCACAGCAATCTTCGCCTAAGCGCATCGTCATCGACACGAATGTCTGCCTCGACCTGTTCGTTTTCCAGGACCCGCGCTGGGCATCCCTCCTGGCGGCAATCGAAAGCGGCGCAGTGGAAGCGATCACGCGCGCCGACTGCCGGGCCGAATACCTGTATGTGCTGAACTACCCTCACCTGCCGCTCGATGAAAGCTCGCGCCCTGCCAGCGCGGCTCGTTTCGACCAGTACATCAAAGTCATCGCGCCGCCGGAATCCGGCGTGCGGCTGCCGGTGTGCACCGACCGCGACGACCAGAAGTTCCTCGAACTCGCCCGCGACGCCCAAGCCCACATCCTGATCACCAAGGACAAGGCCCTGCTCAAGCTGGCCAAGCGCCTGGCCAAGGCCGGCATGTTCAAAGTCATGCAGCCCGAAAAATGGACACTGGAAGCTTGACATTCAAGTTTTACCCTTAGGGCAACACTTGTTTTACTGGGCTGCGCTAGAATGGAAAAAAAGTCCATTTTCCGAGCACGATGAAACAACTGAATTCCCGCCTGCCGCACGTCGGCACCACGATTTTTTCGCGCATGTCCGCACTGGCCGGACAGCACGGAGCAGTGAACCTGGGCCAGGGCTTCCCCGATTTTGCCTGCGATCCGAAACTGATCGATATGGTCACCGTCGCCATGCGCGAGGGCTACAACCAGTATCCAACCGGAGTTGGCGCGCTTGAGCTGCGCCAGGCCATCGGAGACAAGATCCAGCGCATCTACGGCCACCGTTACGACGTCAACACCGAAATCACCGTCACGCCCGGTGCGACAGAAGCGCTGACCACTGCCATCCTGTGCAGCGTCCATCCTGGCGATGAAGTGATCGTCATCGAGCCGGCTTACGACAGCTACCTGCCGGCCATCGAGCTGGCCGGCGGCGTGCCGGTGCTGGTGCAAATGAAACTGGAGCCGCATGGCGGCTTCAGCGTGCCGTGGCCGCAGGTCGAAGCCGCGGTAACGCCGCGCACGCGCATGATCATTATCAATACGCCGCACAATCCGACCGGCAGCGTACTGCGCGCGGGCGATATGGCGGCGCTGAGCGACATCGTACGCGGCACCGAGATCCTGATCTTGTCCGACGAAGTCTACGAGCATATGGTCTACGACGGCCAACGGCATGAATCGATGTGCCGTTATCCGGAGCTGGCGCAACGCTCCTTTGTCGTCTCCAGCTTCGGCAAGACTTATCACGTCACCGGCTGGAAGGTCGGCTACGTCGCTGCGCCGGCCATGATGACCCTGGAATTCCGCAAGGTCCACCAGTACAACGTGTTCTCCGTGAACACGCCGATGCAGCATGGTATTGCGAGCTTTATGGAAGATCCGGCGCCATATGCCGGCCTGCCAGCCTTCTACCAGCGCAAGCGCGACCTGTTCCGCAAGGGCCTGGAAGGCAGCCGCTTCGAACTGCTGCCCGCGGACGGCACCTATTTCCAATGCGTGCGCTATGACCGAATCTCAGCGCAGCCGGAAGCGGCGTTTGCTGAATGGCTTACCAGCGAGATCAAGGTAGCTGCGATTCCAGTGTCGGCCTTCTACCGTGACGGCAAGGATTCAGGCATCGTGCGCTTCTGCTTTGCAAAGAAGGACGAGACGCTGGAGCTCGCACTGGAGCGACTGGCGCGCGTGTAACAAACCCGGGGATTCACCATGAACCAGTACCTCAACGGCTTACAGGACCTTGGCACCGAAGGCGGCTCGCGGCTTGAGCCGCCGCCTTCCGTGCTGCATGAACTCAACCTGGCCAACAAGCGCCTGGAAAAGCTGCTGGGGGATTTGCGCAACGAGCGCAATGCCAATGCGGATTTGCGCAATATCGCGCGCGAAGTGGTGCGCGCCGTTGAACTGAATCCGGACGTTGCGCTGGCTTGCCTTTTCCTGAGCCAGATCGCCGGCACCTACGCTGTACGCCATTGCATCGAGACCGCCATCGTGGTGGCGCTGGTGGCGCGCGGCCTGGACAAAGCCGCGGACGAGGTGATCTCGCTGACGGCGGCGGCGCTGACCATGAACGTGGGCATGATCCGCCACCACGATAGTTTCCAGAACAAGCCCGGCAAATTGTCCAGCGAAGAAATGGCCATCGTGCGCCGCCATCCGGAAGACAGTGCCGAACTGCTGAAGTATGCAGGCGTCGAAGACGAAGAATGGATTTCCTGCGTGTTGATGCACCATGAGAACGACGACGGCACAGGCTACCCGGCTGGCATGACCCGCGAGCAGATCACGCAGAACGCGCGGCTCTTAAGCCTGGCCGACCGCTATTGCGCCCGCGTTTCGGCGCGCAATTACCGTTGTTCGATGCTTCCCAACGAAGCACTGGACAAGCTGCTGCATGACCCTTTGCATCCGGCCGATCCGCTCCTGGAAGCGCAATTCCACCGCCAGGTTGGCAAATTCCCGCCCGGCGTGCTGGTGCGGCTGGAGAATGGTGAACTTGGCGTGGTGACGGCGCGCGACAGTGGCGACGGCGTGCTGGAAGTGCACTGCATGCGCGATGCGGAAGGCAAGGCTTTACCTCCCGCAGCCACGCATCGCCGCACGGACCAGCCGGCATGCTCGATCCTCGAGGCCCTCTCCGAGGACCAGGCGGACCTGCGCTTCAGCATGAAGCAGATCTGGGGCGCGCAGGCCGCGCTTTAATCAAGCTGCTGCAGGCGACGCTCGACGAAGGTTTGTAGTTCGGGCGACAGCCGGCCCGTGTCTTTCGCGCGCTGGAACGCGATTTTGGCTTCGGCATTGCGTTTGTCGGCTTGCAGCGAAATGCCCATGCCCATCCACCATACGCCATTATCCGGCTGCAGGCGCACTGCGGCCTGGTAGTGGTCAACGGCTTCTTTGTTGTGGCTTGCGCGCTGCAGGACACCGGCCATCATTGCGTGGAAGTCGGCGTTCGATTCGGCGTATGGCAGGCTGCGCTGGAGAGTCTCCAGCGCATTGCCTCCGTTTTCCAATTGCAGGCGCGCCAGAAGCATTGCCATATTGACCTGGCGCGGATCAAGGCTGGTCGCAAAAATCAGGTGACGGGTCGCTTCCTGCGTGCGGCCGGCTTCCAGCAGCAGGCCAACCAGGGTTTGCCGAGCGGCCTCATGGCGGGGATAGATGGCCACCGATTGCTCCAGGCTCGCAATCGCCTCGACAATCCGGGCATCCTGCAGCTTCACCAGCGCACGGCGATACTCATTCTCCGCCTTTTGCTGCGCGTTCAGCCCCGCTTCGCTTGCCTCAGTCGCCACCGCCTGCGGCCCCTGCGCCGTCGCCGCGACTTTCGCTCGCGCCGAACCTGCTTTGGCCGAACGCGTAGCCGCCACACGCTCTTTCTTCAGCTGCTTTGCCGTGCGAACGTCTTGCGCCGGGGCTGCATCCGCGGACGCGCCCACGTCGGCGGTGCCGGCTGCCGTTGCCGCGAGACGGGCGGCAGCGTTACGTTCTTCCATTTTGCGAGCCAACTGTTCGCCGGCAGCGCGGTGCGCTTCGGGCGCAATATCTCCCTGCACAACGGCCGGCCCCTCATCGGCAGTCGCAGCAGCAACCGGCCCATTCTGCTGGGCAAGCTGCGGTGTTGGAGCAGCTTGCGGCGCATGAGAAGCAGCCGGCGCCGAAACAGGCTGCGCACCGACCCGGAAAAACTTCCAGGCCGCGAACCCGCCCCCGCCCAACAACACCAACGCCAGCACGCCCAACCCTATCAACGCAGACGGCGGCAACCCTCCACGTCCGCCATAGCCCACCGGGCGCACCAGCGAAGACGCATCGGCCCGCGTGCCATCCGCGCCACGCGCATCCAGGTCCTGCAGCATTTTATTAATCAGGCTCATTTCAAAACCGCCCAAGCCACACTGCCCGCCGCCATCAGCACGCCGGCAGCGGCAACCAGCCAGGGCCAGCCCACGCCAGCGTGACGGCGCGCGCGGGCGCCGGTGGCCGCATTGCCGACCGTATCCTTCGCCGCCATCACCACATGTTTCTTATCCACCTGCTGCCGCCCCTCGCCATACGCCAGCATCAGGGACTTATGCGCAACGATATTCACCAGCCGAGGAATGCCCTTGCTCGCAGCGAACAGCCGCTTCACCGCAGCCTGAGTGAACAAGCGCGAGCCGGTGAAACCAGCCACCCGCAAGCGATGGGCCAGGTAAAAGTCCAGGTCATCGCGCGACAAGGCGCCCATGTGGTAATGGAAAGTGATGCGCTGGGCCAGCTGGCGAATCGAATCCACCTCCAGGTGACGATTCAATTCCGGCTGGCCAAACAGCACGATCTGCAGCAGTTTACGTTTTTCAGTCTCGAGATTGGTCAGCAGGCGCAGAGCCTCCAGGCTCTCGATCGGAATCGCCTGAGCCTCGTCCAGGCACAAGATCACCTGCTTGCCTTCGCCCGCAAGTTCCAGCAGCTTATTCGTGATCGATTTCAGCATCTGGTGCTGATCAACGTCGCGCTCCAGCGGAACTTCCAGCTCATCTGCCAGGGCCAGCATCAAAGTGCGCGGCTCAAGATAGGGATTAGGGATATAGGCCGTGACAAAGCCCTCTCCTACCGTGGCCAGGAATTTGCGGCACAACAGCGTCTTTCCCGTCCCCACCTCGCCGGTGATCTTGATGAAGCCCTCACCGCTGCGCGCAGCAACCAGCAGCGTATTCAGCGCCTCCTGCGAATGGGCGCTGGTAAAAAAATATGAAGTATCGGGCGTGATCCCGAATGGCAGCTCGCGCAGGCCGAAATGCTGCCCGTACATCAGCGTCCTCCCCGGCGGGCGGGATCGAGATCCTTGATGCGGCGTTCCGCGTTCAGCAAGTCTTCGCCCCAGCTCGAGTCGCCCTCGATCACGGTAGGCTTGATCAGCACCACCAGCTCGCGCTTCTGCATCACTTCCTGGCGATTGCTGAACAGGTTACCGATCACCGGCAAGCTGCCTACGCCCGGCACGCCCGAGCGGTCGCTGGTCGTCGCCTGGCGCATCAAGCCGCCGATTGCAACCACCTTGCCATCCTGGCCGCGCACCATGCTATCGAATTCCGACGTAGTGGACGACGCCAACGGCAAGTTCAGCGCACCGAGGGCAGTGCCCAGGTTCACTGATTTGTTGACTGTCGAAACCTGGCTTACCGACGGATGCACGTGCATCAGGATATTGCCGTGTTCATCAATCTGCGGCGTCACGTCCAGCACCACGCCTGAGAAGAACGGCTGCAGGGTCACGTTCGGCGACACGGTGCCATTGCCCGCCGCATTGGTGTTGGTGGTCGTGCTCACGCCGGTCACGAAGAACTCATCGGTACCGATCTTCAGCACGGCCTTCTGGTTATTGGTCGCCGTGATACGAGGACTGGACAGCACATGCACCGTGCCCTGCGACTCCAGGAAGGAAATCAGCGCCGCGAAATTGCTGGTCTGGAAGGCCAGGCCGAACAAGGTCCCCGCCGCTTCGGTTGCGGTGACGATATTCCTGCCGGTGCTCGACACCAGGCCGGTGACAGCGTTGCCGATCGGATCCGTCGTTTGCAGAGTCCCCAAGCCAGTACCCGGCTGCACCACGCCGCCTGTAATTCCATGGTTTTTGCCGGTGCCGAAAGCGGACCAGTTGATGCCCGACTGGAAGCCGGAGTTCAGCTCCACTTCAAGAATCTTGGCCTCCAGGATCACCTGGCGCTCAACCGACAGCTGCGTCGCGCGCAGGTAGCGATCCACCGCTCGCAATTCATCAGGCATGCCGCGCACCACGATTACGCCGGACTGCGGGCTGATGACAACCGAGCGTCCGCCCTCCTTGCCGCCCACCAGGGTCTCGAGCGAGAGCTTCAGCTCTTTCCAGAAATCCGACTCCGTGCGCGTCATCACATTGCTTGCATCGCGCAGCCGGCCGCCCTGGCCATTGTTGCCCTGGTTGTTGTCCTGGTTGTTGTTCTGCTGGTTGTTGTTATTGCCGTTACCACCGTTGTTGCCGTTGCTGTTATTGCTGTTGTTGCCGTTGTTGGAGACATCCGCCACCGAGGTGGAACTCACGCGCAAATTCGACATACCCAGACGCTGCGCCGTCAGGTAGTTCACCTGGAACATGCGCGACTGGATCGTCAGCGGACGGATGTAGATGCGGGTTCCCTCGATGCGGTAGTCGTAGCCATACAGCTCACGCACCGCATCCAGCGCCTCCACCATCGTCACATCACGCAGGTTGGCGGTGATATTGCCCGCCACTTCAGGGTGCACCAGCATGTTGTAGCGCGTTCCCGATGCCAGCGATACAAAGAACTGCTGGGCCGGCACATTATTGAAAGCCACATTGAAACGTTCCTCGATCACCGCACGCGCCTGCGGCAGGGAGTTCGCCAGGGAACTGACCGGCGGCAGCAGCGCATTCGCCACCGCATCGGGCTGCGCCGCCGTGCCCGTAGACGACTTGGTAACAGCCGCCATTTCCTCGTTGATTTTGTTATAGGTGCCGCGCGGCGCGTTCATGCTGCATGCCGCCAGGCTTGCAGTCACGGAAAGCACACTGGCCAGCTTAAGGAAGTTTCTCATTCTTGTTCTCACTTCTTGCGGCTGCCCGCCGCGAGGGGAAATAAAATCAATGTTTCGGTCTTGTTGCCGCGACGGAGCACGGCGACGTTGTTCCCTACCTCCTCCAGCACCGCGCCATGGAATATCTGGCCTTTGCGCACTACCTCGCCGTCGATCACCGCGACTTCGCGTCCCTCATGGCCTTTTCCGACCAGGACCGATTGCAGCACCGGCTTGCGCGGGCCGCTAGGTGCGGCAGGCACTGCGCCAGGGGACTGCAGTTGCAGCGCCTCCGGCGGTGGGCGGGTCGGGTCGGTAAGCGCAGCGCGAGTCTGAGCTGAGGCGCTGAGCGGCAAAGCCAGCATGGCTGCAAGAATGCGTACGCTCATAACGTCATCCATTTCTCGTCAAGGCCAAGGGTGTACAGCGTCAAGATCAGGGTGGAGTTTGGGTACTCGTGCGCGTCGAGCTGTGCGCGGCCCCAGAACACTTGCTGCGGTGAGCCTTCCAACGCTTCCATGTAATCGAGCATGTCCAGGTAGCCGCCTTGCAGAACGACTTCCACGCCATGACGGTACAATAGCTCGCGCTGCGCCGTCGCAGGCTTCGCATCGGCGTTACTGCCTGCGTTGCTCATGCTGCTGGCACTGCCCGTTCCGCCCATGCCAGTCACCGGCAAGGTGCGCAGCGACAAAAGCTTCACCTTGCCATTCGAGCGCAACAACTGCTGCAGAAGCTGCCCCATCTTCTCAGGAGCGACCAGTCCATGCTGCATGGCGCGCAGCTTGCCGGCCATTGCAGCCGCATCGCGATTCAAATCGGCCAGTTGCTTCTGCGCTGGCGCATCCGGGTTGGCGTTAAAGGCGGCCATCTGCGCCTCGATACCGGCATTTGCCGCCTCCACCTGCATATTCTGTTGCCGGATCTGGTCCGCCAGCATGCGGTTGCGCGCGAACAGAGGGTCCAGAACAAGCGCATTAATCACGAACAGCACCGCGGCCACCGTGGCGACGAAGATAGCAATGCGCTCGCGCAAAGTCATGGCGTCAATACGGCTGCTTAACCTGGCCCATTGCGCCCTCATTTAGCGGCCTCCTTTGCCTGTGCAGACTGTGTCGCCAGGCGGAATTCAACGAACGGCGCGCCCACGGCGCCAGCAGCCCCCGTTCCCGCCGAGACCACAGCACTGCCCGGCGCCGCCGGCGCTTGCACACCGGCAGGTGCTCCCGGCCGCGAAATCTCCAAACTGCCAAACGTCTTTCCTTGCAGGACCGCCTCGCGCGTAAGGCGCTGGATATAGCCCGGCACGAGTTCCGGCTGCAACGCCCTGCCCTCAAGCCCGATTTCCTTGCCGGCGCCGACGACGGACACGCCGGTCAACCATACGCCATGCACGCTTTGGCGCGCAAACGCCCGCCAGTATTCCGAATAGCCGGCCGTATTTCCCAGCTCACCGCGCTCCAGCACCGCCTGCACTTCGCGCAGGGATTGCACCTCGCTTTGCACGCGCACCACCTGGGCCTCCAGCTCCTTGCTCTTTTGGCGCGGCGGGAATTCAGCGCTGACGCTTGCCAGTCGTGCTTCGGCCGCGCTTACCGCAGCCTTGCCGGCCATAGCATGCCGCGCCAGCTGTGAAGTCTTCACCGCGCCATACGCGGCCAGCAGCAGTGCGCCGGCGGCCACCAGGCCCAGCGTCTGCACCATGTGCACAGCGGTGAAAATCTTCTTCTGCTTGAGGAAGATCGGATTGAAAAGATTGATTTGCTGGCTCACAGCACAAGCTCCTCAAGGCGCAAGGCTGCACCAAGGGTAAGGAACTGGCGTACCTGCTGCTCCGGCAATTGCAAGTCGGGCGCCTCGGACAGGTCGAACACGTCGGCCAGGCCGAACGACTCCACCGGCATGTACATCTGCGCCGACAGGAAATCCTGCAACGATGGCACGCCCGTCGGCGCCAACATCAAGCGCGAAATGCTGATGAACGAGTATTGGCGATCGAAGTGGTCCAGCGAGCGCTGAAGCTCAAGCGCGATCTTGTCGAACGAAGCATGGCGGCGCTCAACGTCCTGCTCCTGCAGCATCGCCAGCGTCACGTCCAAGTGGCGCGCCAGGTACAGCTCCTTGTTGTAGCTGACAGTCAGCAGGCCGCCCGCCGCGTCGAAAGAAAGCATGGCCAGGCCGCGGCCCTCAGGCTCCATCAGCGCCGAGATATTCCGCTGCGCCATTTCAGGAATATCTATCACCGACAACGGCGCTTGCGCCTCGGCGAACAAATCCTGGCGCGACTGGATCAGGCTATTGCGCGAAGCAATGGCGAACATTGAATGCGTACGGTTGCCGGCATTCTTGTCGAGCGGGATATCCAGCACATCGATCGTGGCGTCGTCGACGTGGAAGTCCAGCATATCTTTCAGGCGCCAGCGCACCGCGGTCTTCAGCTCCTCTTGCGGCACATTCGGCGCTTCCACCTGCAGCAGCTGGTATTCGCCGCCTGCCAGCAGCGTCGAGCCGACATAGCCCGCAGCCTGCGCCTCACGTGCGGCGCGTGCCAGCGCTTCAGCCGCCAGGCTTGGCGTAACCGGATGGAATGCCGAAAATTTGACGATTGGTTTGGCGGCAGGCTGCCGCTCGACGCGCGCCACGCAGATCCCATCTGCATGGAAGGACGTCACTAGGATGCCTTCTTTTTTTCTTGCCTTAGAGAAAAAACGCATGCCACCAATCTAAAAGGAAAACGTTACGCGAGCTTCGCGACGTAGATGATTGATTATATTCAAGATTACATTACACTTTTACTAAATTTTCACCAATTATCAATTTATTTCTTTCGGGGTGTTACGGTCTTGACACATTCTGTTTCCACATGGTCTTATTGGGAATGATTTCCCGCGCAATCCTCGCCATTTTCCTGTGGTGTGCCGCCTCTTTTGCGCACGCGCAAAGCTATAGCTGGCCGGCTAATTTGACCGGTCCTGGCTTCAATTGCACCCTGATTGCAGCCGGCGAATACAACTGCCCGGCGATGAGTTTTTCCAACGACGCATACATCGTCATCACAGCCCCGTTGACGGTGCACGTCAATGGCGACTTTTCCGCCCAGAAGAATTTCATCATCCCCAAAGGTTCGCCGCTGCTGCTTGACGTCAAAGGCACGGTGACCTTCGCCAAGGATATGAACGCCTACATGGACATCAAGTCCACCGGCAGCATGACCTTCGCCAAGAACACCATCTTCCATGGCGACCTCAATTCCGGCGACAGCATCACGATCAATAAGGATTCGCTGATCGATGGCGACGTGTTCACCAAGAACACGCTGAAGGTCGGCAAGAACAGCAGCATCACCGGCGACTGCTCATACTCCAACACCAATTACTACTGCCATCAGGTGACGCCACCAAGCGCGCTTGATCATTTCCTCGTGGAACATGAAGGGACCGGACTCACTTGCGCGCCTGCCGAAGTCACGGTATGGGCCTGCTCCGGTGCCAGCAGCGGCGGCACCTGCCCGACCACCTCCACCGGAGCCAGTGGCACGCTGCTCATGACGACCACCGGCTCGCCGGCGACCACGATCGCCAGCTATCCATTCACAATTGCGGCAGGCCAGACCAACGCAACGGTCATGGTTCCCTTTGCAGGCACCAAGGCGGTTAAATTCAGCACCACTTCGAGTGGAACGACATGCTGGGATGGCACCTCGACCAGCTGCCAGTTCACTTACAACGACTCCGGTTTCAACTTCAGTATTCCGAATCACGTATCTGCCACCAGCCAGCTGATCGACTTTGAAGCGGTCGCCAAGGCGCAAGGCTCGGACACCTGCGCCCCCGCCTTCTCCGGCACCAAGCCAGTGACATTCAGCTGCGCCTATGTCGACCCGTCCTCCAGTTCGCCGGCCGGCAGCCGCCCGGTCGTACTGCAAAGCGGCGGCAGCTCTATTTCGCTCACTTGCGGCGGCAGCACACAGGCCATCAATATCGCCTTCGATTCCGCCGGCAAAGGACAGTTCACCCTGAGCTACGCCGATGCCGGCAAGGTCCAGCTCGCGGCAAGCTACGCAACCGCCAGCATGAGCGGCAGCGCAAGCTTCATTGCCTATCCCAAGAGCTTCTCGGTCGCCTCGCTTACCGCACCGCCAACCACCATCGCGGCCGGCGACGTATTCAAAGTCCGCGTCACTGCGCTGAATAATGCCGGTGCTCTGACGCCGAACTACGGCCGCGAAGCCATCGCCGCAAGCGCCGTACTTACCAGCGATCGCTGCCTGCCGGAGCCAGGCTACGATGGCGTGTTCAATGCACCGCTGGTCAGCTTCGTCAACGGCGTGGCGAATGTAGACAGTTCCTGGACCGAAGCAGGCACGATGGACGTCACCGCCACCAACAAACTCTTTCTCGGCCTGGCGGTCAACATCGAAGGCAGTTCCAACACTGCGGCCAGCCCGGCCTGCACCGGCGCCTTTGGCCGCTTCCGCCCGCATCACTTCAAGACCAAGCTGCTCGATCCCGCGCATGACTGGGCGTATTCCGGCCAGCCGTTTGCGGTAAAGGTCGAAGGCTACAACCTCGGCGACAAGCTGACGCAAAACTACAACTTCATCGATAACACACAGCAGGACATGACCTTTACAGCCTGGGGCGTGCCGCCGGACCCGGCCACCGCCAATCCCGGACCAGGCGCAGTGTCGCCGCTGATGATCATCAGGGAAAAGCTGGTCGACCCTATCGACGCCACAACAGGCGCCGTCATCGACGGCGCTGTAGTCGGCAGCCCTGCCTACACTTTCGACCAGACCAAATTGCCCGTGAAGCCAACCTGGATCTATGTGCGCGCCCAGTCAGACGGCGCCACTTCGGCGTCGCCTGACGAAGCAAAGATCCAGATCCGTACCGGCCGCCTGCGCATGAGCAATGCCTTCGGCAGTTCCGGCCGCGACCTGCCGATCAGCGTTCGCACTGAATACTGGACCGGCAATTCATGGATCCTCAATCAGAACGACAACTACACGGTCCTTCAGCCATCGGCCATCGCATTGAGCACGAGCCTGGTGGGCGTATCCGCCAAAGGCACGATCAAAATCACAAACGGCGTTGGAACCTTTTCGCTGGCCCACCCCACCAGCAGCGGCGCCGCAGCGGTTGGCGCGGTGCGAATGGCAGCAAACCTCGGTGCAACGACCGCCGACCAGTCCTGCCTGGCCGCGCACCCAGCCAGCACTGGCGGCACGATTCCGTGGCTGCGTTCGCGCTACGGCTCCTGCAGCGCCACCTGGGACCAGGACCCCGCCGCCACCGCAAATTTCGGCGCCACCAGCCCTGAAAACAAAGCCACTATCCACGTCCGGGAGAGCTTCAATTGAAGCGCGCTCCTTACGGCTACACGATGGTGGAACTGGTCACTGTGATGGCGATCATCGGCATACTCGCCGCTTTTGCGATCCCGCGCATCACCCAGACCTCGGATTTCGCCGCGGCGGCGTACCGCAATGAGGTGCTCAGCGCATTGCACCATGCGCAGAAATCCGCCCTCAGTCACCGCCACCTGGTTTGCGCCACCATTACAACTAACAAAGTCCGGCTGACCATCAACACCGGCCTCTCAGGCCCCGGCTGCGACCAGGTCCTCACCAGCCTGGGCGGCGGCAATTACGACAGCCAGGACAACGCCGTTCTTGCAAGCGGGGCCCTGGTCAACGCAGCACAGCCGGCGCTGCTCTTCCAGCCCAACGGGGAGATCACAGATGGCGCCGGGAACGTGATTGTCGCAGGCAGTATCGGGATTTCCGGCGGTGTGGCGCCGATTCGCATCGATGGGAGCACCGGCCATGTGGAATAAGTCCCGGTGCGGTTTCACCATGGTGGAAATGGTCATCGCCATGGTGATTATTTCGGTTGGCCTGGCTGGCGTGCTCACCGTCCTGTCCCGCACCGCTATCTTCAGCACCTCGCCGATGGCCAGCAAACAAATGGCTGCCATCGCTGACGGGATGCTGGAGGAAGTGCTGCAAAAGCCATTCAAGGGCGATGGTCCAACGGCGGCGACAGGCTGCAACCGCTCCGCATTCAACGAGGTATCGGACTACAACAACTATACAAATCAGCCGGTCTGCGACATTACCGGCACGCCGGGCCCTGCCGGATACACCGTTTCCGTCACCGTCGCCAATGCCAGCGGCGCAATGCTCACCGGCGGCATTGCCGCTGCGGACACCTATCTCGTCACCGTCACGGTTAAAAAAGGCGGAGACTCGCACACGATTAAAGGCTGGCGCACGAACTTCGGCAAGGGGCAACCATGAGGCGCGCAGCGCGAGGATTTACGCTGGTCGAGCTGATCGTCGTCATGGTCATCGTCGGCGTACTTGCGGGCATACTGACCACATTCCTCACGCCGACCATTAACAACTACTTCGCCGGCGCACGCCGTGCGCAACTCACCGATGCAGCGGAAGGCGCCATGCGCCTGGTCTCGCGCGATGTGCGCGTGTCTGTCCCGATGTCGGTGCGCTTGCTGGCGCCGCCTATGACAAGCCCAAGCAACCAGTGCATCGGCATGGTGCCGACTTCCGCGGGCGGCCGCTTCCGCGCTGCACCGGACGTATCGTGGGACGCTTCGGCAAGCCCCACCAACGTTTCGCAGTCGGCGCAGGCGGGATTTTCGGTACAAGTGTTCGATGTCTTCACGCCGCTGGCTACTCCTGCAGTGGGCGACTGGATCCTGATCGGCAACCAGAGCACAACGGATGTCTACAGCGCTGCCAACCATGGCCAGTATTCAGGCGGTGCCGCAGCAGTTCTGCCGAACGCAAGCCTGGGACAGGCCCGCATTGCACTCAGCGCCGCAATGCCAGTCCCCGCTGGATATGACGGCAATCGCTTCTTCGTCGTCCCTTCCACACAAGGCGTGGTTGCCTATGTTTGCGACCAGCCGGGAGTCGATGCGAAAGGCACCGGCAATGGCACGCTCTACCGCGTTTCCGGGCTTGGCTTCAACACTCTCGCTAATTGCCCTGCGGTGACGAACGCATCTCCCATCGTGGCGACCCACGTGGCTGCGTGCACATTCCGTTATGACCCGAATCCTGGCGCAACCCAGGAAAGCGGTTACGCAGAGGTGGATCTCACCCTGCAGGAAGAAAATGAAATCGTCCGCCTCACGTTTGGCGTTCACGTGGAAAACGTCCCATGACGAGCAGACACCAACAAGGCTTCGGCTACATTGCGGCAATCGTCATTCTGGTCATCCTGGCGATGCTGGGGATTTCGGCGGCGCGCCTGACCAACACCCAGCAAAGCGGCCTTGTGCAGGATGTGCTGTCGTCGCGCGCCTTACAGGCTGCGCGCGCCGGCACCGAGTGGGGTTTGTACCGCGCCCTCAATGGCGGCAATTGCACGACAACGACGCTGGACCTGATTTCGCAGAATGGATTCCGCGTGACGGTCGTTTGCACAAGCTTTGTCGTACGTGAAGGACAGTTTGAAGATCCCGCCAGTCCAGGCGCCATGCTGCCGCAGTCGAAGACCATCTATAACATTGAAGCGACGGCCTGCAATTCAACTGTATGTCCCAATCCGGCATTCGTGCAGACGCTGGAATACACGGAGCGCCGCCGCGTCGTAACTGCTTGCTCGCTCAACGACAAAAGCGGCACGCCGACCGGGGCCGCCTGCTAGACGAAAAAAAACCAGGCCGAAGCCTGGTTTCTTCTCGTCGAATCAGATTAGCACTGGCTCGATGTGACAGTCACCGTCGGGAAAGTGGTGCTGTTCAGGGTGTGCGAATACTTGACATGGCAGGTCAGGCCCTTAGGGTTGCTGGCAACGCTGGCCGGAACAAACGCAACTTCGTCAGCGGTCGTTCCCGGAAGATTAGCGGTCTGGGTCGCGCCTGGCGCCACCATCGTGTAATCAGTCGGGTTCAGGCCGGAAATTGCTGCCAGGTTGGTGGCGTCGCTGGACTTCATGTAGCCTGCGGTGTCCATCTGCACCGTTGTGCCTTCAACCGTGAGCGTCGGGGCGCTGGAACCGCCGGCCAGCCACTTACCATGCATCATCGCGCTGGCGCTGCTGATGGCGCCTTTTGCACCGTTCAAGCTGGCGATACGGGCATCGGAACCAAGGTCAATAAATTTAGGCAGGGCCGTCGCGGCCAGGATGCCGAGAATAACCATTACGACGATCAGTTCGATCAGGGTAAAACCAGACTGCTTAGGGGATTGGAACGGTTTCATTAAGCTTTCTCCAGATACTTTTGGTGTCGCGGTTTTAGTCATCGATTTGTTCCAGGGTCACACCGCCGGGCCCCGGCCCCTCGTGGATATTGGTGATATTTGAGGGGTGCTGCGCAAATTTTACCTTGAAATTCAAGCGTTTCGCGCCGCTTCCTCCAAAAAAACTACGCTTATTTAACAGATATGACAAGGTTGCTGTGGGGCGATCGAAATACCACTGCCCTGCCTCCACCGAGCCAACATCCTGGCCGGAAAACTCGCCCGCGTAATTTTGCGGCGGAGGCTCCAGCAAGTCCATTGGATTCTGCCGGGCCAAGGCAAGCATTTCTGTCTCCTTACCCTTTAAATACAACGACGCTGCCTTGGTCGCAAGGGCCGCACGCAAGCTCGTCACCACTTGCTGCACAGCTATCCGCTCTGCTTCCAGTTGATAAAAGTTCAGCTTTTGCAGCAAAACCCCACACAGGATCGCGAAGATAATTGCCACAACCGCAAACTCGAAATATCCCGCGCCATGCTGCCGGCGGCGTTGCGCCAAAGCTACATTATTTGGCTTGCGGGACACAATCCTCATCGCTTCAATGCAGCCTTGCCCAGGTCCCAGATCGGCAGGAAGATGCCCAATGCAAGCACCAGCACCATTACGCCAAGGAAGGTAATCAGGATCGGCTCGATCTGCGCAGCCAGGGTCTTCAGTTCGTAATCGACCTCACGCTCATACATCTGGGCGATTTCGTCCATCAGGTCGTCGAGCGAGCCGGATTCTTCGCCAACGGCAATCATTTGCAGCACCACGGGCGTGAACACCGCCGCAGTAACAGCCGTACGCAGGATCGACTCGCCGCGCTCCACGCCGTCCCGCATCTGCTCGATGCGCGACGTCAGGAAGGCGTTATCGACTGTCTGCGAAACCACGGTCAGCGCCTGAACGATCGGCACCCCGCTCCGGGCAGACAGTGAGAAACTACGGGCAAAACGGGCCATGGTGGCTTTGTGGATGATCTTGCCCGCAATCGGGATGCGCAGCTTGATGCGATCCCACTCGTAGCGCCCCTTCACCGTCTTGATCCACGAGCGGAAGCCGAAGAAGGCTCCCAGCGCAGCAACCAGCAGCAAGCCCCAGTAATTCAGCATGAAGTCCGAACTGGCCAGCAGAATGCGGGTCATGAGTGGCAGCTCCGCATTAAAGCTGGCGAACACCTTGGCAAAGGCCGGAATCACGAATATGTTCACCACCACCATCGCGATCAGCATAGCGATCACGACGAAGGTCGGATAGCGCAACGCGGTCTTCACGCGCTCGCGCATGTCGCGGTCGAATTCCATGTGCTCGAACAGGCGCAGGAACACTTCCTCAAGCCGGCCGGTCATCTCGCCCACTCGCACCATCGACAGGTAGAAAGCCGAGAACACGTCCGGATGCCGGCGCATCGACGCAGACAGCTCGCGGCCCGAGTCAAGCGATTCGCGCAAATCCTTGATCACCCGCCCGAAGGACTTGCTGATCGCCGATTCCTGCAAGCCGGCCAGCCCGCGCATGATCGGCACGCCGGATTTCAGCAGCGTGTACATCTGGCGGCTAAACAGCTGCACGTCCATCGAGTTGACCTTCTTCTCGGTCAGGCGCTCCCACAGGCTGTCTTCATTGGTCTTGGCGACCGCTTTGGTGACGTTTATTTCGATCGGAGTGACGCCGGTGCTGAACAACTGGTCCGCGACAGCGCCGCTGTCGGCTGCCTCCAGCACCCCTTGCATCATTTCGCCGCGTGCATTGCGGCCTTTGTAGGCGAACAGCGGCACGTCAATCCTCTAACTGGTTGCTGATGCGCATGGCTTCCGCCACGGTCGTGCGGCCCTGGACCACCAGTTGCACCGCGTGGCGGCGCAAGGTCTGGCCGTCCATCTGCTGCGCGGCGGCTTTCAGGAAGACCGCCGGATCGACGTCATTGGCGGCATCCACCACGGACTGGGTCATTTCCAGCAACTCGTACACGCCGGTACGGCCACGGTAGCCCAAGCCATTGCAATGCGAGCAGCCCTTGCCGTGGAAGTAGCGGCCCATGTCGACCTTGTCCTTCAGTTCAAGGCTTAGCCATTCATGCTCGTTCGGCGATAATTCATATGGCGTGGTGCAGGACTCGCAAATGACGCGCAGCAGGCGCTGCGCCAGCACGGCTTGCAGCGAGCTGCCAACCATATAGCGCGGTACGCCCATGTCCATCAGGCGCAGCGGGGTGCTGGCCGCATCGTTGGTGTGCAGGGTCGAGAGCACCAGGTGACCGGTCATTGCGGCGCGCAGACCGATGGAAGCGGTTTCCTGGTCGCGCATCTCGCCGACCAGCACGATGTCCGGGTCCTGGCGCAATGCGGAACGCAGCACGCGAGCGAAATCCAATTCAATCTTTTCGTTTACCTGAACCTGGTTGATGCCGGCCAGGCGGTACTCAACCGGGTCTTCAACGGTGATCAGCTTCTTCTCCATCGAATTCAGCTCGGCCAGCGCGCAGTACAGCGTGGTGGTCTTGCCGCTACCGGTCGGCCCGGTTACCAGCACCAGGCCGTTCGGGCGCGCGACGATGGCGCGGAATTTGTCCAGCACCGGTTTGGGCATGCCGATGGCGTCCAGGCGCAGGGTCATGCCGCTCTGGTTCAGCAAACGCATGACGATCGATTCGCCGTACTGGGTCGGCATGGTCGAGATACGGACGTCGATGCGGGCATTTTTCACGCGGACGGCAAAACGACCGTCTTGCGGCAAGCGCTTCTCGGAAATGTCCAGGTCCGACATCAGCTTCAGGCGCAGTGCCAGCGCGGGCGCAATCTTGATGTCGGCTTCCGTTTGCAAGTGAAGCACCCCGTCGATGCGGAAACGGATTTGCAGGCGGCCTTCCTGCGGCTCGATGTGGATGTCCGATGCGCGAACCTGGGCCGCGTCGTCGAACAGCGATTGCAGCAGCTTGACCACCGGCGCTTCTTCCAGCCCAGGACTGGCAGCGGCCAGTGCGCCAAAGTCTACCGAGCCCTCGCCCATCTCCTGTTCCAGCTCGCGCGCCAGGCCGGAAATATCTTCCGTCCGGCGGTAGATGCGGTCGATGGCGGCCAGCACTTCGGTCTCATTGACCACAGCCAGCTCGATGGTTTGCTTCAGCAGGCGGGAAATTTCGTCGTACGCAAACAGGTCGGTCGGATCGGAAAGGCCGACCAGCATGGTGCCCTTACGGTCTTCCAGCACCAGTGCGCGGAAACGGCGCGCCTGCGTTTCGGGCAACAGCCGCACCAGGTCCGTATTGATCTGGTAGAACTTGAGGTTGATGTAGGGGATGTTCAGCTGGCGCGCCAGTGCGCCGGAAATCTGTTCTTCGGTGACAAAGCCGTGTTCAACGAACACCCGCCCCAGTTTGCGGCCGCTGCGTTTTTGCTCCGCCAGCGCCATGCCCAACTGTTCTTCCGACAGCAGCTTTTGCTGCACCAGGATCTCACCTAAACGAACCTTTTCCGGCCTCGTCATACACGCTTCCCCGATCACAAATAGTCGTTGGCATTGTATGCGAACGAATCGTGCACGTATAGCAAATCTAGTTAGTAGATTCACCACAACCGCCGGGCGTGGCTCACGGGCGACGAATTCTCGCGATACGTGGTCCAATTGCAGGGCCGTTTCCAACCCAACCAATGCCTGCACGCCGCCATGTACCAGCAACATTTTGGCCTGCAAGAGGCCCCTTTCGGCATTACGCCGAACCCCGCTTTTTTCTACAGCGGGAATACGCGCGGGGAGATCCTGTCCGCCCTGCTCTACGCTGTCACCCTTGGCGAAGGCATCGTCAAAGTGACCGGCGAGGTTGGCTGCGGCAAGACCATGCTGTGCCGCATGCTGGAAGCGCGCCTGCCGCGCGGCGTGGATGTGCTCTACCTCGTCAATCCAACCCTGGGCCCACAGGAAGTGCTGCACGCCATAGCCGCTGAGCTGGGCCTCGACACATCCGGCCGCCGCGCTGATGAAGTTCTGCGGGCACTGCACTGTGAGCTCATCGCACGCCACTCTGCCAGCCGCCGCGTCGTGCTCCTGGTTGAGGAAGCCCAGGCCATGCCGCTTGAAACGCTGGAAGAAGTGCGGCTTCTGACCAACCTGGAAACGGCCCGCAGCAAACTGCTGCAAATAGTTTTGTTCGGGCAGCCGGAACTGGACCAGCATCTTTCGCTGCCGCGCATGCGCCAGCTTCGCGAACGCATCACGCACAGCTTCAACGTCCCCCCAATGCCGCGCGACCAGATCCCCTACTTCCTGTCCCACCGCTTGCGCGCGGCCGGCTACCAGGGGCCCGAATTGTTCAGCCATGGCGCGGTCAAGCTGATTTCGCGCAGTTCGCAAGGTATCGTCCGCCGCATCAATGTGCTGGCCGACAAATCGCTGATGGCGGCCTTCTCAGACGATTTGCCATTCGTTAGTTCGTACCATGTGCGGCAAGCCATCGAAGACAGCCGCTATTCGTGCGCAGCAATCCTGGGCAATCGCAGTATGATCGCCTTCGATAGACTCCTGGCAACTTGCTTCAGGCGGCGAACAACATGAAGAACCTGGCGGCTTTCCTGTCGTGTGTCCTGCTTGTCGCCTGCGCCGCGCCAAAGCTCCCTTTATCGCCCTCGCATGTGGCCGAGCCTGAGCCGGTCGCCGGCGCAATTCCTGAGCCGGTGAAGCAAAGTGCCGCCTTGCCGGCGCCGCGCCCTGCCGCGCGGCAGGAAACCTATAGTGTTTCAGTGCACCGCGTTCCGGTGCAGTCAGTTCTGTTTGCGCTAGCGCGTGACGCCGGCCTCAATGTGGACGTGCATCCCTCCGTCGAAGGTATCGTTACACTGAATGCGCTCGACCAGACTTTGCCGCAGTTGCTGGAGCGGATCGGCAAGCAGGTCGACATGCGTTACGAGCTGCATGGCAATAACCTGCTGGTGCTGCCAGACCTGCCGTACTGGAACCACTATAAGATCGACTACGTCAACATCGCCCGCAGCACGAACAGCAGCGTAAGCATCGCGACGCAGATTTCCACCACCGGCGGATCGGGCGCGGGCAATGGCACATCCAATCCGGTGGGCGCCTCGCTTGCCAGTGGCGGCAACAACAACTCGACCACCTCCGTGGCCAACCGCTCGGACAACAATTTCTGGTACAGCCTCGAGAAAAATGTCCGCGACATGCTGCGGCCTACCACACTGAACGACCCGATCACTGATCCGCTGGCACAGATGCGCGAGCAGGCCAATGCGATGCTGCAGCAAATGCAGACCGGTTCAGGCAGCGGAAGCGATACCAGTTATCCCGGCGCACAGGCTACAGCTACGCAAACTCGCACTCCTGCCGGTGGCGCCGCCGCGGGTACCGCATTCAGCACCGGGTCGGCGCAATCGCGCGGTTCACCCTCGGTCATCGCCAATCCCGAGGGCGGTTTGCTATCGGTGCGCGCGACGGGCCGACAGCACCAGAAGGTGCAGGAATTCCTCGACATCGTGATGTCCACCGCTAAACGGCAGGTGATGATCGAAGCCACCATCATTGAGGTAAAACTCAGCGACCAGTATCAGCAAGGCATAAACTGGTCGCGCATCAATGGCAACAGCAAGCTGGGGCAAGGACAGGTGGGGACGGCCGCATTGGCGTCTGGCGTGGTGCCACTCAGTTCGCCCGGTTTCTTCATTTTCGATTACGCGAATCCGACTACGAGGTTCGGCAATATCAACGCCACGATCCAATTGCTGGAATCGTTCGGTAAAGTGAAGGTGCTGAGTAGCCCGAAGATCAGCGTTCTCAATAACCAGACGGCTTTGCTGAAGGTGGTCGACAACAGCATCTTCTTTACGCTCAAGGTGACGCCCGCCGTACTGACCGCGACCGGCACTATCGCTACACCGGCTACGTATGAATCCAAGGTCGAAACGGTTCCAGTCGGCTTTGTCATGAGCGTCACTCCGCAGATTTCCGCCGAGGACGAGGTCACGCTGAACGTGCGGCCAACCATTACGCGCATCGTCGACTACGTTGAGGACCCGAATCCGGAGCTGCGCAAGCAGAATGTGATCAGTAAGGTCCCCGTGATCCAGGCGCGCGAAATGGAATCCATCCTCAAGGTACAGAGCGGCCAGGTGGCCGTGATGGGCGGTTTGATGCAGGATTCGGTCGATAACAAGAAGGACGCCATACCGGTACTTGGTTCCGTGCCGATCCTCGGTAGCCTGTTCTCCTACCGTAACGAGACAGCCAGCAAGACAGAGCTGGTGATTTTCCTGCGTCCTGTGGTCGTTAAAGATGCAAGCCTGGCGGGCGATTACCGCGACTACCGCTACCTCATGCCCTCGCGGCCAGCGGAGGGTCTATGAGCCTGCTCATGCAAGCACTCCGCAAAGCCGAGCGCGCGCGAGACCATCATGGCGACGAACATGAGGCCGAGCACCAGTTCGGGCTGGATGCGGTGCCCTCCTCGCCGCCGATAGAAGGCGGGCCGGCGTTTGCCGTCAAGCCGGATTCCTGGCGGCTGGAGCCGCTGGACGCCGAGCCGCCTGTCGTCGCCGCCGAAGAAGCCGCGCATGATCCGGTTCCTCCGCAGGCGCGCCATGAGCCTTCGCGCGCATCTACATCGCGCACGGGCGCAACGTCCGCCAGCGAGCCCACTGCACCCAGGCCCAAGCCACCAGGCCAGCCGCGCGCAATCGCGTCGTCGCGGCAACGGCTCGTCATCCTGGCCGGCGCACTCGCGGCCCTGCTGGCGGTATTCGCCTTCATCTACTGGCGCGCCGTGTCCGGACCCGGCCCGGGAGCGCGCTTGCCCATGGTGCCTATGCCGGCATCCGGCACCTTGTCACAAGCGCAAACTGGCGCGCAGCAGACCCCTGCCATCCCTGTGACACCCTACTTCACCACGCCAGGCAGCGAAATCGCAACGCCGGCCAGCGAGATCGCAACCGTGGCCGCAACGCCGGCGACGACCGGCACTCCACCAGATGCGGTCACGCCGGCATCCCCGGGCACACAAGCCGCTATCGCACCGCCTGGCAGCCCGCACGGGCCTGTAACAATACCGACGCCGGAGCAATTGGCCGCTATCACGGATCCCGCAATTCGTGCAGAAGCCATGCGCGACGCCAACGAACGCGCTGCCCGCCAGGTGAGGTTGGAAGACGCAGCACCGGCTGAGCGGGCGGCGGCCCCGCCCCAGCGCAAGGCGCGTCCTGTCGCTGGCCAAGCCGCCGCACCGAACGCCGCAAGGTCGCTCGCATCTCGCGCTTCGACGCCTGCTGGGGCCGCGAGGCTAGCACTGCCAACGGCCGCGGGCGAAAACGGCGACGTACGCTTTGTGCGCAGCGCACGCAAAGTCCAGGTGGCGCCAGCAGTGCAGAATGGATACGCCGCAATGCAAGCAGGCGACCTGGCGACAGCACGCCAGCAATACGACCTCGCCATCCTGCAAGACCCCAACAACCGAGACGCGTTGCTGGGATCCGCCGCAGTGGCGCTGCGCGAGCATGATGGTAAGCAGGCCTCGGCCAACTACCTGCGCCTGCTGGAACTCGACCCAAACGATCCGGAAGCGCTGGCCGGCCTGACCGAACTGCGCCCCGGCGACCTGCAAACGAGCGAAATCAAGCTGCGCGGCCTGGCCCGCCAACACCCCGAATCCGGCCCCGTGCAATTCGCGCTCGGAAACCTGTACGCGCGCCAGGGCCGCTGGCCGGAGGCCCAGCAAAGCTACTTTCGCGCCTTCACCGCCATTCCCGACAACGCCGATTACGCCTTCAACCTCGGCGTCGGGCTCGACCGCATGAACCAGCCACGCCTGGCGACAAGCTACTACCGCCGCGCCCTCGAATTGGCTCAGGCTAGCCAACCGGGCTTCAACATCGACGCCGTGCGCAAGCGACTGCAGGTCCTCGAAACGTCAGCGCACTAAAGCACCATGGCCGACACGCAGAAAATCCCGCTCGGCAAACTGCTGATCCAGAAAGGCGTCATCAGCCAGGACCAGCTTCGCATCGCGCTGACCGAACAAAAACGCCAGAACCAGCCTTTGGGCAAACTCCTGGTTGCGCTGGGCTTCGTCACCGAAGCCACCATGCGCGAGGCCCTGAGCGAGAATCTCAACACCCGTTCTGCGGACCTGAAAAGCATTCTGGTCGATGCGGTCGCGCTGAAACTGATCCCGAAGGACGTGGCGAAGCGCTATCGCGTCTTCCCCATCGTGTACGAGCGCGCCACCGACGAACTGGTGCTGGCCATGTCCGACACCACCAATATCGTCGCACTGGACCAGATCAGCGCCATGCTGGTCAAGGGCATCACGCTGGTGCCGCTGCTGGTCAACGATTCCGATATCGCCCACGCCATCGACCATTACTACGGCTTTGAGCTGTCGATCGATGGCATCCTGCATGAAATAGAAACCGGCGAGGTTACGCTGGATGCTTCCTCCGACGAATACAGCCAGCCCATGGTGCGCCTGATCGACGCCCTGCTGGCCGATGCGGTGCAAAACAGCGCCTCCGACATCCACTTCGAGCCGGAGCAAGGCTTCTTGCGCGTTCGCTATCGTATCGACGGCATCCTGCGCCAGATCCGCAGCCTTCACCGCTCCTACTGGCCCGCAATGGCGGTGCGGCTGAAAGTGATCAGCCATATGAATATCGCCGAAACGCGAGCGCCGCAGGACGGCCGTATTTCAATCCAGTTCTCCGGCCGCCAGATCGATTTCCGCGCCAGCAGCCAGCCTACCACCCACGGCGAGAACTTTGTGCTGCGCGTGCTGGACCGCCAGAAAGGCATCGTGCCCCTCGATAAACTCGGCCTGGGCGAACATGATCTCGACGTGCTCAAACTGATGATCGCCCGCCCGGATGGGATGATCCTGGTTACTGGCCCCACGGGCAGCGGCAAGACCACCACACTGTATTCAATCCTCAACCACATCAACACGGAAGCCATCAACATCATGACGATGGAGGATCCGGTCGAATACCCCATGCACCAGATCCGCCAGACGTCCGTCAACGAGTCGGCCAAACTAGGCTTCGCCGAAGGCATCCGCTCCATGATGCGGCAAGACCCGGACGTGATCCTGGTCGGCGAGATCCGCGACAAGGAAACCGCCGACATGGCCCTGGCCGCGGCCATGACCGGCCACCAGGTGTATTCAACGCTGCACACCAATTCCGCTGTCGGCGCCATTCCGCGCCTGCTGGACATCGGCGTGGTGGCCGATATCCTGGCAGGCAACATTATCGGCATCGTGGCGCAAAGGCTGGTACGCAAGCTATGCCAGTACTGCCGGCAGCCGGTGCAGGCGGATGAACTGGAACGGCGCCTGCTGGCACTGGCGCCCGAGCACCCACCGGCCACCATCTACCGCGCCGGCGCCTGCGAGCGCTGCGCCCACCAGGGCTACAGGGGCCGCTTGGCGATCATGGAATTGCTGCGCATGACCGCCGACCTGGATGAAATGGTCGCACGACGCGCCCCCGCGAGGGAGTTGCGCAACGCCGCTCGCGCCGCCGGCCTGCGCTCACTGGTCGACGACGGCATGCGGCGCGTCATGGAAGGTGTGACCACGCTGGATGAAGTCTCGCGCGTGATCGACCTCACTGACAGGTTGGGCTGATATGCCACAGTTCCTTTACCGAGCCATGGACGCCACCGGCAGCATCGTGCCGGGCAATATGGATGCGCACAATGTGCCGGACCTGGAACTGCGCCTTCAGCGCATGGCGCTCGACCTGATCGACTGCCGCGAAACGCGCCAGCGCACACTTCGCTTCGGCAGCCGCGCGATCACGCGGCGCGACTTGATCAACTTCTGCTTCCACCTTGAGCAGATGAGCAGCGCCGGCGTGCCTATCCTCGACGGCCTGCGCGACCTGAGCGACAGCACCGACCATATGCGGCTGCGTGAGATCGTCACCGACCTGGTGGAGAAAATCGAGGGCGGCTTGCAGCTATCCAGCGCCCTGGCTGACTATCCCGAAATTTTCGACCAGGGCTTCACCAGCCTGGTACGCGCCGGCGAACAAAGCGGCAAGGTGAACGAGGTGTTCCGAGACCTGGCCGGAAACCTCAAATGGCAGGATGAACTGGCGGCCCAGGCTCGCAAAGCCATTACCTACCCCGCTTTCGTTCTGCTGGTCGTCGGCGCGGTGATGTTCTTCCTGATGATCTACCTGGTGCCCCAGTTGACGGCCTTTATCAAGAATATGGGGCGCGAGCTGCCTCTGCATACGCGCGTGCTGATCGCAATGTCGGACTTTTTCATCCATTACTGGTATCTCTTGCTTGCCGCCCCCTTCGTCGCCTGGCAACTGGGGCGTTGGCAGCTGCGGCGCAGTGAACGCACCGCGTTCGCGTTTGATCGGCTGCTGTTGCGCGTGGCGCCGGTGCTGCAAAAGCTGATCATGGCGCGCTTTGCCACGTATTTCGCGCTGATGTATGCAGCAGGGATTCCTGTGCTCGAATGCATTCGCCTGTCCGAAGGAATCGCCGGCAACCGAGTGGTTGCTGCGGGTATGCGCCGCGCGCGGGAGTTGATTTCAGAGGGGCACAGCGTGGCGGCGGCGTTCAAGCAAGTCGGCCTGTTCCCGCCGTTGGTGGTGCGTATGCTGCGCGTGGGAGAGTCGACCGGTGCGCTCGACGCCGCGCTGCGCAACGTCGCCTACTTCTACAACCGTGAAGTGCGTGAACGGATAGAACGCATGCAGGCCATGATCGAACCCGCGATGACAGTGATACTTGGCCTCCTCCTCGGATGGATCATGTTGTCCGTGCTCGGCCCGATTTACGACACCATCAGCTCGATCAGGATCTAGGCCATGCCGCGCAAACTGCTTTTGCACCTGACAGGCGAGCGCTTATGTTGCTGGCTTTGGGAGCGAGGCGCACTTGCTGCCGGCCCCTGCTTCGATGAATCTGCAGAGGGCGTGCAACGCTTCTCCGCCTGGCTTAATGGCCGGCAGGAGACACCAGTTCTCCTGCTGGCCGACCTGGTGGAAGAGGACTTCCAACGCCACCTGTTGCCCCACGTTGCCGGCCGCGCGGGGCTAACCATGCGCGATCGGCGCCTGTCGCAGGCATGGCGCAATACGCCTTACCGCTGCGCCCATGTGCAAGGCCGTGAACTGGAAGGACGGCGCGATGACGTTGTCCTGTTCTCGGCCCTGACCAAGCCTGCGCTCCTGACGCCGTGGCTTGACGCGCTGGATAGCCAGCAGGTACCGCTGGCGGCACTGTATTCGCCCGCCCTCCTCAGCGGCGCCGTTTTGCCGGAGGAAGCGCGGAGGGAACCGCATGTGCTGCTGGTGACCGAGCATGCCAGCGGCATACGTCAAACCTATTTCCAGTTCGGGAGCGTGCGTTTTTCGCGCTTGGCGCAAGCGACGACCAGTGCAGAACAGGAGGCCGAACGTACCCGCCAATTCCTTGCCGGCTCGCATATGCTGCCGCGTGATGCACCGTTGCAGGTGCTGGCGTTGCTGCCGCTGGCGCGCATCGCTGCACCGACTGCCGCGAACATAGCGCCGCAGCTGGATTGGCGCGATATACCGATAGAGAACGTGGCGGCCCGGCACCACTTGCCGGCCACAGATAATCCGGACGAATTATTCCTTGGCCTGGCCGCCCGGATAGCGCCGCCTGGGCACTATCCGCTGGGCCCGAGCCAGCGCTATTACAGCATATGGCGCGCCCGCAAGTCGCTCTTCGCTTCAAGCGCGGTGCTGGCAGCCTGCTGCCTGTTGTGGGTCGGTTCGAACATTGCAGGCTACGTGCTGGCGCGCAGCCATATCCAGGAATTGCGCAGGGATGCGCAAGGATATGCCGCCGCTTACCGGCGCAGTATGTCGAGCATGCCGCCGGCGATCGACAAGACGGCCAACATGAAGGCCGCAGTGCAGATAGCGCAGATGGTAGCGCGCCAGGGCCCGTGGCCGCAGGATGCAATGTCCAGGCTCAGCGAAGCGCTGGAACGCTCGCCGCAGATCCGTCTGATCCAGCTCGATTGGCGCGTCAATGCGCCGGGCGTGGTGCCGGTGATGGCCAGCACTGCTTTTCCTGGTACGCCTGCCTCGGCTACATTGTTGGCGCCACAGTCCTCCATGCTGATCGGGATTCCAAAAGCTCCAGCGCAGCAACTGCGCCTGCAGGCGGAGGTACTGGTGGAACAGGATGACTATCGCAGCGTGCTGCTTAGCTTGAACCGCTTTGCGCAGGACTTGGCGCGCAATCCCGGGATGCTGGTAGAGATTGAGCAGCTGCCGTTCGATGTGCGGCCCAGCGTCAAACTGTCCGGCAAAGCCGGGGCGCCGTCCGGGCTGGGGGAGCGGGCCAAATTCACGCTCAATGTGAGGTGGGTGCCATGATTCTACTTCGCGACTTTGCCTTGTTGCGCAATGCAGTGCTGGTGTTCCTGGCGACGCTTGTCGTTGCGCTTGCCGCGGTGGTGACAAGCGGCTGGCATTTGCACCGGGCGCACCTTGAGGAAGCTGCGGCGCTGTTGGAGCGCGATGACGCACGCTCGCGGCTCGCCCATGCGGAGACGGAGAAAGAGGAAATCCGCGCATACCAGCCGCAGTATATCGAGTTGCGACAGCGCGGACTGGTGGGATTGGAGCGCCGGCTCGACTGGGTCGAGGCGATCCGCCAGATCCAGGAGCGGCGGCGATTGCTGCCCTTGACTTACGAGATCGACGTGCAGCAGCCGTATCGGCTTGAAGCGGCGCTGCCTACCGGTGATTACTCGCTGCTTGGCAGCCGAATGACGCTGCATATGGATTTGCTGCATGAGTTGGATCTATTGAATTTCTTGTCCGATTTGCGTTTGAACGGGACCTTTGCGGTGCAGGAGTGTGTGATTCGCCGTGCTGGTGGCGCAACTCCGGCTTCCGGCGTTCTGGCGCCGACTTTGAATGCGGACTGCACGCTGAACTGGCTCACGCTGACGCCGGCCACGCCACCGCATCGTCAATTAGGAGCAACGTTATGAGATCTATTATTCCGGCACTTCTGGCGCTGCTGGCGACTCAGGCCTGCGCGCAAACCGTCGTCAGCATGGAACGACTATTTACCACCCCGTCTGAACGTGCACAGCTCGATGCGCAACGCAGCCAGGCGCCGGCATCGGCTCTCGGCGGCGCTGCGAGCGTCGCGGCAGGAGCCAGTGCTGCCAGCAGTGGCGCAGCACCGGCTGGCGCGACGGGCAATGGGACTGCTTCGCCGTGCGCTCCCGGGGCGGCGCCGGGATGCCCGGCGACGGCGGATGCGAGCAACACTGGCGGAACGATCGGCGCTATCAGTGCGGACCAAGGCGTGCAGGAAGCGCCGGGGCTTCGCCTGGGTGGCGTGATCACGCGCAGTAACGGGCCTGCTGCATTGATCTTGAATGGCGAGGTGCAGCCTGCCCCCGCCGGTGCTGTGGCGCGCGGAGCGGTCACGCTGCAGCAAGACGGCCGTTCCATCGTCCTCAAACCCGGACAGCGCTATGACCCGGCAACGGAAGAAGTCCATGAAGCGGAACGCTAGGCAGCATGGCGCCGCCCTGCTGACGCTCTTGCTCATCGCCGTCGTCGCAGCTGCCGCCGTCCTGCTGTCCGCATTCAGCGCAAATGGCGTGGTCCGCGCACGTGAGCAGCGTGCCTACTCGCTGCTTGCGCAGGCAAGCGAGGCCCTGGTCGGCTACGCTGCAACCCATGGCCGCCTCCCACGCCCATCGCAGGCAGCGAACGACAACGGCGCGACTGGCAGCGATGGGCGCGAGCGGTCCGCGCCTTGCGTGACGGACGACGACTGCACCGGCACACTACCCTGGCAGGACCTGGGCTTGCCGGCGGACGACAGCTGGGGGCACCGCCTGCGCTACAGCGTGACGCCCGCCTACACCGTGGCGCCGCTGGCCCGGACTGCCACCATCGCCACCAAGCGCGTGCTGTCACGCGACGCGAACGGTGCACCGTTCTTCGTGGTAGGCCAAGAGGCATGCTCGCTGGCGGCGCAATGCGCGCCAGCCGTGGTTTTCTCGCGTGGCGGCACCGACACACCCGGCAGCGATGACGAAGCAGGCAACCTCGCGGCCACGTCGGACTTCATGCAGCGCCCACGCAGCACGGAGGCCGGCGTTCCGGGCGGAGCTTTCGACGATCTGCTGGTCACGGTGCCGCTGCACACACTTTATGAAAGGATGGCTGCGGCCAAAACCCTCCCATGAAGAACCACGCCTTCACGCTGGTCGAAATGGCGATCGTGCTGGTGATCGTAGGCCTGCTGCTGGGCGGCATGCTCGCCCCGCTGCGCACGCAGATGGAGCAGCGCCGCGCCGCCGACACCGGCGAGGCGCTGGAAGAAGCGCGCGACGCACTGGCCGGCTTCGCGGCACGCAACGGCTACCTTCCCTGCCCCGCCATATCCGCCTCCAATGGCCTGGAAGACCGCGCCGGCACGCGCTGCGCCAACGAAAGAAGGTTGGGTTTCCTCCCCTGGGCAACTCTCGGCCTTCAAAAGCTCGACGCCTGGCAGCACCTTTACTTGTACAGCGTGACCCCGGCCTTCAGCGACAGCGGCGCCGCCTTCCGCCTCGACACGCCGCGCGACATAACGATCGCCAGCCGCGACGCCCTCGGCGCCCTGGCGCCGGCCAGCGCGCAAAACGACATTCCCGCCGTTGTGATTTCACTTGGCAGCAATGGTTACGGCGCGTTCAGCGAAGCCGGCGTGCAGGCCGCCGATATGGGCCAGGGGAATGTCGATGAAAAAGCCAACGTCCGGGGCGACGGCCGGATGTTCATCGCGCGCAGCCAGGCCGACAATCCTTCCGCACCAGGCGGCGCCTACGACGACATGGTCGTCTGGCTCTCGCCCAACATCCTCTTCAACCGAATGCTTGCGGCCCAAAGGCTGCCATGAAAGGAGAATGCCATGCGAAACCGCGGCTTTACCCTCGTTGAAATTGCCATCGTGCTGGTGATTATCGGCCTGCTGCTGGGCGGCGTACTCAAAGGACAGGCCCTGATCGACAGCGCCAAGGTCAAAAGCATCATCCAGCAGGCCACAGCACTGCAAGCGGCCGTCAACGCCTACCAGGACCGCTTCCATGCCCTGCCAGGCGACGACATCCTCGCCACCACGCATGTGCCGGGCGCCGCAGGCAATGGCAACGGCGACGGACAGATCACGGAATACCAGCTCGCTCCGCAGCACCTTGCCCTGGCCGGCCTGATCACCGGTTCCTACAACGGCACCACCGACTTCATGACCAGCGCCCAAGGCGGCGCCGTCTACATCTTCAACGACGTGGTGGGAGGCCGGGCCGGCAACGGCATCCGCTTCGACAACCTGCCCGACACCTTCGCGCAGGAGATTGACGCCAAGCTTGATGACGGAAAACCGGATTCCGGCAACATTCGCGCCACAGGGCCTTATACTAATAACGGTACGATCATCACCCGGCTCGCAATCTTCTTCTGAACCTATGACATCAAGCACTGAACGACGCCGCGTCTTCCTGATGCGGCATGGCAGCGTCACCTACTTCGACGAAGCCGGCAAGCCTCACCTTCCCGAAACCGTGCCCCTGAACGAGGCCGGCCGCGCGCAAGCTGCCGCAGCCGGCAAGGCTTTCGCCGCCGATGGCGTGAAATTCGACCGCGTCATCGTCTCCGGCCTGCCGCGCACCGTTGAAACAGCCATGCGCGTGCTGGCGGAGACCGGCCAGCAAATCCAGCTCGAAACCTGGCCGGAACTGGCCGAAATCCGCGGCGGCAAACTATCCGGCATCCCCGACGACAAGCTGCGCGAAGCCTTCACCGGCGCCTTCGAGGGCGTGGTGCCCGAGCAGCGCCGCTTCCTGGGCGGCGAATCGGTGGGCGAATTGATGGACCGCATCCACCCCGCCATCGCCAGGCTGCTGGGCGACGACAGCTGGGACACGGTGCTGCTCGTGCTGCATGGCGGCGTGAATCGCGCCATCCTCTCGTATGCGCTGACCGGGGGCCAGCGACTCTTCCTCGGCAACCTGTCGCAAGCGGCCGGCTGCATCAATGCGCTGGACGTAGGCAGCGCCCCACACGACTGGATCGTGCGCTTTTCCAACTTCGCCCCTCCTGCGCCCCTCCAAACGGAAACCCGCAGCACTACGATGGAACAGTTGTTCAAGGAATACGCAAAATCCCGCTTGCCTTCCCGCGCAGAAAAATAGTACGATCGTTCGAATGGAGGGTTTATGTTCGAAGAATTCATGGGCACCAAGGAGGTGTCGGAGCGTCACCGTTTCGACACTGCAGCGCTGGACGCATACCTGCGCCAGCACGTTGAAGGCTATCCGCAAGGAGAATTGAGGATCGAGCAGTTCAAGGGCGGCCAGTCGAATCCGACCTTCAAGCTGTCAATCGGCGGGCAGCATTATGTATTGCGCACGAAGCCCGCGCCAGCCGCCAAGCTGCTGCCCTCCGCCCACGCCATCGAACGCGAATACCGCGTCATGGACGCCCTGAACAAGGCAGGCTTCCCCGCGGCGCGCCAGTACTGCCTGTGCATGGACGAAGCGGTGATCGGCCGCGCCTTCTACGTCATGCAATTCGTCGAAGGCCGCGTACTGTGGGACCAGGCCCTGCCCGGCATGACGCCCGCCGAACGCGGCGCCATCTACGATGAGCTGAACCGGGTGATCGCGCAGCTGCACACCGTCGACTACAACGCCATCGGCCTTGGCGATTACGGTAAGCCCGGCAACTACTTCCAGCGCCAGATCGAGCGCTGGAGCAAGCAATACAAGGCTTCCGAGACCGAGACCATCGAAGCGATGGACCAGCTGATTGCCTGGCTGCCGGCCAATATCCCGCCGGGCGAAGACACCTCCATCGTGCACGGCGACTACCGCCTTGACAACATGATCTTCCACCCCGCCGAGCCGCGCATCCTCGCCGTGCTGGATTGGGAGCTTTCCACCTTGGGCCACCCCTTCGCCGATTTCAGCTACCACTGTATGAGCTGGCACATCGCGCCGGGCCAGTTCCGCGGCATCGCCGGCCTGGACCTGAAAGCGCTCGGCATTCCATCGCAGCGCGAATACATCGCGCGCTACGCCGAACGCACAGGAAAAACCATCCGCCTGGAAGACTTCAACTTCTACCTCGCCTTCAATATGTTCCGCCTTGCCAGCATCATGCAGGGCATCATGAAGCGCTACGTCGACGGCACGGCGTCCAGCGCCCAGGCCCTGGAATCGGGCAAGCTGGCACGCCCGATGTCGGAGATGGGTTGGGCCTACGCCCAGGGCAAGTCAATCGAATAAGGGACACGCAATGGATTTCGACTACTCCCCGCGCACCAAGGAATTGCAGGCGCGCCTGCTGGCCTTCATGGATCAGCACATCTACCCGAACGAGAAAGCATTCCACCACGAAGTGGAACGCAACGGCCGTGAAAAAGGCAACCGCTGGATTCCTACCGAGCTGATTGAGCGACTCAAGCCGCTGGCGCGCGACCAGGGCTTGTGGAACCTGTTCCTGCCACGCTCAAACCGCGCGCCGGAAGGTTTGTCCAACCTCGATTACGCACCACTCTGCGAAATCATGGGCCGCGTGCCCTGGGCCGCTGAAGTGTTCAACTGCTCAGCGCCCGACACCGGCAATATGGAAACGCTCGAACGCTACGGCACGGAAGAACATAAGCAGCGCTGGCTGGAACCGCTGCTACGCGGCGAAATCCGCTCCGCCTTCGCGATGACGGAACCGGCCGTGGCATCTTCGGATGCGACCAATATCGAAACCCGCATCGAACGCGACGGCGACCATTATGTGATCAACGGCCGCAAATGGTGGATCTCCGGCGCGGGCGATCCGCGCTGCCAGGTGTATATCACCATGGGCAAAACCGATGTCGATGCGCCGCGCCACGCGCAGCAATCGATGATACTGGTGCCGGCCGATACGCCGGGGCTGACGGTGCTGCGTCCCTTGCCGGTCTTCGGCTACGACGACGCGCCGCACGGCCACTGCGAAATGGTGTTCGAAAACGTCCGCGTGCCGGCTTCGAATATCCTGCTCGGCGAAGGTCGCGGCTTCGAGATCGCGCAAGGCCGCCTGGGTCCCGGACGTATCCACCACTGCATGCGCGCCATCGGCGTGGCCGAACGCGCACAGGAATTGATGGTGCAGCGCCTCACTTCGCGAATTGCATTTGGCAAGCGTCTATCCGACCAGGGCGTGTGGCGCGAACGCATCGCCGAATCACGCATCCGGATCGATACCGCACGCTTACTCACTTTGAAAGCCGCCTATATGATGGACACGGTCGGTAATAAGGTGGCGCAATCGGAAATCGCCATGATCAAGGTATTGGCCCCGAACGTCGCGCAACAGGTGCTTGATTGGGCCATTCAGGCGCACGGCGCAGCCGGGGTTTCGGACGATTTCCCGTTGGCTTACCAATGGGCCGGCAACCGCACCCTGCGGCTGGCCGATGGCCCGGATGAGGTGCACCGCAACGCCATCGCAAAACTCGAAATCGCCCGCTTTTCGTCCACAACAAGCTGAGCTATCATCGTCCTGCAGTCACTCTCCCGAAAGGATGTGCCGTGCAGGACGATTCCAGCAAGCCTTTGCCGCCATTGCGGTCGCAGTTTGCGATGATGGCTGCGGCCTGCGCCGCGCCCGCGCTCCTTGGCATCGCCCTGGTGCTGGTGTTTTTCCAGCAGCGCGGCCTGGGCCGCGCCGAGCTGGAAATCCAGCACGTTCAACGCGCGACCGCCGCCATCGTCGACCGCCAGTTGCTTGCAGCGGAAGCAGCGGCCATCGCCCTGGCCAGCAGCCCGAGCGCCCGCAGCGGCGACCTGGTCGCGCTGCGCAGCCAGGCTGCAAGCGCCCTGCCATCGGGCCTGCCATACCAGTCGCACATCCTGCTGACCGAAAATGGCGCACCGCAGATCATCGCGGGCAGCGCCCTGGCCATTGACCGCGCAGCGAATGCGGCCCGCCTGAAATTCCCTGCCGGCGCGCGTTCCGCCATCAGCCTGCTGCCGGCAAACGGCAAAGACCCCGCCCACCTGGCCATCGACGTGCCTTTGCAGCGCCCCGGAAAATCGCCGGCCGCCTTGAGCGTGCTCCTGCCCGGCGACGCCCTTGACAAGATTGCCGAAGAAGTCGGCCTGCCGTCCGGCGCTGTGATCGCAGTGACGTCGCACGACGGCCGCCTGGTCGCACGCAGCGGAGACGACGGACGCGCCAGCGGCCAGCCTGCCACCGAAGCCCTGCATGGCCTGCCCTTGCAGGTGGCATACCTGCGCGGCGCCGTCAGTCCGTGGGGCGCGACAGTCGCAGCACCCGCGCTCGAGCCATTGGGAGCCTTCGATACGCTGTCCCTTGGCCTGCTTGCCCTCCTTGCCACCTTGATACTGGCGGGCTTCGCGGCGGCAGCCATCGCCTCCCGCCGCATCGCCCGCTCCGTCGATGCGCTGCGGGCCCCTGCGCAAGCGCTGGCCAGCGGCACGCCGGTGGAGATGCCCAGGATGGCTTTCCGCGAGGCGCAGCAACTGGGCGCCAGCCTGCTGCAACTTGACCGCGACCTGACCCGCCACCGCCAGGACCTTGAGCGCGTGGTGGAAGAACGTACAGCACAACTGGAAAATTCGAACGCCCTGCTGGAAACCATCTACGCCACCGCGCCTGTCGGCCTGAGTTTTGTCGATACCCGCCTGCGCATCCTGATGATCAACGATTACCTCGCGAACATGAACGGCATGCCGGTCAATGAACATATCGGGCGCCGCTTCGATGAAGTGATCAACGACCGCAACCTGGTGGCGCAAGTGAACCAGGCCTATCGCCGCGTTCTGGCCACCGGCCAGGCGGTGCCGAATGCGGAATTGACCGGTACGGCGGTATCGCGCCCGGGCCGCGGCAGCCATTTCATCGCCGGCTATTACCCGGTATTCGGGGCTGACGGCGCGATGGTCGGCATCACCTCCATGCTGATGGATATCACACAACAGAAAGACACCGAAGCCGCGCTGCGCCAATCGAAGGCCCTCTTCAAGTCCGTTCTGGAGAACATGCCGGCCATGGTCTTCGTCAAAGAGGCGCAGCAGCTGCGCTTTGAACTGCTCAACCGCCAGGGCGAGTTGCTGCTCGGCCGTCCGCGCGAAGCCTTGCTTGGCAAGGGCGACGTCGACTTCTTCCCACCCGAACAGGCAGCGGCATTCCAACTGTCGGACCGCAAGGTGCTGGCATCCGAAGAAGTGCTGGAAATACCGGAAGAAACCCTACGCACCGCCGGCGGCGAAACGCGCTACCTGACCACCCGCAAAGTCGCCCTGCGCGACGAACAGGGAACGGCCACCCACCTGCTAGGCATTTCGCTCGACATCACAGAACACAAACGCTCCAACGAAGCCTTGCAGCAGACCTCACTGAGCCTGGCCCGCAGCACCAGCTTCCTGCATACGGTAACGGAGAACCTGCCTGGCCTGGTGGCTTACTGGGATGCCGACCTGCGCTGCCACTTCGCCAATAAATTCTTCCTGGCCTGGTTCGGCAAAACCCTGGACGAGGCCATGGGCGAGACTATCGGCCACGTCCTGCCGGCCAGCCTTATGGAGCAAATCCAGCCCCATATCGACGCCGTGCTGCAAGGCACGCCGCAGCACTTCCTGCGCGAACTGGAACTGCCATCGGGCGAACTACGCTACACCTGGATCAATTTCATTCCCGACCGTAACGAATCGGGCGCCGTGCGCGGCTTCTTTGCCTTAGGCTCGGACGTGTCTGAACTCAAGCGCAGCGAGTTGAAATTGCAGGAACTGAACGAACAACTGATGCGGGCGCGCGACCGGGCGGAGGCAGCCAGCCGCGCCAAGAGCGAATTCGTGGCCAATATGAGCCACGAGATCCGCACGCCGATGAACGCGATCACCGGCCTGGCCCGCCTGCTGCAGGAAGCGCCGCTGGAACGGCGCGAGCGCAGCTACGTCAGCAAAATCCAGGTGGCGACGCAAAGCCTTCTGGGCGTGGTGAACGATGTGCTGGACTTTTCCAAGATCGAAGCGGGCCAGCTGCAACTGGAACAGGCGCGCTTCAACCTTGGCCGGCTGCTGGCCGGCACCGCCGTCATGATCGCCAACAATGCCTCGGATAAGGGCGTGGAGCTGGTGTTCGACCTCGCTCCCGGCCTGCCGTCCGAAATGATGGGCGACGCAATGCGGCTGCAGCAAGTCCTGCTCAACCTCCTCAGCAACGCGATCAAATTTACGGAGCGCGGCGAAGTGGTACTGTCCGTGCGCGAGACCGACAGCGGCGGCAACTGGCTGACAATGGAATTCACCGTGCGCGACACAGGCATCGGCATACCGGCCGAACAACAGCAGCATATGTTCGATGCTTTCTCCCAGGGCGACAGCAGCACCAGCCGGCGCTATGGCGGCACCGGCCTGGGCCTGGCCATCGCGCGTCGCTTGTCCGACCTGATGGGCGGTGTCATCAGCGTCGAAAGCCGCCTTGGCAAAGGATCGACCTTCCACTTCATCTGCCCCTTGCAGCGCTGCCCGGACTTTACCGAGCCCCAGGTTCCGGTAAGCCTGCGCCAGCTTGATGTGCTGGTGGTCGACGATAACGCCAGCGTGCGCCAGGCGCTGCTGCATATCGGCGAGGCGATGCACTGGGCCGTGATTGCCGTCGGCAGTGCAGCGGAAGGCTTGCAAGCCCTGCGCAATGGGCATTTCGAGCTCCTGATTGTCGATAGCGCCATGCCGGGCACCGACGGCATCGCGATGCTGGTCGAAGCACGTGGCGCCGCCGCCCTGGCTTTGCCCAAGGTCGTGATGATGGCCTCCGAGCGCTCCAGCGACGACTTGGTACAGCTGGCCGACAGCCTGCAAATCGACGCCGTACTGTCCAAACCCTTCACCCCGGACGGAGTGCGCGATGCCGCACTGGCCGCGCTCACCGGCGCCAACCAGCCGGAACACCGCAACAGCCACGCCGCCCTGTCCGGAAGCCTGGCCGGCATGCGCGTGCTGCTGGTCGAAGACAATGAAATCAATCAGGAAATGGCGCGCTACATCCTGCTCCACTGCGGAGCGCTGGTGGAAGTGGCCTCCAATGGCGAGATCGCACTCGACCTGCTGCGCGACGATCCGCAGCGCTTCGACGCGGTGCTGATGGATTTGCAGATGCCCGTAATGGACGGCTACCACGCCACCGAAGCGATCCGCGCCATGGGCCTGCGCAGCCTGCCGATCATCGCCATGACCGCCAACGTCATGCAGGAAGACCGCCAGCGCGCCATCGAAGCCGGGGTCGACGCCCACATCGCCAAGCCGATCGACGTCGACGAGATGATCGCCACCCTGACCCGCCTGGCGCCGCTGCATCCCGAACTGGCTGCCGGACCGCCGGCAGCTGCCCGCGGCGACGCGCACGGCAATGCGCAGCCAAGCACGCTGCCCGGCATCGACCTGGAAGCAGCACTGCGCCGCGTAGCCGGCAACTACGCCGCTTTCGCCAGCCTGCTAAAGCGCTTCGAGAATTCGCAGGGCGACGCGGTGCGCGAAGTACGCGAATGCCTGGCGCAGGACAAGCGTTATGCCGCCACGCGTGTGCTGCATCGACTGAAAGGCGTGGCGGCCAATCTTGGCGCCACCGATGTGGCCCGTCTCAGCGCCCAGGCCGAAACGGCCGTCGCGGAAGGCCAGGACAGTTCCGCGGCCGCCCTGCTGCTGTCGCTAGAGCAGGCACTTGCCGTGGTCACCACGGCGGCGCGCGAGCTGCCCGCCCCGGTGGCGGCGGCTGCAGAAAACGTCCCCACAGCCAGCCTGCCGCAAGCCCTTAACGACTTGCTCATGCTGCTTCGGAACAGCAATATGCGCGCCCTGGCGGCGTTCAAGGCCATCAGCCCGCTGCTTGAGCAGCGCTGCCCAGACCTTTTGCCCGGCCTTGCCAATGCCATTGAAACGCTCGATTTCTCCAACGCCGAACAGCGGCTGCAGGAAATCATGAAAAGGGAGGAAACCGCATGACATGGACCGACCAGGCGCGCAACGGGCGCCTGCTGATCGTCGATGACGCCATGGAGAATATCCAGATCCTCAACCACGTATTGGGCGAGGAGCACGAAGTACTGTTTGCGATGAATGGCGAGAAGGCGCTGGAGCTGGCGCACCAGCACCGCCCGGACCTGATCCTGCTCGACGCCGTCATGCCGGGAATGGATGGCTATGAAGTGTGCGCGGCCCTCCGGACCGCCGAGGACCTGCGCGACATCCCTGTCATTTTCGTCACTGCCCTGACCACTCCGGAAGACGAAACGCGCGCGCTGGAGGCCGGCGCGGTCGATTTCATCACCAAGCCGTTCAACGTCGCCGTCGTGCGTGCCCGGGTGCGCACCCACCTGACCCTCAAGCGCCAGTCCGACGCCATGCGCGAGCTGACCCTGACCGATGCCTTGACCGGCGTCGCCAACCGCCGCAGCTTCAACGACGCGCTGGACAATGAATGGCGCCGCTGCGCACGATCACACACACCGCTGTCGGTGGTCATGATCGACATCGACCACTTCAAGCTTTATAACGATGCATACGGCCACCAGGCCGGGGATATCTGCCTGCGGCAAGTGGCGAACGCCATGGTGCAATGCGCAGGCCGCACGCCGGATCTGCTGGCGCGCTATGGCGGCGAGGAATTCGTGATCCTGCTGCCGCAAGCCAGCGTGCAAGGGGCCGAAACGGTGGCGCAGCGCATCCTGGCGGCAGTGCAGGCGTTGCAGATCCCGCACCCAGCCGCCCATACGGTTACTGTCAGCCTTGGCATCTCCTGCATCGTGCCGACTGAAGACAGTTGCGATGCCGACGCCCTGATGCGTTCAGCGGACGGAGCCCTGTACCAGGCCAAGAAAGATGGCCGCAACCGCTACCGCGTGGCACACTGCGTTCAGGATGAACGCTACGCTCAGGAATAGCGCCGCATCAGGAATTCCGCCACGCAGGCCGGCTTTTCACTGCCCTCGCATTCCACCGTGACTTCCCAAGCCAACTGGTGGCCTCCTGCCACCGGCGTAATGCTGCGCAGGACGACATGACCGCGCACACGGCTGCCCACCGGCACCGGCGCAGGGAAGCGCACTTTATCCAGGCCGTAATTCAGGCCCATGCGCATGTCCTCCATGAACACCGCGTCCTGCAGCAAGCCAGGCAGCAGGGACAGCGTGAGGAAACCATGCGCCACCGCGCCCCCGAACGGCGATTCGGCCGCGGCACGCACTGGATCGGTGTGGATCCACTGTTCGTCGTTGGTGGAAGCACCGAAGGAGTTCACGCGTTCCTGGGTGATTTCCACCCAGCCGGAAACGCCTACCTCCTGCCCCACCAACGTTTCCAGTTCTTCCACATTACGTACCAAACGCGCCATTACGCCGCCTCCTTGAAGCCTGGCTGCGCGATGAAGCGTTCCAGGTGATGGTCGGCGTCGCCCAATGTGAGTTCAATCATCGCCAACCGTTTGAAATAATGCGCGGCCGGCAGTTCGTCGGTCACGCCCATGCCGCCGTGCAGTTGCACCGCCTGTTGTCCCACAAACCGGGCCGCCAGGTTCACGCGTACCTTGGCAGCGGAAACCACGCGGCGGCGCTCCTCGACGTCCGGCGAATCGGCATTCACAGCGGCCAGCATGGCAAGCGAGCGCGCTTGTTCGAGGTGGATGAACATATCGGCCATGCGGTGCTGCAGCGCCTGGAATTTGCCAATTGGCGCGCCGAATTGCTGGCGGGTTTTCAGGTATTCCAGCGTCGCGGCGAAGATTGCGTCCATAGCGCCGATCGCCTCGGCGCACAGCAAGGCCGCACCGTAGTCGGTCGCCGTTTCCAGCACCGGCCAACCAGCGCCCTCGGTACCCAGCAGCGTGGCCTGCACGCCGTCGAATTCGACCGTTGCCGCGCGCTGGCCATCGATGGTGCGGTAGTCGATAACGCGCACGCCCCCTGTATCACGCTGCACCACATACAAAGAGATGCCGCCAGTATCGCGCTGGCCGCCGCTGCTGCGTGCCGACACGATGAAGGCGCCCGCCTGTCCGCCATGCAGCACCACAGTCTTGCGGCCCGTGATACGCCCTTCCGGCGTGGCCGTTGCAAGCACGTCGTTTAATACGTAGCGCGATTGCTGCTCGCCCAGTGCGCAGGCCAGTTTCAAGTTGCCGGCGGCAACCCGCTCCAGCAAAGCCTCCTGGCCACCGGCGAGCTTGAGAAACTGCGCACCGAGCACGGTGGCGAAATACGGTTCAACCACCAGGCCGCGACCCAGTTCCTGCATCACGAGCATCATATCGACAGCGCTGCCATTGAAACCACCCTGCTTCTCCGGTACAGGCAGCGCCAGCATGCCCAGCTCCACCAGCGAGGCCCAAGCTTCGTCGGAAACGCCGGACTCGGAATGGATGATCTTCTTGCGCTGCTCGAAGCCGTAATCCTTAGCGACCCAGCGGCGCAGCGCATCGGCGAATTGTTGTTGCTCTTCTTTGAATGTGAAGTCCATGCCGCCCCCTTACAGTCCCAGGATCATCTGGGTGATGATGTTCTTCTGGATTTCGTTCGAACCGCCATAGATCGACGTCTTGCGCAGGTTGAAGTAATAGGCCGCCAGCGGCGCCGCGTCATCGCCACCGCCCAGCGCGTGATCGTGCTCGCCATCCAGATAGGCCGGATCGAAAGGCAAGGCCTGCGGGCCAAGCGCCTCCACCATCAACTCGGCAAGCGTCTGCTGGATCTCCGAGCCGCGCACCTTCAGCACGGAAGCCTGCGGTCCGGGACCATGCGCCTCCTGCGCAATGGTGCGCAGCACCGTCATCTCCAGCGCCATCAGTTCGATCTCGACGTTGGCTACGCGGGCAGCGAACAAAGGATTTTCCAGCTGCTGCCGCGCGCCCCTCTTCAGGAACAGCAACTCGCGCTTGGAGCGACCCACCGCAGCGATGCCGGTGCGCTCATGCCCCAGCAAATACTTAGCGTAAGTCCAACCCTTGTTTTCTTTGCCGACCAGGTTCGCAACCGGCACGCGCACATTGTCGAAGAAGACTTCATTCACCTCATGGTCTTCGTCGAGCATGATGATTGGGCGCACCGCGATGCCCGGCGACTTCATGTCGATCAGAAGGAAGGAGATGCCCTCCTGCTTACGTACGCTTGGATCGGTACGCACCAGGCAGAAGATCATGTCGGCATGCTGGCCCAAGGTGGTCCAGGTCTTCTGCCCATTGACGATATAGTGGTCGCCCTCGCGCACCGCCGTGGTTTTCAACGAAGCGAGATCAGAGCCTGCACCTGGCTCGGAATAACCTTGGCACCACCAGTCGGTGCAGTCCAGGATGCGCGGCAGGTAATAGGCTTTTTGCTCTTCGCTGCCGAAGGCCATGATGACCGGCGCCACCATATTCACACCGAACGGCAGGATGGGCGGGGTGCCGGCAATGGCGCACTCCTCTTCCCAGATGTGGCGCTGGGTGGCATCCCAACCCGGGCCGCCGAATTCAGTTGGCCAGGCCGGCGCCGCCCAGCCTTGCTTCGCGACGATCTGATGCCATCGCACGTAGTCGTCGCGCTTCAAGCGCAGATGCTTGCGGACTTTGGTTTGTAAATCCAGCGGCAGGTTCGCTGCCAGGAAAGCGCGCACTTCAGCGCGAAAAGCCTCATCCCTGGCAGAGTAATTCAAGTCCATGCTGTCTCCTTGATGTGGTCGCACCAGCAAAATAGCACGACCGTTCCAAGGAGTCTACAGCGGTCTGCGCCTCCGCGCGATAAAGCCAAGCAGGCCTAGCCCGGCGAGCAGCATGGCGTATTCGCCAGGTTCAGGCACAGGCGGGGCAACGCCATCAAAATCGCGCCCAAACATAGTGACGTTGGAGAAATCAGGATTAGCCTGGTTATTTCCAGTGAACCAGTCGATATGCCACGTACCGCTCAGGGTCTGTCCGGCGTTGATCGACTGGTTATCGAAGAGGAAGGCGGCGGCGCCATCGGCAGCCTTGAGTGCGAGCACCAGGTCCAGCGTAGCGGCTTGCGACGCGCTGGTGTTGGTGATGGTCCAGGTACCGGTAGTACCGGTCCCAAAGTCGAATGTGAAGTTGAGCCCATTGCCCAGGCTGAAGCCCGAGCTCGAACCGCCCTCATGCTTGCCAAGCAAAGTCCAGAGGTTGCTGCCCGAGCTTTCGAAAGCGTTACCAAAGCCGCTGGTATCGCCGTACGGGCCCGCTTGCGGATTCCAGCCCGGAGTAAAGACGAAGGCGTCCGATGCCTGCGTATCGAGCGTCACGTCGTCTGCAGTGGTATTACCGATGGTCGTCGCGCCAAAGGCGCTAGCTGCCAGGAGCATGCTGCTGGCAGCCAATGCAAACTTCTTTGCAATGGATTCCATACCTATCCCCTTCATTTAGGTTGAGACTGCCATTGCAATGTAGCTGTTTAGCGACCTCGACGGAGTTCGATACCTTTCCGAAATGTAGTTACTCGGAAAAGAAAACGCCGCAGATGGCCTATCCGCGGCGCCAATAAGGGGTATGTCAAGATTTGTTCTCAGCAGCCAGGCTGCCGGGCCGGCATATGCCAGCACTTTCATATTATCAATTTTTACACTTCAACACCCAATTTCTGCAATTCGTCGCATTTCGGCAAGGCGCCCAGGCGCCGGCCGATAGGATGCTGTCATTCCAACTAGCATGCAAAACAAGGACACCATCATGCGCATCAAGCTCACCCTCGCCGCCCTGATCGCCGTCAGCCTGAGTGGCTGCGTCATTGTGCTGAACGACAATGTCGACAGCGTCAAAGGCAATGGCACGCCAACCACCGAAACGCGCAGCATTGCCAGCGCCACCGGCCTGCGCATCGAAAACCGCCAGCGCGCCGACATGGAAGTGGAAGTAAACGTTGGCGGCGCGCCACGGCTGGTGATCGAAGGCGATGACAACCTGGTGCCGCTGGTGCATACGGAAGTCCGCGGCGACACACTCCGCATCTGGGCCGAACAGCGCATGAGCAGCAGCAAACCAATCCGCGTGCGCTACACCGCACCGCGCCTGGAGAACCTGGAAACCACCGGCTCCGTACGCACCAATGTGCAAGGCCTGCTGGGCGGCCCGCTGCAGGTAACGCACACCGGCTCCGGCTACCTCGAACTGCGCGGCCAGGTAGAGCGCTTGGACGTGCGCCACACCGGCTCCGGCCAGCTTTACGCAGACGGTTTGGACAGCAAGCTCGCCACGGTAGACATGTCAGGTTCCGGCCGCGTGAATATTGGCTCGGTGCGTGGCGATGCGCTGCGAGTTTCGGCATCGGGATCGGGTAGCTTCCAGGCGCGCGGCATCGTACATAACCTCGACGTGCAGATGCAAGGCTCGGGCAGCGCCCAGTTGAACGACCTGCGCGCCGACGAAGCGCACATCACCACCAATGGTTCCGGCGGCGTACACGCCTGGGTGCAGAACAAAGTCGACGCCCGCGCCAACGGATCCGGCCACATCGCCGTCAGCGGCAACCCAAGCCAGCGCAACCTATCCGGCCGCAACACCTCGATTCAGTGATAAAAGTCGGGGTCAGGTCGAGCAAATGGACAAAGCGCTGCGCGCTTTGTCCATTTGCTCGACCTGACCCCGAATTTCTATTCGATAGTGATTGGCAGGTCGCGGCCGGTGGTGGCGGTGTTGCCGGCGAAGTCGGCGGCGTAGATGCGCAGGGTGTAGTTGCCGGGCGCTAGTTGACTGACTTGCCAGCGGCCTGGGGTGACTTCGCCATGCTCGAGGCGGCTAAGCAGCGAGTACGTGAAGCGCGTTGCTTTGCTGCCGTAGACCGTGATGCCGCTGTCGGCGGAGTACACCACCTTGACTGCTTCGCGCTGCTTCGGCAGCTGGTCGTAGGTTTGCATGATGCGGGGCTGCTCGTAGCCTGCGAGCGGGGTGCCGTCAGCTTGCAGCACTTGGTAGCCAAGCTGGTACAGGCCGAGGCGCCGCCGTGCCAGGTTGCCGTCCATCTGGTCGAAGGCGTCGACCACGACGTCCACTTCGCCCAATTCCCTTGATACTTCGAGCCGCTTGCCTTTTTTTACTGGCAGGCGTTTGTCGTTGGCGTCGTACAGGGCAATGCCCTGGATGGTGGGCGCAACGGTGTCCTGCAGGCCGGGGAATGGCAGCGCGAGCGGATTCACTACGCGGCCTCGGTCGAACAGGTCGAGGTGGACGTGCGCCATCGTGTTGACCACGCCGAGCTGGTCGCCTACGTCAAATCGTGTACCTCGACGTACGCGGACGCGTTCTGGTTTGCCTTTGTCGTCCAGCAGGAGCTGGAAGCGGTCGTCGAGGGGCTTGTTCTTTTTGTCGCGGCCGACCTTCATGTGGATGTAGCTGGTGGTGCCGAGGTTGATGCCTTCGGAGACCGAGCCAAACGCCCAGTTGGGGAGCGGGTCGCTGACTTTGGCCTTCTCCACCACGTGCACGGAGCTGCCGACGTCCGCCTGCACATCGAGTCCGGCGTGGAAGTGGTGTCGGCTGTCGCCGTCATAGCTTCCGCGCACCTCGCCCATCAGGCCGACTACTTCGTGCGGCTGATTCTGCGGGAGCACTGGCCACGGCATCGGGGATTTGCTGCGCTGGGCCATCAGGCTGTTGTCCGATGCATCTGCTGGTGCGAGTGCTGCGGCGTGCGCGGTCGTAATCAGCGCTACCTTGGCCGCTGGCTCGGCGGCGGGGACGATGCGGTGCAGGCGCTGGGCTGGGCCATCGGCGAGCAACAGCGTGCCGTTGGGAGCCATGGCGAGGCTGCGTGGCCCGTAGACTTGCACATTGCCGTCGACGCCCGTGGCAGGATCGGCCGGGTGCTGGGCGTCTGGCAAGCCGGCCAGCGCGCCGTCTGGCGCCATCTGCAGCAAGCGACCGCGCGCGGCGACCGCGATGTAGACGAATCCGTCGTGCGTGACCGTCAGCGCCATTGGCCGGCGCAGGAGTGCGTCCTTCTCCATCTCTGGGGTTAAGGCGAGCGTGATCACTGAACCGTCTGGATTGATGCGGCGTAAGGCGTCGTTGCGCGAGTCGGCAATGTAGATGCCGTCTTTGCCCATCGCAATTCCACAAGGTGTATCGAATTGCGCGAGTTCGCCGATTCCGTCGACCAGATCGGGCCGGCCGTTGCCTGCCAGGGTGGTCACTGTGCCATCAGGCGCAATGCGACGGATCCGGTCGTTATAGGTGTCGGCCACGTACACGATGCCTTCTTCATCGACGGCCAGCCCAACCGGGCCGTTGAACTGGGCCTGGGCGCCCTGCCCGTCCGCAAAACCGGCGATGCCGCTGCCGGCCAGGGTCGAAACCGTTCCGTCAGGGGCAATCTTGCGAATCGCGTGGTTGCCGGTGTCGGCGACATAGACGTTGCCGTGCTTGTCCAGCGCAATGCCGGACGGAGTGTTGAAGGCGGCGTTGGCGCCAGCACCATCACGGTAGCCTTCAATGCCGCCCGCCAGCACGCGTAAGCTGCCGTCCGGCGCAAGCACTGACACGCTATTGCGCTCGCCGCCATCCGAGAAGTAGACATTGCCCTTGCCGTCGATGACGACGCCAAATGGATCGGCGAGTCCGGAGTCGAGCACGGTCTCAAGCCGCGCAGGCCAGCTGCGCTCAGTCGGCACCGGTCCGCGCTTGATCGGCGTCGGAACCGGCGCGGCGGCGCGGGGCGCTGAAGGGGCATGTAAGTAAAAATAACCGCCGGCGCCGGCAATCGCCAGCACCGCAGCACCAATTGCAGTCAATTTGATCGAGGTATGCACGGACAGGATTGTACCGCCTAGTTCTCAAGCTTTTCGCCACAAATGAGGCCAAGCAGATTATCCAGGTCGCATGCCAGTCGCTTCTTGTTCAGATTCACTGCCTCATCGCGGACACCCTGCGGATAAAAGCGGTAGGGATACTTGCGCATCAGGCCAAAAATCGGGCCCCAGTCTTCCGCCGGTAGCCAAGCGACGAGCGACTCCACCATCGAGTGGCCATAGATTTCTTCCATCGCGCGCGCCAGCAATTCGTGATCGTAGAACAGGTGCGCGATCCGCTTGCGCTTGTCGGCCAGGAGCAGGTCCGATTTGCCGACGGCGGATATGGCTTCGCGAACCCAGGTCGCGGGCAGCGGGCCGGCCTCGATTTTCTGGAGCTTTTCTTTATCCATTGCCATGACGGCAGCCAGGTATTCGCTGCGGCGCTCCGCGGCAAATTTACCGAGGAAGTCGCTGTACAGCATGTAGAAGTAAGGATCGCCTTCGGCGGGCCATTTGATGCCTTTGCAGTTCTCCGCGCCGGCCGCGCTGCATTGTGCGAACAGGGCTTCCTGCAGTTCACGGCTATTGTTGGCGGCCAGGCGCCACTGGTTCTCCTTGCGCTGCCACTCGTACAGGAACGGAAGAGCATCGCTTCCGGAGCATTTGCCTGCCCGCTGACCGTTATCCAGGTAGAAAAGCTGTCCGCTCACGTTGTCACGCACCGGAGCGGGGAAATTGAATGACGAGCCGTCGATCTCGTGCTCGACCGTGACGATGCCGTCCTTTGTGCGACGCCACAGCACCTGGTGATCTGGCACGTCGGCGCAGGAAGGCGTGCTTTCCCAAGTGGGGCCGGTGAAGCTGTCGACCACACCAGTGGCATATTCCGAGCGCGGCGGCCAGCTGGCCAGCACTGCGCATTGTGCATCGCCCGGAATTTCGACCAGCGAGATGCCGTACAGTGGCGCCTCGGCAGTCGCAAAGCGCTTCAGCCAGGCGTCGTCCAGCGTGAATTTACACTGCGGCTTGGCGCTGCTGAAGCGCGGTTTATCGGCGGGCTTGGCGATATAGGGTTGCATTGCCAGTTTGGTGGCAGGCGCCATCGCCTGAACTTCGGCGGCTGCAATTCCGGAGACAGGGGTTTTGATATCGTTTGCGCGCAGCCACTCAAGCTTCGCTCTGAGCTCTTTTTCCTCAACCGTGCTGCAATACACGCGACCGACCGTCGGTATGCGGTATGCGTGCAGCACCATGCGCGCGGCCACCTGGCGGAAATCGGGGAAGTTCTTCTCCAGCGCCATCCATTTGACCTTCAGGTCCGCAGCCGTGCTTTCGGCCAGCAGACAGCCCAGGGCATGTTCTGCACTGTTGTTGCGGTAGCCTGCCGAGACCAGCGCGGGCCATTGTTCGTAAGGGATCGTGGCTGCGAAGCCGAAATCGTCCGGGCTATTTTCCAGCTTGCCCAGGTGGCGCCAAAGAGTGCGCCAGGATTCTGCGGGTACGTTACCGGCTTTGGCGAGCGTGGGCAATGCGACCGCGTAGTTCTGGGCCAGCATACCGGCCGGCAGCGCGGCCAGGGCTTTATCCAATGCGGCTGGCGACTTTGCGTTCTTGCCAACTGTCTCTTGCACGCGCTGGTATGGCGGGACTTCGCGAGGCGTGGCAGCACCAGGCGGCGTGACGGACATCATGGGCGGCGTCATGCTGTACTTTTCCAACAGCACCTTGCCGACTTGTGGGAGCTTGTAGCGCGTGCTCAGCTCCAGCGCATCGGCGCCTTCGGCCTTCAGCTTTGGATCGGCGCCATGCTGCAAAAGCCACAATGCCGTCGCCGGCTTACCGGCGCGAATCGCATGGTGCAGCAAGGTGCCGTTGTGGCGGTAAGCGTTGAAGTCGCCGCCCGCCTTCAGCTGGCGCGCCAGATAGGCGATCAGTGCCCTCTCGCTGTCGGCGGAGAATCCCTCCGGCTCCGGTGTATTCCAGCTGCCGGTTTCCGGCTCGGCGCCCGGCATCGAGAGCAAAGCGGCGAAAGCGGCATCGGTGGCGCGATTGTTCGCCGCCAGGGCAAGCGGCAGGCTGAGGCAAAGGGCAATTCCAAGCAAACGGCGGAGCATTCATTTCCTTTCCAGATGGAAAGTATGAATATTCTCACAACTGATGCATTTTGACCAAAAAAAAGCCCGCTCTGGGAGCGGGCTGAAGTCTATTTCCTTGGAGGAGAATAGAGGAGACAGGTGCAATTATGCTGCGTCGCGGTATATCCGTCTACTTTATTGTAGTAATACTAGATATAACCAATCGAAATATCACCGCAGCCTCATTTATCTCCCACGTACGGCAGCACTCGGGTGGCCAGTCGGGTATCGGTGCGCAGCACGCTTACCTCGTCAGACAGGATGTGCACCGCTTCATTCAACAGTACGTCTTTGGCGTTCTTGGCGGCTTTTTCAGCTTCCAGTTCCGCCGACAGCGAACGCTCATCGCCTTGCAGGCCGTCGTCGGTGTGGATGGCGCCACGAACCTGATTGGACTGGCGTTGCGCAGCGCGCGGATTGGCCGGTTTAGCGGCAATCGCCTTGTTCAACGCATCCTTTGGATCCGCCACCGGGATTGGATCATCCGGCGACGGGCCGGCGGCCAGGCGTTGCTCACGCAGCTTGGCACGGGCTTCCTGCTGGTCGCGTTCCTTGCGGCGAACGGTTTCGTTCAGCGACACCACATTGTCCTTGCGCTGCTTTTTCACGTAGTTGATGTCGTCGAGCAGGTACTGGTAGTCCTTGTCCTTGGCCACACGGGCTTCGTGCTTCTTGTCCAGGATCGGGACGATTTCCTTCAACTCGCCGGCAGGGATGTACACCGCAGGCTTGACCTGGGTGTATGGCAGCGCGTTGTCGTAGCTCGATTCGCCGAAGCTGTCAGCATCGCTGGTAGCGGCCAGCTTGATGTCCGGCGTGACGCCGCGCAGCTGGGTGGTGCCACCGTTGATGCGGAAGAACTGGGCAATGGTCATCTTCAGTTCACCGAAGCGCGACTTCTCGCTCTGGCCGAAACGGTCAAGATTGACCAGGGTCTGCACGGTGCCTTTACCGAAGCTTGGCTCGCCGATGATCAGCCCACGGCCGTAATCCTGGATGGCGGCGGCGAAGATCTCCGAGGCGGAAGCGGAGCCGCGGTTGATCAGCACACCAACAGGACCGTCCCAAGCGAGGCCTGGCACATTGTCGGATTCCACTTCGACGCGGCCCTCAGCGTTACGCTGCTGCACAACCGGCCCACGGTCGATGAACAGGCCAGTCAGCTCCACAGCCTCGGTCAGCGAACCGCCGCCGTTGTTGCGCAGGTCGATCAGCACATTGTCGACCTTCTCTTTTTTCAGCTCGCCCAGCAGGCGGGCGACGTCGCGCGTGGCGCTCTTGTAATCCTTGTCACCCTTGCGGCGTGCGTCCCAGTCCTGGTAGAAGGTCGGCAGCGAGATCACGCCAACGCGGCGCTTCACGGCGCCATCCTTAACTTCGAGGATGGTTTTCTTGGCGGACTGCTCTTCCATGCTGATTTTCTTGCGAACCAGCGACAGCACGAAAGGCTTGCCGTCAGGGCCCGCATCGGCGCCCAGCACCTGCAGCTTGACGGTCGAATCTTTCGGACCGCGGATCTGCTGCACCACGTCGTCAATTCGCCAGCCCAGGACGTCGGTGAACTTGTCGGAATCGCCCTGCGCCACGCCGACGATGCGGTCGCCCACTTTCAGCTTATTGGACAGGCCGGCCGGGCTGCCCGGCACGATTTCGCGGATGACCGTGTATTCGTCGCGGTTCTGCAGCACAGCGCCGATGCCTTCCAGCGACAGGCGCATGGCGATGTCGAAGTTCTCGGAAGCGCGCGGTCCCAGGTAGTTGGTATGCGGCTCGATCGACATGGCGTAAGCGTTCATGAAGATCTGGAACACATCCTCGTTATTCAGCTTGCGCGAACGGGTCACGTAGTTTTCGTAGCGCTTGTCCAGCGTCTCGCGGATCGCCTTGTCCTCTTTGCCGGCCAGCTTCAGGCGCAGCCAGTCGTTCTTGACGCGCTTGCGCCACAGGTCTTTCACCTCGGCCTCGTTCTTCGGCCAATCGGCCTTTTCACGGTCGAACTGGTAGCTCTCGTCCTGGCTGAAGTCGAACTTGGACTTCAGCAGCTCACGCGCATATGCCATGCGGTCGTTGAAACGCTGCTGGTACAGGTTATAGATGGCGAAAGGCGTCTGCAGGTTTTCGCTGTTGATGGCATCATCCAGGCGCGATTTTTCCTTGTTGAAGGAATCGACGTCAGCCTGGGTAAAGAACAGCTTCTCGCCGTCGAGGGATTTGAAGTAGCGATCGAAGATCTTCTCCGACATCGCATCGTCCAGCGGCGTAGCCTTGTAATGGTAGCGCGACAGGACACGGGACGCCCACAAGGCGGCCTGGGTCTGCTGTGCTGCAGGCTTCATGGGTACATCTGCAGCCTTGTCTGCCTGGGCTGCGCCTGCATAGGCGGTAACCAGTGCCAGGGACATTGTGGCCAACAGGGTGTGCTTCTTCATCGGCTTGCTCCGAACGTAGGTGATTCCAAGTGAAAAGTGCTAATCCCATTCTACAGGATAGGCCATGCTTCTGGAGAGGGGGGGCATCGAGTGTGCCCCTGCTGTCTTAAGCGAACCTGAATTTGACCTTAAGAGTTATCATATCGCCTATTTTTATTACCAGGCAACCATGATTATTGCAGGCCGCGCTCGACCAGCCACCAGATAGCGCCGGCGATCAATGCATAAATAAAAGCCGAAGCGGCGCCGATCCTGATGTCGGCGCTGGATGGCAGGCCGCCGAACACGCAGCAGGCCACGATATAGCCCGCAAGGCCCCAGGACGGATAGTCGCCGGCGGAAAACGCCGGCACCATCCAGGCCTGGAAGGCCCAAACCCCAAGCGGCAGCATGGCCAGCGGGGCCAGTGCGACAAAGGCGGAATTCCAGAGATTGAGGTTGGAGAATGCGACAGCACCCAGCACCCAGCGATTGCCCTCGCGCCGGGGAAAAAGCGTGACCGATCGTGGTTGTGCGTTGAGGACCAGGCCGACCAGCAAATGACAGGCCTCGTGCAGCATGGTCGCGGCCAGGCTTATCAAGGCGATCAGGTAGCCGCTTCGGCGCAGGGCAAACATCAGCCCCAGCCACGCGGCCACCACAGCGCCGGATAAGACGGCAGGCGTCATCAGCCCGTGTAGAAGCAGCGGCCGCAAGCCTGACGATAGGCTTCGTTGCCGCCGATGCTGATTTGCTCGCCTTCGCGGATGCGCTCACCCTTTTCATCCACGCGGATGTTCATGGTGGCCTTTTTGCCGCAGGTGCAGATGTTTTTGATTTCTTCGATATCGTCGGCCAGCGCGAGCAGGTAGGCGGAACCCGGGAATGGCTCGCCGCGAAAATCGCTGCGTAAGCCGTAGCAGATCACGGGCACGCCCTTGGCCTGTGCCAGCTGATGCAGCTGCTTTACCTGCTCGGGCGTAAGGAATTGCGCCTCGTCGACCAGCACGCAAGCCACCTTCTGCATGTCTTGCAGGAAGCTGGTATCAGCCGAGAACAGCTCCACTTCGCGCTGCGGACCAAGTCGCGACGTCACCTTGCCCACGCCATAGCGGTCGTCGATAGCAGCGGTGAACAGGCGCACCATCAGGCCCTGCTCTTCGTAGTTATGGGCGACCTGCAGCATGGAGGTCGATTTGCCTGCGTTCATCGCAGAATAGCGGAAGTAGAGTTTTGCCACAGTGGAATCTAGATTAAAAGTCGCTGCGGGATTATACGGTGCGTCCCGCCATCTTCCAAAAAAGGTATAAGCTAGCGCAGAGAAATTCCTTCTTGATTCATTCGAAACGCCACACAATGCGCGCTTTTCGCGAGGAGAGAAAATGCAGAATACCCGTCCTGCAGCTTTATTCAGCTTGATCGGCAATACACCGCTTGCCGAAGTCACTCGTCTAGACACCGGCCCATGCCGGCTATTTTTAAAGCTCGAATCCCAGAATCCCGGCGGCTCCATCAAGGACCGCATCGGCCTTTCCATCATCGAAGCCGCCGAGCGCGATGGCCTGCTCAAGCCGGGCGGCACCATCGTAGAAGCCACCGCCGGCAATACCGGCCTGGGGCTGGCCCTGGTGGGCGCGATCAAAGGCTATAAGGTCTTGTTGGTGGTGCCCGACAAAATGGCCACTGAAAAAATCCTGCACCTGAAGGCGCTCGGCGCCGACGTACGCATGACGCGTTCCGATGTGGGCAAGGGACACCCCGAGTACTACCAGGACTACGCTGCGCGCCTGGCAGGCGAGATCCCCGGCGCCTTCTTCGCCGACCAGTTCAACAACCAGGCCAACCCGCTGGCGCACGAAACCACGACCGGCCCCGAGATCTGGGAGCAGATGGCGCGCGAGATCGACGCTATTGTGGTGGGCGTGGGCTCGTCCGGCACCCTGACCGGCCTGTCGCGCTACTTCCGCAAAGTCGCGCCCCACGTCAAGTTCATCCTGGCCGACCCGAAAGGCTCGATCCTCAAGGAATACGTGGACACTGGCAAAGTGGCCGACACCAGCGGCTCCTGGGCCGTGGAAGGCATCGGCGAAGACTTCATCCCCGCCATCGCCAATATGGATGCCATCTCGCAGGCCTACACCATCACCGACCAGGAAAGCTTCGACACCGCGCGCGAACTGCTGCGCGCAGAAGGCATTCTGGCTGGCTCCTCCACCGGCACCCTGCTGGCGGCGGCGCTGAAATACTGCCGCGAGCAAACCAAGCCCCAGCGCGTGGTGACCTTCGTCTGCGACACCGGCACCCGCTACCTGTCCAAGGTCTATAGCGACAGCTGGATGTTCGACCAGGGCCTGTCGCATCGCCGAAAACTGGGCGACCTGCGCGACCTGATCGGCCGGCTTTTCGAAAATGGCGACGTGGTGAGCGTGGCCCCCGCCGATACGCTGCTGATCGCCTTCAACCGCATGCGCGCCGCCGACCTTGCCCAACTGCCGGTGATTGAGGATGGCAAACTGGCTGGCATCATCGACGAATCGGACATCCTGCTCAAGGTCGAAAACGATGCTTCGCAATTCAAAAGCGAAGTGGGCGGCACCATGACCACCCGCGTGGAAACCCTGGCGCCATCGGCCGGCATGCCCGCCTTGCGCGCTACCCTCGACCGCGGCTTAACCGCTATCATTGCGGACGGCAGCAAATTCTATGGCCTGATCACCCGCTACGATTTACTTAATCACTTGCGCAGGACTCTATCTTGAGCGAAAAGAAGACCAAAGCCCACCTGGCCACGCGCGTCATCCACGCCGGACAGCACCCCGACCCGTCGACCGGCGCCATCATGCCGCCGATCTACGCCACTTCCACTTTCGTCCAGCAAAGCCCGGGCGTGCACAAAGGCCTGGATTACGGCCGTTCCCACAATCCGACGCGCTGGGCATTGGAGCGCTGCGTGGCTGATCTCGAAGGCGGTGCGCAAGCCTTTGCCTTCGCTTCCGGCCTGGCTGCAATTTCGACCGTGCTCGAATTGCTGGATGCCGGCTCGCACATTGTGGCCGGCGACGATATGTATGGCGGCACATTCCGCCTGTTCGAACGCGTGCGCCGGCGCAGCGCGGGTCACGAGTTCACCTACGCCGACCTGACCAACCCGGAGAACCTGCTCGCGGCCCTGCGCCCCGAAACGAAAATGGTATGGGTCGAGACCCCGACCAACCCGATGCTGAAGCTGGCCGACCTGGCAGCCATCGCGCGCATCTGCCGCGAGCGCGGCATCATGGCGGTGGCCGATAACACCTTCGCCAGCCCCATTGTGCAGCGCCCGCTGGAGCTGGGCTTCGACATCGTCGTCCATTCCGCCACCAAGTACCTGAACGGCCACTCGGACATCATCGGCGGCATCGCCGTGGTGGGCAGTGAGGAACGGCAGTCGGCCTGGCGCGAGCAACTAGCCTTCCTGCAAAACTCCGTCGGCGCCATTGCCGGCCCCTTCGACGCCTTCCTGGCCCTGCGCGGCGTGAAGACGCTGGCGATCCGCATGGAGCGCCATTGCAAGAGCGCTTTGGAACTGGCGCGCTGGCTGGAACGTGAGCCGAAGGTGAAAAAGGTCTTCTACCCGGGCCTGGAATCCCATCCCCAGCACATCCTGGCCAAAGCACAGATGGACGGTTTCGGCGGCATCATCTCGATCGACCTGGATACCGACCTGGCCGGCGCCCGCCGCTTCCTGGAGCGCTGCGAAGTGTTCGCCCTGGCCGAAAGCCTGGGCGGCGTGGAATCGCTGATCGAGCACCCTGCCCTGATGACCCACGCTTCCATCCCGGCCGCACAGCGCGCAACGCTGGGCATTGGCGATGGACTGATCCGGCTATCCGTTGGCATCGAAGATATCGAGGACCTGCGCCAAGACTTGCGTAATGCCCTTGATGCAATCTGAACGCCGCTGCAGCAACTGCGAGCGTCCGATGCGGGTGCTCGACCTTTCCGGGCACTACCAGCGGCGCGTGCAGATCGACACCTGCCCGCATTGCTGCCTGGTGTGGTTCGACGACACGGAATCGGTGCGCCTGGCTGGCCCGGGCATCGCCGATTTCGTGCGGGAGATCCATGCGGCGATGCAGGCCGACGGCGACCATGAGCACGCTGTGTCGCTGGCGCGCGTGCAGTCATGCCCGGTCTGCAAGTCGGCACTGAAGACTGTCTCCAACAGAACGCGCTTCGGGCGCACCACTCAGATGGAATGCCCGCAGGGGCACGGCTACTACCAGACCTACATCCTCTATCTTGCGGAGAAGGGCTTCGTGCGGCCGCTGGCTTGGGCTGACATCCATGCCCTGCTGGCCGCCGGGAAGCAGCTGTTCTGCGCCGACTGCGGCCATCCTTTGCCGGACCGGCCGGTTGACGCATGTCCGGCCTGCAAATCCGCGATCGAGGTGATTGATCCTACGCGGCTGGCCATGGCAATCGACCGGCTCGATGAGCATTCGGTGCTGCCTGTGCCGAATGCGGCTTCGGTCGACCAGCACAAATGCCATGCATGCGGCGGCGCTATCGACCCCACGCGCGAAATCTACTGCTCGCATTGCCACGCTCCTGTGCTGCGCCACGATACCACCGATGCGGCGGCGGCTGCGGCGCGCGCCTCAGAGCTGGCGCAGTCCGCAGCCGGGGCGCAGCGCATGCGCCAGGAGGCTGCCGCCAGCGCTGCCCACGCTCTGGCCGAGCAGCGGGCGATGAACTCGTACATGGACGGGCAACGGGGCCAATGGAGCAGAAAGCTTGAATTCCGGATTGCCATGGGAATCCTGCTTGCAGCGGTAGGCTTCATCGCCTACATGAGGCTCCATTTCTTCTAATCCGTAGGAGACCGCCGCGCCGGGTCGGAGATATTGAACACGCGGCGCACCAGGCTTTCCAGCGCCACGAACACGCCTTCCACGCCAAAGCCGGCGATGAACGACAGGGCCGACGTGCTAAGCGCCCAATGCCCAAGCAGGCCAATTTCACTGCCCGGCGTCTGGCCGGATGGATTCACGAACAACGCAATGCAGGCGCCAATCGTCGCGCCCAGCGCCAGTTGCAGCAACGCCAGCGTGTAATCGCGCGGGGACAGAAGGCTTTCCCGCATCTTGGCCCACAAGCCCCGCACCACGGCAGCCCCGGCGCCGAGGATTCCGTAAAACAGCGGCAGCACGGCCGTCCCTACTACCAGCGTCACCAAGCGCGCCTGTTCTTCAACGCCGCCCCTGATGATGCGCTCCCTCTCCGCCTGGGTCGCGCCGGTGGGCGCAGTATCGACCTGCGGCAAGGGACCGAACATCGCAGCCACCTTGCCGTAGCAACTGCGCCATGGCACGAGCCAGTCGCGCAGGTTGCTGCGCACGACTGCCACCTGCTCCGACAGCACACGCCGACGCGTGCAAAGCTGGAATTCCTCGGTGCTGCGATAATGCAGCGCCCCTGCGGCTGACTGTTCGGGCTCAGCGCAAAATTGCACCGGTGGAGCGTTGGCGTTGGCGTTGGCGGCGTGCTTTACCTCCGCTTCGTCGATGGACTTCAACAAGGCGGTCTGCTGCGTTTGCAGCGCATCCAGGTGCTGAAGCATGGCGTTGCCGCCCGTGATATGCCATGACATCACGCAAGTCATCACCAGCCCAAGCAGCAGCAAAAGCACGATCCAGAATATGCGCCGGTTGAAGCGGTCCGCCGCCTTGACCAGGCATAGCGCGCCAGCGTCAGGCGGGTTGGTTTGTCGCTATGCGCCGCCGGTGCCGGGCCGGGGAGCGCCGAGCCGCGCCTTAGCATCATGGCCCGCAGCCAGTTACGCCAGTCGCGCTGGTTGTCTTCGCCCACCACCAGCAGCGTGAAGGCGATGGTGAGCCCCGTGGCCGGCCTCGCGGCGGCATTCAGCCGGTCCTTGGCGCACAGCACCTTGACCGCCTGCGCCACGCGCTGCTCGTCGCTTTCGGGCGCCGCCAGGCCAATCGCGCACAGTTCATCGATGTGCGGCTCGCCGTCGTCGTGGTTGTGGAAGTTGTAGAGGCTCTTGTCCCAGCGTCCGGAGATGTGGTCAAGCAGCAGGAAGACTTCATTCAGTTCGCGAACGAAGATGAATTCTTCGATCCTCTGGCAGGACTGGCTGCCATTCTCGTCTTGGCTGGAAGCCATGGCGCCTCCCCATTAGCAGGTTGTCACTTCATTGTGCGCCTGCCAAAGCGGGGAGGAGTTTGCGCTAGCTCAAACGTGCGAACTATTCGCCTGGATGGTACTTCCGCTCGAGATTTTTCTCGATGTCTTCCTTGTAGAACAGCACGTCCTTGAATTCACCGCGCGCATACATCTCGGCCTGGTCGTTGAAATGCGGCGACGCCGGGTCGCCGCTCTCGCCGCCGGCCAGGATGCTCTTGGCCTTCACCTTCGGCCCGAACTCCACGGCCGCCACGAAGCTATTGCCGCGCTCGCCATAGATGCGCTTGGTGCGCTGCTGTGAACTCATGCCGAAAGCCGCCAGCGAACCCCAATTACCCGATGCGTAAGGCACGGGAATGCTTGGCTTGCTGTCGTCATAGGCCTGCACAACGTCGCCGGTCAGGCGCTGGAAGCGGTTGATCTCACCCCATGGCGTCTTCCAATTGCCAAAGTCGGATGCCAGTTTGTTCGATGCCCGCACCAAAGCTTCGAGGCGTTGCTTCGACGTCAGCTGGGTAGCCAGGTAGTCCAGCAAGGGCATGCCTTTCTCTTTCGCAGCAGGGCCGTAATGCTTGGCCTGGTCCTGCAGCCAGTAGATCGCGACCGATGTCGGTACGGAGGTCACGGAATAGCGCATATCCCAATCGCGCAGCAAGGTGATTTGCTCAGTCACAGCCGCTTTCGCCAAGTCGCTGGCCGGCGCTTCGTCGTAGGCGCGCACCAGCAATGGCAACAGCGGTTCGAAAGCCGTCAGCTGGCTGTCATAAGCGGCGGCGATCAGGCTGTCGATGGTGAAGTACTTCTTCCCCTGCAGCACACGCACCGCGTGGATGCCGCGCGCATTCTCCCCGTTCACCGACATATAGGCCGGATAGTCTTGCGGACGCGGGCTATATGCGCCGGCCGCCGAGAACGGCCAGTTGTTGGTATTCTGGATCCAGCCATTCTTTGGATTGAACAGCTGGATGGTCTCGCGCACCTGGTGCAAGCCCTTCCAGTCCGTTGCAGGCTCAGCGCCATCCACTGGCCTGGTGAAGTCGAAGTGCGTGTCGCGCACCGGCATGAAATTGCCGTGGAAGTAGGCGATATTGCCGTCCGCGTCCGCATACACGGTGTTGTTCGAGGAATTGGTACGCAGCTCCATCGCCTTATAGAAAGCGGGATAATTGCGCGCCTTGGTGCGGATGAAGGACTGGGTGAGCGCCTTGAGCGGCTCGTTCATCAAGGCCACCGACACCCACTTCCCGCCTTGCTCGCGCACCACCGGGCCGCGATGCGTGAAGTAGGCTGTCACGGTCTTCTCGGCCATGCTGCCATCGGCCGCCTTATACGGCAGTCGCACATTCTCGACGCGGAAAGGACGCTGCTCTTTGCCGTATTGGTAGAAGTACTTGCCGTTCTTTTCGACCACCGTTTCCAGGTATTCGTCGATCACGTCGCCACCGCCGGACGTGTGCATCCAGCCGATACGGTCGTTAAAGCCCTGGTAGACGAAGAACTGGCCCCAGGTCACGGCGCCGTAGGCATTCAGGCCTTCCTGGCTGTTGACGTGGATCTCGGGGCGGAAATAGAAAGAGGTGTGCGGGTTTATCATCAACAGCGCATGCCCCGATTTGCTCAGGGCCGGTGCGATGGCGAAACCGTTCGAGCCGCGCGGCTCCTTAGGCAATCCGCTGGCTTCGGCCAGCTCCACCGGGCCCGGCTGCTTGTTGTAGAAGGCCTTCAGCTGTTCGATATTGACCGACTCGATGTCGCCGCCAATACTGCCTTCGCTGAAACTGAGCGCCATCCAAGGTTCGAAATGCGTCAGCAGGCGCGCTTGAACTTTCGGGTGGCTATGCAGGTAGAAATTCAGGCCGTCGGCCCAGCCGATCATCAACTTCTTGAGCCAGTCCGGGCTCGCCTTGTACTGCGCCTTCAGTTGCTCGGGCGTGATGAAGAGCTTCATGCGCAGGTCCTGGTACAGCGCCTGCTCGCCCTCCACTTCCGCCAGGCGGCCCATGGCGTTGATGTAATTCAGCTCGATGCGCTTGAAATCATCTTCCGCCTGGGCGTACATCATCCCGAATACCGCATCCGCGTCGCTCTTGCCATAAATATGGGGGATGCCCCATTTGTCGCGCAGGATGGTGACGCGCTTGGCAATCGCTTGCAGGCGCAGCACTTCTGCGGGACTTAACTGGATGCCCGGCTGCACTGGCGCCGGGGCGGCAATCGCAGGGATGGCGCAGAACGCGAACAAGACGGCACTCAGGTTTTGCATGCTTTATTGCTCCACTAATTGAGCGATGCGTTCGCGCAGTTCGGCGTTTTCAGCGCGCAGCGCAGCATTCTTTTCCTTCAGTTGCGAGATTTCGAGGCGCAGGACTTCGGTTTCCGTCAGCGGGGCTGGACGTTCCGCAGCCTGGTACTCACCTTCGTCGCTGCCCTCTTTCGGAGCCTTCTGCGGACGGTTTGCGGCGCGCTGTTCACGGATTTCGCGGGCAGCCTGCTGAAGGAACTTGCGGCCGCCGGCGACAGCCGACTTCTGGTCTTCATCCGACAGCGAGGCCACGGTTGCAGCGGCATTGATCGAAATCGTACCGGAACGCACGGCTTCCACCAGCTCCGGCGTCGCACTCTTGGTGATCTTTTCGATCTGGCCGAGGGTGTTGGCGCTCAGACGGGCGGCGCGGGCGATGTCCTCACGCTTTGTCTTTGCCTTTGGCGGCGGCGCTGCTTCTTCGCTTTCCGGCGCCGGTGGCGCAATAGCCGCATCTTCAGCCTTGGCCTGCTCCTTCACCGCCTGCTCGCGCTTGCCCAGGATTTCCTGCTGGCGCAGGGCCAGCACCCCACGCTGGAAGTCCGACACGCTGCGGCGGCCCAGGTGGTTGTCGATCATCCACAGCATCACGTCTTCCATATCCTTGAAGCTCGTGTTCTGGGTGACTTTGAATGGAATGCCGTGCTGCTGGCAGATCGAGTAACGGTTATGGCCATCCACCAGAACGTCGTTCCACAGTACCAGCGCATCGCGGCAGCCTTCGGCCAGCAAGCTGCGCTCCAACGCAGTGCGTTCGGCTTCGGTCAACGGCTCGATATAGTCCCGCAGGACGTCATTGATTTGGATTTGCATGGGGTCTTTCCAGGAATTCTGCGACCAGCATGCTACAACATTCCGCGCCGATTACAAGCGTTGTCGAATTAGCTACTACTGGATGTTAACGAACAGTCATGCCATAATAACGGGCTACACCAGCCCCGGTGGTGAAATTGGTAGACACACCGGACTTAAAATCCGTTGGCCGCAAGGCCGTGCCGGTTCGATTCCGGCCCGGGGCACGTATAATCTGTATACTTTATTCGACTTCGTTTGAAGGGTATGCATGAGCCTCGTCGTTCAGACACTTTCCGAACAAATCTTTTCCGTGGTCCGCGACCGCATCATCGCTGGTCGAATTCCCTCAGATTCGCCGATCAGGCAAGACGCACTGGCGGCCGAACTGGGTGTCAGCAAAATTCCGCTTCGTGAAGCTTTGGCGCGTTTGGAACAGGAGAACCTCCTGGTATCCCATGCGAATCGGGGCTTCTTCGTTCGCCCATTGAGCGCGGAGGAAGCCGAGGAAGTTTATGCTTTGCGTCTGAAGCTGGAGCCTGATTCGGTTGGTGAAGCGTCCAAGCTGGCGACGCCGGAGGACAAGGCTGAAGCACGACGCGCGCTGGAAGCACTCGATAAGGCCATGGTATCGAACAAAGAGCTGGTCGGCGGCTTGAATCGCGCCTTCCATATGTCGCTGGTGAGGCCGCTGGCGCGTCCGCTGACGATCCAGATGATCGAGCGCCTCAACATCATGTCCGAACGTTATGCGCGCAAGCACCTTGAGCCGGCCGGCCGTGACGACCGCGCGCACAAGGAACACCTGGCTATGCTGGAATTGTGGTCCGAAGGGAAGGCAAAGGCAGTCGCGGCGATGATGTATGACCACATCGCCACGACCTTGGAAGACTTGCGGAAGGAATTTAAGGAGCGTGAGGCTTAGGAATAGCAGTCGTTCTTGGCCTTCCCGCCCGCGTCCAATGAAATGCGCGGGCTGTTCATGCGGGCTACGTGCATGTAGAACGCATCGGCTGCGATATGGTGGTTGTCGCCATAGACTTCCGCCAGCAGCGCGTAAATCACGGGATCGCGCGCCTTCAAATCCTCGGCATTGACCACGGTCAGGGTGTCCGTGATGTAGGCCTTGTTTGAGTTAAACCAGAACTGCGTGCCTTCGGCCCAGTACTCTTCCAGCGTATTCACCATGTATGACCCTTGCCACAGGCGCTTTTCCCTGGCCTGGGCATAGGCCGCCTCCAGCCGTTTGATCAGGTTCGGATCCGTGGTGCGCAAGGCATTCATGATGTTGTGCGAGAACTCGTGCACCATGATGTTTTCGCCGAAATAGCGTGTACCGGGAACGCCCATGATGTTTTCCGCTGCGCCGGTGGTGAACAGGCCACCCATGCCGCGGGCTCGCGCGTTCCAGTACTGGCTGTCCGTTTGCAGAGCGATGGTTTTGGCGTAATCGCGCACCTCGCATTTGGTCAGGCGCGGATCGTCGACGGCAGGTTTTTTCCAGTCGCGCTGCTCGGGCATGTCCATCGTGCCTTCCGTGATCGCCATGACGCCGATACGGGCGCCCTGGCGCACCAGCTCGTCGCGTACGTCGCGGCGGTAAGACATCATCGAAACAACGATATCACGCGCCGCCAGGATCGCTTCGTCAGGCACGTTGCGCGAGCCGGTGATAGGAATGCCCTGCGCATCGGCATATTTGGCGTAGAACGGGTCGAGGGCAAGGCTGGACGGCGGCTTGCCGACCGGCGTCACGTGCGCGCAGGCGCTCAGGCCTGCCGCGAGTACAAAACTTTGAAAGAAGATTTTCATGTTCAGAACTTATGGGTCAATCGGACAAAGTATGCGCGGCCAATCGGGTCGGCAAAGCGCGGATCGTAGCCGGTCTGCGGGTTGGCGTTCTGGTTGGAGAACGGCGGATCGGTGTTCAGCAGGTTTTTGACGCCCGCGGTAATGGTGGTGCCGGCGAAGCCCGTGTAAGCCGCTGACAGCGTCCACACTGAATTGGCTTCGACGCGGCGCTGGAACTGGGTCGCGACTGAGTTCTGGTCCATATAGCCGGAAGTGCGACGCTGCGACAGCGTTGCGCTCCAGGCGCCGTTCAGCCAGCGCAGGGCCAGGTTGTGCTTCCAACGCACGGCGCCGTTATAGATGCCAATGCTTGCGAACGGCTCGCTCTCCGGCGTTTGCTGCCAGATATTACTGGTCACGCGGGTGCCGTTGAACCAGGTGTCGAAGGAGCCGATTGGCGTCTGCGGGAAGCGGTACTGCAAGGTCAGGTCAATGCCGCTGCTCTTGCGGATGCCGAGGTTGGCCAGCGACGACAGGTTGACGTAATCAAGCGCCGTGCCGTTAGTGTTGTAGTGGAAGCGGTCGCGGTACTTTTCCGGGTCGGCGAAAATCTCGGCTTCCGTCAGTGCGTCGCCAATACCGTCGGTGACTTTGATGTGCCAGTAATCGATCGATGCGGTGAGGTCCTTCATCGGTTCCACGACCAAGCCATAGGAATACGACCGCGATTTTTCCGGCTTCAGTTCGGGATTGCCGCCGCTGCGGCCGGGCTGCACTGAGTGGCAAGCGATCAGCGGGTTCACGCCAGGCTTCGCCGTGCCGTCGGGGCACAGGACAGGATCGTCGTAGGCGCCAACCGTATTCGTATCGAACATCGGCGCGTGCAACTCGTACAGCGATGGTGCGCGGAAGCCGGTACTGGACGAGGCGCGCAGCATCAGCTGCTTCATAGGCTGGTAGCGCAGGCCTATCTTGGGATTGAAGGTGTTGCCGGCGTCGCTGTAACGGTCGGAGCGTGCGGCCAGCTGCAGTTCCAGCGTCTTATGCAGCGGCGCCACGACTTCAGCATAGACCGCCGACAGGTTGCGCGACGTATCCTTATCCTTCACGCCAAACAGGCCCGTGGCACGGTAGATCGATGCCTGGTCGACCGTCGCATGGTTGACGGTGTAGCTTGAATGCTCGCTACGGTGCTCGGCGCCGACTGCCACTGCCAACGCCCCGCCAGGCAGCGTCATTACGTCGCGCGACGCACGCACATCGATGCCGGAGTTGTGTGCCCTGGTGTCCAGTGCATTGCCGATCAGGAGGGCATTCTTCAGGTATTCCGCGCCCTGCGCATCCTGTTGGCCGAAGGGATTGATCGTGCCTGCGTCAATGCCGGGCTGGATCAGGGCGTCCTTCACATAACCGCCGATGAAGTCCTGCGTGACGCGGGTCTTAGCGTAGTTCGCGCCCGCCACCCAATCCCAGCCCAGGGCCGAGCCTTCCACATTGAGCACGACACGGTCGGACACACCCAGGTTCTTCGAGGTGCGCTGCCCTGCTTCGATTGGACGCCAGTTGACCGACAGGTCCTCGCCACTCAGGCCTGCGACGGCAGGCGTACCGCCAGTCCCACCGGGATACCACTTGTTATCGGACCGCATTTTCAGGCCGGTCAACGGAGGCGGTGCGATGCGGCTGATGTTCTCGCTCTCCGAATGCAGGTAATCGAGCGACGCCAGGCCGTAAGAACCAAAGCGCAGCGCGCCTTTGACGTAGGCCGTAGTCTGGCGCGTGTCTGGAACGTCGTCGACCAGGCGCGCGTAATCCTGGCGGCAGGTGCCCATATTCGTGGCGCCGTTACCCGCCTGCGGAACCGTTTCTGGCGCGAAGCAGCCGGTCGCAAAGCGCGGGTTGCCTGTGATGCCCTTGGCCGAGAAGAAGTTGGCCGGGAAAGTAGTGCCGCTGGTCTTGTTGATGCCGTAGTCCGGCTGGATGCCTGTCGAAGAATACGGGCGGTCGATGGAACGCACCCTCTTCTGGTCATGGCGGTCCAGCACACCGAACAAATTGTAGCCATCCTGTTCCAGATCGCCGATGCCCAAGATCAGGTTGCCGCGCTTTTCGCGCCCGCCCGTCTGCTGCGGGACAATAGCTTCGACTGTGACAGAGGCGCCACTGAACGAGCGCTTGGTGATGAAGTTGATCACGCCGGCCACCGCGTCGGTACCGTAAATGTGGGAAGCGCCGTCGCGCAGAATCTCCACTCGGTCCAGTGCAGCAAACGGAATGGCATAAAGGTCAACGCTGCTGCCGTCGAACGGATGATTCGCCAGGCGCCGGCCATTGAGCAGCACCAGAGTGCGGTCATCCCCCAGCCCGCGCAGGTTGGCGGACGATTTGCCGCCGCCGTCGAAACCGATGCTGGTGGCGCCAACCGTGTACTGCTGGTTGGCGGAGACCGAGGACAGAACTTCTTCAATCGTGGTCATGCCCTTGCTGACGAATTCTTCCGCCTTCATCACCGTCACCGGCAAAGCAGTCTCGCCAGCGATTTGCTTGATCGACGAGCCTGTAACGGTTACCTTTTGCACCGCCTGCTCCTGGGCCAGCGCGGGCAGCGCGCCGCCAAAGGCAAGCAATACAGCGAGATAAGTGCGCTTCATTTGAAACATGTTGTCTCCCTCTTTTGACGTCTTATAAAAAACTGGTAGGTTCAATCTTGAAATTTCCAAGAAAGACCTGCGCGTCAAAAACTGCGGAAGGAACACAAAAGCGCTTCAAGCTGCCAGATTCAGTTGCCGGAATGCTGCCGGCGCAACACCATAGCGGCGCGCAAAAGCGCGGGCGAAATGGCTCGCATTGGTAAAGCCCAGTTCGAGTGCGACGTCGATCACGCGCGCCTCGCTTTCCATCAAAAGCTCACGCGCTCGCTCGATGCGGAGCTTCATCAGATATTGGTGCGGCGGCATTCCGACCGACTTGCTGAACTCGCGCGAGAAATGGGACTCGCTCATTGCACAGGCATTGGCCAGTTCCGCCACCGGGATATCTTCCGCCAGCCGATCAGCCATGTAGTCCAGGATTTTCTGCAGGCGCGTCCCGGCCAAGCTGCTGGTGGCCAATGCCGCGGGCAGTTGCGCGTGCTGCTGCAGCAGGTAAGCCACCATGGCCGATGTCAGGTGATCGCGGAATTGCGGCGCCCAGGTGCCGGCAAGCGTATCTGCCTCCAACAGCTTCAGGGTCAGGTCCATCACCACCTGGTCTGGCGCGACCCAGTTGCTGGAAAGCGTCGACAAGTCCTGGCCGCAGCTTGCCGCCATGGCGAGCACGGTCGACGTCGGGATGAAAATATTGACGATATCGCAGCCGCTCAAACGGTGCCAGCGCCCCTTTGCCCCTGGCATGCAGACGCGGAAACGGTTAGCGCCAATCACGCCGCTCCAAACCGGCTCGACCTCGTTCCAGACCTCGGACTGCGTAGGCTCCAGCTGGATCGCGACGCGATAGCTGTCGGGGTGCGGCACGATGCCGCGAATGGCGGTGTCTGGACCGTCCGCCGTCCAGCGCACAATTACCGCGCCGGACATGGGCAGCGGCCCAATGCAGGTGCGCAGCGGGTCCGTCACGCCATTGCGCCGGAAGCTTTCTCTAATATCCGTGAGTCGATCCATGATTCACCATCGGATAAATCGTATACCGTATATTAAGATGACATGACCAATTAAGCAAGACGACTTAATTTGTTACAAAATTACGTGATCCCCTAAGTTGACGGCAGGTATCACCCACACATACACTCCGCCCCGTTATCATTATTGGAGCCCCCTTTCATGGGCACTTGTTCGAGTCATAGTTGTTCCCGAATTCATTTCGGCACCGCATAACGGCACGATCACGTCCTGGGCTCCTGTCCCTATCGTCATCCGCCGTCGGCGGTTGATGGTCCCCCATCGCACAACCTGAGATTCAAGCGCGCACGATCGCGGGCCCGCATCCTTTGCGGAGAGCCTGATGTTCGCTTCATTCACTACGCGTCCCAATCGCTGGGACTGGGCACTTTTGCCGCTTGTATTGGCGGTGCTGGTTGCTGTCGCCTATGGCGCCATGCAGATGGCGCGCCCGTTCGTGCTCGGCCAGCCAACGCCGGTCAGCCTCGACGTGGCGGTGCTGCCCTATTACCTTTTGCGCACCATCCTGCGCATGTTCGCCGCCATGGCTTTGTCGCTGCTGTTCGCCTTCGTCTTCGCGGCGGTCGCGGCCAAGTACAAGCTGGCTGAAAAAATCCTGGTACCGCTGCTGGACGTGTTGCAGTCGGTGCCTATCCTGGGTTTCCAGGCCATTGCGATTGCGCCTTTCATCGCCCTCTTCCCGGGCAGCCAACTGGGCGTCGAATGCGCAGCGATTTTCGCGATCTTCACTTCGCAGGCCTGGAATATGGCGTTCAGCCTGTACCAGTCGATGCGCGCCGTGCCGGCCGAACTGCACGAGGCGAGCCGCATGTTTCGCCTCTCGGCCTGGCAGCGCTTCTGGCGCCTGGAGCTACCCTTCGCCATGCCTGGCCTGTTGTGGAACATGATGATGTCCATGTCTGGCGGCTGGTTCTTCCTGGTAGCGGCGGAAGCAATTTCAGTGGCCGGGCAAGACGTCAAGCTAGCCGGCATCGGCGCTTACATCGCGGTGGCCATCGAAGCTGAAAACGGCCGCGCCATTGCCTGCGCCATCGGCGCCATGTTCGTTGGCATCGTGATGTATGACCAGCTGTTCTTCCGTCCACTGCTGGTGTGGGCCGACAAGTTCCGCTTTGAGGAACTGGAAGGCGACGTTGGCCGCCGTTCTTGGCTGCTCGACTGGGTGCGCCGCAGCCGTATCGCCAGCCGCTTGAGCGACAAGGCATGGACCGCAATGCGCGGCACCCTGGCCTGGTTCCCTGCCCGCCCGGTGCGCACTGCAGTTGACGACAAACCTGCCAGCCGCTGGCGCCTGCCCGCCCGCAGCATCGACACGCTGCTGCTGGTGCTTGCAATCTGGGCCAGTTATCGCGTCGCCGCCTTCATTCATACGGAAGTGGGCTGGCGCGAAGCCGCCCATGTCTTCGGCCTTGGCCTGGCGACGCTGACGCGTGTGACGGTGCTGATCGCGCTGGCCTCGCTGTTCTGGGTACCGGTGGCAATCTGGATCGGCCTGCGTCCGCGCTATGCACAGAAAATCCAGGCGGTGGCGCAGTTCCTGGCAGCCTTCCCGGTCAACCTGTTGTTTCCAGTGGTGGTGTATGCGGTGCTGCATCTTGGCCTGAACCCGGACATCTGGCTCAGCCCGCTGATGGTGTTCGGCACCCAGTGGTACATCCTGTTCAACGTAGTTGCAGGCGCCTCCACACTGTCCAATGATTTGCGGCTGGCGTCGGACAACCTTGGCCTGAAGGGCTGGCTGAAATGGAAGCGCGTCTACCTGCCGGCGGTCTTCCCAAGCTATGTGACGGGCGCGATCACAGCTTCCGGCGGTTCGTGGAACGCCAGCATCGTGGCCGAATACGTCACCTGGGGAAAAACAACCCTGGTAGCGCATGGCCTGGGCAGCTACGTAAAGCAGATGACCGATTCCGGCGACTTCCCGCGCATCGCGCTCGGTATCGGCGTGATGTGCATCTTTGTAATGACAATTAACCGCTTCGTTTGGAGCCGTTTGTATCAGGAGCAGAACTGATGAACGAAAAAGTCCTGGTCGACCTGCAAGGCGTCGGCAAGTCCTTCCGCATGGGCGACGGCGCCAGCCGCACGGTGCTCGATGGCGTCGATTTCACCCTTCAGTCGGGCGAGATCGTCGCGCTGCTCGGCAAATCCGGTTCCGGAAAATCGACGCTGTTGCGCATTATTTCGGGGCTGGTGAAGGCCGATGCGGGCAAGGCCTGCTATCGCGGTGCGCCACTTACCGAACCGGTGCCGGGCATCGCCATGGTGTTCCAGTCGTTTGCGCTTTTCCCTTGGCTCACCGTTCAGCAGAACGTGGAACTGGGCCTGGAAGCGCAAGGCGTGGCGCCAGCCGAACGTGCGGCGCGCAGCGAAGCCATGCTGGACCTGATGGGCCTTTCCGGCTTTGAAGGCGCACTGCCGCGCGAACTGTCGGGCGGTATGCGCCAGCGCGTTGGCATAGCCCGCGCCCTGGTCACCAATCCGGACGTGCTGCTGATGGACGAAGCGTTTTCCGCGCTCGACGTGCTGACCGGCGAAACCTTGCGCGACGACATCCTGGAGCTGTGGGACCATGGCCGCATCCCGACGCGCGGCATCCTCGTGGTCTCGCACAATATCGAGGAAGCAGTGATGATGTCGGACCGTATCATCATGCTGTCCAGCGATCCGGGCCGCATCCGCACCGAAATCAAGATCGACCTTCCGCGCCCGCGCAATTCGGACAGCCCGGCCGTGCGCCAACTGGTGGACGAAGTGTATGGCTTGATGACGATGCGCCCTGCACCTGCTGCCGGTCCTGTGCGCGAAGCCGGCCCAGATTACCGCCTGCCGGATGCCGACATCGAGACCATCGAGGCCGTGCTCTCACTGCTGGCCTCCGCGCCGTTCGAGGGGCGCGCCGACTTGCCGCGCTTGTCCGATGAAAGCGAATTGCCTGACGAGGCGCTGTTCCCGGCCTGCGAGGCGCTTTCCCAGCTTGGCCTGGCCATGGTGGAAGGCGGCGACATTGCCATGACTGCCCTCGGCCGCCGCTACGAAGCCGCCGACCACGCGGGCCGCCAGGCCATCTTTGGCCGCCAGCTGCTGGCGCAAGTCACGCTACCGCAACTTGTCTACAGCATGCTGCGTGCTTCCACCGATGGCGCACTACCCGAGGAACAGGTGCTCTCCCTTTTAATGGAATCGAGCGAACAGGAAGAAGCCCGCCGCATCATGCGTACCGCCGTTGAATGGGGGCGATACGGAGAGATCTATGAATTCGATTTTCACACGCGCCGCCTGCGCCTTGCCTGATCGACGCTGCCTGCTGCTGGCAGCCACTGCGCTGCTGGCGGCTCCAGCCTGGGCAGGCCGGCCCTTGGCGACCGACGATGCGTCGATCCTCGAACCCCATGACTGCCAGGTCGAAGCCTGGCACCAGCACACCGGAAGCCTGCGTGAATGGTGGGCCATGCCGGCGTGCCGGGTCGGCGGCTGGGAGCTTGCCGCCGGCAAAGGAAAAGGCAACGCATCGATCCTGCAAGCGAAGACTCTGCTGCGAGCGCCGCGCGACGGTAGCGATGGCTGGGCCCTTGGCCTCACCGTCGCGAGCCAGCAAGGCCCGGCGCGCCAGCAAACGCTCAACCTGCCGCTGACAATGTCGTTCGAGCAGCAGGCCATCCTGCTTCACCTCAATGCAGGCTTGGCGCGTCCGCACGGGGCTGCGACTCGCAGCACCTGGAGCGTCGGCGGTGAGTACGCATTCGCCCGGCGCTGGAGCGCCTCGCTGGAAAGCTACGGTAGCAGGCGCCAGCGGCCAACCCGCCAGATCGGCATGCGCTACACCCTGATCGAAAACCGTCTGGACCTGGACGCCAGCGTTGCAAAAACAGCAGCCTCGCGGCCGCAGCTGGCTTTCGGCATGACCCTGGCCCTGCCGCACGCGCTATACTAGCTTTATGAAAAAATTACTCTCCGTTGCCGTCGTGGCAAGCTTGCTCTCGGCCTGCGCAGGCGTGAGCCAGCAAGCGTTCTACGCCAATCCGTCGGATGCCAGCCCGTTTGAAATGTGCAAGACGCTCACCACCGGCGCGCCTGACATGAACTTCGCCAATGCCCTGCGCATGGAGCTGGGACGGCGCGGCGTGGCCGAATCATCCTGCCCGCAAGTCATCAAGACGCGCGAAACCGGCGTGGGCGTCGGCGTCGCAGCAGGCGTGGTCGCCTTGGCTATCGCGGCCAGCAAGAGCAGCAATACCAGCATCGGTGTCGGCGTCGGCGCAACGATCCCGCTTGGCGGTTCCAGAGAATCCGGCCCGGCCGCAGTGCCGGTCGCCGAGCAATTCGCATGGGACCAGTACATGGGTGAAAACGGCAGCTCAATCTGGGCCTGCCGCAGCGTACAAACCGGCGCTCCAGCCGATCCGGCCTACTGCAATGGCAGGCCGATGAACGATACCACCTGGCCTGGCATGGCCGCGCCGTTCCGCTGATCGTTAGTCAGTGGCGGGCCGGCGCTGCGCGCGGTAAATGCCCGACTGGCCTGAGAACATGAAGGCCGCGACACAGGCCAGCGCCGCGTAAGGACCAATCGCTGGCCCGAACAATTCCATCGCCATCACCGTGCAGGCCAACGGCGTGTTGGCCGCGCCGGCGAACACCGCCACAAAGCCGATGGCGGCCAGCAGCGGGAATGGAAGGTGCAGGATCGGCGCCAAGGCATTGCCCAGGGTCGCGCCGATATTGAACAGCGGCGTCACCTCGCCGCCTTTAAACCCGGAGCCCAGCGAGCTCACGGTGAACACGAATTTGCCCAGCCAGTCCCACCAGTCCAACGGAACGCGGAAGGCTTCCACCATCGGCCCGATGCCAAGGCCAAGATAGCGGTGCGGGTCGACGCCATGGCCGCCCTGGGCGAGCGCACTGCCCAATCCGACCGCTAGCGCGATGAGCAATCCGCCGACCAGCGGCCGCAGCGGCGCATAGGCAAAGCGCACCTTGAACCAGGCCGACAGGCCATGCGTGGCGGCCGCAAAGGCACGCCCCACCAGGCCGAAAATCACACCCGCCACAATGATGGCGGCCAGCGACAACACAAGCGGGCCATCCGGCGCGCCCAACGGCCCGGCCGCGAAATGCGCATGTCCCACACCCCACCAGCGCGTGACCTGGTCGGCCAGCACCGCCGCCAGCATGCAGGGATAGATCGCTGCATGCCGCATGCGCCCCACCACAAGCACTTCCAGCCCGAAGATCGCCCCAGCAAGAGGCGTACCGAAGACGGACGCAAAGCCAGCACTGATACCGGCCATCAGCACCGTGCTGCGGTCTTCGCGCCGCAGGCGGAACACGTGCGTCAGCTGGTCGGCCAGCGCGCCGCCCATCTGCACCGCCGTACCCTCGCGCCCAACGGAAGCGCCGAACAAATGCGACACCACGGTGCTGCACAAGATCAGCGGCGCAAGCCGCAGCGGTACCACGTTCTTGGGATCGTGGATTTCGTCGATCAGAAGATTATTGCCCGCCTCGACGCGGCTGCCGACGTGGAGGTAAATCCAGCCGACCGCAAAGCCGGCTAGCGGCAGCAACCACACCACCCATCGATACGCTTCACGCCAGGCGGTGGCCACGTCCAGCGCCACCAGGAAGAATGCCGAAGCGCTGCCCGCAGCCAAAGCAACCATGCTGGCAAGCAGGCTCCATTTCCCGAGATAGCGCAATTGCTTAATGATGATCGTGCCCCTTCTTGTCGCGGGTTACTTCCATCGGCTTTGCGCCGGCCGGCACCGCCGCAGCGGGCGCGGATACGGCGGGCGGCAATTCCCCAGTCCACTCATAGGCGGTGGTGCCTTTTGGCGCTTTGTACCAGCCCGGGTCCGAGTAATCGCCCTTCTTCTGGTCAGGACGCACCTTCATCAGCGTGAACATGCCGCCCATCTCAATATCGCCATGTGGGCCGGTACCGGTCATCATCGGCAGCGTGTTCTCAGGGATTTCCATTTCCATGCCGCCCATCGATCCGCCCTTCTCACCCATTGCCATATAGCCCGGCACCAGCTTGCTGATCTTCTCGGCCACCCCGCTGTGGTCCACACCGATCAAAGTCGGCACGTTGTGGCCCATGGCGTTCATGGTGTGGTGCGATTTGTGGCAATGGAAGGCCCAGTCGCCCGGGTTGTCGGCGATGAATTCAATCGCGCGCATCTGCCCCACCGCCACGTCGGTCGTCACTTCCGGCCAGCGTGCGGTCGGCGGCACCCAGCCGCCATCGGTGCCGGTGACTTCGAAACGGTGGCCGTGGATATGGATCGGGTGGTTGGTCATGGTCAGGTTGCCGGCCCGGATGCGCACGCGGTCGCCCTGGCGCACCACCAGCGGATCGATGGCAGGGAAGACGCGGCTATTGAATGTCCAGATATTAAAGTCCGTCATCGTATTGACCTTGGGGACCATGCTGCCCGGTTCGATATCGTATGCGCTGAGAAGGAACACGAAATCGCGGTCCACCGCATGCTGGCGCGGGTCTTTCGGATGGGTCACCCAGAAGCCCATCATACCCATCGCCATCTGCGTCATTTCGTCAGCATGGGGATGGTACATGAATGTGCCGGCGTGTTTGGCGACAAATTCATAGACAAAGGTCTTGCCCGGCTGGATGGCGGGCTGGCTCACTCCCGACACGCCGTCCATCCCGCTCGGCAGGATCTGGCCGTGCCAGTGCACGCTGGTGTGCTCCGGCAGCTTGTTGGTAACGAAGATGCGTACGCGGTCACCCTCTACCACTTCGATGGTCGGGCCCGGGCTTTGTCCGTTGTAGCCCCACATCTTGGCGACCATTCCCGGCGCGATCTCACGCAGCACCGGTTCGGCCACCAGGTGAAACTCCTTGACGCCATCCTTCATGCGCCACGGCAGGCTCCAGCCGTTCAGGGTGACCACGGGGTTGTAGGGGCGCCCATCGCGCGGCATCAATGGCGGCGCCGTCGAAGCGCTCGATTGCACAGGCGCCTCAGGCAGGCCGGCGGCGCCGGCGCGGCTCACCATGCCTGCGCCAATCAGGGCAGCGGCGCCATTGGCGAGGAAGGAACGACGGTTGCTCATGGCTGTACTCCTTTTCCGCCAAGAGCGGCATCAAGATTTGCATCCGCGATCCAGAATTCCTTCAGCGCGGTGATGGTGTTATTGACGGCAGCGGTCTGTTCGCGTGCATCGGCAAGCAGTTCGAACACGGACAGCAGCATGCCGTTGTAGCGCAGTAGAGTCTCCTCGGAGATTTTCTGGCGCAGCGGGATCACCACGTCGCGGTAATGCTTGGCCAGCTCGTAGGATGCCCGGTAGTCCTGATAGCTCTCGCGCGCCTCGCTGCCAGCGTTGACGGCGATGGCGGCCAGCAGGTTGAGCGACTGCATATAAGTCGCCTCGGCATGCGCCACACGAGCGCCGCCCCAATCGAACAGCGGTACTTCGAGCGAAATCTCATAGCCGCGCGAACGGCGCTCGCCGTCACGCTCGCTGATACCGCTCAACTCCAGCACATTGATAAAGCGCGTGGTCTTGGTCAGGCCCAGCGAATCGGCCGTATGATTGGATGACAGGCGGGCAGCCTGCACGTCAAACCGTTCACGCACAGCCGTTGCCTCGGCATCGGCCACGATGCGCGGGCTGGCCGGCAGTTCCGGCAGGCGTGCCGGCAAACGGTACGCCGTGGCCTGCACGCCGGACAAGCCAAGGATGCGGGTCAGCTTCTCACGGCTGGCGGTAGCTGCCTTGCGGGCGCGCGCCACGTCGGCCATGGCGTCGGCATGGAAGGCTTGCTCGCGCGCCGCATCGTATTTGCTCCAGTTGCCGGCCACCTGCATGCGTTTGGCCAGTTCGCCGCTGGCTTCCGCCGCGTCGCTGATCTGCTGGGCGTATTCCACGCCCTGCTGTGCCGCCACCGCCTCGATCCAAGCCAGGCGGGCCTGGTGAGCCATGGACACCGCCTCGCCGGCCAGTTCCAGCTTAACCTGCTCGAAGCGCTGCGACTCAATGCGGCTGGCCAGCGGCAAGGTAAGGAGCTGGATGAAGTTCATGCTCAGAGTACGCTCGATGGCAGTTTCACCACCGCCGTGCGTGCGCTTGAAGCTGAAGCCCGGATTAGCCAGGCGGCCCGCCTGCACCAGTTCCGCCTCCGCGATGCCGAGGTCCCAATAGCGAGCTTGCAGGCTGCGATTGTTTAACAGCGCCACCTGGACGGCGGCGTCCACGCCGAGCGGCTCGGCCAGCAGCGTTTTCAGTTGTTCGTCCAGCGCACGCCGGTCTTCCTCATTGCGCAGAAGTCGCGTTTCGGCTCCGCTACGTGCTTTGCTGGCCTGGGCCACCGCCCCGAAGCCGCCATCGTTCGAGAACGTGGCGCATCCGGACAACAGCGTAGCCGCGGCGGCCAACGCCGCCAGCTTGAATGCTTGGTTCATGTTTGTCTTTCCATTGCTTGGTCGTCCTGCGCGGGGATGCAGGAATAAGCCAGCAGCCAGGGCTGGCATGGATCAGGCAAGGGTCGCCCGAGGCGGGCGTTTGGGAAGGGCTAGGTCAACCGGCATCGGCGGCACTGGGTCGCGCAGCCGCAGGCGCTCTGCAAGCTGAGGATGAGCGGCGGCTTGCGGCAGGGCGTAGGCCAGCGCCGCGCCAACGCAGCAATCTCCCACGGCATGACCGTGGCAGCCGCCTTGGCCGGCTTGATCGCCGTGCTGGCCATGCTGGCCGGAGGCCTGCATCGCAGCGTGATCATGATGTCCACCTTGCGCAACCTGTGCCACCGGCTTGGCCGGTCCGCACAGCAGCATGCTTGCCGAGGCGAAGCCCTGGAAAGGCAAAGCCACCAGCATCAACCAAAGCGCAATGACACGGATCACGGATTTCATGGGCAGCGATATTACCATGCTCGCCTTAGAAGCGGCTTATCACCCTGACATAAGCGCCCCGCCCCAGCGACAGCCGAGTGGTGCCGCCAAACTCCTCATGCTGACGGTCGAGGGCATTGCTCGCGCCCAGCGTCAGCTCCAGCCCGGGCTTCAGCCGCCAGTTGAAATTCACATCGAGCGCCGTGTAGCCCGCCACTGCGGTAAAGCGCAGCGGCGCGACGTAACGCCAGGTGACGTCCAGGTCGCGCCCCTCGCCCAGGGTCAGGGAAGAACGTAGCCTGGCCATGCGGCGCGGGTCCCAGTTGCCCGTTACCGAACGATTCAGCACATCGATCTCGCCTGGCTTGATGAAAAACTCCTCATGCATCATGGTCAGCCCGGCGCTGAGGCGCCAGACCGGTGTGGCCTGGTAGCTGCCCCAGGCTTCCACGCCACGCGTTTCGCCTTCCATGCCATTACCAATTTCGTAACGCAACGGCGCGACCGGCTTGACAGTGCGCAGGTGGTCATACGTGGCCCGATAAATGGTCACCGAGTAGCTGGCCAGGTTGCCGAATTGCTGGCGCAAGCCAAGCTCCACGACGCGCGCCGTCTCGGATTCAAAATTCGGCCCGCCGGTCAGGCTGCCGCGCGCACCGGCATTGATGTAAATATCCCGATCGATGCGCGATGGGGCGCGCACAGTGCGCGAAGCCGCAGCCCACAAAAAGGTCGAAGGCGTCGCCTTCCAGGCCAGGCGCAGGTTAGGCAGCAGCTCGGTCCCGGTGTACATATTGCGTTCTAACCGCAAGCCCGCGGTGAGGTTGACCGTATCAGTGAAGGCGACGGTGTCTTGCCCAAAAATGCTGGTCCAATGCATATTGGCGCGCTCGGGATTGAAAGCGGTGCCGCTGACGTTCGTCACGCGGTCGCGCGCGAAGCGGTATTCAGCGCCCAGTGCCAGCGTGTGGCGGCCGAGCGGCGCGAAGTTATACAGCGCCTGCAAATCGACTATGTCCAGCGTCTCCTGGAACAAGGTAGTCAGGTCGCGTTCCGTGCGGTCGTAATAGGCTTGCAGGGACAAGCTGGCGCCGCCATACAGCTGCCGGTTCCAGTGCCCCATCAGGTTAGCACCGCGCATTTTGGCTGTCGGTATCGGGCCGGCGCTGGCGATCTGCCCTTCGACGGTACGATAGGCATCGCCCTGCAGCGTGACCGAATCGCTGCCGCGCAGCCAGTCGCTGCGGAAGCCCGCCTGCGCTGTGTGCCAGGCATCGCCCAGCGGCGTTCCCGCCAGCGTTTCGCCATGGGGCATGACGTTATCCATGCCGTAGATACGCCAGGCGCCATCGCCCATCGCCGAGCCATACATCAAAGTGGCGCCGGACTGCTCCTGGCCCCAGCGCAGATCCACCAACGCCCCCGGCGTCGACGCCGCCGACTTCGTAATCACATTGATCACGCCATTGACCGCATTGGTGCCCCATAACGTGCCGCCGGGCCCGCTAACCACCTCGATGCGCTCAATGCTTTCCATTGGCAGCTGCTGCACGTCCCAGAACACGCCCGAGAACAGAGGCGTGTACACCGAACGTCCATCAATCATGACTAGCTGCTTGTTGGCGCTATTGCCCGCGAAACCGCGTGCTGTGATGGTGTAGCCGCCGGAAGGCGCCTGGGCGACGTGCAGGTTCGGCGCGAGCCGCAACGCTTCCGGCAAGCTGCGCGCGCCCGTCCGGCGAATGTCGTCCGCCGAAATGACGAACACCGAGGCCGGCGCATCGCCCAATCTCTCTTCACGTTTGGAAACCGACACCACGCGTACGTCGCTCAATTCTTCCAACGACAGGTTGGCGAAATTCTCGGGCACAGGCGTGCCCTCACCCGGCATGGCAGCCGTGCAAAACTGGCAGCAAATTGAACCAGCAAGCAGTCCCCACTTCAGCGAACAGCCAGCTTTGCGCATGGCGGCCTCTCTTTCAGGAAGCACTGTTCGAAAATCTTAGCATGACGACAGTTTTGCAGGGTGCACGTGTTGCTTGCATCGTAAAATGCATAAGACTCGCCCGCCATATCAGGATTCTTTATAATGGCAACGCTTGATTCATCCTACTATCCTGATATGAAGCCAGAGATTCAGGGGTTCTTTGACCCCACAACTTCCACCGTCAGCTACGTGATTTACGAGGCCGACGGCAGCGAATGCGCCATCGTCGATTCGGTTCTTGACTACGACCCGAAGTCCGGCCGCACCTCCACCACCGCAGCCGACAAGATTGTCGCCTTCGTGCGCGAGCACAAGCTCACGGTAAGCTGGCTGCTGGAGACCCACGCCCACGCTGACCACCTGTCCGCCGCGCCCTACCTGCAAGAGAAGCTGGGCGGCCGCATCGGCATTGGCGCCGGCATCTGCAAGGTGCAGCACGCCTTCTCCGCGATTTTCAACCGCAGGAACGAGAAAGAAGATGGCTCGCAATTCGGCCACCTGTTTGAAGCCGACGAAGCATTCATGATAGGCAGGCTGGAAGCGCGCGCGCTGCACGTGCCGGGCCACACGCCGGCGGACATGGCCTACCAGGTGGGCGACGCAGTGTTTGTTGGCGATACGATGTTCATGCCGGACGTCGGCAGCGCACGCTGCGACTTCCCTGGCGGCTGCGCCGGAGACTTGTACAAATCGGTGCACCGACTGCTGTCAATGCCACCGGAAACCCGCCTGTTCATGTGCCACGACTACCCGCCTGCCGGCCGCGAGCCGCGCTGGGAAGTTACGGTGGCCGAACAGCGCGCCGCGAACATCCACATCCGCGACGGCGTCAGCGAAGAAGAATTCGTAGCGATGCGCACCAAGCGCGACGCCACACTACAGATGCCGGTACTGATTCTGCCCGCAATCCAGGTCAACTTAAGCGCCGGCCACCTGCCCGAAGCCGAAGACAACGGCGTCCGCTACCTCAAAATCCCCCTCAACGCCCTCTAACTACACACCAGCCCGTGTCCCACCTTGGGGTCACACCCGAAGTGAGACACGGCCCCATCCGTGGCAATGGCCGAGCCTGTGTCCCATTTGGGGTGTGACCCCAAGGTGGGACACGGGCTCAGCTTATTTCTGTTGTGCGGGCGAGCGGCCGATTGGGTCGTCGGTGTTGGCCAGGAACCAGGTCAGCGCGGACAGGACCGCTACGTGGCGCTTCATGTTCAGCGGGTCGACCTTGTCGAAGGTATCGGCCGGCGTGTGGTGGTAGTTGAAGTAGGCGCTGGTGTCGACATATGGCTCGAACGCAGGCACGCCGTTCGCCTCCAGCTGGTGCACGTCCGAACCCGAGGCGGAATCGCGGCGGCTGAAGACGCCGGCGCCGATCGGCAACAGTGCGCTCTGCACAGGGCCGAAGTACTTTTCCGCTTCCGGACGCACGCTGCCCATGATGCCGAAAGTGCGGCCGGTTACGCCGCCGTCGGTTTCAATTGCTGCGAACTGCTTTTCCAGCTTGCCTTTGTTCGCTTCGAAGTAGGTGGTGCCGCCACGCAGGCCGTTCTCTTCGTTCGCCCACGCCACCATGCGGATGGTGCGGCGCGGTTGCAGGCCCAGTTGCTTGATGGTTTGCAGCACGCCCATCGAGGTGGTCACGCCGGTGCCGTCGTCATGCGCGCCGGTCGCCAGGTCCCACGAATCCAGGTGGCCGGAAACGATCACGATTTCGTCGGATTTATCGCTGCCCGGCAGGTCGGCGATCACGTTGAAGCTGTCCGCATCCGGCAGGATTTGCGGCGTCAGGGTCAGCTTCATTTTGATCGGGCCGCGCTTGCTCAAGCGAACGATCAGCATCGAATCTTCCGCCGTCACGGCCGCTGCCGGAATGCGCTTCTCCGGATTCAGGTTGGTGGCGCCGGTGTGCGGCAGGCGGTAGTCCGCGCCGCCCACGGAGCGAACCAGCGCAGCAACCGCGCCCAGTTCAGCGGCCATGCGCGGGCCGTTGCTGCGGTAGCGCGAACCCTGGCCGTAGGCATTGCCTGCCAGGCCGCGATCAGCCATGCCTTGGTCGAAGGTCACGTCGAACAGCACGATGGCGCCCTTCACTTCCGCGGCGCGGGCTTTCAATTCGTCGAAGTCATGCACGATCACGATCGGCGCGGTCAGGCCTGCGGCCGGGGTCGCGCCGGAGCCGCCGAGGGCGGTGAGTACGACTTTCTGAGTAATGTTGCCAGGGCGGCCTTTGTAATCGACCAGCTCGGCCTTCTCTTCGCCACGCACCCAGTGCGGCACCTTGACCGGTTGCAGGGTCACTTTGGCGCCTATTGCGCGCATTGCTGCTGCCACTTGCTCCACCGCGGCAGCGTTGCCTTCGGAGCCGGACAGGCGCGGGCCGACCAGGTCGGTCAGGTCTTCCAGGCGCTGGTAGGAGTAATCGCTCTGCATCGCGGCGTCGCGGATCTTGCCGAGGGTCGCGGCATCGTTCGGCGTTGCGGCACTTGTGATGCCGGAGAAGCCTGCGCCGAGCAGGCACACAAACAGGGTAGAAAGTGCGGGCTTACGGAGGTTCATGCGTTTCCTGTGAGAAGGTTAAGTTTCGCTCTGAACTTGAAACAATAGCGTATTTATAAATTTCCTGCAGGAGGGGCAACTTAACGATACAAATCTATCAGCCCCGTGGAGTTTGTAAGAATGTGTATATGCACTGGCGCAAGATTTCACAGGCCGCTAATCTACGCTCTACCAGATCTCGAAAGGGGAATTACCATGTTCAACAAACGATTTGCCGGGCTGATGCTGATGGGCGCAGCCCTGAGCGCTTCTTCCGCCGCTTTTGCAGCCGGCGACCGTGACTTCAACACTGCAGCGGGTGCCGTCATCGGCGCCGCGATCGGCAGCCAGAATGGCGGCGGCGGCGGTGCTGTGGTAGGCGGCCTGGTAGGCGCCGCAGTTGGTAATTCCCTGCCAACCCGCGGTGGCCGCGGCTACGTATCGACTCGTGTGTACGCCAACACTGGAGCACCGGTCTACTACGAGCCTGCTCCGGTGTATTACGAGCCAGCGCCGCGCGTGTATTACCAGCCTGCACCGCGTGTGTACTATGAGCCAGCACCGGTCTACGTCGAACCGCGCCCGGTCTATTACTACAGTGACCGCTACTACCGCGGCCACGGCCATGGCCACCACCACGGCCGTTGGTAATCAAACAAAACCCGGCTTCGGCCGGGTTTTTTTATGAGCTGAATCAGCTGAAGTCGGCGTGTATCCGCGCCATCGGCAACGCCGATTCCAGCGCCACACGCATTGCTATTCCGGCATCGAGCCTTCCCTGCCCCACCTCCATCGCATGCTGCAGCGCCAGGGCGCACATCACCGGCCAGTGCGCCGGGTTGCTGCAATAGCGCGAAATCACAGGCTTGAGCATAGGCCAGAACAGGCGCAGGTAATCCGACGGCAGCTCGCGTGGAGCATGTTCGGATGGCAACCTTGGCACGCCAAACTCGGCGCTGCCCAGCGTTTTCGCAACATGGGCCCAGATTTCCGAAGGTTCCACGCAATCGGTACAGCCGTGATGGCGCGCGGCCCCGGCCACCAGACCCCAAACCGAAAATTCCATGCCAAACAGGAGCAGGCTCAGATCTTCCGACATGCGGTCGCGCTCCGGCATACCGTGGGCGAAGGCGTTCGTACGGGCGCTGACCTGGCAGGCGAAACCAGCCAGCGCGCCGAGGGCGCACAGCAGCGATTCCTGACGGGTATCGCCGCGCGACTGCAGCTGCTCGGTAACGATGCGCACCAGTTCGCGGCTGCCGGTTTTGGCGTTTTGCATTGGGTCCAGGCGCGCACGCTCGATGGCCTGCCGGTGCAGGCTTTCACTCACTGCGCGGCGCGGATCACGGAAGGCGAGTAGTTTTTTGAATAATGCCATCCCATTAACTCCTTGTTTTCTATAAACTCATCTTACCGAAGGGCAAACGCCTGGCATAGTTTTTGGTCACCAAGTGTGGCGTGGAACACACTTTGAATACAGGGGTAAAACGGGCCCTTTTCTAGGTACGGCCGGGTTGCCAAGCGGAGGGAAAACCGCGTAAAGTTGCGTTATCCCACCATCCGCATTTTCATGAATAAGTGTTGCAACCCTGACCATCCGCATTGCACCTACTGGGTCATGCCAGGGGAAAGCACATGTGCCGGCGGCCACGCGCAAGCAGCTGTCGAGGCGGATGGCAACAGCTTTGGCCTGCTGAATACCATGCGCAATTCCCGCACCGGCCCGCCGGTCGCGCAGTCTGCTTCTGGCTATTCAGCGCCGGCGCGCGTCTATCCCCAGTTGCACATCAGCGGTTTCGATCCGCGCGCTGCGGGTGGCCGCCAATCGCTGAAGATGGAGTTGCGCGGCATGCCGCTGGATTGCGCACCGGCTCTGTCGATTTGCCTGCGCTCGGAACTGATTCCCCATGGCGCCCTGCAGCAGCAATTCATCCGCTCCGTGCATGGCGAATGGCGTCCCGTATTCGTGGAGTTTTCTTCGCGCGGCAAGGAGCATGGGCAATACCAGATCCACGCCGAAATCGTCAGCAAGGACGACGAAGTGCAGCGCCAGTGGGAATGCACTTTCGTCATCCTGGTACCGCGCGTCGACGCCAGCCTGAATGAAATCCACCGCACCTTCCTCAGCACCCACAAGAATGTGCGCGTGATGGCGGATGATGCCGCCATTGCCCGCGTGTCCGGCCAGGGCGGTAATTCGATGGACATCGACGTCACGGCGCGCAATGCGGGCATCGCGCACCTTGACCTCAGTGCGCCGCAGGGCAAGGTGGATGTGGGCTATTCGACCATCGCCTGGGATGAAGACCTGATCGAGATCGAACAGCCTCGCAGCGGTCCCACCCACCCGCACCCAACTCTCGCGGCGAGCTTCATCAACGCCTCTCCGGAGAACGGCGCCTGCCGCCATATACGCCTGTTTGCGATGGAAGAAGTGGCATTCGGCCGCTTTGAACTGGCCGATCCTGAAGCCGACGCCCTGCTGCACCATTTCAGCGCCGAGGGCCCCGATTCCGCAGGCCTGACGCGCCGGCTCTCAGGCCGCCACGCTGTCATTCGCCGCACTCGCAACGGTTTTGAAATTGAAGACGTGTCGCGCTACGGCCTGCTGCTGGACGGTGCCTGGCCCGGCAAGAACAAACCTGTGCCGCTGCGCACCGGCATGAAGATTGAAATGAGCGCCAGCATCAAGGGTATCGTGCTGCTGGAAGTCAGCGCCGTGATGCCGCATGGCGTGATCCTTCACCGAATTGACGAAGGCGCGCGCGCCGAATGCTTCGTGCTGCTCGCCGCAGACACGCATCCCGGCTACCCGCTGCCGCGCCACAACGCGCTGCCTAAAGCATCCACCCTGCCGCTGCTGATGCACCACCAGGGCGGCTTTTGGCATATCGACCAGTTGACCGGCAAGGAAACCGCACTCGCGCCGACGCCGAAACAGGAAAAGCTGAGCCGCATTCCGGCCCATACGCGCTTCGCCAGCGAACCTTATCCGGAACACTGGATCGTACGCAGCAGCGCAACCGCACAGGCAACTGCCTGACATGCAGTCTGCTGCCGCCACCGTCGACGAATACCTGGCAAGCCTACCGGAAGCACGCCGCGACGCTTTAACCGCGGTGCGCGCAGTCATCCTCTCCAACCTCGATCCCTTGTACAGCGAAGGAATGGCCTACGGCATGATCGGCTATGGCGTGCCGCACAGTGTCTATCCCGATGGTTACCACTGCAACCCGAAACAGCCGCTGCCCTTCGCCGGGCTGGCATCGCAGAAAAACTATATGTCGGTGTACCTGATGGGCTTTTATATCGGCTGCAGCGACATCGAGGAAACGGCGGATATGCAATGGTTCCGCGCCGCCTGGGCCGGCGCGGGCAAGAAGCTGGACATGGGCAAGGCCTGCCTGCGCTTCAAGAAGCTGGATGACCTGGCACTGGACGTGCTGGGCGAGGCGATCCGCCGCATGCCGGCGCAGCGCTATATCGAGCGCTATCGCCAGGCATTAGGCAAGCCTTAGGTCGCGCTGGAAGGACGCTTTGGCAGCGGGATGAATTCCGTTTCGCCGGGCACCTTGGCGAAGAGCTGCGCTTCCCAATCGTCGGCCGCCTTCACCAGCCGCTCTTTGCTGGACGAGACAAAATTCCAGAACAGGAAACGCTGGCCATCGAGCGCCTCGCCGCCGATGATGACAAACTGCGCATCGGTCAGCGCCGTCACACGCTGCGAGGTCGACGTATCGAGCAGCGCCATCGAGTTCTGAGGCACCGCTTCACCGTCGACATCCACCGAGCCGCTGACCGCATACACTGCAGCTTCCTCCGGCAAACTGGCCAGCGCCAGTTGTTGGCCCGCCTTCAGGCTTACATCCAGGTACAGCGTATGGCTGAAAGTTTTTACCGGCGAAGTCTTACCGAAAGCAGAGCCGATCAGCACACGCACACGGGCGCCATCGACCTCCAGTTCCGGGATTGCCGCAGCCGGCGTGTGGGAGAACGATGGTTCGTCCTCTTCATGCGCCTTTGGCAGCGCAGCCCACAGCTGCAGGCCGTGAGTACGGTGCGGCACGCCGACCAGGTCTTTCGGAGTGCGCTCGGAGTGCACGATGCCGCGCCCCGCGGTCATCCAGTTGATCGCACCGGGTTCGATGCGTTGCAGCGTGCCCAGGCTGTCGCGGTGTTCCATCGCACCTTCGAACAGGTAGGTCACTGTCGCCAGGCCGATATGCGGATGCGGCCGCACATCATGGTCGGCATCCGCCGGCACCTCGACCGGGCCGAAATGGTCGAAGAAAATGAAGGGCCCCACGGCCTGCTTGGCTGCCGCCGGCAGATAGCGTCGCACAACAAAGCCGCCGCCCAGGTCCTTTTCGTGTCCCTTCAGGAGATGCGCAATATTCATGGTCTTACCCCAGTTGGGTGGTGATTTCCGTGGTCACGGCCGTCATCAGCTTGTGCACCGGGCATTTCTGCGAGATGGCCAGCAGCTCCTCGCGCTGCTCCTGGCTCAATTCACCGGTCAGGTGCAGCGTAGCGGCCAGGCGGTAGGTGCCCTTGCGCTCTTCGCTGGCATCACGCTCGGTGGTCACTTGCACGTCTTCGACCGGAATGCCCTTGCGGCGGGCGTACCAGATAACAGTCAGTGCCTTGCAGGCGCTGACGGCGGCATCGTACAAATCGTGGGGCGAAGGGCCGGCATCGTTGCCGCCCTCTTCAATCGTTCCGTCGACGGAAACGATATGGTTGCGCACATGCAGGATGCTGCGCATTGGGAGCGACTGGTCGCGTGCTACTTTAACGGTCATTTTATTGAAATCCTGCTTGGTGACTAATACCGCAATTTACACCAACTTGCGCGCCACGCGGAAGCCCACCACGTCATTCGCGAGCAAGGCCGAATAGCCGTTGCGCAGGGCCGAACGCAGGTAGCGCGGCTGGTAAAGCCAAGCCCCGCCGCGCAGGATGCGGCGCGCAGCATCGCCGCCCTGCTCCCATGCGCTTCCATCCGCTGGTGCGCCGAGGTAGTTTTCGTGCATCGTGTCCTGCGTCCATTCCCAGACATTGCCATGCATATCGAACAGGCCCCAGGGATTGGGCTGGTAGCTGCCAACCCGTGTGGTGCCGCCATGGCTATTGCCCTTCGGGCCGTCGTTGTAGGTAAAGTGGCCATCGTAGTTGGCGTGTTCGGGCGTGATCTGGTCGCCAAAACTGAAAGCCGTGTGGGTGCCGGCGCGGCAGGAGTATTCCCATTCCGTTTCGCTCGGCAGGCGATATTCCTGGCCCGTCTTCTCGCTAAGCCATTGCAGGTATTGCTGCGCATCGTGCCAGCTGACGCACACCACGGGATGGCGGTCGTCCTGGGCGAAGCCGGGCTGCTGCCAGTCTACGTCCAGCTTCGATTGCCAGCCGGTCGCTTTCGCAAAGACCCGCCACTCGCCCACTGTCACGGGATAGCGGCCAAGTGCGAAAGAATGCTCAATGCCCACCCAGTGCGCCGGCAGTTCGCGGTCCATCCAGGCCTTCTGGGCGCCCGCTTTCACGGCGATCTTGTGCTCATGTTCGTTTGAGCCCATCTGGAAGCGGCCGGTCGGGATCAAGACCAAGTCCGGCCCCACGCCGCTGCCGTCGGCAAAGCGATCGCGCAGCACCCCCTCGGCATCGGCCACCGGGCTGCTTGAGGACGGCAGCAAGGCCGCCAATTCAGCCGCTTTACGCGCAGCCTGCTCCTTACGGTGCCGTTCCTGCTCCGTGCGGTAGGCCGCTTCCGCCTTGAACTGCGCCAGCTTGCGCTGGTGCTCTTCCTCGGCCTGGCGCGCCTTCAGCGCATCGGCGTCGCGGCGGGCGACCAGTTGCTGGCGCAGGCTTTCCTTGCGTTCCTTTGCTTCCTTCTCGGCCTGAAGTTTTCGCTGCTTTTCCTGCTCTCGCCGCAACTGGTCCTGCCGCACCTTTTCCTGTGCCGCAGCCTGGGCCTCCGCTTTGAGACGGGCAGCCTGCTCCACTTCTTTCTTGCGGCGCAGCTCCTCTTCTTCAGCGCGAGCAATGGCATCGGCACGGGAGCGGGCCTCGCGTGCGGCGCGAGCCACACGCTCCTGCTGCTCCGCTTCCGCGCGCAGGGCCGCTTCCTCGGCGCTTGGCTCAGCCGCCTGCCGCAATTCATCAAGCAGTGCGCCTACCGATTCCGGACGCTCACCGGCGCGGTTGGCGAAACCACGCTTCAGCACTTCCCATTGCTGCACATTGAGCGACTGCGGCTTGACCGGTTCCAGCAGCGCGGTCGCCTCGCCGTCGAAAGGCATGCGGCCTTCCAGCAGCTGGTAGATCATGACCGCAACAGCATAGACATCCACCTGCGGCCGCGGCGCGCCCTGGCTGGTGCCGGCTTCCGGTGCGCGGTAGCCGGCGGTGCCTGCGTTCGGTGTGGCGATGCCAAGGTCGGTGCCGGTGGAGCGCGCTCGGGAAGCGATGCCGAAATCAAGCAGCTTGATTTCGCCAGACGTGGTCAGGAAAACATTGCCCGGCTTGATATCGCGGTGCACCAGACGGTGCTTGTCCCAGGCGTATTGCAGCGCTTGCGCCACGGGCCGCAGCATCTGCTCCACCTGCGCCGGCGTGGCTTTGCCGTGCTCCGCCAGCCGGGCGTCCAGGTCCTGCCCCTCCAGGCATTCCATGATGATGAAATAGCTGGACGTGGCCGGGTCCTGCGCCCATTCGTAGACTCGGACGATATTGTCATGCGCCAGCCGGCGCGCCTGGGTCGCTTCCTCAATCAACAGCTTGGCGTGGGCCGGGCTTTGCGTCAGTTGCGGCGGCAGGATCTTGAGCGCCACCACGGCGCTGTGGCCCAGCTCCGCATGGGTAGCCAGGTCGGTCGCCTGCCAAACCTGGCCCATGCCACCCATGCCAAGCAGGCGCTCCAACCGGTAGCGGCGGTTGTGGGGGCCAATCTCCTGGCCCGGCATCAGGCCAAGTTCCGTACCCTGGCGCGGGATGGTGATAGGTGCGGCGGCGCCTCCCGGCGGCGCGTACTCGGCGTCCAGGATGGCGTTCTTGCGGCGGTCGAACTCTTGCAGGCTTAACAGGCCATCTTCGTGCAGGGCACGCAGTTCGCGAATCTTATCTCGGGCAGTCTGCATTTCTTCTGTTACGTTACTTTACCTCGCTATCGGCGCTCCACACTCCGGACAGAATTTAGCATCCCCGCAATCGGTCGGCACATGGTGGCCGTTCGGGCAGCGGTGGGCAATCGCGGTTTCAACGCTGGCCTGCGCGCGCAGCAAATCGAGCTGGTGCTGGCGTTCCTTGTCGCCCACGCTGTCGCGGTAGGCGCGTTCGTCGCGGACCTCTTCGCGCGCCAGCCGCATCGCCTCGGCCGGCGTAATGCTGTTTTCGGCCGCCACCACGCCGGCCAGGGCCTGCAACTGCTCCGGCGACATCGCGGACTGCGCCTGCTGGCGCATCAGACGGGACAAGGCTTCGGCGTTCGGCGTTGCGGCCAGCGCGATCTTGGCAGTATCGCTCATGCGGCCGATTGCTTCCAGGCGTTCGATATCGATACGCGCCATGTCGGCGGCGTGCTGCTGCTGCACCACCATACTGTCGTATTCCACTTTCCAGCGGTTGAAACGTTCGTCGCGCTCCATTTCCATTTTCTTCAGCGATTGCTGCCATTGCGCTTCCTGGTCGCGCAGCTTGAGCTCCAGGCGCTGCTCCTCCACCGCCACCTGGTCCAGCATCGCCTGGCGGGCCAGGTTTTGCGTCTGGCGCTGCTGCACGCCGTCCGCCTCGATGGTGCGCAGCAGCTTTTCGTACTGCGTAATCGATTCGGCGTTGGCGCCGCTGCGCTTCAACTCTTCCAGCTTGGCGCTGATTTCGGCAACCTGCACCTGCGAGCCGGCATCCTTTGCCGTTTCGCCGCGCGCCATATCGCGCTTACGGGACAGGTATTGCTCTTCTTCCCATTCCATGACGCGCTCCGCCTCGCGGTGGCGGGCCGCATTGGCGAGTGCGATGCCCTGGAATTTCGCACGGTGGTGCTCGGCCTCGATTTCCTGTTCGCGCAGCTTGGCGTCGGTCTCGGCCTTGCGCAGGATCTGCAGCTGCTTATGGCGGTAGTCTTCGTCTTCGATGGCGAGCGCCTGCTGGATACGGTGTTGCAGCTGTTGCTGGTACAGCTGGTGCGAGAAGCGCTGCTTGGCAAGGGCCTTTTCTTCGAGGCCGGCCTGCTGCGCCAGCTCCATCTCGGTGCGCATTTTGATCTGCGCCAGGCGGCGTACCTGGTCCCATTGCGCGGCTTCGCCGGCGTGCAGGGACTTGTGGCGGGCCAGTTCGTGTTCCAGGTCGGTCAGTGCGGCGCCGGCGCCATGTTCGAAAGCTTGCTTGCGGGTCTTGGCCTCGACGATTCGTCCATAAAGATCGATTTCGCGGGCGCGGATGGCCTGCATCTGCTCCTCGGCCTCAATCTTCAGCTCCGCCTTGCGGAAATCGCTGCGCATTTTCTGCTCCTGGCGCCAGATGGCCTGCCATTCTTCCTGGTCGTATAGCTTGTCGATCTGTTTGACGTGATCGAGCTGGTGCTGGCGTTCGTCGGCGACCAGGAACAGGCTGCCCACCCGCTCACGGTTGTCGTCGTACTTATCGTGGCGCAGCGCCAAAGTTTCGACTTGCACCGCCGCCAGCCCGAATTCGGCCAGGCGCTGGCTCAGCGCGCTATGCAGTCGTTCGTTCAGTTGTTCGCGCAAGACGGTGGAACTGGCCATATCGCGAACCGAGCGGCTGCCAAGGAATTCAGCGGCGATCTGGCGCACCGAAGGCGCGATCAGCTCGTGCAGATGCAAGGTGGTCACGGCGCCCGGCACGGTCATGAAATGCCTGGCGAAAGCCGGCACGTCGGACACCTGCAGCCCAATCGTGAAACGGGCGGACAGCTTCAGGAATTCGGCAGTATGCAGGTCGGTGAAATTGAATTCGACCGGCAGCGGCGTGGTACGGGTGATCAGGATTTCGCCGCCCTGGTCGCGCAGCAGGCCTGAAAGCCGGCTGAAAAATCCTTCCAGCTCATATTCGCCTTCCGGCACTTCGGTGGCGCGCTCGCCTTGCAGGATGTAGGCACGTGTCGTGGCAGGCACACGCAGCGTCTTGGTGAAGATGCCGGACAACTGGCGCACGCCGAAATACACCGCCAGCTCATCGTTGGCGGGAATCCAGCGGTTTTCGCGCAGCACAGGCATATTGTGCGTCGCACCCAGGGTCAAGCCGCACTGGTTGCAAAAACCGGAATTGTCGCCGTTGCGATGATCGCATCGCGGGCACTTCACGCCGCCAAAACCAAACATCTTGAACATTTGCTACTCCTTGTTCGACCCCAGCGCTAAAGATTGTAGCAGGGGCATCGGCGCGCCCAATGCACGCCTCCTTATCTTGGCACAAGGGCAGCCCATCCATTTGCTTCGATTGAGGGGGATTTTCCCTCCTGTTCCGGGCAACTGTTACGGCCCAGCGAGATTTGTAAGAAACTGAATCAAGCTTTTATTCCCAGCCGCGTCCTTGATATATTGAACTCAGCGCATCACCAACAGGAGAAATGCCATGTTCAAATCGAAATTCATCGCTGCAGCCGCCCTGGCACTTGGCGTGGCTGCCATCGCGCCGACCGCCGCCCAGGCGCAGGTTGACTTCAGCGTCGTGATCGGCAACGCTCCTCCACCGCTGCGTTTTGAAAGCGTGCCGCCACAGCGTTACGGTTATGTTTGGGCGCCTGGCGTCTGGCGTTGGGACGGTTACCGCCACGTCTGGGTGGCCGGCCACTGGCTGCAGGAACGTCCGGGCTACCGCTACAACCCATCGCAGTGGGTCCGTGTTGACAATGGCTGGGGTTGGCGGGAAGGCGGCTGGGCCGTGTATGACGACCGCCAGCACTTTGTGCAAGGTCCAAGCTACAGCTACCGCGAGCCGCGCCGCGAGTATTACCAGGACCGGGGCTATTACCACGACCGTGGCCGCCGCCATGACCGCGACCACGACGGTATTCCGGACCGTTATGACCGCGACCGCGATAACGACGGGGTTCCAAACCGCCATGACCGCGACCGCGATGGCGACGGTGTCCCTAACCGCTACGACCGCCGCCCCGATAACCCGTATCGTCGTTAATACCTTGGGTTATTGCTGACCCATTTGTTTGCCATCGGTGGAATTCTTCAGGTATTTATCGAGGAATTCCACCATCTTCGCATTTGCCGTAGCTTCGTTCTTTTTCTTGCGGAAGCCGTGGCCTTCGTCGTCGAATACCACGTAGTCGACCGGCACATTGTTCTTCTTCACCGCATCCACGATTTCATCGCTCTCCGGCTTGATCACGCGCGGGTCGTTCTTGCCTTGGATGACCATCAGCGGCTTGCGGATTTCTGCGGCATGGAATAGCGGCGAAGTCGCCATCAGGAATTCCTTGTCGTTCACCGGATCCCCGATCTCCTGGTACAGCGCCTTGCGCTGCGCTTCCCAGTATGGCGGGATAGATTCCAGCGTGCGGATCCAGTTGCTGACGCCGAAAATATCCACGCCAACCTTGAAGGCCTCCGGACGGAAAGCCATCGCCGCCAACGTCATGTAGCCGCCATAGCTGCCGCCCACGATGCCGATGCGTTCGGGATCGACGTAGCCCAGGCTGGCCAGGTAAGTCTTAGCTTCCACACAGTCCCACAGCGGCTCCCGCCCATGCTTGCGGTCATCGGCGGTGAAGAAGGTCTTGCCATAGCCGCTGCTGCCGCGGTTATTAATGCCCAGCACCGCATAGCCATTGTTTGCAAGGTATTGCATCATGGCGCTGTAGCCACGGCGGGTCTGGCCGCCAGGACCACCATGCACGAACACCACGGCCGGCACCTTGTTGCTGGCCGTTGCGCCCTTCGGCTTGTAATAGATGGAAGGGATCACCGTGCCATCGAAGGACTTGAAGCGCACTACTTCCGCTTCCACCAGGTCGTTCGGATCGATATCCTTGCTCAGGCTTTGCGTCAGCTGCCTGACCTTCTTGCTGGCCAGATCATAGACGAACAGGTTGTTCGGCGAACGGTCACCGTTGACGTAGAACGCCATCAGCTTGCCGCTATTGGAGAATACGGCTGCGCTCATTTCACCGCCCGGCACTTTCGGCAGCGCCAGCGGTTTTTCTTCCTTGCCTTCGACCACGCGGAACACGTTGCGGCCGTCTTCGTTCACGACGGAAGTACGGAAGCGGCCATTGCGCGAGAAACTGGTGCCGGCCATGTCCCACTTGGCCTTTTCATGCTCGACCATTTGGCCAGTCGCCAAGTCGTAAGTGCGGATGCTGTCGAATTCGCCGCCCGCATTGGAAGTGAAGTAAAGCTTTTTCGATTCAGGATCGAAGGTGGCCGTTTGGTTGCTTGCCGCTTCCTTATGCGGGGTGATGTGTTTTGTTTCCTTGCTCGCCAGGTTATACAAATAGATATCGCTGTCGGAGGTGGTATTCGGCTTGCCCAGCGCGATCCATTTCTCGTCGCGGCTGATGCGCGCGATGTTCATTCCGCTGTCGTTCTGGTACAGCATGGTGCGCGAATAATCTTTCACGCTGTAGCGGTACAGGTCCGGGAATTTCGGATTGCGCTCATTGGACAGCACATAAAACGCGCTGTCATCCTCGCTCCAGCCGAAGAAGCTTGCCTTCAGTTTCTCGCCCGGCGTCAGGTCCTTCTCGCTACCGTCTACCTCGCGCACATACACGTGATTCAATTCGTCGCCGCCCTTATCATGCGTGAACAGGAAGCGGTTATCAGCCGGGAAGTAGCTGATCGCGAAGGTGCTGTCGGTAGTGGATTTGGTCAGCGCAACCGGCTTGCCGCCAGCCACCGGGATCGAATAGGCGTTGAAGATGCCGGTCTCGTTGCTGCTAAAGAGGATATTCTTTTCGTCGTGGCTGAAGGATGCTCCGTTGATCGACGTAGTCGCCATGAACTGCTCGATCGTGTACTTGCGCACAGGTTTCGCAGGCGCCGCACAGGCCATCTGCATCGCCAATGCCAGTGCAACTGCGCCTGCGGCGCGGTGGATCAATTGCATGGGAATTCTCCTGTTAAAGTGGAGGGAAACGACCCGGCAAGTGTTGCAAGAATATTCATATATGTCAATAAAACAAGAACGCGCCCGCGCTGAAAAACTCGCGCGCCAGGCCGCCCCCGCCTCTCCAGCCGCGTGGCGCGCATGGTTCGACGGTTCCGCCCACCCCAATCCTGGTCGAATCGGCATTGGCGCCCTGCTCTCCGGCCCCGCGGGCGAGCGCATTGAAATCAGCCGGCGCGCAGGCCACGGCAGCAGCGGTGACGCCGAATATCTCGCCCTGATCGCTGCGTTGGAAAAAGCGGTGGAATTGGGTGTGGCCGAATTGCTGGTCTACGGCGATAGCCAGGTCGTGGTGCAGGATGTGCTGCTGTCGCCCCAGTCCGGGGCAAAGGCGCTCGAAGAGCACCGCGCCCGCGTGGGGCAATTGATGTCAGCGCTGGCGCAAGTCCATGTGCGCTGGGTGCCGCGCCACCGGAATGGCGATGCGGATCGCCTGTCGCAACAGGCGATCCGTGAAGGTGCCGCTAACGAAGGCTAGCGCACCTTGAACACGCTGACCGCGTCGGCCAGGCTGCTGGCCTGGTTCTGCATGGCTTCGGCGGCAGCGGCTGCTTCTTCCACCAAAGCGGCATTCTGCTGCGTGACCTGGTCCATCTGGCCCACGGCCTTATAGACTTCGTCGATGCCGGAGCTTTGCTCGGCGCTGGCTGCCGTGATCTCGCTGATGATATCCGACACACGCTGCACGCTGGAGACGATGTCCTGCATGGTGTTACCGGCATCGGACACCAGGCGCGTACCAGCATTCACTTTCTCGACCGAGTCGCCGATCAGTTCCTTGATCTCCTTTGCTGCCGCCGCCGAACGCTGCGCCAGGTTGCGCACTTCCGACGCCACCACAGCGAAGCCGCGGCCCTGCTCACCGGCACGCGCCGCTTCCACGGCAGCATTCAGCGCCAGGATATTGGTCTGGAAGGCAATGCTGTCGATCACGGAAATAATGTCCACGATCTTGCGCGAAGACGCATCGATCGACTCCATGGTGCCTACCACTTCCGCCACCACGTCGCCGCCCTTGCGCGCCACCGAGGCAGCCGCACCGGCAAGCTGGTTCGCCTGGCGAGCATTGTCCGCATTCTGCTTCACGGTCGACGTCAGTTCTTCCATCGAAGATGCCGTTTCTTCCAGCGACGCCGCCTGCTGTTCGGTACGAGCCGACAAGTCCTGGTTGCCCGCCGCGATTTCGGTGGAAGCGACGCTGATTGAATCGGTGCCGTGGCGAACCTCGCTCACGATATTCAGCAAGGCTTGGTTCATGTCTTTCAAAGCGCCCAACAACTGGCCGGTTTCATCGGCGCCATGCACGCGGATATCGCCCGTCAGGTCGCCATTTGCGACGCGGCGCGCCGCATCGACCGCACGCGACAGCGGGATGGTAATGCCCTTGGTCAGCATGTAGGCACATGCGGCGCCGAATGCCACCGCCAACGCCGCCAGCACGATCAGCAAGCTGCGGCTGGTGGTGGAAATACTGTCGATTTCCTTGCCGATGGCGTCGATCTTCCCGCGCTGCATGGTCAGCAAGTCCTGCACCAGCGCCTGGTACTGCGCTGCCGCCGGCTGGTAACTTTTTTCGAAGACTTCGTTGGCCTGGTCCAGCTCACCGCCGGTCTTCAGCTTGGCGACCTTGTCGCGCGAAGCGATATAGGCCTTGCGCTGATCCATCACGCGCTCCCACAAAGCCTTTTCATCAGCATCGCTGATCAGCGGTTCAATACGTTTCTGCAGGTCAGCCGAAGCGGCCGACGAGGCTTTCGATTCCTCGGCAAAGAAGGCGCCCAGCGAAGCATCGCTGCTGCGCGCAATGGCGGTGGTGCGGCGGACCGCACTGTCGATCTTCGAATACCAGTCGGAGATCATGCGTTCCTTGGCCAGCGGCGTCTCCATCATGTGGCGCGTGGCGCCGGCGACCTGCTGCAGGCGCCAGACGCCAATGGCGGCGATCACGATGGAGAGTAACAGTGTGACGGCAAAGCCAAAGGCAAGGCGTTTGCCGATGCTCAGGTTATTCAACAAATTCATGCAGCCATCTTCTCAATCAGGCCCATGTCGGCCGAGGACATCAAGCGTTCGATATCGACCAGGATCAGCATGCGGTCCTCAATCGTACCCAGGCCGGTGATGTATTCAGTATCCATCGAGCCGCCGATGTCCGGTGCAGGCTTGATTTGTTCCGGCTGCAGCGTGGTCACATCGGACACGGCATCGACCACAATGCCAACCGTACGCGAACCGATGTGCAGGATGATGACAACCGTGAACGGGCCATAGGTCGGCTCGCCCAACTGGAAGCGCACACGCATGTCGATGATAGGCACGATCAGGCCGCGCAGGTTGATCACACCCTTCACGTAATCCGGCGCGCTCGCAATGCGGGTCGGCTGTTCGTAGCTGCGGATCTCGCTGACCTTCTGGATATCGATGCCGTATTCTTCCTGCCCAAGGGTGAAGGCCAGGAACTCGGCGGCTTGGCTGGTAGTTGTAGTCATGATAATTTATTTCACTTATGAAGGATGACGGTAATATGTTACCGCAGACCAATAAAATAATCACCAACAATTTTGCCATGGAGAAACATACAAGCTTGCGCTAAAGTCATGGCACAATTGCGCAGCTAATAATAGAGATACGGCTTTTTATGGATATTTTGCTGAGCAGTTGGCAGCCGCGCCTGGTGGCGCTGGCCAGCGCCGCAGCGGGCGATGATGGCGCCCACGATATGAATCACCTGCACCGGGTGTGGCGAAATGCCACCAAGTTGCTGGAACAACACCCCGGCGCCGACCACCTGGTCGTCATGGCCGCCTGCTACCTGCACGACCTGGTCAACCTGCCCAAGAACCACCCGGAACGTCACCTGGCCTCGCGCCAGGCCGCGGCGCTGGCGCGCATCCAGCTGGCCGAAGCCGGTTTCCCCGCCGACCGCCTGGACACGGTCGCCCACGCCATCGAGACCCACAGCTTCTCCGCCGCCCTGCAACCGACGACGTTGGAAGCGCAGATCGTGCAGGACGCCGACCGCCTGGACGCCCTGGGCGCCGTTGGCCTGGCGCGCATGTTCTATATCGCCGGCCGCATGGGCACTGCGCTGGCACACCCGGACGATCCGCTCGCAGTGAACCGCGAACGTAACGACAAGATCTATTCGCTGGATCACATCGAAGTGAAGCTGGCGACCCTGCCCGGCACGATGCAGACCGCCGCCGGACGCGCGCTGGGCGAACTGCGCCTGAAGGAACTGCTCGTCTTCCGCGATAGCTTCGTCGCAGAATGGGCGGTGGCGGCATGAGCGCAGCCAAATCAAAAGGGAACCTGAATTTCGTCCTGGTCAGCATCTTCATCGACATGCTGGGCATTGGGATCATCGTGCCCGTGCTGCCAATCCTGGTCGGCCAGTATGTGCAAGACCGCGAACTGCACGCGCTGTGGTACGGCGTGCTGGGCGCCACCTTCGGCCTGCTGCAATTCATCTTCATGCCGATGTTGGGCGCGATCAGCGACCGCGTCGGACGCCGCCCAGTGCTGCTGTATTCCATGGCCGGCATGGGCATCAACTTCCTGACCACGGCCTGGGCGCCTAACCTGGCCTGCCTGTTCATTGGCCGCGTGATCGGCGGCATGTCCTCGGCCAGCATGTCCGTGGCTTCCGCCTATGCTTCGGACATCTCCACCCACGAAGACCGCGCCAAGAGCTTCGGCAAGATCGGCGCCACCTTCGGCCTGGGCTTCATCTGCGGCCCGATGCTTGGCGGCCTGCTGGGCGACGTCAACCTGCACCTGCCGTTCTACGTGGCGGCCGCGCTGTCCTTCGCCAATTTCACCTACGGCTACTTCTTCGTGCCGGAATCGCTGCCTGAGGAACGCCGCGAGAAATTCAAGCTGGTGTCGGTCAATCCGTTCAACGCCCTGATCAAGCTGGTCCGCCGCCAGGACATCCGCGGCCTGGTGATCACATTCGCCCTGGTGACTGCCGCGCAGATGATGCTGCAATCGACCTGGGTGCTGTACACGCACTTCCGCTTCAACTGGACTCCGGCCGAAAACGGCGCGGCGCTGTTCTGCGTGGGCCTCGCCGCAGCCGTGGTGCAGGCCGGCTTGCTGGGATTCTTTATCCGTAAATTCGGCGAAGTGCGCCTGTCCCTGATCGGCCTGAGTTCCGGCGCCATCACTTACATGCTGTACGGCCTGGCGACGCACGGCTGGATGATGTACGTCTTCATTCTCTGCAACCTCCTTTCCTTCGCCGCCGGCCCGGCGCTGCAAGGCATCGTGTCCAAAGCCACGCCAGCTAACGAACAAGGCGAATTAATGGGCTCCCTGCAATCGATCAGCAGCCTTGGCTCGGTCCTCATGCCGCTGCTGGGCGGGGCCATCCTCAGCGGGGTGAGCCACCTGCCGCCAAGCGACTGGCGCATCGGCAGCACCTTTTTCGTCTGCGCGGCAATGCAGGCAGTGGGCATTTTCGTAGCGCGCCGCTACTTCCGCCAACACCATATTGCCACCGCATCCGCGCCGGAAACAAGTGCATAATCGCAGCATGACCTCACGCGCGCACCGCCTCTTCCGCCAGTTGCTCGCCGCCCTGCCCCTCGTGGCGGCGTTGCCGGCGTTCGCCGATTGTTCGCGCGACATCGTGGTGCCGGTTTCCAGCACGGGTGTCAGTGTCATCGTCGGCAACGGCACCTTCAGCGGTATTTACCCGGATATTTTCCGCAGTCTTGGGCCGCGCGCCGGCTGCCACTTCACCTTCACTTCGGTGCCGCGCGCACGCCAGGAACTGTTGTTCGAAACTGGCAAGGCCGACCTGCTGCTGCCCGCGACGCGCACCCCGGCGCGCGACGCCTTCGGCATCTTCGTGCCGATGGTGGGCCACCGCGCCATGCTGATTTCCCTGCAAAGCCCGCGCCCAACGATCACCAATGGCCAGGACTTGCTGGACCGGCGCGACCTGCGCGTGGCCGTCGTGAGAGGCTACGATTACGGCGACGCCTACCAGGCGCTTTTGCGTGACCTGGCCCGCCAGGGGCGACTGTTCACGGAAGTGGACGCCACCGCCGTTGCGCGCCTGCTGTTCATGGGTGCGGTGGACATGACGATCATGGGACCGACCATCCTGGCCGGCTCCATCAACCGCGAGCCGCGCGTCAACGGCATGCTGGACCGGCTGCGGCTTGAAGCGATTCCCGAGCTGCCGTGGCAGCAGACTGGCGTCTACGTTTCTCGCAGCTCCCTGACGCCCGACGACCGGGCCGTGCTGCTCGAATTGCTGGAACGCGCCGCCAAGTCCAATGTGGTGATGGAAGGCTTCCAGCGTTATCACAAACCGGAAATCCTGAACGAAAGCGTGCGGCCCCGTTGATGGCGCCGTCGATCGTCGCCATCGTCCTGTGCGGCGCGCTGCTGCACGCCGGATGGAATGCACTGGTCAAGAAAGGACGCGATCCCTTCCTGAGCAGCGTTCTGGTGGCCAGCGGAGCTGGGCTGATCTCTCTGCCCCTGCTGCCCTTCCTGACGCAGCCGGCCGCCGCCAGCTGGCCGTATGCGCTGCTGTCGACCGTCATCCACTACTTCTATTACGGCCTGCTGTCCGCCGCCTACCGCCACGGCGACATGAGCCACGCCTACCCGCTGATGCGCGGCAGCGCCCCGCTCCTGGTCGCGCTCTCCAGCGTGCCGCTGCTTGGCGAACACCTCACAGTCACCCAATACGCCGCCGTCGCCTGCATCAGCGGCGGCATTTTCGGTCTCTGGTTCGCTACCCGCGCGCCCGCCGATGATCCATCCGCCTCGCACGACGCCTCCGCCGCCCGCCGCCGCTCCACCATCTACGCCTTACTGAACGCCCTGGTCATCGCCGCCTACACCCTGGTCGACGGCATGGGCGCCCGCGCCTCCGGCGCCCCAGCCGCCTACGTCATGTGGCTGCACGTGCTGAGCGCAATAGGCCTGCTGGCCTGGTGCCTCGTGCGCTGCCCGCGCCAACTGCGCGACTACGCCCAAGAATTCTGGCGCGTCGCCCTCCTCGGCGGCGCCGGCACGCTGGGCGCTTACGGCCTCGCGCTATGGGCAATGACAGTCGCACCACTGGCCGCGGTCGCAGCCCTGCGCGAAACCTCCATCCTCTTCGCCGCACTGATCGCCCGGTTCTTCCTCTCCGAACGCATCGGTCGCAAACGCGCCCTCGCAATCACCGCGATCGCCGCCGGCGCCGTCCTGATGCGCCTCGCCTGATCAGTTCACTCGTCCAACGCCATCCCACGCAGAAAGCAAAAAAGCCACCAGATCGAGAGGCTGGCAACAAGATTGACGAAAGTAACGTAAAAGAGCCAAGTAAACGCAATACCGCCTAACAACACGCTAAAGAAAGCGCTGATGAACAGGACTTGAACCGCCCACAAAAACCATTCGCCAAAACTCTTTTCGAGTTTTCTCGATAAGTAAAGCGCGACACATGAGATAGCGGTCAAGGCCAGCACATGGACGAAAGGGAATCCAAGTACCTTGAGACTCCCCGCGGCGACGGCGGCTCGAGCCAAAACAAGGAAGATAGCTGGCGCCAATACGACGTCCGGAATTTCCGAGACAATCAGCAGGTTTTTCGGCCGCAGCACGTACAGGGCGTAGGCTACCGCTGCGATGAACGCAGCATCCGAGCCCAGCAAACTCAAAATGAGCACGCATGCTGCACCACCAAGAACAAGGAACCTTTGCATGCGCTACTTACCGCCCTCCACCACCGGCAATTCAATCGAGCTGCCGTGGAACACACGCTGCGTGGCCTTCTTGTAATCTCCTGGCGCGGCGAAGAAAATGTTCGGCACGTAGGTTTGCGGGTTGCGGTCGTAAAGCGGGAACCAGCTTGACTGCACCTGGATCATCAAGCGGTGGCCAGGCAGCACAACGTGGTTCACCGGCGGCAGTGCAAAGCTGAATTGCACTGGCTTGTTCGATGGAATGGCCGATGGCTTCTCGAAGCTGTCGCGATAGCGGCCGCGCAGGATATCCATCGACAGCGGCAACTGGTAGCCACCTAAGGCTGGCTGCGACGGCACCTCGTCCGGATAAACGTCGATCACCTTCACCACCCAGTCTGCATCGCTGCCCGAGGTGGACGCGGTCAGGTGCACCTGCGGCGCGCCCGCCAGCACCAGCGGCTCCTTCAGCGGCTCGGTCACATAGCTCAGCACATCGGTGCGGTCGCTGACGAAGCGCTGGTCCAGCACCAGCCAAGGCTTCCACACATTCTCGTCGCCCATGCGCACTGGACGCGGCACGAATGGCACCGGCTTGGCCGGATCGGCGACATATTCATCAAAGCCCTTGACGTTGGAAGGCTTGGACCAGGACAACTTGAAGCCATCGTCGAAATAAACCGCCTTCGCCCCGGACGGGCAGCCAGATCCGCACGACAGCGGCCACTGGTTCAGGCGCTGCCACTGGTTGCTGCCGGTCTGGTAGGACAGCACCGGCGGCGTATTGGCAGCCGGTGCACCATCCATCAAATACTGTTTCAGGAAAGGCACCATTACGTCGCGGCGGAATTCCTGCGCCGTATCGCCGGTAAAGCGCAGCGCGCCGAGCGAAGAACCATCGTAATTGACGCCGCTATGACGCCATGGCCCGACTGCCAGGAAATTCAGCTTATTGTCCTTGTCCAGCTTTTCCATCGCCGAATAAGTCGCGTAGGCGCCGTAGATATCTTCCTGGTCCCAGCGTCCCACCACATGCATGGTCGGCACCGACAGCGGACGCCGAACCAGGATCCGGTCCAGCGCCTGCTCCTGCCAGAAACTGTCGTAAGCCGGGTGCTCAAACAGCTTCTTGGTGAAGTTCAGCTTATCCAGCCCATACTTGCGAGCCAGGTCCGCCACCGAACCAGCGCGCAGCACCGACTCGTAATCGTCATAGGCGCCGGTAGCCATCGTCTCGCCGCGCCCCCTGGCGATGTTCTGCTGGGCGATGTAATCCAGCGTGTTGACGCGGAAGGCGCCGTTATGGAACCAGTCGTCGCCGCGCCAGCCATCCACCATCGCGCTCATGGGCACGGCCGCTTTCAGCGCCGGATGCGGCTCGGTCAGCGCCATCAGCACGGTAAAGCCCTCGTACGAAGAGCCAATCATGCCCACTTTGCCGTTCGTCTCCGGCACATTCTTCACTAGCCAGTCGATGGTGTCCCAAGCGTCGGTCCCGTTATCGGTCTGGCTCGAATTAAGCGGACCACGCACCGGACGCGCCATCACATACTCGCCTTCCGAACCATATTTACCGCGCACGTCCTGGAACACCCGGATGAAATCGCGCCCAAACACCTCGTCGCCCTGCGGCAGCGCAGATTGCATATAAGGGCTCGGATTACGCTTGGCACGGCCGTCCGCGTTATACGGCGTGCGGGTCAGGACGATGGGCGCCTTGCCAGCCCCCTTCGGCACCACGATCACGGTATGCAGGCGCACGCCATCACGCATCGGAATCATGACCACGCGCTTGATGTAATCCGCTTGCTCCTGCGGCGCCTCATAACCAGGCACGATATCCGGCGCCATCGGCGAGGTTTGCGCGCCGGCGTGCGACGCCAGCAGGAAAGAAAACAGTGTGAAGCAGCTACGCATGGCATCTCCGACGGGCATGAATTTGCGCAATATTACTAGAAAACCAATGCATAGATGAAAGCGTGTGTGCGCACATACGGCGGCGCCAGACTCAGCAAAAATGGCAAGCACACGAATGAAGGAGCCAATCATGAAAAAATTGCTCATTGCCACTTTTGTTGCCGCATCCCTCGGCGGCGGCCTGGGCTTTGCCCCGATCGCCAACGCGGACGTGGTCGTCATCCGGACTGCCCCGCCAGCCCCACGCGAAGAAGTTATGCCCCCAGCCCGGGACGGCTTCGTCTGGACGCCTGGCTACTGGCGCTGGAACGGCCACCGTCACGTCTGGGTCAACGGCAGATACGTGCGCGCCCGCCACGGCTACCACTGGCGCGAACCAAGCTGGGCGCAAACTGAAAACGGCCGCTGGCGCATGGAACGTGGCCGCTGGGAACGCGGTGACCGCGACCATGACGGCATCCCCAACCGTTACGACCGCGACCGCGACAACGACGGCGTACCAAACCGCGTCGACGCCCGCCCCAACAACCCGAATCGCTATTAATCGAAAAGTCGGGGTCAGGTCGAGCAAATGGACATTTTGCGCAGCAAAATGTCCATTTGCTCGACCTGACCCCGACTTCATTCTTGACACAGACCCGCTGACCTGTAACCATGGCGGGATGAAATTTTTCCAATCACATCTGTTTTCCCGCAATTGGTGGCGCCGCTGACATTACGCGGCCACTGAAAAGTGATGTGATTTTAATATCAACGCCGCCTCGATCAGGTGGCGTTTTTCTTGGCGCAATCGATAGGGGCAAGCAGAAAGAACCCCATGAGCCAGCCAGCTTCCAACGCTAAACCAATCATCCTGACCGGCGACCGTCCGACCGGTCCGCTGCACCTCGGCCATTTCGTCGGCAGCCTGCGCAACCGTGTCTCCTACCAGGACGATTACAAGCAGTTCATCATGCTGGCGGACTCGCAGGCGCTGACCGACAATATGGACGACACCAATAAGGTGCACCGTAACGTGGTGGAAGTGGCGCTGGACTATATGGCTTGCGGCATCGATCCGGCCAAGTCAACCATCCTGATCCAGTCCCAGATCCCGGAACTGGCCGAGCTGACTTTTTATTACCTGAACCTGGTCACCGTCGCCCGCCTGGAGCGTAATCCGACTGTGAAGCAGGAAATCGTGCTGCGCGGCTTTGAGCGCGACATCCCTGCCGGCTTCCTGACTTACCCTGCTTCTCAAGCCGCCGATATCTCGGCCTTCAAGGCGTCCATCGTGCCGGTCGGCGAAGACCAGATCCCGATGATCGAGCAGACCAACGAGATCGTGCGTAAGTTCAACCGCTTGGTAAATAAGGAAATCCTGGTCGAGTGCAAGGCTGTGGTGCCGGAAGTGGGCCGCCTGCCTGGCATCGACGGCAAGGCGAAGATGTCCAAGTCGCTGGGCAATGTGATCAACCTGGGCGCCAGCGCTGCCGAGATTACTGCCGCCGTGAAGCAGGTCTACACCGATCCGCTGCACCTGAAAGTGTCCGATCCTGGCCACCTGGAAGGCAACGTCGCCTTTATCTACTTGGACGCTTTCGATACCGAGAAAGCCAGCCTGCAAGAGATGAAAGACCACTACGTGCGCGGCGGCCTGGGTGATTCGGTCGTCAAGAAGCGCCTGGAAGCTGTGCTGCAGGACATGCTGGCCCCGATCCGCGCCCGCCGCGAAGAACTGGCACAAGACAAGGGCTACATCATGCAAGTGCTGAAGGAAGGGACCATGCGCGCCCGTGAAGTCGCTGCCCGCACCACCGATGAAGTGAAGGCCGCACTGGGCCTGTCTTACTTCTGATGTCAGCAATTGCGCTGGCTGCGCTGTATGCCGTGGCCAGCGTTGCATGCTTCATTGCTTACGCGCTGGACAAATCGGCTGCCCGTCAAGGCCGCCGACGGACGCCGGAGCGCACCTTGCTCCTATTGGGCCTTGCCGGCGGCTGGCCCGGCGGGCTGGCGGCGCAACAGCTGCTGCGCCACAAATCCTCCAAGACTTCCTTCCTCATCAAGTTCTGGCTCACTGTGTTCGTCAACCTGGCCTTGATCGTCGCGCTACAGGCCGGATGGGTAAGTCTCGGCCGGTTCGCCATGCCGTCCCAAGGCTGACCGTTCGAGCGGGGCCAGCGCCGTGCTGCGATCCACGTGGACCAGGGCGTCGAACTGGCGCTCGGCGTCGGCGAAGAAGTAGTGGCTCATGCGCTCCGTATCGGGACGGTAAATCACGCCTATCGCACGTTCCAGCAAGCGCCCATCGGCCCGCGCCAGCGCACTGTCGCGCCCACGCAGCGGCAACAGGAACGTTCCCTTGCCGACTGAATGCAGTACATGCTCGACACTGTCGGGCCGCGATGGCACCACCGATTTCAGTTCCGCTGGTCCGTCCCATTCGCTGGCGGCCGTCACGCTGCCGGCATGCGTGGTGACGCCAAGCAGGAAGCTGTCCTGCGGTCGATAACGCTCGCGCACCAGCTGCCCCAGATTCAACTTTCCGTGTGCGCCCATCTCGGTAGCCCGCGCGTCGCCCAGGTGGGAATTGTGCGCCCACACCACGATGCGCGCTGGGCGGCCTATGCATTGGCCCAGGTGCTCGCGTAGAGCTTGCAGCGTTTCCGCCATATGCGAATCGCGCACATTCCACGATTCGTCGCGCCCCTTGAACATGGCGCGGTAATACACCTCCGCATTGCGCGTGACGCGCGCATTCTGCTGGGCGTAGAAAAATTCGTCCGGCACAATGCCTGTGGGCAGCTGTTCATTCGCCAAGCGGTTCATGTCGACCAGTTGACGCAGCACCTCCGCCTCGCAGTCTGGCTTCATGCCGAAACTGGTGGCATAGCCGTAGCGCTGCGGATCCTCGGCAAAATGGTCGATGCAGGCGTAACGTTGGCGCGCGCGGGCGGCCGCTGCCGGATCAGCCTGGTCGAGGTAGTCGATCACCGCGTGCATCGACTGCTGAAGGCTGCACAAATCCAGGCCGAAGAAACCGCAGCGGCGCGAAGCGCTTGAAACCTGACAAAGCCTGATCGGCACTGATATCGTCGCCGCCTTGCTGCACGTAGCGGCTGACGCACAGTGCGTCCGGCCAGTCGGCCTCGACTGCGATGGCGTCAAAGCCCTTGTCGACGATCAGCCGCTTGCTGATGTCGGCGCGCAGGCGGTAGAACTCGCGGGTACCATGCGTGGCCTCACCGAGCAGCACTAATGTGGCATCGCCGATGCAGTCCAGCAGGTAGTCGAAATCCTCCGCAGTTTCCAGTGGCCGCGCCTCGTGCTGCAACGCGGCGATCAAGGTCTTGTCCATGATTGAGCAAGATATCGCAAGCTGTGCGAAACTGTCGCAGGTTTAAATGAGGAAATATTGCATGTGGATTGGTGTTGTATGCGGCCTGCTGGCGGGCGCTGTGTGGGGCATGGTATTTGTTGTGCCGGAGCTGCTGTCGTCTTTTACGCCGCTGGAAATGGCGGTCGGCCGCTATGTCGCCTACGGCGCGATCGCCTTTGTGTTGATGCTGCCGCGCCTCCGCAACCTGAGCGGCCGGCTCGAGCGCGATGACTATTTCGCGCTCGTACGCCATGCCCTCGCGGGAAATATCGTCTACTACATGTTCCTGGCCTTCGGCGTGAAGCTGGCCGGCGTCGCGCCGACTTCCCTGATCATCGGCGTGCTGCCGATTGCCGTGACGCTGATGGGGCGCAATGACCATGGCGCCGTTCCGCTGCGCCAACTGGCCATGCCCCTGCTGGTGACGGCTGGCGGCATCGCCTGCATCAATATCGACGTATTCCAGCATGCTGCCGCTGCCGGCGCATCGCTCGCCAACACCGTTATTGGCGTGCTGTGCGCGACGGGCGCCCTGCTTTGCTGGTCCTGGTACACGCTGGATAACGCGCGCTACCTCAAACGCAATCCGCATTACAGCAGCGCCGAATGGTCGGCGTTATATGGCTTGTCGAGCGGCCTGATTGCGCTGGTGATCGGCGCGATTGCCTTTGCCATCTTCCATGGCGACGTGACAGGTGTGGCCGGCGCAGCATCGGGTCGTGACTGGACGCTGTTCTGGATCTGCAATAGCCTGCTCGCACTGGGCGCCTCGGTCATTGGCAACCATTTGTGGAACGTCGCCAGCCGCCGTGTGCCGATTACCCTGTCCGGCCAGTTGATCCTGTTCGAGACCCTGTTTGCGCTGCTGTACGGTTTTATCTACAAGCAGCAGTTCCCGCGCCCGCTGGAAATCGCGGCCATCTTGCTGCTGATTGCGGGCGTGACGTGGTCGATGCACGTCCACGCCCAGGAAGAAGAACTCAGTCCGGCTTGACCGGCTGGCGGCGCGCTTCTACGCAGTCCGCCATTTCCGCGGCACTGGCGCCGCGGCCTTCCTTTTGCAGCCCCGCCACGACGCCCGCCATATCGGTGTCGCTGCGATTCTGGCTAACCTTCCATTTGCCGACGATGGAAGCAATCGGGATTTCAATGCCGATGATTGCACGCAGCAGGCCTTCGACAAATTCTACCGGCGCATCGTCAACTTCCCAGGACTGCGACAAGCCGGCTTCCTGCTGCGACGTCAGGCTGCGAATCTGGCGCTGCAGCCAGGCTGCATCTTCCACCAAGCGCGCGGCGCCGCGCACCTGCACCATGGCGTAATTCCAGGTCGGCACAACCTTGTGCGAGATCTCCTTGCTGGCATACCAGCTTGGGCTGATATAGGCCTCCGGTCCCTGGAACACCACCAGGCATTCGCCGCCTGCGGCCAGGGCGCGCGCGGCGGGATTGGCGCGCGCGATATGGGCGCGCAGCACGCCAAGGCCGGCATCGCCCTCGCCGGGGTGTAGCGCAAAGGGAATCAGGTCGGCCGTCGGTGCGGCGCCAGGGATGATCAGCATCCCGAGCGGATACGCCCGGATCAGCCCATGTTTGACCTCAAGCCGGTCTTCAGCGAATGGAGTAGGAAGGTACATGCACCCAGTGTAGCCCGGCGCGCAAAACCGTGCATAGGGCCAGCGATGTCCTAATTCAGCAGGCCATGTTCGACCATGACGTCCTGCACCAACTCCAGCCGCAGCACGGGATTCTCCTGCGCCAGCAGCAGCTGCTTCTGCGCCAGCGACAGGCGAAGCAGTTCGCACCAGCGGTTGGCCACCCAGCCCGCCTCCTGCAAGCGGTACGGCGCCTGCATCGGCATTTGCGCTGCGGGCACGCCGCGCTCCTGCAAAGTCTGGATCAACATGCCCAGGCTGTCGGCCACATCCTGCTGGTCGGTGGGAATGGGAACGTTCATGTCGTCGTCGATGGCCGACACTTCAGCCATCCACAAGCCATGCTTCAACTGTTCGGCGGAGACAATGCGGAAGCGCTGGCGCCCGCTGCAGCGCAGCTGCATCAGGCCGGGAATCACCGCCTTCCATTCGCCGATATGGGCCATAGTGCCCACCGCGCACAGGGTTTCATGCTGGTCCGGCTTGCGCACTTCATCGCCCTGCACCAGGGCGACCACGCCAAAATCTTCCTTATGCTCGATACAACGCTTCACCATATCGAGGTAGCGCACCTCGAAGATTTGCAATGGCAGGTACCCATCCGGATACAACACCGTTTGCAACGGGAATAGTGGAATCGCGGACATACTTCATCATCGCACGTTTCGGACCACAATGCCGCCTTTCATGACGAAGCCGACATGGTACAAAGCGCCGATATCGGCGGTGGGATCGCCCTCCACCGCCACCAGGTCGGCCAGGTAGCCAGGCTTCACCTGTCCCAGCGAAGCGGCACGGTCCAGCACCGCCGCATTCACCACGGTTGCAGCCCGCACTGCCTCGGTCGGGGTCATCCCCAATTTGACCAGCCATTCCGCCTCGCGCGCGCTGCCGCCGTGCGCAAACACACCAACGTCGCTTCCCAGGCCAATCGTCACGCCAGCCTTGCGCGCCCGCTGGAAAGCCTGGGCCGCAGCCTGCATGGACGGCGTCGGCGCACCGCCCCGCACATGCTTCTGGAAATACTCGCTGGTCGCTTCCGGCGCAGCCAATGTGGGGAAATAGGCAACCTTGCGTTCAGCCATCAGCTTGAAGGTGGCTTCGCTCCCGCCGTAGCCGTGTTCGATGGTGTCCACACCTGCCAGCACCGCACGCCGCATGCCTTCGTCGGTCGCAGCGTGCGCCGCGACGCGCCGTCCCGTACCGTGGGCCGCTGCAACCAGCGCATCGAGCTCCTGCTGGCTGAAAGTGGCGCGCGCCGAACCATCAGGCCCGGTGCGGTAGTCGGCGTACACCTTGATCCAGTCGGCGCCGTGGGCCGCCTGCTCGCGCACCGCCCTCACCACTTCATCGACGCCTGTCGCTTCCTGCGCACCGACAGGCAAATGCATGTCCGGCCGGTAGGATTTCACGTTCGGCCCATAGCCGCCAGTGGCCACGATCGCCAGCGTGGCAACGAACAGTCGTGGCCCCTGCAGCACACCTTCTTCGATGGCGCGCTTGACCGACACGTCGGCATAGCCGGCACCTTCCGAACCCAGGTCGCGCAAAGTAGTGAAACCGGATTGCAACTGCGCCTGCACATGGCGCGCGGCCAGCAATACGCGATAGGCTTCCGGCTCCTTCAGCACCTGGTCGTCCCAGCTGGTCTCGTTATACGGATGCAGCAGCACGTGTGAATGCAGGTCCATCAGGCCGGGAATCAAAGTCTTGCCCGGCAAGGCGACGCGCTCGGCGTCGGCTGGAACGGCAATCCCCGCGCTTGGACCTGCGGCAGCCACCTTGCCATCGACCACCAATACCGACCAGCCGCCGTGCGCCGCCCCTTCACCGGTCCATACACGATCCGGTGTCAGCAATATCGGCCCGGCCGCCAGTGCAGAGGCTCCCACGCAAAAAAGTAAAGCCGCCAGCAGCGGACGCAAAGCTAAGCGCGACATATTCTCACCGTATAAAAAGAAAAAGGGCGGATATTAATCCGCCCCTCTTGCCGTGACTGGCTTATTTAATGAGGAAGTCTTCCTTCTTCTTGCCTTCCAACCATTTCGGTGCACGGCCGCGGCCGGTCCACTGGGAACCGGACACTGGGTCCTGGTATTTCATTGGCACACGGGCGCGTGGCTTGACTGGTTTATTGCTCTTGGCAGCCGGGCCGAGATCAGCAGCGGTCAGATCATATTCACGCATGATGGACCAGATCTGCTCTTTTGCCTTTTGCATTTCGGCTTTACGCGCATCGTTGGCCAGATTTTGCAATTCGGCAATTTTTGCCTGGTATTCCTGGTAGGTGGTCATCTCTTATTACCCTAAGTGTATGAAAAGTCAAAGTGTGACAATGTGTGAGATTTCTTCCCCGCAATGTACCATAGTTGCGATGATTTTATCTACATAATTTAACCATATTAAAAAAAAAGCGCCACACATTTGACGTGCGGCGCTTTTTATTTCATTGCTAATTTAAAAACCAGCCTGGCCGGTTATACATCATCCTATTAACTTAGAACTGCATCTCGAGTTGCAAGCGATAATTACGCGCACCATAGTTGGTCGATACCGTGGACATTTTTCCAGCCGCAGTGTCATACCTTGTCATGTATTGGCCATCTTGCGCCAGCAAATTCCATCCGGAGAATCGCAGTTGGGACTTGCTGTCCAGTTTCCACGCAATATAGCCATCCAGCTGGCGAGAAACTGTCGACCAGCTATAACGGTCAACATCATTTCGCACATTGCCGCCGGCGCGGAAATTAAAACTGCTGCCCATGCTCCATATGCCGTCGGGAGTTTTATAGTCGAGGCCAACGTTGGCAGTCAGCGGCACCTGCTGGTCCAGACGGTTATCCGGGCCCGGCACCGTATCGATGCGCGACCAGTTGCGGCTGACATTGGCGCGCACGTCGAGTGCCGGCGCGTTTGCCATCACCGCCTTCATCGGGAATTTAACTTCCACGTCCAGGCTGCGCACGTCGGCTCGGCCATTATTCATCATGGTCGCCACCCAGCGCCCCGTGTCATCGAGGAAGACGTTGCGGCGCGTGTAGTTATTGATGCGGCGCGAGGCAGCGGCCACGCTGAATAGCGCGCCCTCGCCCCAATAATGTTCGTAGGACGCGTCGATGCCGGTCGCCAGTTCGGGCTTCAGGTTCGGGTTGCCGATCCAGTCGGTTTCGAGCTGGCTGTTATTAGCCGACGTGAAACGACGGCCGGACAGGTTGTTTGGCGTCGGCGCCTTGTAAGTACGGGTCAACGCGGCGCGCAGCTGGTCCTTCCCGTTCGGGAGCTTGTACAGCGTTTGCGCCACCGGGCTCCACACGCTGCTGCGGTTATTCACCGGTTCGAAGCCAGGGCCAAAGCTGCGCGTGTTCACTCCTTCCCAGCGCAGGCCTGCATAGACCGACCAGGATTTGTTGATATTCCATTCGTCCTGCGTGAAGAAGGCTGCTCGGCGCAGCGATGCCTGGTAGCCCTCGTCCTTGTCATCACGCGTATTGGCAGGGATGAACAGGTCGCGCTGGTTGCGCCAGTCATTCAGGTCTGTGTAGCCGATTTCCCAGCCGGCGGCCAGCGACTGGTCGCTGCCCAAAGGCACGGAGAACTTGCCGGTGCTGCTCATGCCCCACTCGCGCGCGCCGCTGTAGACATCGTGCTGCAAGGACTCGTTGTCCGTATGCCTGTCGGTTTCGTACCAGGTGCCGTTGGAACGCCGGCGGTGGCCGCCGATCTTGGCATCCAGCTTGGCTCCCTCGCCAAACTTGTGCACCCAGTTCAGGTCCGTGCGCGCGAACAGGCTCTTATTCACATTGATCGTGTGCTCGCCAATAAAGAAGGGCGCTGGACCAACTTCCACGTCGTAATCGCGGTCGATGGTGCTTTTGAAGATGGAACGGCTGATAAAGGACTGCGACGTCAGCGTGTCGCCGTTGTCCAGGTTCCAGTTCAGGCGCGGCGCCAGTTCCAGGCTGCGCGCATGGCCGCGGTCCCACACCAGCATGCGCCGCTGCATGACTGGATCGCCCGCCAGGTCAAGCTGCTCCTGGTCGCTGTCGAAATTGCGGTCGAACTCATAGCGCCCGCCACTAAGATTAACGGAATACGAGAAATTGCCGTCCTTATCCGACAGCATCAGGTTCCCGTTCGGATTGGTCGCTTCGCGGCTGCGGCTCACACCGAATTTGAATTCGCGCTGCGCCGCCTTTACGGCTTTTTTCAGCACGATATTGATGGTGCCGGCGATCGATTGGGTACTGAACTCCGCGCTCGCCGCACGAATCACTTCGATGCGCTCGATGCTATCCGGCGACAGGCTCTCGATGCTGAATCCCGGCGGCACCCGTTCGCCATTCAACAGGATTTGCGTGTAGCCGCTACCCAGGCCGCGCATCCGGATATCTTTACCGCCCGGCCCGACCGATACGCCCGGCACGCGCTTGAGCGCATCGCCGATAGACTGGTCGCCATAGCGTTTCAATTCGTCGGCGCTGACGATGATCTTGCTGGCGGTATCGTCCTTGCGCGGGTTATAGGCTTCGGCCGCACCTTTGATTTCGATTTTCTGGATGGGTTCTTGCTTCTTTTCCTCTGCCATGGCCTGGGTGGCCGCGAGGATGGCTGCTGCTAAGAGTGTCAGGCGGATCATTATTGCAAAAAAGGTAAATGATTCTCGCGCGAAACTCTACCCTATGGCGCGGGCGGTAGCAAGGATATAATTCGGCATCTTCAAATATTTGGAATGCCAACCGTGTCCCGACTTGCCGTACTGCCGCAATATCTGCTCCCAAAAGGTGCCCTGACCAACTTCGCCGGCCGCGTGGCGGGCGCCAAAGGCGGCGAAATGACGACCCGCCTGATCCGCTGGTTCGTAGGCAAATACGACGTCAATATGGACGAAGCGGCCAATTCCGACATCGCCAGCTACCATAGCTTCAACGAATTCTTCACCCGCGCGCTGAAGCCAAGCGCCCGCCCCCTGGCCAAGGCCGATTTCGTCTGCCCGGTGGATGGCCGCATTTCCCAATTCGGCGCGATTGAGGGCGACCAGATTTTCCAGGCCAAGGGCCACCAGTTCTCCACCACCGCACTGGTCGGCGGCGACGCGACGCTCGCCAAGCATTTCGAGCACGGCAGCTTCGCCAACCTGTACCTGAGCCCACGCGACTACCACCGCATCCACATGCCGTGCCAAGCATCGCTGAAGCGCATGATCTACGTGCCGGGTGAACTGTTCTCCGTCAACCCGACCACCGCACGCGGCGTGCCGGGCCTCTTCGCACGCAACGAGCGCGTGGTGTGCGAATTCGACACCGCCTTCGGTCCATTCGTCATGGTGCTGGTCGGCGCGACCATCGTCGGCAGCATGGCTACTACCTGGCACGGCGTGGTCAACCCGCCGCGCCTGCCTAAAGTGACCGAGTGGACTTACAAAAAGAACGAGTACGTGTTCAAGAAAGGCGAAGAAATGGGCCGCTTCCTGCTTGGCTCCACCGTCGTCATGCTGTTCCCGAAAGACACCCTGCACTTCAACGACCAATGGCAGCCCGCCGGCCCTGTCCGCCTCGGCGAAATGATGGCCAATCTCAAGTGATCCTTTGACACAGGTCAAAGCGAGCGTTCGCAGCAAACGATTTGCATGGCTTAGCACCTAGAGTGAAGGGAGCAAATCCCTTTTGGAGGAAGCCATGCATAAGCTCGCCATTCTTCTGTTCTTGCCTCTGATTGCCACTGCTGGCGACAAAATCCCCGATCCCAAGCGAAACAGGACCGCCCATCCATTCACGGTCAGCACAGAACCTGCAGTACTCGAACGTGACGTCCCATTTGCGGCAACAGCCTCGTTCACAGCTCCACCCCGGCCGGGCAAATGCGCGATGCAAGCGCGCCTGTACGATTACGCCGATGACGAGCCGGACTACAACCTGGCACATGATGAGCACTTGCACTCCACGTCGCACAGCAACCTTCCGCTGCCGCCGGCCGGACGAAAACTGCAAGCCACGTTCACTGACTTAAAGGTTCCGCAGCAAGCCGAAGAGCGGCTCTACCTGGTCGTTCTCTCGTCCTGCAAAGGACTGTACAAACCCGGCAAACCGACCTTCCAGAGATTGGGCAGCGCCACCTTCCGCGCCAACTGCCTGAACCAATTGTGCGGCTACCGGCAGGAATAAAGGTGTGCCGTCGCCCTTTGGTCTAAACTGGCTTAGTGGAGGCAATATGACGACTAGCGACCGCGAGTACTTCGATGCCCGTTTTGCGCAGCTCGAAACCCTGATTCAGAAATCGGTGGCGGACGGCAAAGCCGAACTGCGCGCAACAATCGTAAGTACGGTCAAATGGTGCGCGAGTATCGCAGCTACAACTGTGTTGATTTTCACAACCGTCGTTGCCTTCCTGATGAATAATGCCGTTCCCCATGCGCCGCCGACTGTGGCGGCGCCAGTCCCGACCGTCGTCGTGGTGCATCAGCCTGCTGCGCGCGAGTAGCGGCCCACCATCACTGGCACCCAGCTCTCGCCCGAGTCGAACGAGCTCTCCAAGACAAGCTCGTAAGCATCCAGACCAGATTCGGTGCCAGGTCTGTCATTTGGACAGCTAGCGTTATCATTTGATGAAAATCAAAATGCGAATTCCATCTTTTTCGCGTATTGATATTCATCAAAGAAGTGGTTCACCTGTCCAAATGACAGACCTAGCACCGGTTTTGCGCAGCATTTGGGTAGCAAAGTGGTTATGCAACGGCCTGCAAAGCCGTGTACGACAATTCGATTCCGCCCCAACTCAAAAAACTCAACCGCCCGCCCGCGAGTAGCGACCCGTCATCACTGGCACCCAGCTGGCGCCCGAGTCGAACGAGCTCTCCAAGACAAGCTCGTAAGCATCCGGACCGTTTGGCGTATAGGTGTGGCGAGTCTGTCCGCGCGGCGACGAACGCACAAAGCGCAGCACCTCGCCATCCCACCGACCGGGCGCGGCTTCGGCCGGGATGAACCCCATGCTATCAAACCAATGCAGGCTCAAGGCGGAAGTCTGCTGGTCGAAAGCTATCACTGCATGAGCCTTGAACCATGGTTTGCCATCTCGCTTCGCGCTGCAGTCCTGGACCAGCAGGCGCCCGTCGAACTCGAGCCGCGCTGAAATCGACGCCCTCGCCTTGCCACCCTCGCCCCATTTGGATGGCGCGATATCGTCTTCACCCGTCCACTCGCCTGCAAAGAGTTCCAGCACATTCATGGAGATTCCTTCATCTGATGATCGACCAGCTCACGCCTGATGGTGCCCGGTTCGGCCAATTCACGGGCGCCAATTTCACGCAAATCGGTAGTTTCAATGCCAGCAAGCGCAGCGTCGTGCAAGGCATCGGCTTCCTGCTGCCGTCCGGTACCAGCCAGCACAGTGACCAACAAGCGCACGTCGGTTATAAAGTTGATTAGCTCGGACGCCAGGTGTGGCGCTGCGCGGCCCACGGGGAATAAGGGAAGTGACCTCGCCACTTCATTGAGCCTTGGTAGATCCTTTAACGGGTCTTCGAGAAATTGCTCGGCCAAGGCGTAGTCGCCTGCGGCCACAACGGCGGGCAATGCCAGAAATGCGTTCCGTCGAGCCATAACGGGCGCAATCGCTTGGAGCCGAGCAAACACCTCGTATGTCGCGAGCTCCTCGCAGAGTGATTGATTAAAATCGACGATCACTGCAAGCCGGGACTGGCAATATTGCATCTCCGGCGGCCCGAAATTGTGCTCGCCCGCCAGCAAGCGCGTGACTTGCGCATCCCGCGCGGCCAGCATGGCTACGCGCGCTGGTGGGTATTCCGGCACCAGCCGGGACCACTCGAACATGGTGATGAAGTGGCGCGATAAGTCTTCCTCATCAGCGAACGATTCAAGGATCATGCAGAGCGCATCCTCGTAGCGCCTTTCGGCACTTGCTGCAATCAATTGCGTTGCGAATTCACTAGCCATCTTGGTCCTTGAAATTTGCCTCAAGCATATCAAGGAAAGCGCGTGTCTTGGCTGGCATCAGACGGCGGCCAGGGAAGACCGCCCAACCTGTAACAGCCGGGAAGTGCCAGTCGGGCAGCACGCGCACCAACTGGCCGCGCGCGACGAGAGGTGCAGCGAATGGCGTGGTACAGGTAGCGATGCCCATGCCGGTCACGGCCATACGCGTCAGCAGCTCTGGTGAATTCGCCATCAAACGCACCGGCAGGTCGCGCTCCCATGTGGTTTTGCCGCGCGTGAGTGACCAGTGTACCAGGCCATTCGCCATGCGCCGCAAGCTAAGCAATTCGTGCTTGAAGAGGTCGTCCGGATGCTCAGGCAGGCCGTGCACGACGGTATAGGACGGGGCAGCATACAGTCCCCATGTGGACATCAGCACTTTGCGCGCCACCAGCGTCGCGTCGTCCGGCAACATCCCCATACGGATGGCGAGGTCGAAATTCTCGGCCACCAGGTCCACTTTGCGCGGCGATAAATCCAGCTCCAGGGTGATGGCCGGATATTTGGCCATGAAGTCCGGCAGGATCCGCGCCAGGTGGACGTTGGCGAAGTCAGCTGGCATCGATACCCGTAGCAGCCCGCTGGGCGCTTGTTGGCGATGCTGGGCCAGCGCGCCGGCCGCCTCGGTTTCCTCAGCTACCCGCCGGGCGTGCTCAAGAAGACTCGCGCCGAATTCAGTCAATACCAGCTTGCGGGTGGTACGGGTCAGCAGGCGCTCGCCCAGCCGGCTCTCGAGCTGGGTCAAACGGCGCGAAACCGTCGATTTGGGCAGTTGCAGCCTCTCCGAAACCTGGCTCAGGCTGCCGTATTCCACGATTCGGGCGAACAAAAGCAGGTCGCCAGGGTCGATTTCCGTCATGATTGTTCCATCAGTGGCACGATGTTATCCATTTTAACGTCTTCTGGATCAAATATGGAACCGCTATAGTTACTCCATCGACGCAGCGCACACAGCACTGCAAACCAAACAGCGAAAGGAAGCAAACCATGAACATCCTGCAAATCAACTCCAGCGCAAAAAGCTCCGGTTCCGAATCCACCCGCGTGGCTACCAACATCGTGAACAAACTGCTGGCTGCCACCCCAGGGGCCACCGTTGAAGTTCGCGACCTGGCCGCCAACCCGCACCCAGTGCTGGACGAATCGACGCTGCAGGCCCTGTTCACCCCAGCCGACAAGCGCACTGCCGAACAAGTGGCCCGCGTGGCCCTGGATGATGCCCTGATCGCCCAAGTGCAGGCTGCCGATGTGATCGTGCTCGGCGCGCCAATGTACAACTTCGGCATCACCGTGCAGCTGAAGTCCTGGTTCGACGCGATTGCCCGCGCCGGTGTCACCTTCAAGTACACCGAAAACGGTCCGCTCGGCCTGCTGCAAGGTAAAAAAGTTTATGTCGCCACCTCGCGCGGCGGCATGCACAAGGATGCGCCAACTGACACCCAGTTCCCGCACCTGAAGATGTTCCTGGCTTTCATCGGCCTGACCGACGTGGAATATGTGTTCATCGAAGGCCAGGGCTATGGTCCGGAAGTGGCCGCACAGCAGAAGGCCGCTGCCGATGCACGCGTTGAAGAACTGCTGGCTTAATTAAAGAGGAAAAAGACATGGACAACATCGCACAAACCCGCACAGTGGAACGGATTATCCGCGGCCAGGCCGTAATGGATGGCGCTGGCGTGAAGATCAATCGCGTGTTGACCCAGCCACTGCAGCGTCGCCTGGACCCGTTCCTGATGCTGGACAATTTCGGTTCGGAGCAAGCCAACGATTACATCGCAGGCTTCCCCGACCACCCACACCGCGGCTTTGAAACGGTCACTTATATGCTGACCGGCCGCATGCGGCACCGCGACAGCGCCGGCAATGAAGGTTTGCTGGCCAGCGGCGGAGTGCAGTGGATGACGGCCGGCCGCGGCGTGATCCACTCCGAAATGCCGGAACAGGCGGAAGGCTTGATGGAAGGCTTCCAGCTGTGGCTTAACCTGCCGGCCAAGGACAAGATGCGCAATCCTTGGTACAAGGACTTCGAAGCCGCCGAAATTCCGGTGGTGAAGACCGAAAACGGCGCCGCGGTGCGCGTCATCGCCGGCGAAAGCCAGGGTGTGGTGGGCGCAGTGCAACGCGAAGTGACGGAACCGCTGTACGTTGACGTGGAACTGCCTGCTGGCGAAAGCTTCAGCCAGGCGATTCGCGAAGGCCATAACGCCTTCATCTACGCCTATCGCGGCGAGGTGATCGTGGATGGCAAGGCGGTGCCGGCACAAAGCATGGCGATCCTGGCTAACAATGCAGGTGCAGACGGTGTGACCATCAAGGCTGGCCCTGACAGCCGCTTCATCCTGTTGTCGGGCAAGCCGCTGAATGAGCCGATCGTGCAGTACGGTCCATTCGTGATGAACTCGCAGGCCGAGATTTTCCAGGCCGTCGAGGACTTCCGCGCCGGTCGGCTGGGCGAGGAAGCACACGCTGCCTGAGCGGTGGCGGTACAATTGCCGCCATGAGCTCAATCGTCCTAGATTGGTTGAAGAAGCTGAGCCACGCGCTCGGCTTCGACACCGCCGATTCCTTCCCGCCCGGCCACCAGTACGCACGTACCCGGTGGGCGGGCGCGTATTTCGACATCCCTTCCGACACTAAGGCCGACGAGATCGAGCGCCGCATCTGCGACGCCATCGCCAATACGCCGCTGGTCTTTGCCCATATCGAGAATCCCACGCCGCGCATGCAGCGCGTGCTAATCGACGTGATCGGGCGCCGGTTGAGCGGCAATCACGAACGGGAAGCGGCGCAACTGGCCGCCCTGTTGATCCGCGCCTACGGCAGCCAGTACATCATGGAGGTCACGCCCGGCCTGCGCCGCGCCATCGAAACGACCGAAGGCTACGAGGCGCCCGCCCGCGTCCGGGCACTATTCGCATTCCTGACGGACGCCCACAACGACAACGTTATCGAGATGCGCAGCTAGGCGCGCACTTCGTTGGTTGGACGGGACGAAGCGGTCGCGTAGCTTCATGAACGGCGCTTCGACCGCAAAATACAACAGCCATCCAACGAAAATACTCGCCGCGATCATGATCGCGATCGACACCGGTTCGTTTGGCGCCCAATGTTCGGCGAGCAGGATGCAAAGCTGCTTATGCGTCAAGTAGATCGAATAGGACCAGATAGCGATGGCGCCCATGCCCGGAATGCGGTTCCGCTGCAGCAGCGACCCTTCGCTGAGGGCTGCCAGCAGCAATGCGGCAAACGCCACGCCCAATAGCGGGTAGCCGAAGACCGACATGCCCCAGCTGAAGTGATATTCCCGGAATAGGCAGAATGCGAGCGCGGTCAGGGCGGCGCCCGCAGCCAGCATCACATTCCCTTGGCTCGTCAGGCGCTGCCACAGCACCGGGTGGAAATTGCGCAGCATTGCCAGGGCGACGCCGGCCAGCAACTCATCGAAGCGCGTCAGCGTGGAGTAATAGATCAAGGTGTAATACGCCCGGCTGCCATGCTCGCCGAGGTCCATCGAAGGCGTCCACCAACTGTGGCGCAGCCACATGCCGGTCGCCACCGCCGACAACAGCGCCGTCCAACCCAGCGCGAGCGCAACGCCACGGCCCCGCTTTGCAATGGCAGCAATAGCGAGCGCGATTGGCGGCAACAGCAGGTAGAACTGCTCCTCCACACACAGCGACCAGGCGTGCGAGAACAAAGTGCCCGGCTTGAGGTTGAAATTCAGTGTGAAGGTCAGGTACTTCCACCAAGGCGCATGCTGAAGCCCGCCCGCCCAATACGGCCACCACGCATACAGCGCCAGCACAAACAGGAAGGCCGGCAATGTGCGCAACAAACGGCGCGCATAGAAATGCGGCAGCGACAAACCCGGTCCGCGCAAGGCAGCAAACACCTGGTTACCAATTAAATAACCGGAAAGCGCAAAGAACAGGTCCACACCCGCCCAGCCAATCTCACTGAACCAGCCAAAGGTCGGTTCAAAGCTGACAAAACCCAGGTAATGATTGGCAAACACCAGCATGATGGCCAGTGCGCGCAGGGTATCCAGGCCATTGTTGCGGGACGTACGATTCATGCGCGCATTCTACCTGAGCTAGAATATTGGCCACTTATAATCGCCACAAGGGAAAAGCATGACCGACGCCAGCAAACTGCATTTCAAATCTGTCAACTACACCGGCCAGGGCAAAGGCCGCCGCCTGATCATCACCGGCGCCGTGCACGGTAATGAGACCTGCGGCACCAAAGGTATACAGCGCGTGATGGAGCAACTGGACAAAGGCGAACTGCATATCCTGAACGGCAGCGTGACCTTCGTGCCGATCACCAATCCGCTGGCCTACCAGAAGAACCAGCGCTCCGGTGACCGAAACTTGAACCGCAACCTGTTCCCGAACGAGAACCCGCAAGACTTCGAAGACCACATTGCCAACTGGCTGTGCCCACTGCTCGGCCAACATGAGATCCTGCTCGACCTGCATTCCTTCAACGCCCAGAGCCAGCCTTTCGTCATGGTCGGCCCGCGCAACAACGACGGCACCCTGCAGCCCTTCAAGCACGAAGCTGAAGAACGCGCCATGGCCCGCATCCTCGGCGTGAAGCGTTTCGTCGACGGCTGGATGGCAACCTACGGCGCCGGCGTGAAGCGCCGCCTGCGTGATGACAGCCAAGTGGAGACCGTCCTGAAATACGGCGTCGGCACCACCGAATACATGCGCAGCACAGGCGGCATGGCGCTGACCCTGGAATGCGGCCAGCACGCCGCCCCGCACGCACCGGACGTCGCCTACCGCGCCATCATGAACGTGCTGGCCCATTTCGGCCTGATCGACGCGCCGAAGCCGCAGCCGATCGCACTGGAAGACATGGAATACCTGTCGATGGTCGAAGTGCACGACAAGCTCGATCCCGCCGATGCCTTCAGCCGCACCTGGTCCAGCTTCGACCAACTGACAGTTGGTGACGAAATCGGAAAACGCGCGGACGGCAGTGCGGTACTGGCTCCGTTTGACGCATATATGTTGTTCCCCGACGTCAATGCAAAGCCAAATGCCGAATGGTTTTACCTCGCCAAAGTGAGCGGCGCTTTCGTCTGATAGAAGTTAGTTCTAAAATCGCAGTAAGGGGTAAACAATATGAAAATATTCCCACTTACCGCGCTCGGCGCACTGCTGCTTGCGGCCCTGTCTTGTACGGCGGCCGCCAGCGATATTGTATTGCGCGTCACCGGTCAGGAAAGCCTGCCGCCCAAGTGGATCCAGAAAGAAGGCCAGCCTTCCACTGGCGTCTGCCCCGACATCCTTGCCGCCATTACCCGCGTTGAACCGCGCATCCGTTTCACTGGCCTGGAGGACATTCGCTCCGCATTGGTGATCGAACAGAACCTGCGCCTTGGACATGCGGACATTGCCTGCGCCCTGGTCTCAACTCCTTTGCGCCGTCACATCGCCATCGCGATTCCGCAGCCCTTGTACATATCGCGCCAGCGCCTGGCGGCGGCAGCCGACGATACCGCCCAAATCAATTCGCTGGACGACCTGGTCCGCATCAATGCGCTGGTGACGACTTCCCGCGGGGCAGCCTATATCGACCAGTTGCGTGCTCGCGGCATCACAGTCGACGACAGTACCGGCAGCAACGTAACCAACCTGAGGAAAATCCTGGCCGGTCACGGGCGCTACTTTTATATGAACGAATTGACCCTGCACTGGCTGGTCCGCGAACAAGGACTGCAGGGCAAAGTAAAGCTGATCCCGACGATCCTGCAAGAAGACTCCATGTTCCTGTGGGTGAGCAAAAAAGCGCCGCCGCAGGCAGCGCCGCTGCTTGTCGCCGCGGTCAAGAAACTTAGCGACAGCGGCGAACTGGCACGCATCTACGCACGCTGGACAGGTGAATCGGGCGTTGGCCCTCGCAGCGATTAGTGCGGGGACAGCATCTTCAGGCCGGCAATGCCAAGCACGATCATGGCGATGCACACCAGGCGCGCGGCATTGGCCGGCTCATTCATCATCATGATTCCCCAGATGACGGTACCCACGGTGCCGATGCCGGTCCATACGGCATAGGCGGTGCCGAGCGGCAGCGCACGCAGTGCCAATCCAAGCAGGACCACGCTGCCGGCCATCGCGGACAGGGTCACGGCGCTTGGCACCAGTTTAGTGAAACCTTCGGTGTATTTGAGTCCGACAGCCCAGACAACTTCCAGCAGGCCGGCGAGTAAAAGGACGATCCAATGCATGATGCTCTCCCGAGTCATGACGGGGTCGTCCCCGCCTGGCTCCCTGGTCTTAGGCGAGGTCGTCCCCGCGGGAGAAGGCCGACAGTATATCATTGGGGCTCCAAATTTTCAGGGAGCCTCCCAATGCTGCTGTTCGCGCAGATCGCCGTTGCCATCGTCTTGCTGATCCACGTCTATATCGTGCTGCTGGAAACCGTCTTTTTCGATACGCGCGGCCGCCGCGTGTTCGGGCTGTCGGCTGAAAAAGCAGCCATCGTCAAGCCGGCGATGTCGAACCAGGGCTGCTATAACGGCTTCCTGGTGGCTGCGCTGTCCGTGGGCCTGCTGCATGGCGATCCGGCCGTGCGTTCCGCTTTTGTCTGCTATGGGCTGCTGTGCGTGGCCGTTGCCGGCATCTGGGGCGGGCTCACTGTTAGCAAACGCATCATCTTTGTCCAGACCGTGCCGGCCGTGGCGGCACTGGCGCTCTACCATTTCGCTTAAAATCAGCTCTTGAATTCCATCGTCATGCACCGATATTCGAATCGGAGATTTCCGATATACTTATCGCGAAACACCGAAATATGACCATTTCTATTGACATTGATGCAATCCACAAGGCCCTGGCCAACCCGGTCCGGCGCCAGATCCTGTCCTGGCTCAAGGAGCCGGATGCTTGGTTCAGCGAGCAACTTGCCCCGCTGTCGCTGGGCGTCTGCGCGGGCATGATCGACAAGCAGACCGGCCTGTCGCAATCGACCGTGTCGGGCCACCTTGCCACCCTGCAGAAAGCCGGGCTGGTGACGGTGCAGCGGGTCGGCCAGTGGAATTTCTTCAAGCGCAATGAGGAGGTCATCCTGCAATTTATTGAGCATGAGAGGAATACCCTATGAGCAACCTGTTCACCCCCATCACCATCGGCGCCCTGTCCCTGAAAAACCGCGTCATCATGGCGCCCCTGACCCGTTCGCGCGCCGTTGGCGGCAAGCGCGTGCCGAATGCCCTGATGGCCGAGTACTATGCACAGCGCTCCACCGCCGGCCTGATCATCAGCGAAGCGACGTCGGTGACCCCGCAGGGCGTTGGTTACGAAAACACCCCGGGCATCTGGTCCGATGAACAAGTCGAAGGCTGGAAGCTCATTACCGAGGCCGTGCATGCCAAGGGTGGCAAGATCGTGCTGCAGCTGTGGCACGTCGGCCGCATCTCCGATCCGAGCCTGCTCGATGGCCAGGCGCCGGTAGCGCCGAGCGCGATCGCCGCCAACGGTAATGTGAGCTTGCTGCGTCCTGCCCGTCCTTACTCCGTACCACGTGCGCTGGATCTTGCTGAAATCGCTGGCGTGGTGGAGGCTTACCGCAAAGGCGCTGAGAATGCGAAGAAAGCTGGCTTCGATGGCGTGGAAATCCACGGCGCCAACGGCTACCTGTTGGACCAGTTCCTGCAGGATTCGACCAATCAGCGTAACGACCAGTATGGCGGCAGCATTGAAAACCGTGCGCGCCTGATGCTGGAAGTGACCGACGCCGTGATCAGCGTGTGGGGTGCGGACCGCGTCGGCATGCACCTGGCGCCGCGCCAGGATGCGCACGATATGGGTGATTCTTCGCCATCCGAGACTTTCGGCTATGTGGCGCGTGAGCTGGGCAAGCGCGGGATTGCGTTCATCGCGGCGCGGGAAGCGGTTGGGGATGATTCCCTGGGGCCGTTGCTGAAGCGTGAGTTTGGTGGCGTGTATATCGCCAATGAGAAGTTTGACGTGGCGGGTGCGCAGGCTGCGCTGGCGGAAGGCCGGGCTGATGCGATTGCTTGGGGTAAGGATTTTATTGCGAATCCGGATTTGCCTTATCGCTTGCAGACTGGGGCCGCTTTGAATGCGCAGCGCCCTGAACTGTTCTATGGGCCGTCGGCTGAGGGTTATACCGACTATCCGGCGCTGGCCTAAAACCGGTACCCCGGAGTCTGACCCGCAGGGTCCGACACCCTCGGCCCGCGGCCGCCGCGTATAAGTGTCAGACCCTGCGGGTCTGACACTGGTTTACCGGTTTAACGCTGCACCGAATAGTTCACCGGATAAAACTCATACCCCTTCCCCGCCACCCGCAAATGCCCGATCCCCGGGAACGGCAAGTGTGCCGCCCCCATCCAATACCCCTGCTTCGCCGCCTCAGCAAACGCCGCCTTGCGCTGCGCCAGCGCCGCCTTCGAATCACTGTCGAACTGAATCGTCACACTCGGATCCGGGAACTGCACAGCCGCGCTATGCATCAGATCCCCAATCAGCACCAGCTTCTGCCCCTTGCTCTCCACCACATACGTGGTATGCCCCGGCGTATGACCATAGCTTGAAGTCGCATGCACACCAGGCACCAGCTCAGTATTACCCTCAAACGGCTTCACCTTATCGCCATAACCCGACACGGCGCTGATCGGTCCCTGGAAATTACCCTTCGCATCCGCGCCTGCTTTTTCCAGGTTAGCCTTGCTCAGGAAGTAGTCCGCATCGTGCTTATCCATGCGCACCACGGCGTTCGGGAAAGCCGGCTTATCCTGCGTGCCCAAGCCGCCGACGTGATCGCCGTGCAAGTGGGTGATATAAATCTCATCCACTTGCTCCGGCTTGTAGCCCGCTGCGTTCAGGCTCTTCAGGATATTGCCCAGGGTTGGGCCGAACAGGCTGCCGGCGCCGGTATCGATCAGCACCAGCTTCGAACCGGTATTGATCAGGAAAGCGTTAACCGACGTTTCCACCGGAGTCTTCAGGAAATTCTCCGCCAGCGCCTTATTGGTCTTCTCAGGCTTCTGGTGCAGCAGTTTTTCCATCGGCAGGTCAATGGTGCCGTCATTCAGTACGGTCACTTCAAAGTCGCCCAAGGCCATGCGGTAGAAACCTGGCGCCTGAGTCTTTGCCATTGGCGCGGCAGCGTGTGCAGCGCCGGCAAAAGCAGCAATTGCGAAAGGTACGGCGAGCTTGTTCAGGATCATGGGATCTCTTTCATTTAGTTGCCAAAACACTAGATTAGCGTAAACGGCAACTACATGCTCGTCGGAATCCTTACCGTAATTGAGACGTCAGGCGTGTCGCGTGTCAGCCCCGCGCCAACCGAAACATTGACGGTGCGCTTGGCACTCAGGCGGTATGACATGCCAACCAGCAAAGTGCCCAGCTGCGTCCGCACCGAACCTGGCGCAGGTACACCGTTCTGCTTGGTACGGGCGATAGAGCTATGGTCGTAGCCGAAGCTGATTGAAGCCTTTTCATTCAGTGCCAGGCCGACGCCGAAATTGAAGCCAATCACATCGCCCGGCTTGACGGTGCCGAGCGGTTCCCACTCGCCTTCGAGCACCCGCCGGCGTAAGTTATGGCGCTGGAAGTTGTGCAGGTAGCTGACACTGCCGAACAGCACGGCCGGGTCGCTTGGGTAGAGCCAGGTCAGGCTCGGCTGCAGTCCGTAAAACCCTGAACCGGTCGGAAGATCCATCGGCAAACCGGTGCCGGTCACATTCTCGCCGACGCAGCGCCGCACGCAATCGGTCACCACTTCGAAAGGATCGCGCCCGGTACGGGTCTTCAAACGCAGGCCGGCAACGTAAAACGGCTTATCGAAGCCACCGTCGTTGAGCTGGTGGCGCAGGGTCAGCTCAACGTCGCCAACCCCTCGTCCACTGACATCGAAGACTTTTTCCACCGCCGTGCCGGTGAAGAGTTCCCGGCTGACTGTGGAATCGGAACGATAGATGTAGGGCAGACGCAGTTCCAGTTCGGTGCGGTTGCTCAGGCCGTAGCGCCCGCTCAAAGTGGCGGTGCTGGTGTTGCGCTTCACTTCGCGGACGTCGATCAAGCCGATCAACAAGGCGGGGATGATGGTGTAGCCCACCAGCGCCACGCGGTTGCTGGAGGAGTAACCAAACTGGAACGATGGCTCCAGCACCAGCTTGCCGCGCGCGGTCAGCACGCCGGGCGATTCGAATATCGGTGCGACTTCCGGCGGCTTGGTATCGCGCTTGGGCGGCTGGCCGACGGCAAGCGCCGGCTGCTGTGCGCCGCCAGTGGGCGCCGGTGCCGGCAGCTGCGGCTGCGGCTGGCTTTGCCCCGAACCGCCCCCTGCCCCAGCCCCCGCAGCGCCGGTGCCGCGCGCGGCGGCGAGGCGCTCATCGTTCACTTGCTGGCGTAGTTGATCGAGCAGTGTACGCTGCTCGGCCAATGCCTGCTTCAACTCGGCCAGTTCGGCCGCCAGTTCGGCGTTGCTGCGCTGCTCGGGCGGCAGTTGCGCCAAAGCCGCCTGGCTCGCCAGGATCAGCATGCCGGCCGCGCCGGCACATATTTTTCGCTGCATCATCCACTCCCAGGGCGCTAACGTGGCACCACAGCACTGGACAAAGCCTGGCGCAGATTGCCCTCCAGGTTCAGTCCCTTCAGCGTTGACAGCGTATTGACCGTGAGATCAATCGTCGTCAGGCTGCGGATCAACTGCCCGTTCGCATTGTTTTGTACCAGCAGCGGCGCTAGTTCGGCACGGGCCTGCGGCGAATCCGCCAGCCGCCCGATGTCGGCCAACTCGACCCGATTGCGCGCCACCACCACGCCATTCACCTCCACCATCCGCTCGACGCCTAGCGCCACCAGCAAGCCATTGCCGGTCTCGAAACCACCGCGCGCCTGTTCCAACTGCGCATCCGGCGCCGGCGTCCAACCGTCTGGCGGGCCCTGCGCCATGGCCGGCAAGGCCAGCATCAGCAGCAAGCTGCCAAGTCCCCGATTCATCTTGCCCTCCCTCAAAAGTCGCCCGCGCCCAGCTTGGGCACGGTCACTTCACGCAAGCTGTCGCGCACGATGCCGTCGGCAAGCAGCGCTTGCGGCGCGACGCGCCAGTCGGCCGTCTCGTTGAAGTGCGGCTTGCCTGGGCGGCCATGGATGACGAACAGCAAACGGTTCTGCCAAATCTCCTCGAAAGCCTGCTGTGACAAAGCGCGTGTGCCGCCTGCCGGATCACCCAGCAGCACGCGGCCGCCCGCGACTCCTTTGACCACAACGAAGTGGCGATAGCCATTGGTGGCCACCAGCACAATGGCGGGCAAACCTGCCTGCGCCAGCTTGTCGAGCGACTGCTCGAAACCATCCGCCGTGAAGCCGCGTGCAGCCAGGAAACGCTTCATATCGAGCAGTGAAAATCCTTCACGCCTGATGCGCGGCTGGTCGCCGTGCAAAAACATTTCGCGGAAGATGTCCTGTTCCGCGACCGGAAAATCGTAGTGGTAGCTCAGCAAAGTCGCCAACGCGGCAGAACCGCAGCTGAAGTCGTACTGCTGGCGTACCGTGGTTCGGAATCGTGCCTCCTTCAAGCTCGTCACCGGCAAAACAAAGCTGGCGCCGCCGGCTGTGAAGTCGGCGGCCTGCGCGGCAAATGCCGGCAGAAGTGCCAGAACGCTGAAGATGCGCTTCATTTAATCTGCACGTTGACGATGGTTGCATTCTGGATCAGCACATTGGCGCCGGAATTCTGGATCACCATCGGCAATCCCGACGCGTTGCTGAACGCACTGTCAGTCACGATATTCGAGCCCGTCACCACGTTCACCGCGGCATTGTTGGCGACCGTGCCGGACAACTTCATATCGCTCCACGGCGTATCGCTACCGCCGCGCATCTGCTCCAGCCGCGCATCCTGCGCCGGGCCATCGCCGGCCTGCGCCAGGGGCGAAGGCGCAGCCTGCGTTGCCACAGGCGGCGCAGGCTCAGGGAGCGATGCCGCAGCCTGAGCCTGCGCTGGCTGCGGCGCCGCCAGCAGCGGGCCAAGCGGCAGCGCGCCAACCCAAGGCGCCGCCGCCACCAGGCCCGGCGCCAAGGCGCCGCACAGGGCCAGGACTTGCACTGGCCTGCCTAAGCTTCGCATGATGCCCCGTGGCTCACTTGCCCACGGCCAGGTTAGCTTGCACATTCACGCTCTGCTGCACCAGCGAGGACATGCCGCTGTTCTGGCTGACCACCATGATGCCCGCCGCCGACTGCCCGACATTGTTCATGGTGTTCGACATGTCGAAGGTGCCCGCGCTGACGTTGTTCGTGCCGCCAGCTCCGCCGGTGCCGCCCGTGCCAGCCCCGCCGGTTGCCGCGCCTGCGGTATTGGTGCCGCCGTCGCCGCCTGCACCGCCGGTATTGCCGCCACCGCCGTTGCCGCCAGCGCCGCCGTTACCTGCCTGCGCATTGCCATTGGTCGCAGCACCGCCAGTGCCAGCCGCGCCTGAACCAGCGCCGCCCGTTGCAGCGCCCCCCGTGCCGCCACCGGCGCCGCCGCTGGAGCCCGCAGTATTGCTGGCCATGCCGCTTGCCGCGCCGCTGCCGCCATTGCCGCCCGCAGCGCCTGCCCCGCCGCTGCTGGTGCCGTTGCCGCCTGCTGCACCGCCGCCGCCTGAGCCGCCAGTACCGGATGCCCCCGCGCCGCCGTTAGCTGCTACAGCACCGCTGCCGCCGCCTGCGCCCGAAGCATTGGCGCCGCCCGCAGCGCCATTGCCTGCGGTATTGGCCGCCGCCGCGCCAGCCCCGCCCGCAGCGCCCGCACCGCCGCCGCCACCTGTGCCGCCTGCCCCGCCTGCGCCGCTGGTGCCGGTGCCGGAAGTGGAAGCATTGCCGGAGCTCGAAGGATTGCCGCCAGTGGACGAGGTAGAGCCGCCCGCGCTGTTCTGGTCACCCATGGTGCTGGTGATCGGAGGCGTGCCGCCCATGCCATTGTTGGCTGTATTGCTGGAGTCTGCGTTGCCGCTGGATGCACCGCCGCCAGACGCCCCCTGGGTCGAAGTCGCCCCTCCGGTCGCGATACTGCCGGTTGCGCCGCCAAGACCACCCATGCCTGCAGCACCGCCTGCGCCGCCGGTGCCGCCCGCGCCGCCGCTTGCTGCACCGGTCATGCCGCCGTCACCTCCACGCGCTCCGGTCGCTGCGCCGGTTGCTCCGCCTGCGCCGCTACCCGCAGTACCGACCAGGCCGCCTGCTCCGCCTGCCGCTGCCCCGCCCGCGCCACCTGCACCGCCGGCACCTGCGACGATCGCACCGCCAGCGCCACCGGCGCCGCCAGCGCCGCCAGCTGCGCCATCGCCGCCACGGCCACTGGTTGCCCCCACTGCCGCGCCGCCGGCGCCGCTGGTGCCGCCAGTACCTGCGCCTGCGGTCGCGTTACCACCGCTGCCGCCGCCGCCATTGCCATTGCCGCCCGTGGCGCTGCCATTCACGGCAATGCCGCCCGCTGCGCCCGCGGCCCCCGCGCCGCCGTTCGCCATGCCGCCGGCACCGCCGCTACCGCTGGCATTGCCGCCGGTAGCGCCGCCGGCATTGCCATTGCCCGCCGCGCCGCCATTGGCATTGCCCGCATTGGTGGCCACATTGCCGATGTTGTTGATGACGTTATTGGTCACCGTGCCAGTCAGGTTGCTGACCGCCGTCGCCGTCGAAGTATTGAACGCATTCGTCATCGACGATGTCGATGTCGCGCCGTTATTGGCCGCCGCAGCGCCAATGGCCGCCGCATCGGCGGCGCCGCTGCTGTTATTGTTGGCATTGGCCTGGCTGCTGTCTTGCGTCGAAGTCGATCCGTCGTTGGACTGTGCGCCCGGTCCGGTCTGGGTTACGTTGGGCGGCGTTGTCGTTTGCGCGAATGCACTCCCCATCGCCAAGGCGATGGCTGCTGCAATCAAAGTTCTCTTCATCTCGTCCTCGCTGTGTCGTGTTTTGAATTGCCCGCAATGCTGGGGCCAGAAGCCATACCGCAAGCTTGATGCCAGCTTCACTAAACCCTTGATATCGCTGGCTTTTGATGTGGCATCGCAGCACGCGAGGCTTGCGGAAGAGGACAAACTGTCACTTCGTTGTGACACGCCACGCGCGCTGCACGGCGCGCCATAGGGAAGTTTGGGATGAAGTGAGTGTCACAAGTTTGTGACGCGACGATTCGCGGGCTCAGTCGTTGCCGCGACGCGATGGGCGTTGGATGCCGTGCTTTGCCATCAGGCGGTAAAGGGTCATGCGGGATACGCCAAGTTCGCGCGCCACTGCTGTAATGCTGTGTCCGGCGTCAATGCGGCCTTGCAACGCCAACCGTTCTGCGCCGGCGCGCGCAGTATCAAGGTCTTCGGCACCAAACCGGCTGTCGAGTCCATCAAGCTCAAGGTCATGCGGCTGGATCAGCGCGCCATCCGCCATGACTGCTGCGCGCCGCACCCGATTCAGCAACTCGCGTACATTGCCCGGCCAGTCATGCGCACGCAAGGCCCGTAGCGCACTGCTGCTGAAACCACGCACCCGCCGTGCACGCTCGGTGGCATAGCTGTGGAAGACATCTTCCGCCAAGGCCACCACATCCTCGCGCCGCTCGCGCAGGGCCGGCACTTGCAGCGTCAACACATTAAGCCGGTAGAATAAGTCTTCCCGGAAATGCCCACGCTCCACCGCTTCGCCCAGCTTCACATGCGAAGCAGCAATCACGCGCGCATCGACCGGCACGCTGCGCGTACCGCCGACACGGTAGATTGTTTTCTCCTGCAGGAAACGCAGCAGGTTCGCTTGCAGTTCCAGCGGCAGGTCACCGATCTCATCGAGGAAGATGGAACCTCCGCTGGCCGACTCCACCAGCCCTACCTTGCCGGCGCCGGCGCCAGTAAAGGCGCCCTTCTCATACCCAAACAATTCCGATTGCACCAGGGAGGCTGGAATCGCGCCGCAATTGATGGGCACGAAGGGACCGTCGCTACGGCCCGAATGTTCATGTATCGCGCGCGCCACAAGTTCCTTGCCGGTACCGCTTTCACCCCAGATCAGCACAGGCGCGTCGGCCCCCGCCACTTTCAGTATCTGCTGGCGCAGCAAGGTAATGGCTGGGCTATGGCCGGTGAGCCGCATCGTCTGGCACACCTCGGCCGCATGCGCGCTGCCCGACAACGCAGCCAGGCCCAGCGCATGGCCGAGCGTATGGCCGAGCCGTCCGGCATCCAGCGGCCAGGTATGGAAATCGACGCAATGGTCGTGTACGAGTTGGCGGAACGGCGCCTGTTCCAGCGCCTGCGGGCGGAACACGGCGACCCAGCGCGGACGACTGTGGCGGCGCAGGAAGTGATCAAGTTCATTGATCGGACCGTCCCAACCGTCCAGCACGAGCAGACCGACCGGGTAATGCTGTTCACGCAGGGCCGCAACCGCCTCGGCCAAGCCAGCCACAAGGCAGACATCAACGTTCTGGACGGCGCCAAGCAAATCCGCCGGCAGCCCTGCTGTTGTAGCAGTGACGCACAAGACTTGTCTTGTCATAATTTCACCTTGCTGCCCCACTGAGCGGCGCGATAGAATACCGCCGCACAATTTTTCAGCACCAAAAGTAAGTAACAATTAATGCTGACAATAAAACAATGGGGAAGTAATGGATCAATATAAGCTAGAGGCGGATAAACTGCCAACACTAAAGCAGCGCCTTGCCCTGCGCACGCTGCAAGCCTTTGGCTGGCAGATGAAATTCAAACCCCTGCCTGAGCCACGCGGTATTGCCGTGGTCTATCCACATACCTCCAACTGGGATTTCGTGGTCGGGGTGCTATGCAAATGGGCGATCAACCTGCCCTTCCGCTGGCTGGCCAAAGACAGCCTGTTCAAGATTCCACTGCTGGGCCGTTGGTTCTTTTACCTGGGCGGCGCGCCGGTCGACCGCAGCGCGCCGCAAGGCCTGATCCAGGCCCAGGCCGATGCGATGATGAAGGAAGACTGGTACTGGGTCGGCATTACGCCGGAAGGCACGCGCGGCTACAAGCCTTACTGGAAGAGCGGCTTTTACCAACTGGCGCTGGCCGCCAAGGTGCCGCTGGTGCTGGTGTATATCGATTACCCGAACAAGACTTTAGGCATGACCGAGCATCTCTGGATGAGCGGCGACGAGGAAAAAGATATGGCGGCCATTCGCGCCGGTTTCGATGGCCACCTCGGCAAACATCCGGAGTTGATGGCGCCTATCGTCTTGCGCCAGCGCTGAAGCCTTCAACCTCCGCGTCGCCCTCAAGGCGCACCAGTGTGATGGTTTGCGCCTTTCCCGGCTCGAAGCGAAGCGCCGTCCCCGGCGCGATATCGAGCCGCATGCCATAAGCCTTCCAGCGCTCGAACTGCAGCGCCGAATCAACTTCAAAAAAATGGAAATGGGAGCCGACCTGGATAGGACGGTTCCCTTGGTTTGTCACGGTAAGCGTGGTGCGATTAGTCATATGCATCAAGTTGCAAAATGCGTGCCTGCGAAAACCACGCAATCACGTGGTAAACGCCGCACCAAAGCGGCCCACCCGCACCAGGCTGGTGCAGCGCATAAGCACATAATACAGCTGTAATGCATGGGCCGGCGTAGCTTGCTGTTCGAAGTTGCGGATGGCATCGCATATCAGGTCGATCCCTGCCGATTGCAAGGCCCGGCGCAAGCTTTCCAATTCCGCGCGCTGCGCCGGATCGGGCGGCAGGCGGCCGCTCATTGCGATGCGCTCCAGCGCGCCGCTTGCTTGTTCCAGCAAGCGCTCCATGGCACTCGGTGTAGCCAGCGCCGGCGGCGCACTGCGGCTTTCCACCATGCCGGCCAGGGCGCGCACGAAGCGGCCCATACTCCCCAGGCGGTGCTCCTTGGCGAAGTCCAGTGAGACGACGCGCAGCTTTCCGTTTTCCACCACCGTTAAAGCGACCGGTTCCAGCGCTGGCGCCGCCTCGCCGCGCGGAATGCGGGCCAGCACGAGTGGGATGGGCAAGCCTTTTTCCGCCAGTTTTTCCAGGTTGCCGATGCGCTGCTCGTATGCCTTTTCGGCCGGAATGCCCAGCACCAGGCCGCGGCCCTGGCTGTCGTTGATGCGCCATTCAAATTGCTGGCGCACTTCATCGAACAGCGGTTGCGCATAGTCCTTTGGCCGCAACAGGACGCAGTCCGGTGTGCCGCCTGCAAGGCCGCCGCTGTCACGCAAGACGGCCTGCAGTTCCTGCCAATCGCCGTGGCCCGGTGCTGCCGCTTCCAGCTGCGCGGGGTTCCAGAGCGGCGCGCTGCTGGCCTGGGCGCCGGCGCCTGCAATGCGGCCATCCTCGGCGAGGCGCGCCCCTTCCAGGCGCAGCATGTGCTGGCAGATGCGGCTGGGGCTACCGGCACCGGCCCACAGGTTTCCAATGTCCCAGATCGTGTGGCGGTGGAAGGTGGGGTCGCTGCCGTCGGGACGGGCCAGCACGCCTTGGACGATGGCGCGCGCTTCCGGGTCCCAGAGGCTGAGGGTCATGCCGCGTGCGCCGCCGCGCGTGGTCCACCAATAGGCGCCCAGCGGCAGAAGCGCGGGCAGCGTACTGCCTTCGAAGTCGCGCCTGACCTTCCCGCGCAAGCCTCGCAGGCGCGCGGCATCGGCCTGTTCCAGCGCGACGCACAGGGCGTCGATGCGGGACATTTGCGACAAGGCCTGGGGTTCGTCGGCGTGGTAGCTGCGGTCGGCCAGCAGGTCGATGGTGCCGCCAAGCTCGCGCAGCATACCGGCCAGGCGCGGCATGTCTTCGCCGCGTGCGGACATGTTCAGCGCGCGCAACTGCGGCGGCACAAGCGCGCTGACGTGCGACAGGCCGTTACGCAGGATGTTGTGCAGCAGCTCGCGCAACTGGGCGACGAAGGCGCGCTCGCTGGCGGTCAGGACACTGACGCCGGGTTCCGGCACGTATTCGGCGCTGCCTTCACCCGCCGCCGGTTGCGCGGCACCGCCCGCCGCTGCGGCCGTGAGCGGAACGCCTTGCTCGCGGCGCACAGCCAGCAGTGCGGCGAGATGCAAGGCGCGTTTGCTGCCGGGCGCCGCCTCGGACAGCATGCCGTCATAGCCGAGGCCCGCAATATAGATCGCACGCTGCTCCAGTCCGGGCAGCACGATGGTGGCGCTGCCGCCCTCGACGCTGATTTGAGGCACGCCGGCTGTCGTTAGCCAGGTAAGCGCCTGCGTGCGCCCCGCCTTGCCGGCGGCTTTTAATAAGGCGGCTTCGGGCAGCGCGCAGATTTCAGCGACCACGTCGACGGGCGGCGCAGCAACCTCGCCGGCCTCGCCGGCCGGGAGTTCGCGCAGCCAAAGCGACGCCGCGAGGATATGCTTGCACATACCCGGAGCAGGACAGTCGCAGCGTGCCTGGCGCGGGCCAGCGGATGTCAGCTGCACACGCTGGCCGTCTGCCACTACCGTGCCGCCGTCGGAGGCAGGCCTGGTGGCGCCTTCGGGCCAGCCGACCTTGTCCGCTTCCACATCCTTGGCGGCGCGGCGCAGCAGGCCGGCGTTGGCCAGCGCCTCCAGCGCGGCATCGTCGATATTGCGGTAGACCGCGTACCAGGGCGCGCTCACGCCATCACCTCGCCCAGCCACTCCGCAAAATGCAGCGGAGTCAACGCCGCCACTTCCATGCCGGCTGCGGCCAACTTCTGCGCCATCTGCACGTCGTAAATCGGCTGCGCTTCCGCGTCCAGTGCGGCCAGGCCAAGCAGGCGCACGCGCGACTCGGCCAGGCGGCGCACGGCCGCCAGCAACGTTTGCGGTGGCGCGCCTTCGCACATATCGCTCACCAGGGCGACCACGGTGCGCTGCGGCTGACGCACCAGTCTTTCGCATCGTTCCAGCGCCAGTCCGATATTGGTGCCGCCGCCCAGCTGCACGGTCATCAGCACCTCCACCGGGTCGGATGCGATATGGCTCAAATCCACGACAGAAGTATCAAACACCAGCAGCCGCACATTCACACCGGGCAGGCCGGCCAGGATGGAGGCGACCACTGCGCTGTACATCACGGAATCGCTCATCGACCCGCTCTGGTCGACGCACAGGATCACGTCCCAGGGCAGGCTGCGTTTGACGCGGCCGTTGAACAGCGGCCGCTCGATCACCAGCCGCTGGCGTTCCGGGTCGTAGTGCCGCAAGTTGGCGCGCACCGTGGCGCGCCAGTCAAAGTTCTGCGCCGAAGGTATTTGCGAACGGCGGAAGCGGTTGCGGCGCCCCGTCAGCGCGTTGACGAAATCCTGCCGCAGCTTTTGCACGATCTCGTCGACCGAACGGCGGATCACCTTGCGCACGGCCTCCAGCACGTCGGCGCGCAGCTTGCCGCGCATCGACAGCAGCGAGCGCGCCAGCGCCTGGCTCGGCTCCAGCGATTCGATCACTTTGGCGTCGTTCAGCACTTCACGGATCTGGTAGCGGTCTACGGCATCGGCTTGCAGGCGTTCGTAGACATCGCGCGGGAACAGCTTGCGCGTGGTTTCCAGCCAGTCCACGGCGCGCAGCTGGCTCGGATCCAGCGTGCCGCTGCCGCCGCGCTGCACCAGACCTTTGCGCTCGTATTCTCGGCCATACAGGTAATCCAGCGCCTGGTCGATGCGGCCATCCTGCCGGCCCAGCGCCTGCGGCATGGACTCATTGGCGTAGCGCCCCAGCACCAGGCGCCAACGGCGCAGCTTATCGGCGCTCATACGGCCTCCTTCCCGGCCAACCAGCTTTGCAGGCCGTCGCGTTCCAGGCCATCGCGCAGAAGCGATTGGATTTCAGCGCCGGCCAGCATATCGGCTTCCGACAGCAAGGCACTGGCGGTCTGCAGTTCGGCGGCATCCACGCCAAGGCCCTGTGCCAGCAAGCGCGCAACGTCGCTGGTTTCAACCGGCTTCAGGGCGCTGAAGGCGCGCCGCAGCTCCGGCAGGCAGCGCATGAAATCGCGTTCGTCCCAGCCGTCCATGACCTGGTCCAATGCCTTCAGCAAGGCGGGCTGGGTCACCAGCAGCTCCGGCGCCGCAGCCATCAGGCCAGACAGGAAACGCACCGCATCAACCGGCTGTGCGCCGGGTCCGAAACGCTGGGCGGCAGCCTGCGCCAGCTGTTGCTGGTCCCAGGCCGCGTCGAGATAGAGGATGGCGGCAGCGGCGCCCGCAATACCGGGAGCGCAGCCCTTGCGTGCCGCCATGCCGCCCAGCAGGCCATGCAGCTGCTGCACCGCATCGCCGCCCGCGTCGCCGCGACTGCACTCGCTGCGGCCAAATTCGCGCAAGGCGAGGATGGCGTCCACCATCGCCGCCTCCTCTTCCTCCTTGCAACCGGCCAGCGCGGGGAGCAGGAACAAGGCAGACGGCCAGCATTCCTGCATCAGCCGGTCCAGTCCTTGCTGTCCCTGCATGCCGAGCGGCTCACGCGCGCGCCACAGGGTTTGCAGCTGGCGCGCGCACTGCACCACCGACACGAAAGAGGCATCCGCAGCAAGATGCTGCGACAGCAGGTCGAGCAAGGCAGGCATGCGCTCATGCAGGCCAACGGCGGCCGCCTGGACCAGCAGGCCAACCGCCCGCCCTGCCGATTGCGCCTGCCCCGCCGCGCCCAGGGCCGTTTCCTGTTCGCGCAGGCGGCGCAAGGCAACCTCCTGCAGCGTGGAGCCTTGCGATGCCAGCTCCACCAGGCGCGCTTCCACCAGCGGCGTCCAGGCCACCTCCCACTCTTCGACCATCAGGTCCAGGCGGGTGCCGGCCAGGTAGTCCGGGCCGGACAGCTGCAGCCCCAGCCCGCAATCGAGATAGCGCATCAGATACAGGAAGCGGCTGCGCAGGCGGTGCGCGGGCTTGCGGTAAATTTCAAGGCGGCTGGTGCGCGGCTGCGCATCATCGAGCCGGATGCGGCACTGGCGCGCCAGGCGGCGTCCGTCTTCCAGCAAAGGCGGCGCCCCAGCGCTGGCGGGCACCTGGCCCAGGCGCGAACCGCCAAGGTAGCGGCGCAGGATATCAGGCAGGCCATGCGCCGATTCGCCCAGTGCCCCCTTGATGAAGCAAGACTGCATGGCATCCATCAGGTCATGGCGCCCCGGCCCAGGATGGCCGCGCAATTCGGCAAGGCGCATTGCCTGCAGCGCCGCCGCCTGCACGTCAGCGGTGCCGATACGCTCCACCAGTCCCAGGTCGCTGTATTGCTGCGCGATGCCGCCCAGGCAATCGAGCGTTACGGTGCGTTGTGCTTCCTGGTCGCCGGATCGCAGCGTCTCCCAAACACGCTGGTAATAGGCCGGCGCTGGCATGCCGGCGCCGTAACCATTCAGCGCATCGAGCTGGTCGAAGCTATAGCGGATCAGCCAGTCCTTTGCCGGCGCGCTGCGCGGCGCGCTGGTGCTGCCGCTGGCGCACATGTCCAGCAAGGCAGGCGTGTGGAAGCCGCCGGTCAGCACGACGATATTGTCTTGCATTTGCTTGCGCCAGTGGCGGATATGGGCCGCCATATGGCGCTCACGCGGCAGGCTGCCATCCGCCTCCAGCACTTCGGGCTCATAGTCAACACGCGTTTCGGCGCAGTAATGGTAGACATCCCGGAACAGCTTGCGCCAATCCGCCAGCGCGGCCGGCGGACGCAATTCAAACAGGTGGTCCCACAGTTCATTGTGGTCACGGCAACCCACGCGCGCTGCCAGTTCGTCCACGTGGCGGCTGTGCTGGAAGTAGCGCTCGGCCATCAGGCTGTGATCATCGTCCTCGCCCCGGCCGCGCAGCTGCGCCTTATCGGTCCATGGCAGGTCGATAAAGGCCAGTGCCGCGCCCAGTTCGTGGCCAGTGCGCAGGCCTACCCATTCCGGGCTGTAGTCGCAGAACGGGAAGAAAGCGCTGGCTGGCGTTTCGCCGCCGGCATCGGCCTGGCAAAGGATCGCCAGCGGCGGCTGGCATTCCGGGGCCAGCAGCAGCGGCAACAGCGTGTTGAAAGAATCCGGCCCTTCCACCAGCACAGCCGCGGGACGCAATTCGAGCAGCATGGCACGCACCGCCCAGGCGCAGGCCGGGCTGTGGTGGCGCAATGGTGCGAAGTAGATTCCCTGGGCCTGCAGGCTGTCCAGGGCCGGGTAGGCTACTGCCACAGCTGCTTGGCCGCGTCGTGGAAGGTCTTCCACAGGTCGTCGCGTCGGGCGCGCTCGCGCATGACGGTGTCGACGTAATGGCGCATGCGGCGCGCATCGTCGGCGTTATCCTTCAACACTACGCCCTGCAGCTGGTTGGCCAATTCGCGCGGCGTCAGGCGGCCCTGGCCGAAATGCAGGGCTTCCAGCGCCGCAGCATAACTCAGGTTGACCGCTTCCGCCGTCGACAGCACTGCGTCGGGCGACTTGATGGTGGTACCTTCGGCGGTCTGGCCGTTGCGCAGCTCCTGGAAGGTGGTGACCAACAGCGCCACCACGTCGCGGTCGACCTGCACCTCGGCCCGAATGGCGCCCAGCTCTCGTTCCAGCTGCTGCATCACCAGTTCCGTCTCGAAGCGATGGTCGCGGATCGGGCGCACTGTCTCGAAATTGAATCGCCGCTTCAGCGCCGAACTCATTTCGTGCACTCCGCGATCGCGCAGGTTGGCGGTGGCGATGATGTTGAAGCCGCGCCGCGCATGCAGCCGCGAATCGCGCCCCAGTTCCGGCACCATGACCTGCTTTTCCGACATCAGCGAAATAAGCACGTCCTGGATTTCGGGCGGGCAGCGCGTGATCTCCTCAAAACGCAGCAGGCGTCCCGATTCCATCGCGTGGTACATCGGCGACGGCACCATGGCTCGCGGCGTCGGCCCCTCGGCCAGCAGCAAAGCATAATTCCAGGAATACTTGATGTGGTCTTCCGTAGTGCCGGCCGTGCCCTGGATCGTCAGGCCGGAATCGCCGCTGATTGCGGCTGCCAGCAGCTCGGACAGCAGCGACTTCGCGGTACCCGGCTCGCCCACCAGCATCAGGCCCTGGTGGCCCATCAGGGTCACGATTGCGCGGTCCACCAGCGGGTCATCGCCGTAGAATTTGCGGCTGATGCCGCGTTCCTTGTCGCCCAAAATGAAGCTGCGCACGGCGCGCGGCGACAGCAGCCAGCCCTCGGGCCGGCTTGCCTTGTCGTCGGCGCGCAGGCGCTCCAGTTCGTCCTTGTAGCGCTGTTCCGCGCTGGCACGCACGACGGCGTGCGATCCACCACTAATGTCTACCACGGTACTTTCTTCTCCCAGTCGGGGTCAAAGCCTACACATTGCTTCGCTACTGCATGGTAATCGGCATAGCACTCCGCCAGCAACACCGGTGGCACTTTGTCCAGCCCCACCTCGTTCTGGGCGTAGCGCCCACCCGATATGGACTCGAAAGTGAGGCGCTTGAGCGCTGCGGCCACGTTTTCTTCCGGCAGCGTATTGCCGGTAAATTCCATCACCGTGCGGATGCGCGCCGGGCCGAATTCCTTGAAGTAGCTGCAGAAGAAGCCACCATCTTCCGCCGCGCTGCGCTGGTAGCCCACTTTGGTGAAGGCGCCGCGCAGTGTGAAGGTGTCGCTCATCCAACCCTTGCGGTCTTCCACCGCCTTGCCCTCCAGGCTGTCCGGCGGAAGCGGGCGTGCCATCTGGCCGAACAGCACCGGCACCTTGTAGTCCTTCAAATGCGCCTGCCACTGGGTGGCCAGCGCGGCATCAACCAGCGCGCTGTGCGCCAGTTGCAGCTGGCTGCCACCTGCCAGTTCGACTTCGTTATCGTCGGCGTCAATCAGGCTGCCGTCTTCCGTTGGGCGGAACAGGTGCAGCAGCTTGCCGTCGGCGTTCGTTTCCATCCACACCAGGCGCTGGACCAGGCGGCCCATGATCGGGTGCGCGTGGAGGAATTCGCGCCATTCCGGCACGCTCCAGCGGCGTCCTGCGCACATCGCATCGTACAAGCGCGCCTGCTGCATGGTGACGATCTGCTTGAGTTCTTTTTTGCTGGACGAGAACTGGGCCTTGGCTTCCTTGCCCGCATCTTCCGGTTCGCCCTGGCGCGGGTCGGGCAGCGCCTTCAGCACCTTGCCTTCTTCGTTGGCCAGCCGCGGTTTGAGGTCTTCATCCAGCGTCACGAAGAAGCGGCGCTCGCCGATCGCCAGTTCCAGCGCGCCGCTGTCATCCAGCCCGGCGGTCGGCACGGTACGGTCGGACAGCTGGTCCTCGCTCCAGCCATTGCGCTCGGCGACGCGCTGGACCAGCAGGCGCGCTTTCTCCTGCACGCTGGCGGTGCGGTAGCGGCGCGCGATCCCCAGCAGGAACTGGATCACCTGCGGATCGTCGTTGACAGAGCCGCCTTCGATCATGGCCTCGATCTGCGAACGGCGGATGTAATGGTTCTTCATGAACGGCTGGACGATGGAAACGAATTCCTGCCCCTGCATTCCTGCCGTCAGCGCCAGGATCCCTTTTTCGCCGATGGCGCTGCCCAGGTACTCGCCCATTTTTTCCTGCTTGGCGCGCTCGAACACCTGCTCCATCGACAGCGCGGCCAGCGTAGCGTAGTAATCGGGCCAGCGTTTGGCGCCATCCTGGTATTCCTTGTAGCGGGCGGCAGCCACCTGGTTGGCGAAGGCGATGCCCTCCTCCAGCGATGGACCGCGCGTATCCTGCGCTATGAACATGCGCAGCACCGTACCGCCCAGCGCTGCGGCGCTGGCGGGCGCCAACTGCTGCAAATACAACTGCATCAACGCGTTTGCAGCGGGCTCCTTGAGTTTGCAGGCCAGCACAACCCACCATTGCAGGATGGCCGGATCGACCTCACCGCCTTTGCGCCAGGTGCATTGAGGCAGCGTGGCGTGATTGAACCAGGACAGGCCCGTTGGCGCCTTGCCCTTCAAGCCTTTCTGCGCTTCTTTCAGTAAGATTTCCGGCGACAGGTAATGGCTGATATCTTCGCCCAGCCGCTCCAGCGCCGCCAGCAGCGCTGCCTTGGCCGTCTCGCGGGATTCCTTCGCCAGTGCCTTGTTCAGGACCGGGATGGCTGCGGCATCGCCCATTTCAGCCAGCCAGCGCGCGGCCTCGATACGGGTTTCCTGCTTGCCGGAACCCAGCGCTTCCATCACGCGGCCAGCGATGCCCGGCGTACGCAGAAGGACTTGCTGCGCCTCGCGGCGATAGCTCTTGCCCTCGCCCAGTGCAATTTCCAGCAGGCGTGGCAGCCAGCGCGCAGGGATTTGCGGGAACTTGCCAAGCAGGTCCAGCGCCAGGCCCGAATCGGGCTGGTCGGGCGACCAGGAATTGTCGCCCACACGCGCCAGCGCCCTGTCGATCAATTCCGGATGTTGAAGGAAGAACGGCCAGACGAAATCCGGCGGCAGCATATCGGTCGGCCCGCCCTCCGTCCCCCAATATTTCTTCAGGCAGGCCTTGGCCATTTCATCACTGCTCAGGCCAACGCGCGTCATGGCTTTTTCCAGCACCCGCAGGTCGACGCCGCCTTGCCCGGTACGCTGCAGCCATGCGTCAAATTCCGGGGAGCCCACAACGCTGGCCGTGTTGTTGCGCAGTTTGGAAGTGCGCACCAGCTGCATCGCGCCAAACTCGGGCAAGGCCATCAGGCGCCCTTCATGAGAGATCATTTCATAGGTGAGGTGCCAGTGCTCCCCCGCCGCCTTGCCAACGTCGCCATCTCCGTTAAGTGAAGCGACCAGCCTTTTCGCAAAGCCCATTCCGTAAGCGGCCAGGTGGCGCTCGCGCCGGTCGGCGTAGTTGGTTTTGTACTGCGCATCTTTGTTGCGTTCACGCTCCTCCTCCGCGCCCTTGCGCGCAGCGGCCATCATCTCTTCCCAGTTCCGCTGCAGGATTTCCACTGCATTGGCGCCAAGGGCTTTTTCTTCCAGTTCAGGGCAAGGCGGCGCAACCAGGTCTTCGACGGCCTGCGCTTCGCTCACCGCCTCCAGGCTCGCAATGGCGGCGCGGATATCGGTTTGCACCGGCTTGCTGACCTCCTTTGCCAGTGCCTCCTCGAGATGGGCTACCGCATCGCTGCCCAGCAGGCGCGCAACCAGGCCTGCCGCGTGGCCGCGCTCATCTCGGTCGCCGCTGGCGAGAAGTCCGAACAGCAGTTCGCGCAGTTTTCCAGGTTCAACGGCGGCGAGATGTGGCGCAGAATCGCGCCGCACGGTGGACGAGCCGTTGACCGCCAGCCGCACCAGCATATCGGCATAGGGAGTCGCCACGGACTTGCTGCTGCCGATCCGCCGCGCCAGCAGCGCGCGGCCGCCGGCCGACAGCCCGGGGAATGCCTTGTCGACATCCTCGCGGTGGGCCAACATGAAATCATCCAGCGCACCGGGCTGCAGCATGCGGTCATGCTTCAACTGGTCAAAATAATTACCGCCCGGGCTCTTGCGCTCGAAGACCATCAGCGCGGCCAGCGGCAGTGGCAGCTCTTCGTAGGCCAGGAGAGCCTGCAGCAGCCGGATATCCCAGGCCGCGCGCTTCTTGAAATCCTGCTTGTTGTAGTTATCGAGGATGCTGGCGCCCAAGGCGTCGTTGAACAGCACCTGGAGCCAGTCCGGCACCGACGGCGCGCTGCGTTCAAGCTGGTTGCCGCGATGAGCCGCTTCCAGCACCTTGCCGAGACGGACCAGCGCTTCCAGCGGTGCCTCTTCCAGGGAAATGCCAGCGTAAAACTGGCCGCGCGCATATAAGCGGTCGCGAATCGTCTGAGGGTACCAGTTGCCCCACGCGCCAGGATTGGACGCCGCACCCGGCGAACCAAGCTCCTCGCCTGCCTTGGGCGCATGTCGCGCCACATCGTTCAGCACAGCCGGATCGCCGCCATCTTCAATGAAAACCAGGCAGCGCTGGGTCAGGCCGCGCTCGAATTTATCCAGGCCATCAAGGCCGTTTCGCAGATAGGTGCGGGAGTCCAGCGAGAACGCATTGCGCACGGCGCGCAGCAGCTTGTCGAACATAGGCGTACAGCCTCCAAACAATGACAGATGCAGGATTGTGCCTGTCCGACGCGCCGCTAAAACTCACACATTATCACCCGCGCAGCATTATTCCTTCGGATAGGGGCTCTTGCCGCCGGAAGCGATGAATTCATCGATGCGCGCATGCAGCACCGGCAGCGGTACCGAGCCCAATTCCAACACGGTATCGTGGAAGGCGCGGATATCGAACTTGCTGCCCAGGGCTTGCTCCGCCTTCTTGCGCGCTTCGAAGATCGCCATCTCGCCAAGGTAGTAGGACAGCGCCTGGCCAGGCCAGGAGATATAACGATCCACCTCCGTCATGACTTCATGCGAAGACAGCGCGGTGTTCTCCATCAGGTATTGCTGCGCCTGTTCACGGGTCCAGCCTTTGGAGTGGATGCCGGTGTCCACCACCAGGCGCGAAGCGCGCCAGGCCTGGTAACTGAGCATGCCGAAGACCTCATACGGCGTTTCGTAGATGCCCATTTCGGTGCCCAGGCGTTCGGAGTACAGCGCCCAGCCTTCGCCGTAGGCGGAGATATAGGCATTGCGGAATGCCGGACGGCCCTTCTGCTCCATCGCAATCGGCATCTGGAAAGCATGGCCTGGCGCCGATTCGTGCAGGGTCAATGCAGGCAGCGAATACAGCGGTCGCGCTGGCAGGTTGTAGGTGTTGACCCAGTAACCGCCAGGGCCGCCACGGCCCGAAGTGTAGAACGGCGCAATCTCCGGCGCCACCGGCAGGATGGCGAAGCGGCTGCGCGGCAGGCGGCCAAAGTAATCGGCGACCTTGCCATCGAACTTCTTCGCGATCCAGGCGGCGCGCATCAGCAGTTCTTCCGGCGTCTTGGCGTAGAACTGGGGATCGGTGCGCAGGAATTGCAGGAAGGCCGGCAGATCGCCTTTGAAGCCAACCTGCTTCATCACTTCCTGCATTTCGGCGCGGATCTTGGCCATTTCGTCCAGGCCGATCTGGTGGATCTGGGCCGCGCTCAGGTTCGTGGTCGTGAATTCAACAATCTTCGACTGGTAATACGCTTTGCCGTCCGGGTAGCTCTCGGCGGCCAGCGCCACCTTGGCTTGCGGGATGTATTCATCGCGCATGAATTTCAGCAGCGACGCGTGAGCCGGGATCACTTTCTCGCGAATCGCCTTCAAACCCTCGGCCCTCAAAGCCTCCTGCTCGGCGGTTGGAATCGTCGCGGGCATCTGCTTGAACGGCTGGTAGAACACCACGTCTTCCGGCTTTGCATCGCTGACCGAGGAAATCGATTTATCGCGGCCTTCCAACGTGATCTTAGGCGGCGTGAAACCGCGCGCCAGGCCGGCACGCATATTGGTGACCTCTTCACCGAAGTAGCGCGGCACATCATTCAACTGCGCCAGGTAGTTGCGGTATTCTTCCTTGGTGTGGAAGGTACGGCGCGCTTCGGCCGCAAAGTTGGACCAGAACGAAGAATCCCCGTTCAGCGGCTTTTCGTATTCGCGGAATCGCTGGTTATCGAGCAGCGCCGAGATTTGCGCGCGATACACCAGGTAATTAGTGCGCTCCTTGTTCGAAAGCTTTTCAGGCTTGATGCTTTCGAGTTGGCGCAGGGTCTCTTCCCACTTCTTCTGCCGCTCCATCTGCACCGCTGCCCCCACATGCGGCAAGCCACTTTCCACGCCCTTCACATCGTCCTCTTCGTCTTCCAGGCGCTGCTGCTGGCGCCACTTCCATTCCGCCGTGTAGATGGCGGTGAAGCGGGCGTCGGGGCTACCGGGTTTGGCTGCTGCGTAAGATGGAGAACTGAAGGCTGCTGCGATGGCAAGTGCTGCGACAATCTGTTTCATGGTGCTCCTGGAGCTCAGGTTGGTAATGGTCCCGGGAGTGTACCTTAAGGCGAAATTGCCAGTGCCGTCAATTACCGCACTGTGCAGCTTCCGCCCGCACACGGCGCGAAATCAGGCGACTCGCCGCCACTGCGCCAGGACGGCCACCAGCAGCCCGACCAGCAACACGATGATGGCAATGGCGCCCAGCACCGTACCGCGATACGCCTGCCAGAGCGACGGCGGCCGGTTCACGAACTTCGCCATCGGCAGCGGCGCCGGATCGATCTTCCATCGCTCCAGCTGGCGCCAGTCATACATGCTTTGCACCGGCCCGGCGGGCACCTTGGTCAACGCCTCCTTGGCGACCAAATTACCATCCAATATCGCGAGCACGCTGTCAGCCAGTTCGGCGCCCGATTGCGGCAGGTTGCGCACCGCGCCACCGACAGCGCCCTCGCCCACCACCGTATCGAACAAGGAGAACACCGGCACATTCGCCGCGCGCATCGTATCGCGCGCCGCATCGATGGTCGGCAACGTGTAACCATCCCGATCCCGGTTGAACATGCCGGTTACCACCACTGTGTCAGGCGTCAGGTTGCCGATGTAACGCATCTGCTCCGCCCAAGTCATGTTCTGCAGGAACTCCACCTGCACGCGACGCAGCCAAGGTGCAAGGTCAACTTCTGCCTGGCGCTGGAACGCGCGATCGGCCTCACTGACCCCGCCAGGAATGACGACCCGCCGTGTACGCGGCATCAACTCCATCACTTCCTTCACGGTGGCGCCCACGTCAGGCAGGATCGGATAATGGAAAATCGGCCGCCGGTTGGCGGCCATCTGCTTGGAGAGTGGCTGGCTATCGGCCAAGAGTGGCGCCGTCGGCTCAAGGTCCGCCAGCTGCTTAAGCACGAAATTCAGCGCAGGCTGCTGAAGCGCCACCATGACATCGACACGCTGACCACCATACTGCGCCAACAACAGCGCGCGCCGTGCCTGCGCCACCATTTCCGCATTCGGCTGGTTGAGGTGAAGGTATTCGACGTGGATTTGTTCGAGCGGGATGCCGGTTGCGCGGAGCCGGCTCACGAAAGCCTGCGTGATGGTGTCAATTCCCGCCCGTCCCGGGCCATAAGAATTAAACAGCAGCACATGCGCATCAACCGGCGGCCGCTGCGGCGCCGGCGACGTTTCGGCGCAAAGACCCACCAGCGCCCATACCGCCAGGATCAAGCCCGCCCAGAATCGTTTGAAAGGTATGCAGCCCATGTTGGCAAGATCATACCGAATCCATTGCCTACTGCAACTTTTTATCGGCGATATCGATGCTGAGGAAGACTTCGCCGTTCAGGGCATGCAGCAGGTCGGACTGGCGCAAGCGGTCCATTACGGGGCCTTTGACTTCGGCGAGGTGAAGGCCGATGCTGCGGCGGCGCAGGCTTTGGTTTAGTTCGGACAGGGCGAACAACGCGGACGTGTCGATCGAGCTGACCGCCGACATCACCAGCACCAGGTTGCGGGCCTCTGGATGGCAGCGCAATTCGTCTTCGATGCGCTGCTGTACTGCTTCCACATTGCCGAAGAAGAGGTTCGCGTCGATGCGCAAGGCGAGAAGTTCGGGCCGGGTCTCGGCCGGGTAGCGTTCGATATTGCGGAAGTGTTCGGAGCCGGCGATGCGGCCCAGCACTGCGATGTGCGGGCGGCTGGCGCGCCAGATCAGGGTGCCCATCGACAGGGCTACGCCGACCAGTACGCCCGCTTCCACGCCAAGCAGCACCACGCCGGCGCCGCTGGCGAACCACGCCAGTGCGTCGCCGCGGTCATAACGCATTGCGGTGCGCAACGTGTCGAGTTCCAGCATACCGAGCACGGCGACGATGATGGTCGCGGCCAGCACAGGCATCGGCAACAGCGCGAGCCACCCGGTCGGCGCTACCAGCGCGAGCGCCAGCAAGCCAGCGGTGATGATGCTAGCCAGCGGCGTTTGCGCACCGGCGGCGAAGTTGACTGCGGAGCGCGACATGCTGCCGGTGACGGGGAATGCGCCGGAGAGCATACTTGCGACGTTAGCCGCACCCAGTCCCACCAGTTCATGGTTGCTGGCGAGCTTCTCGTTGCGCTTAAGTGCCAGTGACTGCGCGGCCGACATGCTGATCAGGAAAATCACGAAGCCAACCAGCAGGCCTGGTTGCACCAACTGCTGCCAATGGCGGGACGACATGGCCAGGTTCATTTGCGGCAGGCCGCTTGGCACTTTGCCTGTGGTCTGTATGCCCATCGCTTCCAGGTCGAAGGCTTGAACCAGCACCAGTCCTAGCACTACAACAAACATTGGCGCGAGGCGCGTTGCCATTTCAGCGCCGGCTGACTTCATGCCAAGCGCCCGCAGCAGACGCGCCAGGTGGCTGCGCGACAGCACCAGCAACAGCACAGAGCCCAGGCCCAGCGCGGCGCTTAGGCCGTGCCAGTGTGGCAAGTCTGCGCCCAGCAGGGGCTTGAGCTGCCCCCAGGCGATCACCAGCGCGGAGCCCACAGTAAAGCCGCTCATGACGGGACGCGAGAAGAAGTTGGCCAGGAAGCCAAGCCGCAGCAGGCCGCATAGAAGCAGAACCACGCCGGACACCAGCGCCAGTTGTGCCGCCAACACCGAGTAAAGGCCTGAGCCGGCTGGCGCCATCTGACCGATAATGGCAGCCGTCATCAGCGAAACAATCGCCATCGGTCCGACCGATTGCGTCATGCTGGTGCCGAACAGCGCGTAAATAATAGGCGGCAGGATGCTGGCATAAATGCCGGTCACCGGCGGCAGACCAGCCACCAAGGCGTAAGCCATGCCTTGCGGGATCATCATCATCGCCACCACGATGCCCGCGCTGATATCCCCCGGCAGCAGCGCGCGCCGGTAACTCCTCAACCAGGCCAGCATCAGCTGCCCTGCTCCAGGGAGGCCAGCACGGCAGCCAGGATTTCGTCGGATTGTTTCTTATCGGCGACAGTGCGGGCCAGTACCAGACCGCCGACCAAGGCCGCATAAGTGGCGATGGCGTCGCGGCGCTGCTGCACTGGGTCACCGGGGAGTGCTTGCGCGAGCGACTCCAGTTGCGACTGGAAGCTGTCGGACATGGCCTGGCGTACTTCGGCCCCGACGCGCGACACGTCGGGGCCGAGGGCCGCCAGCGCGCAACCTTTGCCGGGGTTGTCGCGGTGTTTGGCAGTCAGGTACATATGCGCGAGAGCGGCGCGGGGCTCGGCGGGTTTGTTCGCCAGCAGCTCTTGCCAGCGCTCTGCCGAGTGTTCCATTGCTTTGCCGAAGGCTTCGGCCAGCAAGTCTTCTTTGGAGGCGAAATGGCCGTAGAAGCCGCCGTGCGTCAGGCCGGCGCTTTTCATCAGGTCGGCGACGCCGATGCCGTCGTAACCTTTTTCCCGGAACAGGCGGGATGCTGTTTCTACGATGCGTTCGCGGTTCTGTGCCGCTTGCTCCCTGCTGACGCGCATGATCTCCTCCTTGATTATTTTTATTATGGATGTAATATATCACACGTGGATGATGGACATCATTTAAATTGAACGTGCTTTGCGGCGGCTTAGGCTGCCGTTTTTTTTACTTCAACTGAAATCGGAACTTCGCGCCGTTCGTGCGGTCTTATCTCCTGCGCGTACACCTGTTTTTTTCAGGTGCCCTGCTCAATGCTGCTCAATCTCGCTCGACGTTTCTTATTGTGGCTAATTGCACCTTATTCGTTGCACATTCCTGCTCATTTTTTGCACGTTTCGTCTCGTTTTTGCTTGAAGCCGCTCGTTCTAGTCCTGCAAGATTCGCGCCATGGCGCGAGCATTAATGAGCATAAATAAGCAGTTTCATGAAAAAACGAGCATCAAATTAGCAAGATCGAGACGTCAATAAGCAGCTATTAGCCACTTTATGCAAGTTTGAGCAGATTCAAGCGCGTCTAACCAAGGAGCCGAAAAATGAGGGAGCTAATCAACATACCGGTACCGTTTCAAACCTTCATGGACTTAAGTGATTTCTGCGACGGCAGGCGCGTAACCGAGGAATTTGCCGAAGTCGCGGGCCGCGCTATTTCCGACTGGATCGCCAGGCAAAATTCGGCCGCGGCCGACAATGGTGATTCACTGCAGGGCGGCTACCAATGGAAGTCACTCTTCCTGCCGTCCGGCACGAAGATTCGGATCGCCATACGGCGCAAGATCCATTACGCCACGGTCGAGGGCGACTACATTCGTCATAACGGCGAAGCAATATCTCCAGCGCAGTTGGTGAAACAGCTGGCGGGTTGTACCCGCAACGCATGGAAGCACGTCTGGCTGCTCCTGCCCGGCGAGACGCGCTGGCAATTGGCAGAAGCAATGCGTACTTGAAGCGGCGGAAATTGAGACTGGCTGCGATTTCTAGCGGGCCATGGCCAGCTCGACGCAGTTGCGGCCGGAGCGTTTGGCGCGGTGGAGGGCGGCTTCGAGGCGGGTGACCAATTCGCTTGCGCCTTCGTCGGGGGCGAGCTGGGCTACGCTGAAGCTGGCGGTGACCGAGTCGGCGCCGGGGAGTTCGGTGGCGGCAATTGACTGGCGTAATTCTTCAGCCAGTTTGTAGGCATCGATTGCGACGGTATGGGTGGCGATCACCAGGAATTGCTCGCCGCGCATCCGGGCCAGCGTGTCCGAGCTGCGCAAGCGCGTCTGCACGGTGCTAGCCAGCACAGCCAGTGCGCGGTCGCCGCTGGTGTAACCGTACAATTCATTAATCGTGCGGAAGCTGTCGATGTCGAAGGCAATCAGCGCCAGCGGCAGTCCGTAACGGCGTGCACGACGGACTTCGTCGTCAAGCACTTGCTCGCCCTGGCGCCGGTTGGAAACGCCGGTCAAGCCATCGAAAGGTGTGATCTGGGTCAGTTCCAGACCCAGAGCGTCGTTCTGATGACGCAGGTCGCTCATCACCAGGCCAAAGCTGATCAGTTGCGCCGCTGAACCGAAGCAGCTGAAATGTTCGCGGCTGAAAGTCAACGGACGGTCGAACAGCATGCAAATCGCTCCAAGCAATGGCCCGCCAACTTCGCCGCGCAAGGGGAAAGCCAGCAGCATATGAACGCCCTTCTCTTCCAACAATTCGGTCAGCGCCGGGTCGTTGGCTTTGGTGGGCGAATCGAGCAGCACCAGCTCACCGCGCCGGACCGGGGCATCGAGCAAACTCATGCGGCCAGCCAGAAGGTCGGTAATGTCCAGGTCAATCCGGCCATCCTGCGCCACCAGCCGTAGCGCATCATCGTCGATGGCCTGGAACAAGGCAGCATGGCAAATGCCGGGATAACTGCACAGCGCATTGCAGATGCGTGAGCCCATACGCTCCAGCTCTTCCGATCCGTACAAGGCACGCTGGAGGCTGCGCTGGATTGCCAGCAAATCGTTGAGTTCGGCTTCGCGGTCGAGCAAGTGCTGCTGGGCTGAAGCGAGTGTATCGGCGGCAGGCGTCAACAAGGCAGCCACGGAATCGCGCAGGCATTCCGGCCCGATTGGAGTGACGCGATAAGCCAGCGGACCTTGCGCCATCAGCTCGGCCATAGTGGCGGAACGGGTGAATGGGCACAACACCAGCACCGGCTTGCCGGCCCGGCTGCGCACCAAAGCCGCCAACTCAGTTCCGGCTGGCGTCAGCGGACTGTCCAGGTCAATCACCAGCAGGGAAATCTTGTTGTGCGTCATCGCATGGCGTGCGCTGGCAATGCTGTCCGCAGTCAGCAAACGGTCAAACGATTCGCCGCAAGCCGCCACAAATTCCTGGCGTCGCGCGGGATCGGGATGGAGGAAAAGGCCGGTGCGGTGACGTCGGCCCGCAAGATTGGGCATGGTTTCAGTGTGCCACAAGTTCATTGCCGACAACATCCCTTTTATGTGAGGGAGCGCACGGTTAGCAACGTTGCCGGGGCGAATACTGAACTTCCGAGCACAGGAGGAAGTCATGTCAAATTCGCAGCAAAAAACTGGCGCGGGAAGCGAGCAGCGTACCGTCCAGCAACAGCAGGACCAGCGTGACGCAGCGCGGCCTAAGAACGAGGAAAAGAAGGAACCCGCCCAGGCCGGAAAACATAATTATCCCGCCCCGCCCCTTCCAGAACAGCACCTGCAAAAGCCCGGCCTGGAACATGAGATGCAATTGAAGCCGCAATTCATGGCGCCAGATTATTGCGGCAGCGGCAAGCTGGCCAGCATGTCGGCGGTGATCACCGGCGGCGATTCCGGCATAGGCCGCGCGGTCGCTGTGCTGTATGCGCGCGAAGGCGCCGATGTGGCGCTGATCTATCTGGTGGAAGAGCAGCAAGACGCTGTCGAGACCAAACGGCATATCGAGGCCGAGGGCCAGCGCTGCATTTTGATCCCCGGCGATGTGCGCGATCCGGCTTTCTGCCGCCATGCCATCGATGAGGTACTGCACGCATTTGGCCGCATCGACATCCTGGTCAACAATGCCGCCTTCCAGGAACATGCGGGTTCGCTGGAAGAGTTGTCCGAAGAGCGCTTCGACCTGACCATGAAGACCAATATCTATGGTTACTTCCACATGGCCAAGGCTGCCCTGCCCCATATGAAACGCGGCAGTTCGATTGTGAATACCGGCTCGGTTGTGGGCCTGCGGGGGGCCAAGAAACTGCTCGACTATTCGACCACCAAGGGCGCGATCCATGCCTTCACGATGTCGCTCGCTTCCAACTTGATCGATAAGGGCATTCGGGTGAATGCGGTGGCGCCGGGGCCGGTGTGGACGCCTCTGAATCCTTCCGACCAGGCGCCCGAAAAGGTGAAGGAATTCGGCAGCCAGACCGATATGCATCGGCCAGCGCAGCCGGAAGAGATTTCGCCGGCCTTTGTATTTCTTGCGGCGCCATCCTGCGCCAGCTATATCACCGGGATCGTTTTGCCGATTACCGGCAGCATCGGAGAATAGACATGACACGAGCACTATGGAAAGGCGCAATCAGCTTTGGCCTGGTGCATATTCCAGTGGAGCTGCACAAGGCGGTCGAGTCGCATGACCTGGACCTGACCATGCTGGATAAGCGCGACTTCTCACCGATTGGCTTCAAGCGCTATAACAAGGGCAGCGGCAAGGAAGTCACCTGGGACAATATCGTCAAAGGCTACCAGTATTCTGATGGCGAGTATGTCGTGCTCAGTGATGAGGATCTGCGTCTGGCCAATCCCAAGGCGACGCAGACAATCGATATCATGACCTTCGTTGATGCTGATTCGGTGCCGCTGACTTTCTACGAGACGCCCTACTACCTTTCGCCAGGGCGCGGCGGGGACAAGGTCTATTCCTTGCTGCGCCAGACTTTGCTCAAAGCGGCGCGCATTGCCATTGCGACGGTGGTGATCCGAACGCGCCAGCACTTATGCGCGCTGGTTGCAGTGGGCGATGGGATCATCATGAATACGCTGCGCTATGCGACTGAGATCCGAAGCGTTGAAGATCTCAAGCTGCCGGGCGACTCGGGCATCACAGACAAGGAGTTGAAAATGGCCCTGTCGCTGGTGGAAGACATGAGCGAGAAGTGGAATCCCAAGGAGTACCACGATACCTATCGCGAAGATGTGCTCAAACTGGTCGAGAAGAAAGTGAAAGCTGGGCAGACCCATACCCTCACCGAGCCAACTGGCGAAGCGCCCGTGCCCAAGGCCAGCAATGTGGTGGACCTGGTGGCGCTGCTCAAGCAAAGCCTTGGATCGAAAGGCCGTGCCGCAGCAGCCAGCGAAACGGAGGAGGACGAAGAGGAAGCCACGCCACGCCCGACGCGTGCGCGAGCCAAGTCCAGCGGTGCAGCCAGCAAGACCCGCACCGCGAGCACGCGCGCCAGCAGCAAGACCTCCACAGCCAAAACGCCAGCCGCCAAGCGCACCAGCGCCGCAAAGACCACCAAGCACGCCTCCACACGCCGCAAAGCCGCATAGAAGCCGCACTTGCAGCTAGGCCGGCTTCATTCCGATTGCTTTGATCGCAGGCGCCAGGCCGACGGCGGATTTGGCGTAGTCGGCCCACGGCGCGTTGCCGACATCGAGCCGCGTGTGGGCAGTGGCAACGGTCCAATGATCGCCGCCCCGCAGACTCACCAACTCGTCCCACGCCACCGGCACGGAAATACCAAGTCCCGCACGCGCCCGAGCCGACCAGGCGGACACGGTCGTCGCGCCCCGTCCATTGCGCAGGTAATCGATGAATATCTTGCCGACGCGGTTCTTCGGCCCGCTTTTGAGGGCAAAGCGGGCCGGCAAAATGGCAGACATATGGCCCACGACCATCTTGCTGAACGCCTTCACCGTATCCCAGTCGTAGTAAGGTTTTATCGGCACCACAATGTGCAAACCCTTGCCGCCGCTGGTCTTGAGGAAGCAAGGCAGCCCAAGCTCCGCCAGGAAGGCATGCACCAGCTGCGCCGCCTCCTGCATCGCAGACCATTCAACACCGGCGCCGGGGTCAAGGTCGAACAGAATGCGGTTCGGCTTTTCGTAGGTTCGTCCAAATGCGTTCTGCGTGTGGAACTCGATCACATTGAATTGGGCCGCCGACAGCAAAGCCGCCACGTTGCCGACTTCCAGCATCGGCGGATGGTCGGGATCAAGCTCGCCCGGGAACTCCTTCAAGCCGCGCAGCTTGCTCACATCGGCATGCTTCTGGAAGAACAGCTGCGAGCTGATGCCGTCCGGCGCCCGCAGTAGCGCAACAGGCCGGCCACGCGTGTGTTCGAGCATCAGGTCGGCAACAAACGCGTAGTAGCGCACCACGTCGATCTTCTTCAAGCCGCTGGCCGGATCGACCACGCGGTCTGGATTACTCACCTTGAGTGAGGCGGGCAGTTTGCTTTGCACGGTGTCCTCCTCCATGGCGACCGGCTGCTCGCGCTGGATCTCGCCGGCGGTCTTGTCCTTGCGCAGCCCCTGGAATACGGCGTGACGCACCGACCCGCCGCGGGTCCATTCGCCAAAACTCACTTCCGCCACCAGTTTCGGCTTGACCCAGTGGGCTTTGCGGGCGACGGCCTTGCTGGCGGAGAATGAGCTTTCCCCGGACTTCAGGCGCTTCAATTTGTCGGCCAGCTCGCGCAGGGTCTTGTCGTTAAAGCCTGTGCCGACATTACCAGCATAATGGAGTGCGCCGTCCTTGCCGTAGACGCCGAGCAGCAGCGAACCGATGCCGGTACGGCTGCCTTGCGGGTCGGTATAACCGCCGATGACGAACTCCTGCCGTTGCGCGCATTTCAGCTTGATCCAGTCGCGCGAGCGGCGGCCTGTGTACGTAGAGTCCCGGCGCTTGCCGATCACTCCCTCAAGGCCCATTTTGCAGGCAGCGGCCAGCACTTCTTCAGGCGGCGCGGCCAGCTCGGCGCTCAGGCGCAGGGTTTGACCCTTGACGCCTTTTAGCGCTGACTCCAGCCTTGCTCGGCGCTCTTCCAGCGGCAGTCCGCGCAGGTCTTCGCCATCCAGGTAAGGGGCGTCAAACAGGAAGTAGACGATGTCCTTGGTGCGCTTGCCGTCGAAAGCCTGCTGCAGCAGGCCGAAGTCGGGACGCCCTTCTTCGTTGTGGACCACGATTTCGCCGTCGTACCAGCCATCCGGCAGCCTGGCCTTGGCCAGTGCCGCACGCAGCGGCTCCAGCTTGTGCGTCCAGTCGTTTCGGTTGCGGGTGTGCAGCGTAATGTCGTCGCCATCGATACGGGCCAGCAGGCGATAGCCGTCGTATTTGACTTCGAACAGCCAGTCTTCCGGACTCGCTGGCGGCGCGTCGACGAGCGTCGCCAGTTCAGGCTCGAGCTCGGCCGGAAGGCGCTTGATGCGCGGCGGGGCTGGCAATGCTGCACCGGCTTCGACCACGGCGCCGAGCGTCTTGACGCTATCGGGCATTTCATCCACCACACTGAATTCCGCTGCGGGACGGACGTATTCATCCTTCTCCTTGATCAGCAGCCAGGGCTCCTTATCTTCGCCCTTGCCCCGCATGCGCACCAGCGCCCAGCGTCCGTGCATCTTGTGGCCGTGCAGGTTGAAGACCAGCTTACCGGCTTGCATTCCCTTGCGCGGGTCCTCAACCGGCTCCCAGGTGCCCCGATCCCAAACGATCACCTTCCCCGCACCGTACTGCTTTTCGGGGATGGTGCCTTCGAATTCGTTATAGGAAATGGGATGGTCCTCGACGTGCACCGCCATCCGCTTGTCATGCGTGTCGTAGCTTGGCCCCTTCGGCACCGCCCAGCTTTTCATGGTGCCGTCGAGCTCCAGGCGGAAGTCGTAATGCAGCCGCCGCGCCCAGTGCTTCTGGATGACGAAGGCCAGCCGTCCCCGGCCCGGCCGGCCTCCCTCGGCTGGTTCCGGCGTGATATTGAAATTACGCTTGGCCTTGTAAGTCTTCAGTGCGTCCTTCATGCCCCCACTGTACGGGCAGCGGCGGACGCAGACGGTTACCTGCCGCACTTTGTAAGAAGTTCTGGTAGTTGTAACGAGGTGTAATACCCGTCAACTAGAGAGAATCGGCCGCCGTTTCTTGCTCAGTGACACGGCAATAATGCACGACACACGATACGCAGTACCCCACTTTACTTAGGAGCTTGACCATGAAGAAGACCATCGCCACCCTGATCGCCGGCCTGTTCGCAACCGCTGCCTTCGCACAAGCTCCGGCCCCAGCCGCCAAGCCAGCTGCCGCCGCTGCACACGCTTCGAGCGCTATGTCCGCATCCGCCAGCGCAGCAACCCCAGCTACCCCTGCGACTCCAGCCACTCCGGCGGACAAAGGCGCCAAGGCGACGCCGGCAACTCCTGCCACCCCGGCAGTCGCTGCTACTCCAGCCGCTTCGACCGAGAAGTCGAGCGCACCTAAAGAAGTGAAAAAGGCCAAGCACGCAAAAAAACATGCTGCAACCAAGGAAGTAGCCGCTAAAGAAGCCGCTCCTGCCAAGTAAGCAGCTCCCTTCCCCAGCCGCCAGTGCGCCGCAAGCGATCACCAGTCAATCAGCGCTGCGCACTGGCTCGGCGGGGAACCAGACGTCCGAAACACGTAATACCAACAAGGAAACTGACCATGAAAAAGACCATCGCTACCCTGATCGCAAGCCTGTTCGCAACCGCCGCTTTCGCCCAGGCACCTGCCGCGACCCAAGCAGCCAAGCCAGCACCAGCAGCCGCACCTGCGGTAGCCGCTACCCCGGCAACGGCAGCTACTCCTGCAACTCCAGCCGTAGCAGCTACCCCAGCCTCCTCGGCCACCGCTGCGGCCCCAGCTGCTGCACACGAGCACTCCAGCGCAAGCAAGGAAGCCAAACCGGCCAAGCACCACACCAAGAAACACGCAGCCAAAGAAGTAGCCGCGACAAAAGAAGCTGCTCCAGCCAAGTAAGCAGCGCCCGCCGCTTCCCCAGCCGCCAGCGCGCCTACTCGTATTCCGCCTCCAAAACGGAATGGCGCGCTGACCCGGCGGGGACCGGCAACCTTTTCCAACCCATCCTCGCCGGCGTATTACGCTGGCAAGGCGGGTTTTCTGTATGATTGCAGGACTTTGGCAATCAATCGGACCAACCTTTGAAATCCCGCGCAAACCTCGTCATTGCAGTCGTTGCAGCAGCCATCCTTGCCACCGTCGCATACCGAGGCTTCACCCGCCATCCGGCAAACACGGTGGCATCGAAACCATTGACCGAAAACTGCACGCCAGAAGCGATCAAGCAAGTCAGCGACGCCCTTGAACGCTCGATCCTGTCGGCCAATTGCGCGAAACGGGAAAAGGCAGGCGCCAACTAAGCCCGCCCCCCTTCCTCACCGCATCATTGCACAGTGACGACCAACACCGGGCGATAAGCCGTGTTGGAGTGGGTTCGCGAGGCGTAATCCACCGAACCGCTGGCGCCGTAGTTCTGCGCGGACTCCACGTCGAACGACAGCAGCTTGTTGCCGCCCTGTGCTGTGATGGCCTGGCTGCTCACATCCAGCGCTACCTGGGTGTTCACAGCCGGAACGCTCCAGCTGGTAACCAGTGAGGAATTGGCCGGGCGGTTATTCCAGGTGACCGAAGTCTCGTCCCAGTTCGCATCCACCGTCTGGTAAAGCTTATGCGTGATGCCAGCCATGCCTACCGAGGTTGGCGTCAGGCGCAGCGAAGCGCTGACAATGGTGCCTTCTACGCTAGACAGGTCAAACTTGAACATGCCCTTGCGTGCATAGCTCACCGCATCAGACTTCACGGTCACCGTGGTCGCCGTGCCGAAATTGCTGCTCGCGTAAGTACCGTCGCGCACGTAAGCATCGGCAGCTGGCGACAGCGTCGACAGGTTGCTCAACGTGAAGTGCGAAGCGAATGACTTGCCGCCCGAACCGTTGACCGCGATTTGCAGCTTGATGGTCGGCGAGGTTTGCACCACCGTGATGCCCGGATCGGTCGACAGCACCGTCGTCGCGGCGCGATTCACCTCAATATTCAGGTTGCCGGTATTGAGCTGGGTCGGATCGGCAACCGCCACTTGCAGGTCCGTGCCGCTTTGCTTAAGTACCACTGCCGACTTCTTGTCGCTGGTGACCAGCGGCTGGCCGTTGGCGTTGACAGTCTTGCTGCTGTCGTTCCAGAACACCAGGCCGGTAACTCCCTGCGAGGTGTCTTTGACTGCGCTGGCAGCAGTCGAACGTTCCAAGACCGTGATGCCGGTGTTGGCCGCGGCGGCCGCCACCTGCTCGGCAGTGCGGTTTGGCAGCATGATGTAGGTGTAAGCTGCATTGGTCGGATTCACGCCATGGTCCAGGGCCAGCGACAGATAATTGTCAGTGTACTGGGCGGTATCCAAGTTTGAGCCAACGTCGCTCCACGCGCCCGAGCGCTGCTCGCGCAGGCCAGCCACGGTGGTGCCGCTGTCGGGGAATACATAGCCGATATCGGAACCTGGCACGCTGCCCGCGAGATGCGCCCAGCTAGTACTCGGCATGGCTTCGGCCCAGGGAATCATGGAGTCTTTCGCCGTATTGTTGACGGTCAGAACTTCCTGCCCGTCTTCCGAAAGCTTACGGTTCTCCACGATCGTTTCCACCGATTTGCCATCCGTGGTAGTGATGCCGCTGCCGACCGCCACGACCTTGTCGCCAAACAGGAACCAGGCCTTTTTACCAACCAGCGGAGTTCCGGTCACGTTCAGGGCGGCGAAATCCATGCCGACAGCTGCGAACTGCTTGTTCAGTTCAGCACCACCGACACCGGTCTTGGTATTGCCATAGAACTTCCAGTCAACCAGCGCTGCGCTGCTGTGATCCGTGGTGATGCCGGCCAAGCGCTGCATGTCGATAGTTGCCCAGTAATTGCCGCCGTACTGGGTCTGGTCGCCGTTGTACAGGTAGGTCATGCCCATGCCGGTCCACCAGCCCTTGCGGTTCTCCTGGTTACCGGTTTCAAAGGCGGACATGCGCTTGGAGAACATCGACAGGCCGAACGCAAAGCCCGGCTGGCGCATCAGCACACGATCACCCGATGGGTAGACGCGCGTTTCAAGCGGTTCGTCCGCCCCGACGACATTGGCGTCGTTCATGATCGCCTTCAAGCTCGTGATGTCGGAGCCGGACATCACATTCATCACGCCCGGCGTAGCCGTCTGCATCGGAGTGAAATAGCTGGCACCGAACGAGGTGTCGCGCTGCAGCCAGCCTTTCAGCACGGCGTTGATCTGAGCGCCCTGCTCGGCCGGCAGCGATTGGCCCAGCGCGAGCATATTGCTGACGATCCCGCGGCCGGTCAGGTGGTCAGAGCCATACTGGCGGGTGATCGTGCGGCCACGCTGGGCATCCATCATGGCGCCGTTGTACATCACAGGACGGAAGGTGTTCATCGCCCAATTGAAGGCGTTGGACTTGTTTGGATCGGTAACATCCCAGCTGGAATTGGAGAGCAGGTAATACAGCTTGGAGATATCGCTCAACAGCACGCCGCCATAGCCGCCGGCGTAAGGCTCGTGGGTATGCTGGATGAAGGAGCCATCGGCATAGAAACCGTCGCCGGTGGTGACGTAAGGGAGAGTCTGGCTAATCGCATCGCGGCCCGCCGCGATCTTGCTCCCGTCCTTGCCCAGCATGCCGCGCATCACCAGGATGAATGCTTTGTCGAGGCGATTGGCGCCAGTTTCAACAGCGGTACCGGCGGTGCCGTCCGGTTTCAGGCGTGGGCTGGCGTAAGGCACGAAACGGTCGATCGTAGTCAGCAGCGCGGTGCGGCGCTCGATCGGAAAGATATCGTACATCGAGTAGACCATATTGTTGATCTGCTGCGGCGTACCGATTTGCCAGTCCCACCAGTTATCAAATTCGACGGTGTTGACGTTGTAATAGTTTTGCAGCATCCAGTCGATGCCATCGTAGACAGCTTGCAAGACGTCTGGATTGTTTTTCAGGTTGGCGTTGCCGCCCTTGTAGGCGTTAGCCAACGCCCCCAGGCGCGTGAAGCTGCCAGTTACGTTGGCCGATTTGGTCCAGTCTGCCAAGTCCGGCCATAGTGAGTTACGGCCTGCATCGCGCAGCATCGTGTCCCAATAAACCTGGGCATTGTCCTGGCCCTGGGATTTGGATGCGATGACGTCCGGGTCGTTATTGTCGACCGGGCCGCCACGCAGGGCCCATTTCGCGCGCATATCGTCAAATTCGTCGGCGCGCGCCGCGCCGCCAAGCATTGCACCCTGGGCCAGGGTGGCCACTACCAGACTGCGCAGCAGCCAGTTCTTCTTCTGAAGCATGTCTCCTCCTCCGTTGATTGATCCCGTAATGAGCGCCAGGCATTGGTATCGTTATCACACAAGGGCAGAAAAACATACCCCGGTCAGGCGCTGCTGATGTTTTTGGTGTTATGGGATAACGTTATCACTCAACAAGCGCGCGCCGCAACGAAAATCTCACAGATTCTCACGCTGTGTTGCATTATGGTTGCGGCGCCGAGAACATTAGGGGATTAGCGTTTTTCGCTGGCCAGGCGTTTTTCGAGGAGTGCACGGGCGCCGGCTACCAGGGCGACGCATGCCTTGTTGTCAACGTAGGCCGAATTGCCCTCTTTTGCTGCGCGCTCCTGGCGTCCCCACAGGTCATTGATTGCCGGATGCGCGGCCACCAGCACGTCGCACTTCATGGCTTCCACTTTGGCGAAACTGCTGCGGAAAGTCGCCACCAGTTCTGGGTGGTCGGTGAAGCGGTAGCCGTCGGCCGAAATGGCGGTCAGGCTGTCGCCGTAGACCATGTTCTCGCAATGCCCTCCTTCGCAGGACTCCCACGACCAGGTGGTGCCGCCTGGGGTGTGGCCGGGGGTGCTGTGCGCGGTGACGGCCAGCGCGCCCAGTTTGACTACTTCGCCGTCCGCCACGGCTTTTACTTTAACGGAGCCGGGGAATTTGTCTAGCGTGCCGAATTGAGGATCTTCCTTCGGCGAGACGCCGGTACGCAGGGTCTCCACGTTGCCGGCGCCTGCCAGCACGGTGGCGCCGCTCAGTTTCTGCAAAAGCGAGATGCCGCCGGCGTGATCGTGGTGAGCGTGGGAACTGAGGATGTATTTAACGTCCTTCAGCTTGAAGCCGAGCGCGCGGATATTGTCCGCCACGATCTGACCGCCCTTCTCCGTCGCGCCATCAATAAGGATATGGCCCTTCGGCGATGTAATCAGCACAGCGCTGATGCCGGCGGTGCCGACGTAGTAGCTGTTGCCATAAAGGGGGAACGGCTTTTGCGCGCCGTTCCAGTCGTCCGAATGCTCGGCGGCGCCGGCAACGCTGGCCAGGGCGGCCAGCACCATGGTGGTGATCAGTTTCTTCAAGTTCTCTCCTGGGGGGTGATGTACAGGCCGGAATGCATTTGCGACCCACGGTCGCCACGCCGGTAACTGCGGTAGATTGGTTCGCCGGCGGCATCGCGCTTGCAGCAAGTGCAGCCGCCGACGTGTTCGATTTCCTGCACGCCGGCTGCGCGCAGCTGCTGTTCGGCGATGGCGCGCAGATCAAGGTGGCGGAACGTTGGTACGGCTTCGGGTCCGAATTTGCGGGCAAAGTCGTTCGCCAGTTCCTCACTGACCTCATAGCATTGAGCGCAAATAGTGGGGCCGATCGCTGCGGCGATTGAAGCGCCCTGCCCCATTTCATCCAGCGCCGCCGGGATGATGCCGTCGTACAGCCCGCGCCAGCCAGCGTGCACGGCCGCCACCTGCGAAGCATCGCGACGCGCCAACAGCAGCGGCACGCAGTCCGCGGTGATTACGCTGACAGGCAAGTCCGCAACCGCGGTGTGGAAACCGTCCGCATCGCCAACCGCCTGTTCTGGCGCGTCGATCGCGGCAACGCGGGTGCCGTGCACTTGCCGCTTCACCGGACGCAGGGCCCAAAGCTGCTCTAGGACTGGAGGGACCAGCGCCTCGGCACATCCAAAGCCATGACGGATTCCGGGGATACTGTTTAACAGACTACTTGCGACCATATTAGCCTTTGTGTGACATTTGTCGCAATCATAGGCGTGTTCAGGTGGTTTGGCAAGCGAATCAATGAATTTCAGCTATGGGTTTTGCGGGCGAGCTTTTCGCAGTTATGGCTACCGCCGGCGAAGGACAAAGTGCCGACATGGCCATCCTTCTGGTCATAGCGGGCCGAGTAGCCATGCTTGCAGAAGGTAGTGATCTTGTCAGTCTCAGCGCCAATCTTCTGCCAGCCCTGGGAAGCCAGGATGGAATCGGTCTGCTGGGTTGGGATGTCGGAGCGGCCGAGATAAGTAGTCGCCGTCCAGCGCTGTTTTTCAGATATCGCCGTCGCCGGGCAAACGCCGTCGGTATACAGCCCACCGCAGAACTCCTTCAGCGCTCCGCTGACAAAAGCTTTGGCTTCAGGACTGTGGGCACGCGCATTCGACAACGGTTCCGGATTCAGCGCCAGGAAGGTCCAGACGACCACGAAAACGGTGAACAGCGCGATGCTTACTTTGTGAAGTAGCGGCATTTGAGCGTTTGACGATGGATGAAATACCCAGATTATACGTTGCCCATTGTCAACTATTAAAAACAAAGTCGGGGTCAGGTCGAGCAAATGGACAAATCGCGCAGCGATTTGTCCATTTGCTCGACCTGACCCCGACTTTCAAGAAAAAAGACGGCGTCCGCGGGGGCGGTACGCCGTCAAGGGCTAATCAAACTGTCGTGTTAGTTCCAGTCGCCGCCCAGGGAGCGGATCAAGGCGACGGTGGTGACCGCGCGGTCGCCGCGCAGTTGCACTGCGTTGCGTTCGACGGCTGCCAGGTTGCGCTGTGCGTCGAGCAGGTCCAGGTAGCTGGATCGGCCGGCATCGTACAGCTTCTGCGCGAGGTCGGCCGAGCGGCGGGCCGAGACCAGCGCGTCGTCGATCTGTGCGGTCTGGCCGCCCAGGATGCGCAATCCTGCCAGGTTGTCTTCTACCTCGGCGAAGGCGCTCAGCACGGTCTGGCGGTAGTTGCCTACCGATTCTTCCAGTGCTGCTTCGCTGCGCTTGACGTTGTTGCTGTTACGGCCGCCGTCGATCAGGGGCATCGACAGCAAGGCGCCCAGCACCCAGGAGCGGCTGCTCCATTTGAACACGTCGCTGAAGTGGCCGGCTGCGCCGCCGCCATTGGCGGTGATGTCCAGCGCCGGGAACATGGCCGCACGCGCTACGCCGATGCGGGCGTTGGATGCTTCCATGGCCTTCTGTGCGGAGGCGACGTCGGGACGGCGTTCCAGCAGCGAAGATGGCAAGCCAGTCGGGATCGCGGGCAGCAGGGCCGAATCCAGCAGCGGGCTATTACCCGCCGAGTAGGCTGCTGCGGGCTTGCCCAGCAGGACTGCCAGTGCGTGCTCGGTGGTGGCGCGGCGGCGTTGCAGGCCGATCGCTTCTGCGCGGGTGGTCGACAGCTCGGTCTTGGCGCGGGAGAGGTCGAATTCACCAATGTCGCCCAGGTCGAAGCGGCGTTGGTTGACCTTCACACTCTCTTCGCGCAAACGGACCGTCTGCTCCACAGTCGCCAATTCGGCGTCCGTGGCGCGCAGGCGGAAATAGGTCTGTGCCACGTCGGCTTGCAGCGACAGCAGGACGGAGCGGTAGTTCGCTTCCACCTGTGCGGCGTCGCCACGAGCCGCGGCCACATTGCTCGATACCCGGCCAAACAGGTCCACCTCGTAGCTCGCCGTCAGGGTCGCGTTGTAGGTGTTCTGCGGCGCTACGTCAGCACCGGCCGGCAGGCCCAGGGACAGCGCCGAGTTGCGGGCGCGCTGGGCGCCCACACCGACGCCGACCTGCGGGATGCGGTCCGCTTCGGCGATGCCGGCGATGGCGCGCGCCTGCTTGACGCGGGCGGCCGCCACGGCCAGGTTGGCGTTGTTGCGGGTGGCTTCGGCGACCAGCTCATTCAGGGCCGGGTCGCCAAAGGCCAGCCACCATTCACCGCGCGGCTGGCGCTCGGCGTTCTGGGCTTGCTTCCAGCGGGTGCCGTCGGCAGCCGTCACCACTTGCGACTCCTTGAAGGCGCTCGGGGTGTCGACTTGCGGCTGCTTGAATTCAGGTGCGGCGCACGCCGTCAGCAGAAGTGCTGCCAGCAGCGGGGCCACGCCCTTTGCAATCATACTTTTCATATTAGTGGGTCCCTTCCAGTTGCGGGGCGGCGTCATCGGCCACCGGGGCTTTCTTCTCAAGGCGTTTCGCCAGGGTGCGCAGCAGGACGTAAAACACTGGCGTCAGGAACAGGCCGAAGAAGGTCACGCCCAGCATGCCGGCAAACACCGCCACACCCATTGCATGACGCATTTCAGCACCTGCACCAACCGAGAACACCAGCGGTACCACACCCATGATGAAGGCGATCGACGTCATCAGGATCGGGCGCAGACGCAGGCGGCAAGCTTCCAGCGCGGCCTGCAGGATGGTGCGGCCATGGTCTTCCAGTTCTCGCGCAAACTCCACGATCAGGATCGCGTTCTTCGACGCCAAACCAACCAGCACGAACAAGGCAATCTGCGTGAACACGTTGTTGTCGCCGCCGGTCAGCTTGACGCCAATCAGGGCGCACAGGATCGACATCGGCACGATCAGGATCACGGCCAGCGGCAGGGTCCAGCTTTCGTACTGGGCGGCCAGCACCAGGAACACCAGCAGCACGCACAGCGGGAACACGTAGATCATGGTGTTACCGGCCAGGATTTCCTGGTAAGTCAGCTCGGTCCATTCGTAGCCCATACCCTTCGGCAGGGTTTCCTTGACGATGCCTTCCAGCGCAGCCTGTGCCTGGCCGGACGAGAAGCCTGGAGCCGGAGCGCCATTGATCTCGGCCGATACGTAGGCGTTGTAGCGCTCCACGCGGTCAGGGCCATAGCTGTCTTTCACGCGCATCAGGGACGACAGGGGAATCATCTCGCCTTTGCCGTTGCGGACTTTCAGCTGTGCGATCTGCTCGGCTTGCGAACGGAATGGCGCGTCAGCCTGCACGCGCACCTGATAGGTACGGCCGAACTGGTTGAAGTCATTCACGTACAGAGAACCAAGGTTGATCTGCAAGGTCTGGTAGATGGTCTGCAGCGGCACGCCCAGTTGCTTGGCTTTGGCGCGGTCGATGTCCGCGAACAGCTGCGGCACATTGATCTGGAAGCTGGAGAACACGCCGGCCAGGCGCTTGTCCTGCCATGCCTTCATCTGGATGGCCTGGATGGTCTTGTACAGTTCATCGTAGCCGGCGTTGTTGCGGTCTTCGATCATCATCTTGAAGCCGCCGGTGGTACCCAGGCCGTTCACTGGCGGCGGTGGGAAGACCATCACGAACGCGTCCTGCACGGCGCCCATGCGCTTGTTGATTTCCGCGGCGATGGCGGCACCCGATTGCGACGGGTCGGTACGCTCGTGGAATGGCTTCAGCGTGGTGAACACGATACCGGCGTTCGGCGCATTGGTGAAGCCGTTGATCGACAGGCCAGGGAATGCGACCGATGCGTCCACGCCAGGGATTTCCTTGGCGATGTCGGACATCTTGCGGATCACCTGGTCGGTGCGTTCCAGCGAGGCAGCGTCAGGCAGTTGGGCAAAGCCCACCAGGTACTGCTTGTCCTGGCCCGGCACGAAGCCGCTTGGCACGATCTTGAACATGATGCCTGCGGCAGCGGCCAGCACCAGGTACACGACGACCGAAGCCGACTTGCGCTTCAGGACGCCTTGCACGCCGGTTTCATAGCTGTGCGAAGCGCGGTTGAAGAAGTTGTTGAACCAGCGGAAGAAGCCGCCGAACAGCTTGTCCATGACGCGGGTCAACGCGTCTTTCGGTGCGTCGTGCGGGCGCAGCAGCGTTGCCGACAGGGCCGGAGCCAGGGTCAGCGAGCAGAAGGCCGAAATGACGGTCGAAATAGCGATGGTCAGCGCGAACTGGCGATAGAACTGGCCGGTCAGGCCGGACACGAAGGCGATCGGCACGAACACGGCGCACAGCACCAGGGCGATAGCGATAATCGGGCCGGACACTTCTTTCATGGCCTGGATCGTCGCATCGCGAGCCGACAGGCCGTTGGCGATATTACGCTCCACGTTCTCCACCACCACGATCGCATCGTCGACCACGATACCGATGGCCAGCACAAGGCCGAACAGCGACAGCGTGTTGATCGAGAAGCCGAAGCCGATCATGACCGCGAAGGTGCCGACGATCGATACAGGCACCGCGATCAGCGGGATGATCGATGCGCGCCAGGTTTGCAGGAAGATGATCACCACCAGCACCACCAGGGCAACCGCTTCCAGCAGCGTGTGGATCACGGACTTGATCGATTCACGCACGAACTGGGTCGGGTCGTACACGATGTCGTAGGCCACGCCTTCCGGGAAGTCCTTTTTCAGTTCTTCCATCTTGGCGCGCACATTGGCCGACAGCTCCAGCGCATTGCTGTTCGGCGCTTCGAAGATACCGAGACCGACTGCGGACTTGTTGTTCAGCAGCGAACGCAGGGAGTAGCTGTTGGAGCCCATCTCGATACGCGCCACGTCTTTCAGGCGGGTCAGCGCACCATCGTCATTGCTCTTGATGATGATGTTGCCGAATTCCTCGACGGAGCTCAGACGGCCCTGGGTGTTCACGGTCAGCTGGAAGTCGGCCGACTTGGACGGCGCAGCGCCGATCACGCCGGCAGCCACCTGCACGTTTTGCTCGCGGATCGCATCGACCACGTCGGACGCGGTCATATTACGGCCGGCGACCTTCTGTGGATCGAGCCAGACGCGCATGGCGTAGTCGCCGGCGCCGAAGATCTGCACGTCGCCCATGCCTGGAATACGGGCCAGCTGGTCTTTCACATTCAGCACGCCGTAGTTGCGCAGGTACAGGTCGTCGTAACGGCCGTTCGGCGACAGCAGGTGGACCACCATTGTCAGGTTAGGCGAAGACTTCACCGTGGTCACGCCGATCTGGCGCACTTCTTCCGGCAGGCGTGGCAAGGCGCGCTGCACACGGTTCTGCACCGCGGTTTCAGCCTTGTCGACGTCGGTGCCGATCTTGAAGGTCACGGTCAGCATCAGCGCGCCATCGCTGGTGTTTTGCGAGGACATGTACAGCATGTTCTCGACACCGTTGATCTGCTCTTCGAGCGGCGCGGCGACGGTTTCCGCAATCACCTTAGGGTTCGCGCCCGGATAAACGGCGCGCACCACGACCGATGGCGGCACCACTTCCGGGTATTCGGAGACGGGCAGCTTGAAGATCGAGATCAAGCCCGCTACGAATACAATGATCGATAGAACCGCCGCGAAGATCGGTTTATCGACAAAGAAACGTGAGAAGTTCATTGTTTATTCCTTGTTTTTCTTGGCTTCGGTGGCGGCCACTTTTTCGGCTGCCATCGGGTCAAAGGTCATTTCAACCATTTGCGGCGTGATCGGCGCACCGGGGCGCACGCGCTGCAGGCCGTTGACGACGATCTTCTCGCCTGGTTTCAGGCCATCGCGCACCACGCGCAGGCCGTCGATGTTCGGGCCCAGCACCACAGGACGGTATTCCGCCTTGTTTTCGGCGCCGATCACGTACACGAACTTGCGGTTCTGGTCAGTGCCGACGGCGCGGTCGTTGATCAGCAGCGAATTGCGGGTGGCGGTACCGCCGTCCAGCTGGACGCGGGCGAACAGGCCCGGCACCAAGGCGCGGTCCTTGTTGTCGAAGGTGGCGCGCATGCGCACGGAACCGGTGCGGGTATCGAGCTGGTTGTCCACGAATTCAAGCTTGCCCTCATGCGGGAAACCGGCTTCGTTGGCCAGTCCGACCTTCACGGCGACCGGCTCGCCTTTGTGGGCCTGGCCGCCGACGCGCAGGAAGGTGTCTTCGTCGCCGTCAAAGCTGGCGTAGATCTTGTCCAGCGAAACCACGCTGGTCAGCACGGCATTCGGATCAACCAGGTTGCCGAGGGTGATCTCTGCCTTCGACACACGGCCGTTGATCGGCGATACCACCTGGGTGTAGGACAGGTTCAGGCGCGCTGCTTCCGCTGTTGCGGATGCGGCGCGGGCCGATGCGTCCAGCTCTTTCAGCGCCGACGAACGTTCGTCGAATTCGCGCTGGGCGATGGCTTTATCGGCCAGCAGCTTTTCAGCACGGACCAGTTCCACTTTCGCCAGGTCGGCCTTGGCGCGCGCCGAATTGGCGGCGGCGTCGGCGCGGCTGGCTTCTGCCTGGAATGGACGCGGATCGATTACGAACAGCACGTCACCCTTCTTCACCTCGCTGCCAGGCTTGAAGTTCACGGCAGTAATGAAGCCGCTGACGCGTGGACGAATTTCCACGTGCTCGATCGCTTCGATACGGCCCGAGAATTCCTGGGTCTCTGCGACAGACTTCTGCACTACAACGGCTGCCGATACCGGCGGGCCGCCTGCTGCAGGAGCCTGGCTTTCGGCTGCTTTGCTATTTGCATTGCAGCCGGACAGGATGGCCGCCGCCAGTCCGCCCATCGCCAATGCGGCAACCAGCGGCCGCACAAGAGTGGATATTTGATTCATCTTCTTCATTCTTAACCTCTTGGGGGTGAGAGTAATAAATTTTGGCAAAAAGGAGCCCATGTGCCTCGCAGGCACTATTTTTTAAACGACTGTTTTCTGGTAAACCGGCTCTACGCCGACGGCTGTTCCGGGCCGTCGATGGCGCTGATAAAACTGGCCATCTCTTTCAACGCAAAGCCCCTGCACGCGCATTCGTTCCTGGCTCCCGGCTCTTGCAGTGGCGCCGGTGGCATGCGTCTGACTGTTGTCTTTACTCCGCAGGCGATCAATTTCGCCCCGTATTGTTCTGCTTCGTCCCTCAGCGGGTCGTCTTCGGCCGAAAGGATCAGGGCCGGCGGTAAATTTTTCAGTCGGCTCGATTGCAGCGGCGACGCGTAAGGGTGGGCGCGGTCGGCGGCATTCGGCAGGTAGCCGCGGTAGGCGGCGGCACAGGTATTTGCTACCTTCATCTGGTCTGGACAGTTCGGCAGCTCGCGCATCGAACAGGTGGACAGGCCCGGATCCAGCATCGGCATGATCAGGATCTGGCCCGCCAGCGCTGGGCCGCCGCGGTCGCGCGCCATCAGCGCGGAGACAGCCGCCAGGTTGGCGCCGGCTTCAATACCGGCGGTCAGCAACTGCTTGCCGCTCCACGCCAGCTTGGTCTTGTTCTTTTTGGCCCAGGCCAGCACGGCGTGGGCATCTTCAACTGCAGCCGGGAACGGGCTGACGGTCGCCAGGGTGTAATTGGTCGCCAGGATCACGTGGCCTGGATTGCACGTGACCAGGTGGCGCAGGAATTCGTCCGCCTCCTCCAGGTCGCCGGCTACAAAGCCGCCACCGTGGAAGAAAACAATCAGCGCATCGCGCTTGGCGGACGGATTCCCGGCCAGGTACAGGCGTGCGGCGAGCGGACCCTGGGCCCCGCGCACTTCGAGTTCGCGGATCTTCAGGTCCGCCGGCGCCTGCGCCGTCATTCTTTAGCCTCCGTTGCGGCCTGACCGCTGGCCGAGGCCAACATGGTCTGCGCCGGCACGGCGCCAAAGCCTACCTGCGCGCCGTAAGAGTATTCGTCGGTATACAGGACGCCTGCCAGGGCGATCGCGCCCAGCGCCAACGATACCATTGCAAAGAATCCATCCCGGTTACTCATGACTGCTCCTTTTCTCTGTAACTTAAAGCCACTTTAATCGTTCCCATCGCGGGAAGGTCAATGGCTTTTTCATGCTGCAATACGGTAATAATAAACTTCCACTAGAATAAGAAAAATACACTAATGTTGAATTGATTGTTCAGAATCTCGAACAATGGGGTGGAACCATGAATAAGCTGCAAGCAATGGAAGTCTTTGTCCAGGTGGTCGACGCCGGGGGCTTCACACGCGCCTCGGAAACCCTGCAACTGCCCAAAGCCACCGTCTCTACCCTGGTGGCCGGACTCGAAACGGCCCTCTCGGTCAAGCTGCTGCACCGGACCACGCGCCATGTTTCGGTCACCGCCGACGGCGCCGCCTACTATGAGAGATGCCTGCGCATCCTGGCCGACGTGAAGGACGCCGAGGAATCGCTGTCGCGCACCCGACTGAGCCCGAGCGGCCGGCTGCGGGTCGATGCGCCGACCGGGCTCTCGAATGAAATCCTGGTGCCTGCCCTGCCCTCGTTCTTTGAACAATACCCGGATATCCAGCTTGAACTGGGCTGTAGCGACCGTCCTGTCGATTTGATCGAGGAAGGCGTCGATTGTGCAGTGCGGGGCGGCCAATTGGCCGATTCCACCCTGATCGCACGGCGCGTCGCCTTGCTTAATTTTGTCACCTGCGCGGCGCCTTCCTACCTGGAGCGCTTCGGCACGCCCAGCCATCCGCGCGACCTCGAACGGCACCGCTGTATCAACTATTTCTCGTCCAAGACGGGCAAGATCTACAACTGGGATTACACGCGCGACGGCGAGCGCATCGAAATGACCTTGCCGGGCGTGGTGGCGCTGAACGATTCCAATGCCTACCTGACCGCCGGCCTGGCCGGTCTTGGCATCATCATGATGACGGACGTTCAACTGGGCAACCACGGCGCCAACGGCCGCCTGGTGCGCGTACTGGAAGACTGGGTCACCGACCCGCTGCCTATCCACGTGGTCTACCCGCAGAATCGCCACTTGTCGGCCAAAGTGCGCGTCTTCGTGGAATGGGTGGCAGACCTGATGGCCAGCCACCCTCAAATGCGCCTGCGCCCATTGGCCGCCGCCGCAAACCCGCCTTTGGAGCTGACTGCATGAGCGAACGTATTGTTTTCCTGGACCGAGACAGCATCATCGCCGACATCCGGCATCCCGCCTTCGCGCATGAATGGGTGGAATACCCTGCGTCCAGCGCGGCCGAGGCTATCGAGCGCTTGCAAGGGGCGACGGTCGCCATCAGTAATAAAGTGCCGCTGCGCGCCGAGGCACTGGCTGCCCTGCCCGGCCTGAAAATGATCGCGGTGGCCGCCACCGGTACCGACATCGTCGACCTGGCTGCAGCACGCGAACGCGGCATCGTAGTGTCGAATATCCAGGGCTACGCCCATGCAGCCGTGCCGGAGCATACTTTCGCGCTGATGCTCGCACTGCGCCGGCAGTTGCTGGCCTACCGCACAGACGTGGAAGCGGGCATGTGGGAGAAGTCGCCGCGCTTTTGCCTCTTCCACCACCCGATCCGCGACCTGCATGGCAGCCGCCTTGGCCTGCTTGGTTACGGCGACCTGGGCAAACAAGTCGCGCACCTGGGCCGCGCATTCGGCATGGAGATCGTGGTACACACCCGTACCCCAAGCGACGACCTGGGCGTACGCAACGTCAGCTGGGACGAGCTGCTGGAGACCTCCGACGTCCTGAGCCTGCACGTTCCGCTGACAGACGCCACCCGCAACATCATCGGCACGGCCGAACTGGCGCGCATGAAACCGAGCGCCATCCTGATCAACACCGCACGCGGCGGCCTGGTGGACGAAGCGGCACTGGCCGATGCCTTGCAGCGCGGCGTGATCGCGGGCGCCGGCTTTGACGTTCTGTCGAAAGAACCGCCGCTACCGGACAATCCTTTACTGAAGCTGCGACTGCCCAACTTCCTTCTCACGCCCCACTCGGCCTGGGCCAGCGGCCAGGCCATGCAAGGCCTGGCGGACCAGCTGATCGACAATATCGAAGCCTTCATCGCAGGCCGCCCGGCCAACCGCGTCGCATGAAGCGCGCACGCTACAAGGCTGGCCTGGGCACCTACCTGGCGCTCTCGTTCTGCGCTCTGGCGATGTTGATGGGCGGCGTGCTGGCCGCCATCATCGGCCACTCCGCCGGCAACCAGGTCAAGGACGATATCGGCAGCGCCCTGTCGGACCTGGCCCTGCAAGCCGCTGACAAGCTTGACCGCAATATGTTCGAGCGCTACCGCGAACTGCAACTGCTGGCGCAGCGTCCCGACATGGGTGCGGCCGCCACGCCGGAAGCGCGCCGCGCCACGCTGGAACAGCACCAGCGCAGCTATCCCCAATATGCCTGGCTGGGAGCCACCAGCGGCGACGGCCATGTGCTGGCGGCTACCGGCACCCTGCTGGAAGGCGCCGACGTCAGCGAGCGTCCCTGGTACCGCAATGCGCAAGCCGGCACCTTTGTCGGCGACGTACACGACGCCGTGCTGCTGGCCAAGCTGCTGCCCTCTCCCGGCCCGGACGTACAACGATTCGTTGACCTGGCCTTTCCCCTGTCCGACGGCAGCGGCGTGCTGGGCGCCCACCTGTCCTGGCAATGGGCGCGCGAACTGGAACGCTCGGTGATCGCACCGGCCAGCGTCCACCGGGAAGTGCAAGCCATCATCGTCGACCGCCAGGGCAAGGTCCTGCTCGGGCCGCCGGGCCTGCAAGCCAAATCCTTGCCGCTGCCAGGCAAGGAAGCCGGCTACCGCGTCGAGCGCTGGCAAGATGGTGTCGACTACCTGGTCGGCTATGCGCATACGCGCGGCCACGCCGCCTACCCAGGCCTGGGATGGACTGTCTTGGTACGCCAGCGCGTCGATAGCGCCTGGGCGCCGGTGCGCGCCCTGCAGGAGCGCGCGTGGTGGATGGGCGTGGCCATGGCCGCCCTGTTCTCGCTGCTAGCCTTCCCGCTCGCCAGCCGCATCGCCCGCCCCCTGCGCGAACTGGCCGATGCCGCCGACCGCATCCGACACGGCGAGGCAGCTGCGCTGCCGCAGCTGGCGCCTTACGCCGAGGTGCAGGCGCTGTCGCGCACCCTGATCTCCCTGGTGGCCAACCTGGAAGGCCGCGTCAGCGCCCGCACCCGCCAGCTGCGCGAAGCCATGCAACGCATTGCCGCCATCATCGACAGCGCGCAGGATGCCTTCATCGCCGCCGATACCGATGGCCTGATCAGCGACTGGAATCCGGCCGCCGAGCGCATGTTCGGCTGGACGCGCGAGGAAGCCGTGGGCAAGAGCTATATCGGGCTGATGGTGCCGCAGCGTTTCCGCGCCCAGCAGGAAGCCGCGCTTGCCGCCGCCCGCGGCAGCGACTCCGCCAGCTTTGGCCGGCGCGTGCAACTCACCCTGATCCGCCGCAACGGCGAGGAGCTGACGGTGGAAGCGAGCGTCAGCCGCCCTGCCGACGCCTTGTTCACCACCTTCCTGCACGATATTTCCGAGCGCCGCCAGGTGGAGGAAATGAAGAACGAGTTTATCGCCACCGTCTCGCACGAGCTGCGCACGCCGATGACGTCGATCCGCGCCTCGCTGTCGATGCTGATCGAGGGCGGCGCCGGCGAGTTGCCGGCGGACGTGCAGCACCTGGTCAACATTGCTTACCAGAGCAGCGAGCGCCTGGTGCGCCTGGTGAACGACGTGCTGGATATTGAGAAGATCGAAGCGGGCAAAATGGAGTTCCGCAGCGAAGAACTGACCGTCGCCCCGCTGCTGGAAGAAGCCTTCAATGCGGTGCGCGGCAGCGCGGCCCAGCGCCCCGTGGCTTTGGAACGCCAGGGCGATGGGCGTGGGCTGAAAGTGCGCGGCGACCATGACCGCCTGGTTCAGGTGCTGGTCAACCTGCTGTCCAACGCCATCAAATATTCACCCCAATTCAACACCGTGACCCTGGCTTGCGCCGCCGTACCGGAAGGCGTGCGCCTGTCCGTCAGCGACAACGGGCCCGGCATCCCGCTGGAATTCCGCTCCCGCGTCTTCGAGAAGTTTGGCCAGGCGGATAGTTCCGATACGCGCCTCAAAGGCGGCACTGGCCTGGGCCTGGCGATTTGCCGCGCCATTGTTGAACAGCATGGCGGCAGCATCGGCTTTGAGACGGAGGAAGGCCAGGGAACGACCTTCCACGTGGTACTGCCGGCGTCTAATTGATGTCGCGCTGCCAGCCGGCCTTGCGGTTCATCACGCCCCACTTGGCCTCGCCGCCGCGCGCCCACTTATAGAGTCCCACCAGGCGCCACCAGCTGTTCAACTGGCGGTAGCCGAAGTTCTCCGCGACCACCACGGCCGCCAGCAATAAAAGCTGGCCTGGCCGCTGATAGAGGTGGAAGGAAATCTCCTCCAGCAGCAGCCCGAAGGCGGACAGCAGGATACCCAGGCCGATCGCCACGAACAGGAAGATCACCGCCGAATCCCAGGAGATCCAGCCCTGCCACCAGGCCACGGCCATAAACACATAACCAAGCATTTCAACCAGGGCGCCCAGCCATTCGAACAAGACGAAGAATGGGAAAGCCAGCCAGCCCGCAACGCCGCCGTGACGGCTGAACATCAGGCCCCAGTTGCTGTTCAGGCTTTCCGACAGGCCGCGCTGCCAGCGGATGCGCTGGTTGCGCAATTGCTTGCGGTCTTCCGGCGCCTCGGTCCAGCACACCGGGTCGGCCACGAATTCAATCTTGTAGGGAATGCCGCGCTCACGCAGCTTGCGGTGCATGCGCACCACCAGTTCCATGTCTTCGCCGATGGACTTCGGCGTGTAGCCGCCCACCGCCACCACGGTCTCCTTGCGGAACAGGCCGAAGGCGCCGGAGATGATCAGCATGCCGTTGATGACGGACCAGCCCAGGCGCCCGAACAGGAAGGCACGCAGGTACTCCACCACCTGGAAAAGCGCCCAGGGGCTGCTCGGCATGCCGACCCGGGTCAGGAAGCCGCCGCGCACCTCGCAGCCATTGGCGATGCGCACCGTGCCGCCGCTTGCCACCATCTGCGGGTCGCCGAGGAAGGGCCGCACCAGCCGTTGCAGGCTGTCGCGCTGCAGGATGGAGTCGGCATCCACGCCGCAGAACAGCGGGTAACGTGCTGCATTGATGCCGGCGTTCAGGGAATCGGCTTTGCCGCCGTTGGCTTTATCGATCACGCGCAGGTTCGGGAAACGCGTGGAGCGGTAAATCGTGCGCACAGGCTTGGTCTCAAGCTGGATGCGGTACGCCTCCGGGAAAGGCACCAGCGCAAATTCCTCGGTCAGCACCTGCAGCGTGCGGTCGGTCGAGCCGTCGTTGACGACGATGACTTCCATCTCCGAATACGACAGCTGCAGCATCGAACGCACGGAAGCGGCGATCGTGGCTTCCTCGTTATAGGCCGGCACCAGGATGCTGATCGGCGGCTCCAGCGCGGAATACACCTGCGGCAGGTCGTCCAGCACTGCTTCCTGGGCACGCCGGCGCAGCGCGAACATGGCGAGGAAATTGAGCAGCAGGTAGCCGCCATTCAGCAGCACGAAGTAGACCAGCACGCAAATGGTGATGGCGTGGATTACTTGCGAGTCGGGCTTCACGCCACCTCCATTTCGGCCGCCACCTGCGCCAGCATGTCGGCGGCATAACGGTCGCCGGAATTGCGCAATTCGGCCAGTTCAGCCGTGGTCAGGAAGGGTAAGGACAGCAAGGCATGGGCCGCACGGTAGCGCACCCACCACTCCGGGTCGGACAGCAAGGCGCGCAGCCGCGCGACGTCGCTGCGATCGCCCAGTTCGCCCAGCGCACGCACCGCCTGCAGGCGGATTCGCCAATCCTTGCTGTCCAGGTGACCGCGCACCTGTTCCAGTACGGCTGGCGTACGCGCCAGGCGCAAGGCGGCCAGCACAACTTCCGCCTGGCCGCTGGCCAGGTAGCCCTTCAGCTGCGGCTGCGGCAAGTCGATGCGCAAGGCCGCCACCAGCCGCAAGGCTTGCGGCAATTCTTCCGGGGTCACGCGCAACAAGGCCAGGGCCAGCACCAGCTGCCATTCGCTGCGGGCGTTCTGCAAGATGTTCGCCAGCTGGGACAAGGGCCAGTCGTCGCGCCGCAGCAGCAAAGGCGCCATTTCCTGCGCCGAACGTTCTGCGTCGGTCTGCACCAGCGCCCACAAGGCATGCACGGAGGACGCGCTGTCGGCGGCATGCGCCGCTCGCGCCAATGGCGCCCATGATTCCCGGTCGCGCATATGCCCCAGCGCCAGCGTCGCCAGCAGGCGCTCTGCGCGGTTGCCGCGCACCAGCAGTACACGCATATTGGCGTCGCAGCCGAGGCGGCGCGCGATGGCGTTCAAGCCTTCGCTCGCCTCGCCACGCACGGCTTGCTGCAGGTGCAGCCATAATTTGATGAACAGCACGCGGTCGCGCTGCGCCAGCTCCGGCAGATTGCCCACCTCGTCGCCGGCGATCGCTGCATTCAGCAAGGGCCGCCACTTCAGCGTCAAGGCTTGTTCGCGGCGCTGCAGGCGAAGCATCGCGAAACGCAGCCAGACGATCTGCAGGCCGACCAGTACCGTCAGCGCCATGGCGCCTACGCCGGTCCAGAGTGCGACCAGCAGGTAGATATCGGAAGGCGGCTTGTAATCCAAACTATTCCTTCAGGTGGCGGCGCACACGCGCCAGCAATTCATTGGGTTGGAAAGGCTTGACCACATAATCGTTGGCGCCCTCGTCGAGCGCGCGCACGATATCTTTTTCAGTGTGCTTTGCCGTCAGCATTACGATCGGCACTTCCTGCCAGCCGGCTTGGGCGCGGATGATGTGCACCAATTCGAAACCGTCGATATAGGGAAGCATTACGTCCAGCAGCACCAGCGATGGCGGTGTGTTGGTAGACATGATTTCCTTGCGCGCCGCCAGCCCGTCGGCCGCAAGAGTCGTCTTGTAGCCTTGCCGTTGCAGGATAAACGTCAGGATTTGGCCAATATGTTCGTCGTCTTCAATTACAAGAATGGATGTATCCGGCATATGTTCTCAAGTCTTATTGCGCATCGAATTCCGCGGCGGCCTTGGCCGACCACAGGGCCTCATTATAGGTCGCAAAGGGAATATCGTAGCGCTCAACCGAACCATCTTCGCCAATAAAATAAGTCCACCATCCGGCTGGATCAGGCACCAGCGCGATGTCGCGGGGCTTGCAATGCTCGTGCAAGTCGTCCCCTGCTTCCAGGGTGATAATGCGGGTCTTGCGGTGCCGGATCAGCGTAGCCATGGCGCGTACTCCCGATGATTGATGCAAACATTGTAATGCCTTATTCGCGCCAGGGCGACAACTTAGCCCTGCCCCAGCCGCTGCCGCAAAAAATCGATAAACAGCCGTGCACGCGCCGGCAAGTGACGGGTTTCGGTCAAGGCATGCACCATGATCGGTTCCATATGCCAGTCAGTCAGAACGCGCTGCAGGCGGCCGGTCTGCACTTCATGTTTGGCGAGCAGCGGGTCGAGGGCGGAGATGCACAAGCCGTTGGCGGCAAAGGACATGCTGAGGGCCGCGCTATTGGTGGCGTAGCGCGACTGCGCCATCACCTCCACCACTTCCTCGCCGCGATACAGCTTGCGCCAGATCTCCGGCACGCGGCTCGAGAAAAAGCGTCCGCACATGGTGTGCCGCATCAGGTCGCAGGCATGTTCCAGCGGCGGCATCTTGGCCAGGTAGACCGGCGAGGCGTACAGGTAGCGCGGCATCATTGCAATGCGCCGCACCACCAGGGTGGATGGCGCCGTCGGCGGCTGTCCCATGCGGATCGCAACGTCGAAGGGTTCCGACTGCAGGTCCACGGTACGCGATGAAATATCGAATTCCATCTTGATGTCCGGGTACATGTCGGCGAACTCCATCAGCACCGGCGCCAGGTAGCCCACGCCAAAACTGGACGTCATGGTCACGCGCAGGATGCCGGCCGGCTTTTCCGACCAGTCCAGCAAGGCCTCGTGGGCGTTCATCGCTTCTTCGACGATGCCCTGGCAGCGCTTGAAATAGGCGTCGCCCGCCTCGGTCAGCTCCACCTTGCGGGTTGAGCGGTGCAGCAGGCGCAGGCCGATGGACTTTTCCAGTTCGGCGATATTGCGCGATAAGGTGGAATTCGACATGTCCAGCGCCTCGGCGGCCGCGCGGAAGCTTTTGCGCCTGGCCACTTCGACGAACAAGCGCATGTGGTGCAGCCTATCCATTCATTGCTCCATTTTTGGGATATTCAATTCGATTATAAGCATTTATCCCAACAATGAAACAGTTCACAATGCGCTTACTTCGACCTTTAGCAGAAAGGAAACGCAAATGGACAACACCAAACCCTCCCTGTTCGACGAAATTTGCAAGCTCCTGGCAGGCCTGGTTTTCAGGGCAGGAGGATCTCCCTGCTGACTTGCTGGATATCCCGTTTGCCGCAGAAGGCCATCGAGATATCCAGTTCGTTGCGGATGATGTCGAGGCAGCGCGTGACGCCTGCCTCGCCCATCGCCCCCAGCCCGTACAGGAAGGGGCGGCCGATGTAGACGCCGCGGGCGCCCAGCGCCACTGCCCGCAGCACGTCCTGGCCGGAGCGCACGCCGCCGTCCATATGCACTTCGATTTGCCGGCCCACCGCCTCCACGATGCCCGGCAGTGCAGCGATCGACGACGGCGCGCCATCGAGCTGGCGGCCGCCGTGATTGGAAACGATCAGCGCATCGGCGCCGCTGTTGGCGGCGAGTCGGGCATCCTCGGCATCCATGATGCCCTTGATAATCAGCTTGCCACCCCAGCGTTGCTTGATCCATTCGACGTCGTTCCACGACAGGCTCGGATCGAATTGCTGGCTGGTCCACGAAGACAGCGAGCTCATATCCGACACTGATGTCGCGTGGCCGACGATATTGCCGAACTGGCGGCGCGACGTGCCCAGCATGCCGGCGCACCAGCGCGGCTTGGTCGCCATATTCAGCATATTGGCGATGGTCAGGCGCGGCGGCGCGGACAGGCCATTGCGCAAATCCTTGTGGCGCTGGCCCAGCACTTGCAAGTCCAGCGTCAGCACCAGCGCCGAACAATTGGCGACCTTGGCGCGGTCGATCAGGCGGTTGATGAAATCGCGGTCCTTCATCACATACAGCTGGAACCAGAACGGCTTGGTCGTATGCGCCGCCACGTCCTCGATCGAGCAAATGCTCATGGTCGACAGCGTAAACGGTATGCCGAATTTTTCCGCCGCGCGCGCGGCGAGGATTTCACCGTCAGCATGCTGCATGCCGGTCAGCCCGGTCGGCGCGATCGCCACCGGCATCGCCACTTCCTGCCCCACCATGGTCGTGCGCAGGCTGCGGTTATTCAGGTCAACGGCCACGCGCTGGCGGAACTTCAGCTTATGGAAGTCCTTTTCATTAGCGCGGTAGGTGGATTCAGTCCAGGAGCCGGAATCGGCATAGTCATAAAACATGCGCGGCACACGGCGCTTGGCCAGGCGGCGCAGGTCTTCGATGCAAGTGATGAGTGTCATTCCTGAATATTAACGCAGGAATTGCACCACGACTGAGATCATCGCCATGTTGATTGCAGTTTGTATAGCGATGCCTTTCAGGAGCGCCTTATTGACGGCCTTTTCGAGCTCCGCCTTGGTTGCGAGTGACTTGATTTCGAATTCGAGACGCTGTTCAAGACGTTGAGCCGCATCAGCGACGGCGCGTTCAATTTCACCCTTGAAGCCATCTAATCGTCCCTGCATTGCATCAAGTTGCCGTTGCATTAAATCAAGTTGCGTCTGCAAGTTGGCAATGTCCGACTTCGTTGCCATTTCTTGACGCAAGGTCGCGACTTTGCCCAACAAATCGTCGACTTTCGTTTCCAAAATTGCGATCCGCACGTCCATGTTTTCATCTTTAGGCATGGCCATTTCTCCGTCAAGCAGGCACAGGTACGATTCTGCGCGCTTAACGGCTGTGCGAATTTGATCCAGCTCAGTGGCGCTTGAGGACTTCCTTGCGGAACCAGTCGTCGAGCATTTGCTTTTCGTAGCCGTATGCTTCCTGGTTGTAGCGGTTGCTGCCCATGAGGTAGCCGGGGTCGGAGATTTCGCTGTCGCCGCTGGCGACTGATCGGCCATCCTGCTCGATGCTGTAGCGCAGGTGCATGCGCGGCCAGTCGGCCTGGCCTTTCAGCACGCGGACCTCTTGTATTGAGACGCGCGGGAATTCTTCGCCGGCCAGGTCGATATCGAGGATATCCACTTTCAGCACCTGCCCCGCCGGCAGTTGCTCGGACAAGCGCTTGAAGTGCTCACGCAAGGCGAACTGCATATCTTCCCGCTTGTGGAAGTCATGCGGCACATCGGTCATCTTGTCGATACCGACGAAGGTGACGTTGGCAGTGGCAAAGGCGCTGGCCGAAACCAGGAGCATTACGGCGGCGGCACCAACGAGAATGAGTTTATTCATACCTAAAGTATAGCCCTCTCCAGCCTTATTGTCCCAGGACCGCCATCGCGACCGGAAGAAGGCCAGTGCCGGCGTGCAATTGTTTTGCGCTGAAAAGTAAAAAGGGTCCACACCTTCCGGTATGGACCCTTCTCAATTTGGTGCGGCTGGCAGGAATCGAACCCACGACCCCTTGGTTCGTAGCCAAGTACTCTATCCAGCTGAGCTACAGCCGCTTAAGGCAGGAGTATAGCATGCACCTACGCTACGTGGAAGTGGCGATAGGGACAGTGCGGGTCACTGCTGGCGCTGCCCGGTGAATGTGCCCTGCAGTCCGCCATTTGCCATCGACTGCCACACGCCCATGACGGCGCCCGTCTTCGGGTTAACGTTGCCCATGAATTTGCTGCCCCCTGCACTGCCTTGGGCGCTCATGGCCAATTCGCCGTCGGGCGTCACGGTGCCGCTGACCTGGAAGGCCACATTGAATTTCTTGGACTTGCCCATGCCAGTCACTGCGCCGCTGGGCGCGACCATCACGTTCACCGTACCATTGTCGTCGCCCATGAACTGGGCGGTGTACACGCCCGCGATACCGCCGCCATCTTCACCGCCACGTACCGGCGCAGCCGGTGCGTAGGAGGCACGCTGTACCGAGCCCTGGCCGGGCGTAGTTGCCTTGATCGAATTGGCAGCATTGCGCTGCGATGCGGCCGACGTCACCTGGATCAGCTGCGGTTTGTTACGGATGTCCTGGACGATCTTGTTGTAGTTGTCCAGCAGGCTGGCTGCGATCAGTTTGCCCTCTGGAGTCTTGGAATAGCCGCCCGCGCTGGCCCAGCCAAAGCCACCCCAGCCCCAGCCGCCGAGGCTGAAGTTCATCTTGCTGGCCTTGCCCTCGGCACTTGCGACCTGGATACCGGAACGCACATCGGCAACCAGCAGCGTCGTTTCCGCTTCCTTGAACTTCACACCGCCAGCCAGGCCACCAAGGGTACCGAGCATACCGGGCATGCGGCCAAGCAGGCCGCCTACAGCGCCGCCCACGCCGCCACTGTCATCGCTGAACTGGATCGCTGGCGTCATGACGAAATCGGCTGCCTGCAGTTGTCCGCCGCCGACATTGGAACCTTCCTGGAATTGGCCGCCCGCGGCGAGGGCACGTTCTTGCTGCAGGTTTTGCATGGCCACGCCACGCTCCACCACGGTGAAGCAGCCGGACTCCTGGGCGATCATGCGCAACATAGTGGACGGCGAGCCCAATTTATAGTGCCCGAGGTGGGTCAGAATCTCGCTTTGTGGCTCGGCAACAGCCAATGTCCCCAGGCTGCTGGAACACTTTTCAATCGCGCCCTTACCGTCACTGTCGGCAAAGGCAGGCAGGGCAAGGGCGAAGCCGAACAGGCCTGCCAGCAGAGCTGGGAAAGTCTTGGACATAGTCGACGGTTACCTTTCTGATAATTGCAAAATGCGCATTATAGTTTAGGCACGTCGAAAAGAAAAATGCCCCGATGATCTCTCATCGGGGCATTTTCTTGAATCTGGTGCGGCTGGCAGGAATCGAACCCACGACCCCTTGGTTCGTAGCCAAGTACTCTATCCAGCTGAGCTACAG
>NZ_JBXARE010000008.1:0-276083 GCF_058807935.1 Pseudoduganella sp. GW821-FHT11H04 | reverse complement strand
ATCTTCCTCCTGCTTTCCCTTTCCTGCCCGCTCATCGCTTTTCTGGCACTGGAGGGGAGGCGTCCATTTCATTCTCCTTATTGTGATTAGGCGTCGGGCACGGTCTTCAGGTTTTCCAGCCAGGCAGTCGCTTCCGAGTCGCTCGGTGCACGCCAGTCGCCGCGCGGCGACAGCGAACCGCCCGAGCCGACTTTAGGCGCGTTCGGCACGCAGCTGCGCTTGAACTGGGAAGTCTGGAAGAAACGCTTGAGGAAAATGCCCAGGTTGCGTTTGATGTCTTTCAGATCGTACTGGTTGCGCACCACGTGCTCGTCTTCCGGCCACAAGCCAGCCTCGCGGTCACGCCAGGCATGGTAGGACAGGAAGGCCACCTTGGACGGCGAGAAGCCGAAGCGCAGCGTGTAGTACAGGTTAAAGTCCTGCAGCTCGTACGGGCCGATAAAGTCCTGCGTGACTTGCGCCGGCGCGGTGTCGCCGGCCTTGCCGGGCACCAGCTCAGGGCTGATTTCAGTATTCACCACGGCCAACAGCACGCTGGAATTCACGTCGCCGAACTGCTCGCTCTCGGCCACCCAGCGCACCAGGTGGGTGATCAGTGTCTTGGGTACGCTGGCGTTCACGTTGTAGTGCGACATATGGTCGCCCACGCCGTAAGTGCACCAGCCCAGCGCCAGTTCGCTCAAGTCGCCGGTGCCGATCACGATGCCGTTGTGGTGGTTCGCCATGCGGAACAGGTGGCTGGTGCGCTCGCCCGCTTGCACGTTCTCGAAAGTGACGTCGTAATCTTCCTTGCCCTCGCTGTACGGGTGGCCGATGTCCTTCAACATCTGGATGCAGCTTGGCCGGATATCGACTTCCAGCGCTGTGCAGCCGACGAATTCCATCAGCGCGCGCGCCTGGTCCAGCGTGCGGGTGCTGGTGGCAAAGCCCGGCATGGTCGCTGCAATGATATTGGTGCGCGGCAGGCCAAGGCGGTCCATGGCTTTCGCGCAAACCAGCAGCGCATGGGTCGAATCCAGGCCGCCAGAAACGCCGATCACCACATTCTTGATGCCGGACGAGGACAGGCGCTGCACCAGCGCGCTGACCTGGATGTTATAGACCTCGTTGCAGCGCTTGTCGCGCAGCTGCGGGTTGGATGGCACGTAAGGGAAGCGCGCGACATTGCGTTCCAGCGGCAGCACGCGGTGCATTGGCAGTTCGACCGGGAAGCGCACGGTGCGGAACTGCGACACTTCCGCCTTGTGGCGGCGCGTGGACTGGCCGAAAGTCGTGGTGCGCATGCGCTCGCGCGACATGCGTTCCAGGTCCACGTCGGCGAAGACCATATGCGATTCTTCGGCAAAGCGCTCCGATTCGGCCAGCATTTCGCCGTTCTCGTAAATCAGCGCCTGGCCATCCCAGGCCAGGTCCGTGGTCGACTCGCCGCTGCCGGCGGAGGAATACAAGTAGGCCGCGATGCAGCGCGCCGACTGCTGGCCGACCAACTGGTGGCGGTAGTCGGACTTGCCGACCAGGATATTCGAAGCCGAAAGGTTGACCAGCACCGTGGCGCCGGCCAGCGCTGCGAAAGACGAAGGCGGGATCGGCACCCACACGTCCTCGCAAATCTCGATATGGAATTTGAACAGCGGCAGGTTTTCCAGCTCGAACAGCTGGTTGACGCCGAAAGGCACGCGCTGGCCGAGCAAGGTCATTTCATTGGAAATCGCCTCATCAGCCGCGCTGAACTGGCGCGCTTCGTAGAATTCGCCGTAGTTGGGCAGGTAGGACTTCGGCACCACGCCGCGAATCACGCCGCCCGATACCACGATCGCGCAATTGAACAGCTGGTGGTCGACGCGCAGCGGTGCGCCCACGACCAGTGCCGATGGAATGCGGCTCGACGCCTCCACCACGGACTGCAAGCTATCGAGCACGGCGTCCAGCAGTGCGCGCTGGTGGAAAAGGTCGTCGCAGGAATAAGCCGACAGGCCCAGTTCCGGGAACGCCACCAGCACCGCGCCCTTGCCTGCCGCCTGCTCCGCCAATTCAATCGTCTGCGCCGCGTTAAACAGCGGATCAGCCACCCGGCAGCGCGGCACGCCGACTGCTACACGAGCGAAATCATGGTGGTACAGATTGTGGAAGGAGTGCGACATAGCTCATCCAGGCCATTGGTGATGGCGAAGATTTTAACATCGCCATGGATTATCTGCGATGCGCATCAAGACTCTTGCCTGAATGGAGAACGGCTTTCGAGACCTTCCGCGTATTCATCGATCGCCACCGTCTCCCGCTCAAGGAAATCGGCAATCGCATCCGCGAACGAACCATTGGCGATCCAGTGCGCCGACCAGGTACGGGTTGGCGTGAGGCCTCGCGCCATTTTGTGTTCGCCCTGCGCCCCACCCTCGAACTTCTTCAGGCCATGTTCGATGCAGTATTTGATCGACTGCAGATAGCAGGTTTCGAAATGCAGGCCGGAGACAAATTTCGTGCAGCCCCAATAACGCCCATACACTGTATCGCCGCCCACCAGGTTCAGCGCCGCCGCTATCGGCTGCCCTTCGCGTGAAGCGACGATCAGCAGCAACGCGTCGGGCGAATCATGCAGCATCTGCTCAAAGAACTTCAGCGACAGATAAGGGCTGGAAAAATGTTCGTGATAAGTCCGCGTATAGCAATCGTAAAAGAAGCGCAGCAACTCGGCCGGGATCTCCGCACCGCGGAGGTGCTGGAACGTCACACCGGCATCGCGCACGCGCCGGCTATCCTGCTTCAGCTTCTTGCGCTTTTCATGTTTCAGCGAAGCCTGGAAATCTTCCAGGCTGCCAAAGCCCTGGTTCTCCCAATGGAACTGGACGCCCTCACGAATCATGTAGCCTGCATCGACCAGGGCGGCCTTGCTCTCTTCATCGGGGTAAAGGATGTGGAGCGACGATACGTCCATCTCCTTTGCCACCTGGAGCGCCGCCTGCGCCAGAAGCAAGCGATGCTCCTGCGTTTCGCCGAGCAGCCGCGCACCCGTCACCGGCGTAAACGGAATGGACGACAGCAGCTTAGGATAGTAGTCCAGGCCATGCCGAAGGAAGGCTTCCGCCCAGGCATGGTCAAACACGTACTCCCCTCGCGAATGCGTTTTGAGGTAAAGCAGCATACCGCCCATCAGCCGCGAATCTTCGCGCAACACAAGGAAATGCTGTGTCCAGCCAGTCTTCGGCGTCGCGCAGCCGGTATCGTGCAGCGCCTGTATGAACTCATACTTTGTAGTCGGATTGTCCCCGGCAAGCTGGTTCCAGCGAGCCGCATCGTTCGGATCCAAAGAACTGACAAGGAAGATTTCTAACACGGGGCGCTGGTCCTCACAGGAAGGTCAAGTCCAGGCCAAGCGTCCTGCAAAGGGCAAAGGTGACGAGCCCCAGGCCCAGGAGCGATAGCACGAAGATTGCGGTCACTTTGCCGCTCGCGCGTAGCACCGCGCGCCCCTCCAGCGCCTTCTCCTTTTGACCTTGATCGTAATGCCACTTAATGGCGAAGAACATGCCCGTGCCGAGCACGAGAAACTTGAACGTAAATAGAGCTACAGGGATCCATTCCATCATTTTGCGTATTTCCAGGCTATTACCAGACACTATCCTGACGCATACTACTTGAAATCGATTTGCATGCATTGGGACAAATTGTCCCAGTTGAAAGCCATACAAGAATAAAACCTGCCAAGCTGGTTGCCGCGATTGGCCAAGTCGAGCGACCTGTTAGAGCCCACCAGTTCCGTCCCCTTCGGAATTGGCTGGCGCGACTGCGTGCCTGGCAAAGGACTCAGGCTTTACGATCAGAACCACGGCGAGAGCGAGTTGAAAGGCGATAACGGCCATGTCCACCTTCGCATCCAAATTGAACGCCTCGATAGCCGGAGTCACGGTTGTCACGGCCACCATGCGAAAGATATACCACGCAACCGTTGGCAATGTTTTCACAAGCAGCCATAGTCCAAGCAAACAGGCACCCACGCGGGCGATCTCGAAGCTGCCAGCAGAAATCACATTTCGATGACTCGTTCGTGGTAAGAGGCGATGGGCCACCGTCATCGGTAGGACCCAGAGAAAAATCGCTCCGATTAGATAAGCACCCGCGATGACAATTCCCACGCCCTTTGGCGCCCCCTCCGGCATCGAAGTGCTAAAGAAGGTAACAATGGTGCCGACGCTCATTAGCCCCAACCAAAAGGCGAACAGTCGAACGCCAAGTCCTACGAGTTGTTGCGGTGTCATGTTGTGAGCTCTACCGTCTTAATTATTGGTGGTTATCAATATAACATTGATAGACTGCGGCGAATAAATTGCGAACTCCTATTGCGCCGCGGGCGAAGTTCGCAAAAAATAGGCGAAAAAAAAAGCACCCCGCAGGATGCTTTCTTTGATCAGGCTTGGGATCAGCCTTCTTGCTTGGCGGCTTGTGCCACGCCGTGCATGATTTCCTTCTTGGCTTCTTCCGGGCCGTACCAGCCGTCAACCTTGACCCACTTGCCTGGCTCCAGGTCTTTGTAGTGCTCGAAGAAGTGCTGGATCTGCTGCAGGCGCAGGTCTTGCAGGTCTTCCGGCTTCTGCCAGTGCTTGTAGATCGGCAGGATCTTGTCGACTGGAACGGCCAGCACTTTCGCGTCTTCACCGGATTCGTCGGTCATCTTCAGCACGCCGATAGCGCGGCAACGCACTACCACGCCTGGGATCAGCGGGAATGGGGTGATGACCAGGACGTCAACCGGGTCGCCGTCGTTGGACAGGGTGTTAGGGATGTAACCGTAGTTGCATGGGTAGTGCATGGCGGTGCCCATGAAACGGTCGACGAAGATGGCGCCGGATTCTTTGTCCACTTCGTACTTGATCGGATCCGCGTTCATTGGGATCTCGATAATGACGTTGAAATCGTTCGGCAAGTCTTTGCCGGCCGGTACTTTATTCAGGCTCATGATTTTCCTCGGGTTAATGCTTTTTTGGACAGTCTAACCTTGCAATTATAGCGAAGTGCGCGCCGTTTGTGCGGCGCAGCACTATCACAAAATAGTTGCCAAGGCGCACTGACGATAGTGGTTCGCCGCTTCTTCAGGCTGGGTCAGCGCTTCATGCAACTGTGCCAGCTTGAGGTGGGATTCGCGCACCATGCGCGCTTCGGAGGCATCGGACAGGGCTTGTTCCAGGTAGCGCTGGGCCTTGCCCCACAGTTTCTGCTTCAGGCACAGGGAACCCAGGGTGAGCGCCAGTTCCGCGTCGTTCGGGCGCTCGCGCACCCAGCCTTCGCAATGCTCGATCTGCACCAGCAGCGCGGCCGAACCGACCGGCGCGGCAGCGTCGCGGTAGGCGCGCAGCACGCGTTCATCCCAGTTGGCGGCCAGCGATTCTTCGCAGACCACGCGGGCTTCGTCGTGCAGGCCGCGCGCATTGAGGGCGGTGGCGGCGCGGCAGGCGACGTACGGCTTGAGGCGGTCGGCCGATGGAATGGTGGCCCAAACGCGCTGCAGCGATTCCGCATCGTGCGAGTTATCGGACAGCAGGTCGTCATAGGCCAGTTCGCGCAGGCGCGCGGACAGGGCTGGATGCAGGGCTTTGTGCTTGTCCAGCAGGCGCACCAGGCGCAGCACTTCCGGCCAGTTCTTGGCTTGCTGCTCGGCCTTCAGCGACCATTGCAGGGCGTGGATATGGCGGGTGCCGCTGGCATTCAGTTCACGCACGGCTTCCAGCGCCGCTTCCGGCTGGTGATCGTCGACCAGCAGTTCGGTCATGGTCATCAGGCGCGCGGTTTTCATGCTGTTGTCGCTGGCGATGCGGGCCAGCCACTGGTCGCGGCGGGCTTGCTGGCGCATGCGGTGGGCGGCACGGGCGCCGATCAGCGCCGCCACGCCGGCGTTTTCCGGCAATTCGGCGGCGCGCAGTGCGGCCTTCTCGGCGTGGCCGAAGCGGCCTTCGAACAGGGCCTTCAGCGCGTCGCGCAGGCCCTTGTTGCCGTCGCGTTCACGCTTGTTCTGGCGGTAGGCGGCCACTTTGCGCGGCATATTGACCGTGGCGTTGAATGCGCGCGCCAGGAAATACACCACCATGAACAGGGCCGCCAGCAGCACCAGGAAGAAGTTCAGCGACAGGTCGACCCGGTACGGCGGGTAGAACAGCACTACGTTGCCAGGGTTGAAGCGAGCCGTCACGGCGATACCGATGGCCGCGGCCATCATTACAACGAGCCAGATAAAGAGACGCATTATGGCTTCGCCTTGTAGTTACGTACCGCATTCAGGCTGTCTGCCAGCGTCGGCATTTCGATCGACAGGTTGCTGCCTTGCAGTTGGCGCAGCATTTGCTGTGCGGTCTTGGTCTGGCTGGTCTTGGCGTCGAAATACTTGGTCAGGGTTTCCTGGGCGGCCAGCAGGTCGGCGCGGAAGGCGGCTTCGTTACGCGACAACAGGGCCATGCGGGCGTTAAGCAGGCGCAGTTTCAGGTTCTCGCGCACGAAGAACGATTCTTCCGGGGCCAGCATGATGGCGTCCGGGGTATCGACGCGGCGCACACGGATCAGGGTCGAGACTTCCGACCACATATCGCTGCTCCACTCCTGCCAGACGTTTTTCACACGAGAGCCCCAGCTGTCCTGGTCTTCGACGACTGGCGCGGATGTGGCATCCTTGCCGGCGCCTTTGGCCTTGGTCTTGGCAGGCGCCGCGGCTTTACGCTCCGGCGCGGCCGGCGGGGTTGGCTTGGCGTCGGACATCATCGGCAGGCCATCGACCTGGGCGATCACGTTATCCAGGCGCACAGCCAGGCCGACCGAGTCGACGTTCGGCAGCGCCTTCAGCTTATCGATGTCCTTGGCGATAGCGCGGCGGATGGTGATGAATTGCGGCTTGTCGGAACGGGACAGGCTGCGGTCGGCGTTCTGCAGGGCGATCAGGGCGCCCGGCACGTTGCCGGCCAGTTGCAGCTGCTGGCTCGCGGTGGACAGCACTTGCTCGATTTCAGCCAGCGCCCACTCGTCGCGGTTCTTCGACATGTCCTGGTACAGCTGCTCCAGCGCCAGCTGCTGCGCTTGCGCCTCCTGCTGGCGGTTTTCCAGCACGCCTACTTTGAGCTGGATTTCCTTAGCGGTTTCCTGCACGCTCTTCGCGAGCTGGCTGGTCTGGCCATTCAGGGAGTCGCCCTGCTGCAGGCGGCGCGCCATCTCTTCACGCAGGCGGAACACCTGGTTCTTCGAATAAAAGGCTTGCGCTGCCAGCAGGATGCCGAGCACCACCACCGCGATCATCAGCGGCTGGCGCAGGGTATCGCGCTCCGGTGCCGGCGGGTTCGCTGGCGCAGCGGGAGTGGTGGTTGGAGTCTCGACGGCCGGAGCGGCCGGCGTCGTTGGCAAGTTATCAGTTTGGTTAGGCAAATCGTTCATGGACGTGATTGTAACGCGGCGAGCACCCGTTCGTCGCCTGATCCTGTCAGGGTCACATTCTGGAATCCCAACTCCCTTGCCGTCTCGGCGATCCGGGAATGGGGGACGATCAGGTGATGATGTTGCATGGTTGCAACGATTGTCAACTTGTTTAATTCATTTAACAGACCGGCAAGACCGCGCAGGGCTTCGGAACTTGTGATGATCCAGTCGGCGCCGTCGTCTGCGAGCGCGGTCAGACGGGCCGCCAAGTCAGGCGTCAGCACCGGAACGGCGCGGCGGTAGGCTGGCAGGACGGTGACTTTGGCACCGGCGGAGCGGAAGGAGTCGGCCATCAGCTCACGGCCCGACTCGCCGCGCACGATCAAGACCTTGGCGCCGCGCAGGGCTGGCAGGTCCAGCGCTTGCAGCAGGTGTTCGGTATCGCTGTGGGTCGGATCGACCGGGCTGGCAATTTGACTCGCCGGAACGCCCTTAGCGATCAGCGCCAGGCGGCTGCCCTCTCCCACAACAGCAGCCCGCAGGCCGATAGGCCAGGCAGGAATGTGCGCGAAGGCCGCATCAATTGCATTGGGCGATACGAAGGCAACGAGTTGATAGCCGGCCAAGTCAGCCAAGCCCGCACGCAGAGGTGCCTGGTCAGGCAGCGGCGATATCACCAACAGCGAAAGCACATCGACCTCGCGACCGAGCGCACGGATACGGCCAGCCAGTGGCTCAGCCTGGGCGATGGGGCGGGTAAGGACGACTCTTCTTGGCATTTAAACGCAGCGAAAGGCCGAGCCCGTGTCAACCAAAGAGCCTGACCCCAAGGTTGACACGGACTCGGCCGGGCGGTTGGCTTGCATGCCTGACTTAGGCCGAGGGGGCGGCGTTGGGCGTCATGCCTTCGGCTTGCTCAGCCTGGCAGACGGCAAGGATGGACTCGGCGTCCTGGGCGCGCAACTGCTCGGCGACTTGGGCGCCGAGGGACTCGCCATCGGTGGCGGCGCCAGTGATTTCGGCGCGGGCGACGCGGGTGCCGTCGGGGGTGGCGACCATGGCGCGCAGGTGCATCTGGCCGCCGTCGACGGTGGCGAAGGCTGCCAGCGGGACTTGGCAGGAGCCGCCGAATACTTTGGATACTTTGCGTTCGGCTGCTACGGCTTGCGCGGTCGGCAGGTCGTTCAGCGGTGCGAGGATGGCTTTCAGGTCCAGGCCATCCTTACGTTCGGCGATTTCGATCGCCATTGCGCCCTGCCCTGCGGCCGGCAGCGAATCTTCCGGCGCCAGCAGGGATTTGATGCGCTGCGGCAGGCCAAGGCGTTTCAGGCCGGCGGCGGCCAGGATAATCGCCGCGTAATCGCCGCGATCCAGCTTGCCCAGGCGGGTGTCCAGGTTGCCGCGCAGTGGCTTGATCACCAGGTGCGGGTAGCGCGCCGAGATCAGGGCCTGGCGACGCAGGCTGCTGGTGCCGACGATCGCGCCGGCTGGCAGGTCCGCCAGCGAGGCATAGTCGTTGGAAACGAAGGCGTCGCGCGGGTCTTCACGTTCCAGCACCGCTGCCAGGGCGAAGCCTTCCGGCAGTTCCATCGGTACATCTTTCAGCGAATGGACGGCCAAATCAGCGCGGCCCTCTTCCATCGCGACCTCCAATTCCTTCACAAAAAGGCCCTTGCCGCCCACCTTGGACAGGGCGCGATCAAGGATCTGGTCACCCCGGGTTGTCATGCCCAAGATCTCAATGCTGCACTGCGGATATAATTGAGACAAGCGCGCGCGAACGTGTTCGGCTTGCCACATGGCGAGGCGGCTTTCGCGCGATGCGATGACCAATTTGGAAGGGTGCTGTTGGGCCATTTCGGGAGTATTCAAAACCAGTATTCTTTCGCTGTTGCTAGCGCTAACCCGGCGTTCACCAGTGTATTGCGCATGATGAGGACCACAAATTCTAGCATGCGCGCCCCTATGCAGACTGCGGCCACAAGCCTTTTGCACGACCATTCTTATCTTTTGACTGATTAACTATGGCAAATCAAGTAAGTGCAACAGACGATGTAAACCAGAGCGCCGATAAAGACGCGCCGTTGAAAGAAGACATCCGCCTGCTGGGCCGCCTCCTGGGCGACGTCCTGCGGGAACAGGAAGGAGAGGAAGTATTTGCCGTTGTAGAAACCATTCGCCAGACGGCCGTCCGCTTCCGCCGTGAAGCCGATGCCGGCGCCGCCAAGGAATTGGACGGCATGCTGAAGATACTGACCCGCGAGCAGACCATTACGGTGGTGCGCGCCTTCTCCTACTTCTCCCACCTGGCCAATATTGCGGAAGACCAGCACCACATCCGCCGCCGCCGCGCCCACTTGCTGGCCGGCTCGGCTCCGCAACGTGGCAGCATCAGCTTTGCACTCGACAAGCTGAAAGAATCCGGCGTCGAACTGGACACCGTGACCAGCTTCTTCAAGGAAGCCTTGATTTCCCCCGTCCTGACCGCCCACCCGACCGAGGTGCAGCGCAAGTCCATCCTGGACGCGGAACACGATATCGCCCGCCTGCTGGCCCAGCGCGACCTGCCGCTGACGCCGAAAGAGCGCAGCGCCAACCTGCACATGCTGCGCGCCCGTATAGCGACGCTGTGGCAGACTCGCATGCTGCGCTACTCCAAGCTGACCGTGGCCGACGAAATCGACAACGCCCTGTCCTACTACCGCATCACCTTCCTGCGCGAACTGCCGGCGCTGTACGACGATATCGAGACCGAGATCGCCGAGCATTTCGGCCCGAAAGCGCCTGCCATCGACGCTTCGTACGTGCAGATGGGCAGCTGGATCGGCGGTGACCGCGACGGCAACCCGAACGTCAACGCCGGCACCATGCAGCACGCACTGGAGCGCCAGGCCACCACCATCCTCGACTTCTACCTCGACGAAGCCCACGCCTTGGGCGCCGAGCTGTCGGTGTCGACCCTGATGATTGGTTGCTCGCCGGCGCTGCAAGCCCTGTCCGATGCGTCGACCGACACTTCCGACCACCGCAGCGACGAGCCTTACCGCCGCGCCCTGATCGGCATCTACGCCCGCCTGGCCGCCACCGCGCGCGCCCTGGGTGCGACCAACATCCTGCGCAAGGAAGTCGGCCACGCCGAGCCTTATCCGTGCCCGGCCGATTTCTCGGCAGACCTGCAGGTGCTGATCGAGTCGCTGGATGCCAACCACGGCTCCGTGCTGGCCCGCCCGCGCCTGACCACCCTCAAGCGCGCGGCCGACATCTTCGGCTTCCACCTGGCGTCGCTCGACATGCGCCAGTCGTCCGACATCCACGAACGTGTGCTGGCCGAGCTGTTTGCCAAGTCCGGCGTGCAGGCCGACTACTCGGCGCTGGATGAAGATGCCAAGGTCAAGCTGCTGCTGTCTGAGCTGTCGCAGCCACGCCTGCTGTATTCGCCGTACATCGAATACTCCGAAGAGACCACCTCCGAGCTGACCATCCTGCGCACGGCGCGCGACATCCGCCAGCGTTACGGCAAGCGTGCGATCCGCAACTACATCATCTCGCACACCGAGACCGTGTCCGACCTGCTGGAAGTGTTCGTGCTGCAGCAGGAAACCGGCCTGCTGCGCCAGGGCGCCGACGGCGAGCGTACTTCGGACCTGATGGTGATCCCGCTGTTCGAGACCATCCCCGACCTGCAGCGCGCGGCCGGCATCATGGAAACCCTGATGGCCGTGCCTATGGTGCAGAAGCTGATCGCCAAGCAAGGCCAGATCCAGGAAGTCATGCTGGGCTACTCCGATTCCAACAAGGACGGCGGCTTCATGACCTCCAACTGGGAGCTGTATAAAGCCGAACTGGCCCTGGTGGAAATCTTCGCCAAGGCCGGCGTCAAGCTGCGCCTGTTCCACGGCCGCGGCGGTACCGTTGGCCGTGGCGGCGGTCCAAGCTACGAGGCGATCCTGGCGCAGCCGAAAGGCACCGTCAACGGCCAACTGCGCTTGACAGAACAGGGCGAGATCATCGCCTCCAAGTTCTCCAACGCCGAAATCGGCCGCCGCAACCTGGAGCTGCTGGTCTGCTCGACCCTGGAAGCGAGCCTGATGCCGCAGCCGGCCGACGCCTGCCACGGCCCGCGCCTGGCCGGTTTCGAAAAGGCGATGGCGGAAATCTCGGAGCTGGCTTACAAGGCTTACCGCAACCTGGTGTACGAAACCCCGGGCTTCACCGACTACTTCTTCGCGGCCACCCCGATTGCGGAAATCGCGGAGCTGAACCTCGGTTCGCGTCCGGCTTCCCGTAAGTCGACCCGTCGCATCGAAGATTTGCGCGCCATTCCTTGGGGCTTCAGCTGGGGCCAGTGCCGCCTGCTGCTGCCTGGCTGGTACGGTTTCGGCTCCGCCATCGGCGCCTGGATCGCGGCCGGAGACAAGGACGAACGTACCGCCCAGCTGCGCGACATGTTCCAGCACTGGCCGTTCTTCGCCACCCTGCTCTCCAATATGGACATGGTGCTGGCCAAGACCGACCTGGCGATCGCTTCGCGCTACGCCGAGCTGGTGACGGACAAGGAACTGCGTGAGCGCATCTTCAAGCGCATCACCGAGGAGTACCACCAGACACTCGGCTGCCTGGAGTCGATCACCGGCACCCATGACCGCCTGGCAGGCAACCCGCTGCTGGCGCGTTCCATCACCAACCGCTTCCCTTACCTCGATCCGCTGAACCACTTGCAGGTTGAGCTGATCAAGCGCCGCCGCGCGCTGGGTAACGAGGAAGACAGGCTCGATCCGCGCGTCAACCGCGGCATCCACCTGTCCATCAACGGCGTCGCAGCAGGCCTGCGCAACACCGGCTAAACGCCCCTGGCGAACGGGCCCGGAAAAATTCCGGGCCCGCTTAGCAAAAATACCATTCTTGCGTCATAATCATGCGCTCCAATATGAGGAGATCGTATGTTCCGCCTGACGCTGTTAGCTGCACTGCTGCTGCCCTCCCTCGCCCTGGCTGAAGACCAGGTCCGCAAGTTCGATACCTTCTACGGTATCAATGTCAAAGGCCCGATCAGCGTCTACGTCGACGTCGGCAAGACACAGTCCGTTATCGTGAGCGGCCATAAGGACTACATCAACAAAGTCCGGACCGTCGTCGAAGGTGGCGTACTACGTGTGATCTACGACAAGGATGACAAAGGCTCAATCAACGTCAAGGAAGGCGACAAAATTACGGTCACCGTGCCGGCGCTGACCAGCTTCCGGGTGCTGGGTGCCGGAGAGTCGCGCGTCACCAACATCAACGGCGAACGCATCGACATCAGCTTCGAAGGCGCCGGCGCACTGTACGCCAGCGGCAAAGTCAAACTGCTGCGCATGAAAGGACAAGGCGTTGGCCAGGCCGATCTCAAGGACCTGAAAACCGAACGCGCCGACGTCAACTTCACCGGCATGGGCGATATCAGCCTTTATGCCAGCGACACCCTGAACCTGATTGTTGAGGGCATGGGCAACTTCACTTATTACGGCAATCCGAAGCACGTCAACAAATCGGCAACAGGCATAGGCAAAATCAGCCCAGGCAAATAAGCCGCGCGTGGGGCAACTCGCGCGTGGCCACGTAGCCCATCGAACGGTACAGCCCCTGCGCGCGGGAATTGGCCGCACCCACGTGCAGCATCGGGCGCACGCCCTGCTGCTGCATGCCGTACATGATGTATTCCATCAGCTGCCGCGCATAGCCGCGCCCCGTAAAGTCGGGGTGGGTGCAAACAGCGCTCACCTCGCGCAGGTGGCCCAGGTCCATGCGCTCCCCGCTCAGCGCCACCAGCCTGCCGCCTTCATCGTGGATGCCGGCATACGTGCCCATCTCGCCGGTGCGCGGGCGGAAGTAGCCCGGGAACGCGATATTCGTCAGCGCCACCATCGCCGGATCGTCGGCCGCCAGCACGCGGATCGCGGCGGCATCGGGCGCCGCAACTGGACCGCCTTCGTAGACCATTTGCAGCACACCCGATAGCGGCTGCAAAGCCCAGCCCGCGGGCAGCGACGGCATCGCGCCGAGAAAATAATAACCATCGCCTACATCGGCCAGGTCTTGCGCCGACAGGGGAACGCCCTGCTCCGCGACCGCACAAAACGGCGCCACGTCGGCCGGATAACGCCGGGCCGGGCCTGCCTGAATGCTAAAATATTGCTGCGCGGAGGTCAGCGCAGCCCAAATCGGGTTTTCCAATTCCTGCATACGAGTTCCAATGTCTAATTTCCCAGCCTGCCCAAAATGCCAATCCGAGTATACCTACGAAGACGGCGATAACTATGTTTGCCCTGAATGCGCCCACGAGTGGCCAAAACAGGCCGCCGAAGCAGCCGGCGAAACCGCGCGCGTCTACAAGGACGCCGTCGGCGCCATCCTGCAAGATGGAGACACCGTCACCGTGATCAAGGACCTGAAACCAAAAGGCTCGGGCGGCGTGATCAAGCAAGGCACCAAAGTAAAGAACATCCGCCTGGTCGACAGCGACCACGATATCGACTGCAAGATCGAAGGCTTCGGCGCCATGAGCCTGAAATCGGAGTTCGTACGTAAAGTTTAATCATTACAATTTGAGAATATTTTTTACTAATTCTCAGATATAGTCTTCGGAATAATTCTTATTTACGGAGACTGCCGATGAAACCTGCTTCGCTTGCACTGGCCTTCGCACTGGCCCTGCCCTTCGCCTCCACCCACGCCAAAGGCCCGATGGGGGAATCAAGAACAGAGTCCAGTACGATGACGGGCATCAACGCAGCAGGTGAATGGGTCGGTGAAATCAAGGACGTAGATGGCCGCCGCCGCGCCATCCTGATGTCGCAAGGCCGCCATATCGAAATCGGCACCCTGGGCGGCAGCGACAGCACCGCCAACGCCATCAATAACCAGGGCGTCGTCACCGGCGGCGCACTTACCGCCAGCAACGCATGGCACGCCTTCCGCTACGACGAAGCCCTGGGCATTCGCGACCTGGGCACGCTGGGCGGCAGCAGCAGCGTCGGCACCGCAATCAATCAATCCGGCCACATTGTCGGCTATGCGGACACCACAGAGGGCGATTACCACGCCTTCGTCGACACCGGCATCACGATGCTGGACCTGGGCACCTTGGGCGGCAAGAACAGCTACGCCACCGCCATCAACAGCGACGGCTATGTGGTCGGCGCCGCGCAGCTGCCGAATGGCTACCGCCGCGCCTTCCTGTACAAGCCGGGCAGCGGCATGATGGAACTGCCTACGCTGGGCGGCCGCATCAGCGTAGCAACCGCTGTGAACGACCACGGCATTGTGGTCGGCGCGTCCGAGATGCCGAACGGCGCATGGCACGCCTTCATGTACGAGAACGGCCGCATCATCGACCTGGGCGCCATGATTGCCCGCGGCTCCAGCTTCGCCAACGGTATCAATAGCCATGGCGATATTGTCGGCACTGTGAAAATCAAAGACCACGACGCCCCGCATACCTTCATCTACAAGAATGGCCGGATGCAAGTGCGCTCGGCCTTCGGCGGCCTTTACGTGACGCGCGACATCACCGAAGAGGGCAAGGTAATCGGTTCCAACTTCACCGGCCATCAACTGAAATCCGGCACCGTCGAATCGGACACTGCGAAAAGGGGCATCTCGCCAGTTGACTGGCTGACCTTCGGCTTCCTCGCCATCCTGGCCGCGGCAGGTGCGTACAAAATGCGCGACCGTATCCGTAAAGGTGTCGACTACAGCAGCAAGATGCTGTCGCTGGCATGATGCGCAGCGCCTTCCGTGTCATCGCGCTGGCGGCAGCGCTTTCCGCCGGCGCAGCCCACGCCGGCCCGTTTGGCGGCTCGATGTCCGAATCCATCGTCGCCAAGGACATGAACCAGTCCGGCGACACTGTCCTCGAATCGATCACCGGCTACGGCGCCCGGCAGGCCTTCCTGCGCTCGGGCGGCCAGCGCTACGACATCGGCACCTTCGGCGGTGAAGAAAGCACGGCCGCCGCGATCAACGGCGCCGGCGTCGTCACCGGATCCGCCCAGGCAGCGGACTACACCTGGCACGCCTACCGTTTCGACAAGCGCAATGGACTGCGCGAACTCGACACGCTGGGCGGCGCCAGCAGCGCCGGTACCGCGATCAATGAGCAAGGCCACATCGTCGGCCACGCCGATACCTATGACGGCGCCTACCACGCCTTCATCGACACCGGCATCACCATGCTCGACCTGGGCACCTTCGGCGGCAAGAACAGCTACGCACTGGGCATCAACGCCCACGACATCGTGGTGGGCGCCGCCGACCGCGCCAACGGCTTCCGCCGCGCCTTCATGTACAAGCCCGGCATCGGCAAGATCGAGATCCCGGACGTCGGCGACCGCCACAGCGTTGCCATGGCCGTCAACGACCACGGCGTCGTAGTCGGCACCATGCAAATGCCCGACCGCAGCTGGCACGCCTTCAGCTACGACGGCGTACGAACGGTGGATCTTGGCGTCATGATGAACCGCGGGAACAGCTTCGCCACCGCCATCAACAACAATGGCGACATCGTCGGCAACGTCCGCGTCTGGGGCCGCGACGCCCCCCTCGCCTTCGTGTACAGCAAGGGCCAGATGCAAGTGCGCGACAACTTCGGCCGCTTCGACCTCGCCCGGCGCATTACCGACGACGGCCAGATCATCGGCGCCGGCAGCATGGCCAAGCAAATGCGCGCCGCCCGCGTTGCCCACAACAAGCTGGAATCGATCGGCTGGCCAGCACCAGTGGACATGATGACCTACGCCCTGCTCGCGGTATTGGCCACGTACTTCCTCTACAAAATCCGCGAACACCTGCGCGAAGGGATCGATTTCAGCAAACGCCTGATGCTATCCATCGCATAAAAGAAAAAAGGGGACGTACCCCTTTTTCAGGTACGTCCCCCTTCGCACAGCCCTTTAAGAAAAGGGGTACGCCCCCTTTATTTACTTCTCCGTCAGGAACGTTTTCAGCTTGTCCGAACGCGAAGGCTGGCGCAGCTTGCTCATTGCCTTGGCTTCGATCTGGCGGATACGTTCGCGGGTCACGTCGAACTGCTTGCCCACTTCTTCCAGGGTGTGGTCGTTCGACATCTCGACGCCGTAACGCATGCGCAGCACCTTGGCTTCGCGCGGGGTCAGGGAGTCCAGCACTTCCTTGATCACGTTGCGCATCGAAGCGTGCAGCGCAGCGTCCAGCGGCGCCAGCGTGGTGTTGTCTTCGATGAAGTCGCCCAGTTGGGAATCGCCGTCCTCGCCCATCGGGGTTTCCATGGAAATCGGCTCTTTGGCGATCTTCATGATCTCGCGGACTTTGGACTCCGGCATTTCCATCTTTTGCGCCAGGGTTGCCATATCCGGCTCGGAACCGGTTTCCTGCATGATCTGGCGCGAGATGCGGTTCATCTTGTTGATGGTCTCGATCATGTGCACCGGCACGCGGATGGTACGGGCCATGTCCGCGATGGAACGGGTGATCGCCTGGCGGATCCACCAGGTCGCATAGGTCGAGAACTTGTAGCCGCGACGGTATTCGAACTTGTCCACCGCCTTCAGCAGGCCGATATTGCCTTCCTGGATCAGGTCCAGGAACTGCAGGCCGCGGTTGATGTACTTCTTCGCGATCGAGATCACCAGACGCAGGTTGGCCACGGTCATTTCGCGCTTCGCGGTACGCGCGCGCTTTTCGCCGGCAGCCATCTGCTTGTTGATCTTGCGCAGGTCGGCCAGCGGCAGCGCCACGCGCTCCTGCAGGTCGATCATCTTGTTCTGCAGTTCCTTGATGGCCGGGACGTTACGGCCCAGCACCGCGCTGTACGGATAACCGGCCGACACTTCGCCGTCCACCCAATCCAGGTTGGTTTCGTTGCCCGGGAAGACCTTGATGAAGTGGGCGCGCGGCATGCCGCAGCGGTTCACGCACAGTTCCAGCACAGCGCGCTCGATCGAACGCACTTGCTCCATCTGGCCGCGCAGGGTGTCGCACAGCTTTTCAACCACTTTCGCGGTGAAGCGGATGCCCAGCAGCTCGTTGGAGATGATGTCCTGCGCCTTCAGGTAAGCGGCATTGCCGTAGGCGGCCTTGCGCATCTTGTCGAACTGGGTCGAGATCAGGGCGAACTTGGCCAGCGCGTCATCTTTCAGCTGCGCCAGCTGCTCGGTCGAATAGCCGGCGGCGCCGCCGTTGACGTCGCCGTCTTCTTCCTCTTCGTCCAGGTCTTCTTCGTCTTCATCATCATCGGAAGCGGCGGCAGGAACCTTGACTGGCGCCGGAGTCGGCGCGTCTTCGTTCAGGTCCACGAAGCCGTCCACCACGTCGTCCACCTTCATTTCGTCTTTTTCGATCTTCTCGGCCAGGGCCAGGATCTCGGAAATGGTGGTCGGGCAGGCGGAAATTGCCTGGATCATGTCGCGCAAGCCGCCTTCGATACGCTTGGCGATCTCGATCTCGCCTTCGCGGGTCAGCAGCGCCACGGCGCCCATTTCACGCATATACATGCGGACCGGGTCGGTGGTACGGCCGAAATCGGAATCGACGGTCGACAGTGCGGTGGCGGCAGCGGCTTCCACTTCGTCGTCGCTGGCGGCGGTCGGCACGTTATCGGACAGCAGCAGCGCTTCCGCATCCGGCGCGCGCTCGTACACGGCGATGCCCATGTCGTTGAAGGTCGCGATGATGCCTTCGATCGCTTCCGGATCGACGATGTTTTCCGGCAGGTGGTCGTTGATCTCGGCGTAAGTCAGGTAGCCGCGGTCCTTGCCAAGGTTGATCAGGTTCTTGAACTGGGTGCGGCGCTTTTCCAGCTCCTCCGCGTTGGCGCCTTCGGCCATGCCGAAAGCGTCGATGCCCTTGGCCTTGCGTTCGCGCGCCTTGGACGCGGCCTTCAGTTCGGCGCGTTCCACGGCGTTCAGCGCCGCCACTTCATCGTTTTCTGGGGTGAATTCGCTTGGCTTGCGGCCACGGCGGCCCGGCACCTTCACTTGCGGCAGCAGGTAGCCGGAAGTATCGATCGATGCCAGCACGGCGGCGTCGCGCACTTCGGTCACGGCGGCTGGGCCGGTGGTCACGGTCACAGGCGCTGGTTCAGCGGCCTTCGGCTTGCGGCCGCGCTTTGCCGGGGCAGGAGCCGGCGCCTCTTCGGCGACAACGGCCAGCGACACCGGCTTCGCAGCGGCGGTCTTGCGGGCGCGGGTCTTCACGACCGGTTCGTCGGTCACTTCCACCGGCGCTTCGGCGGCCGGCACAGAGGCCAGGCGGCGCGACTTCTTCACTACCGTGACTTTGCCTGCTTCCTCTTGAGCATTGTCGATCACATAGGAAAGGCTGGTTTTCGGCACGGCCAGCGGAGCGCTGGTGGTGGCAGATCCAGTGGATTTCTTGGCGGACAACGTCAGGGTCTTAGGTTTCGTCATTCAATATCTCTCTGCGCGCGCCCGAAGGTGCGCTTGGTCGAAGGCGTTTCAGGGATGATCGGGAAAAGAAAAAGCCCGCTTGACCGGGCTCGATTCCGATGATTCAGTGATTAGAGAGGGCACATGCCCTGGAACTGGTCTACACAGGGCGGCGCAGCCCCGGCCGAAAACTCTTTACCAAACTGAATTCGCACCGTCCTGCATTTGGTGCGTCTGTCATTATACAAGCATTCGTGCTGCACTGCACTCATTAAATCGATATCAAAACAACATCATGAGCCAAAAGACAATGCTCTGAAGGGTCGCCTCGTGGTATGCTGGCGGCTCTTGATTAACCTACGATGTCGATGAACACTAGCACTACCCCTCAGCCGCCGGCCGAAGACCAAGCCGCCGCACCTGCCGCCCCAAATTCCGCACGCGCCCTGCTCAAGCAATTGCAGCAACAGTTTGCCCCGTTCCGCGACAGCCTGCCGCTGTCGATCGGTATCGACAAGCAGCTGATCGCCGTCCAGCCGGAACTTAACCGCAAGCTGATGCGCGCCGCCCTTGGCATCCATACTTCCTCCCAGCGCTACCTGCGCGCGATGGAAAAAGCCACTGTGCGCTTCAACCTGGATGGCAGCACCGGCGCTGAAGTCACCGACGAACACCGCAAGCACGCCAAGGAAACCCTGGCGGAGCGCCAAAAGAAAGAAATGGAACGCCGCAAGGCCGAACGCGCCGCCGAGCGCGAAGCCGCTGCTGCCGTGGAAGCCGACCGCCGCCGCGCGGAGAAGCTGCAGGCACTGACCGCCAAGTTCTCCAAGAAGTAATGAGCGACGCGCCGGAAGCCGTCCCCGAGCTGCCGCCGTATGATGGCATCTCGCTGGCCGACGTCCGGCTTGTAAAAACCGCTGCCGATGCGGAGGCTGCGCAAGCGGCCTTGCTGGCGGCGGATGCTATCGGTTTCGACACCGAATCCAAACCCACTTTCGTCAAGGGCGAAAGCTCGGACGGCCCGCACCTGATCCAGTTTGCCGATGATCGGAAAGCCTGGTTGTTCCAGGTGGGCGACAACTTTCCTCACCTGGCTGCGGTCAAAGCGATCCTTGAATCGGATATGACGCTGAAAATTGGCTTTGGCTTGTCGGATGACGTCAAGCGCGTGCGGGCGAAGCTGGGGATTGAGCCGCTGAAGGTGGTCGACCTGGGCGTGGTGCTGCGCGTGCCGGGGCAGAAGAATGACCTGGGCGCAAAAAGCGCGGTCGCCAAATATTTCGGCCAGACGCTGACCAAGTCGAAGAAGATTTCCACCACCAACTGGGCTACGCCGCGCCTGAACGAAAAGCAGATCCTTTACGCAGCGGATGATGCGCAGGTCGCCTTGCGCGTGTACCGTCGCTGGATCGGCATTGGCAACGTGCTGCCGCCTATCAAGCCCCCCAAGCGCCCTAAACCCGGCAAATCTGGGCTTTAACCAGCATGCCGAGGACGGCCACCGCCCCCTCATCCCACACCTGCCCGTAATTCAGCCGAATACAATTCCGGAACTCGCGCTTGGCGCTGAATATCGGACCTGGCGCGATACTGATGCCGCGAGCCAGCGCCTGGCGGTGCAACTCCAGCGCATCCACCGACTCCGGCAACACCACCCATAGGAAGTAACCTCCCTGCGGCTGCGTCACCCGCGTCCCCGCCGGGAAATGCTCCTCGATCGCCGCCAGCATCCGCCGCTGCTGCCCCGCCAACGCCCCGCGCAGCTGCCGCAAATGCCGCTCATACCCGCCCTGCCCCAGATACTCCGCCAGCGCCAGTTGCGAAGGCATCGCCGCCGCCAACGACGTAGTGAGCTTCAACCTCTCCACCTGCCGCGAATAACGTCCCGCCGCCGCCCAGCCCACGCGAAACCCCGGCGCCAGGCACTTCGAAAACGAACTGCAATGCATGACCAGGCCCTTGCTATCGAAGCGCTTGGCCAACGCCGGCCGCAGCGCACCGAAATACAGCTCGCCATACACATCGTCTTCAATCAACGGCACCTCATGCGCCGCCAGCAAATCGACCAACGCCTGCTTTTTCTCAGGCGGCATCAGGCTACCGAGAGGATTCTGGAAGCTCGTCATCAGCCAGCAGGCACGCGGTTTATGCTGTTCTAAAGCCGCCGCAAGCGCACCAAGCTCGATGCCCTCGCGCGGATGCGTCGCCACCTCCACCGCCTTCAGCCCGATGCGCTCCAGCGCCTGCAAAGCCGCGTAAAAACTCGGCGACTCAACCAGCACCGTGTCGCCCGGCCGCGCCACCGCTTGCAGGCAAAGGTTCAACGCCTCGAGCGCGCCATTGGTGATCACGATATCGTCCGGCGCCACCTGCACGCCATCGAGCTGATAGCGCAAAGCGATCTGCCGCCGCAATTCCGCATTCCCCGGCGACAGGTCAGCCACCGTGCTCCAGGGATCAATATGGCGCATGCTCGAAGCGACCGCACGTCCCAGCTTATCGAGCGGGAATAGCAATGGACTTGGGAAAGCCGAACCAAAAGGCACGATATCTGGCGCGCGGCTGGCTTCCAGCACCTGGAAAACGAGCTCGCTGACATCGACCATGGTGGACGCGGCATCGGGCCGCGACACCTCAGGCTCCGGCGTCGCCACAACGCGCCGCGCAGCCACGTAATAGCCCGAACGAGGACGCGACTCGATCAAGCCGCGCGCCTCCAGCTGGTAGTAAGCCTGGAACACCGTGGACGGACTCACGCCGCGCCGCTCCTGCTGCTGGCGCACGGAGGGCAGCTTCTCGCCCGGCCGCAACACGCCAGCCGCCATCAAGCCTGCCAGCTCGTCGGCCAGCGCTTCATACAGCTTCAATCTGATACCCTCGTTCCATGGCTATTCTGAGCCTGTTATTCTTGGCCTTGCAGGCGTATCCTTAACGCACCACAAGAAAAACGGATTCATCATGCGAATTCTCTCACGCATTTTGCCGCTTGGCGCCCTGCTGCTGGCAGGCCCCGTACTGGCGGCCGCCCCAGGCCAGTTGAAAGACACCATTGAGCAGCGCGTCGCCGCCTGCGTCGCCTGCCACAAAGCCAATGAACAAGGCGACGCCTTCTTCCCCCGCATCGCCGGCAAGCCTGCCGGCTACCTGTACAACCAGCTGTTGAACTTCAAGGAAGGAAGGCGCCAGTACCCGATGATGACCTATATGGTCGAACAACTGCCTGACGCCTACCTGCGCGAGATCGCACAATACTTCTCCGAACAGCACGCCCCCTATCCGCCGCCGGCGCCTAGCAGCGCCACGGCGCAAATGATTGAACGAGGCCGCGTGCTTGTGCACCAAGGCGACCCATCGCGCAAAGTGCCCGCCTGCATATCCTGCCATGGCGACACCATGACCGGCGTGGATCCTGCCATCCCCGGACTGATTGGCCTGCCGCGCGACTACATCAACGCGCAATTCGGCACATGGCGCAACAAGAAGCGCAAGGCGCACGCGCCCGACTGCATGGCCGACGTGGCAAACCGCCTGAGTGAAGCCGACGTCGCCGCGGTCTCCGGCTGGCTCGCAGCGCAACCGGCAGATGCCAACATGCGCCCGGCCGCCTCCCTGCCCAAGCCACTGCCGATGGAATGCGGCGGCATCCCCAAACAGAAGAACGAACAATGAACCGCAACGCCAAAATCGCCATCGCCGTGCCGCTGCTGCTGATCGTTGCAGCCGTCGGCTTCATCTGGCCCAAGCACGACACCGGCCCGGCGCCAAGCGCCGCCTCGCAAAACATGCCGGCCGCCGAAAAGATCGCACGCGGCGCCTACCTGGCCAAGGCAGCCGACTGCATGGCCTGCCACACCACGCGCGACGGCGCCGCCTTCGCCGGCGGCCGCGCCCTGCAAACACCGTTCGGCAACGTGGTCTCGCCAAACATCACCGCCGACAAGGAAACCGACATCGGCAACTGGACTGCCGACGACTTCTGGAACGCCCTGCACAACGGCAAAGCCAAGGATGGCCGCCTGCTCTATCCGGCCTTCCCGTACACGAATTACACAGCGATGACGCGCGACGATTCCGACGCGATGTACGCCTACTTCCAGACCATCACGCCAGTGAAGCAGGCCAGCCAGCCGCACACCCTGCGCTTCCCATATAACCAGCAAACCATGCTCGCCGTATGGCGCGCGCTCTACTTCAAACCCGCCGTGTACACGCCAGACACCAGCAAATCCGCGGAATGGAACCGCGGCGCCTACCTGGTGCAAGGCCCCGGCCACTGCATCGCCTGCCACAGTGAACGCAATGCACTCGGCGCCAGCGACAACAGCCTGTCCGGCGGCCTGATTCCTGTGCTGGGGTGGTACGCCCCCTCGCTCACCTCCGACCGCGAAGCAGGCCTCGGTGGATGGGACATGAAAGACATTACCGATTTGCTGAAAACCGGCATCTCACAACGCGCCACCGTGTTCGGACCGATGGCGGAAGTGGTACGCGAAAGCCTGCAGCACTTGAGCGACGAAGACGCCCGCGCCATGGCCGTGTATCTGAAATCGCTTCCGAACGACAGCGGCAAGCGCGCCCCGTACAAACGCTCCGAAGAACCGGAAGCAGCCGCCTGGCTGGCCGTCGGCGAAAAGATCTACCGCAGCCAATGCATGGACTGCCACGGCGAAAAAGGCGAAGGCATCGCCCCGCACTACCCGCCGCTGAACGGCAACCGAGCCCTGACGATGGACGAAGCAGTCAACCCGATCCGCATCGTCTTAAACGGAGGCTTCGCCCCCGGCACAGCAGGCAACCTGCGCCCATACGGCATGCCGCCGTTCAGTCACTCACTGAATGATGTAGAAGTAGCGCAAGTAGTGTCCTACCTGCGAGGAGCATGGGACAACAACGCCCCACCAGTGGAAAGCCAGACTGTCAACCGCCTCCGCAACGTCCCATTGGAATAACTACGGATCAGCCCGTGTCACACCATGGGGTCACACCCTAAGTGTGACACGAGCCCAAGCGTGTTACGGTCGAGGCCGTGTCACATTCGGGGTGTGACCCCAAGGTGTGACACAGGCTCGGCTGTGGGATTACAGCATGTCGGCGAAGCCGAGGCGGTCGGTGGTGGCGTGGCGGGCGTCTTCGATGCTGACTTTTTTCTCGGCCAGCAGCTTGCGCAGGCATTCGTTCATGGTGTAACAACCTGGGGCGGCTTTGCGTTCCATGACGTTGCGCAACTCGGCTACGCTGCCGCTTTCGATGACGGCGGCTACTTCCGGGTTGACGGTCAGGCTTTCGGTGGCGAGGTAGTAGCGGTCGCCGTCCAGCGCCGGCATCAGGGCCTGGCACAATACGCCGCGCAGGGCGTGCGCCAAGGCCTGGCGCTGCGGTTCGGTATTGCCCAGCAGGCGGATCATCTTTTGCAGGCCGAGCTCGGTCGAGCGGGCGTGCAAGGAAGCCAGCACCAGCGGACCGGATTCGGCCAGCGCCAGCGCTTCATGGGCGGTTTCGGCATCGCGGATCTCGCCGATCACGATCACGTCCGGACGTTCGCGCAGCGCGTCCTTGGCGCCTAGGTCGAAGGTTTCAACGTCGCCGTCGAAGCCTACTTCACGCTGGGTGATCACGCATTTGCGCTGTGGGATCAGGGTCTCGACCGGGTCTTCGATAGTGATGATGTGGCCGGAACGGTTCTTGTTGATGTCGTCCAGCATGGAGGCGATGGTGGTCGACTTGCCTTGGCAGGTGTCGCCAATGATCAGCACCAGGCCGCTGGACAGTTGTGCAAACTTCTCTTCCGCCGGGCGCAGGCCCAGGCTCGACAGCACCAACGGCTCTTTCGGGAAGCGGCGGATCACGCAGCCCAGGCGTTTCTTGCCCTGGAAGCTGAAGCAGTTGGCGCGGATGCGGGCGGTGTGCAGGTCGATCGCGCGGTCGAAGGCGCGGTCCTGGATGCGTTCGCGCCAGTTCGGCTCGACCACTTCAAAGAATTCTTCCAGTTCTTCGCGCGTAATCGGCGAATCGGTCACAGCCACCAGGCCCTTTGGCTGGCGCAGCAGCAAAGGGCTGTTCTGGTGGATCAGGATGTCGGAAAAGACCAGTTTGGAGTTCAGCAGGTGCAGGATTTGCTCGACGAGGGTGCCAAAGACCGGGTGGTCTTCGTTCTCGATATACGTCAGGGTGCGAATTTGCGAGGTTTCCATATTGCCTGTGCTCTCCATTGGGTTCGCATGATTCTATTTCATTGCCATAGGGAAGGTAAGTGGCTGGTGAACAACATTTATTTCGGATATTCAAATCCAGTGCGGATATCGTAGGGGAAACTGCGGCCGCGCTCGGTAACCGTCAGGCGCTGAGGAGGCTCTTCACCCGCCAGTACGCGGGATTTCACGTGCAGGCCCTCGCCTTCACGAATCAGCTTATCGGCCCGTTCATAAACATTCTGGCAACCGGTTTCGGCGATCAGTGCCTGCACAATGCCGATTTTCCAGGCTTCCACCGCAGCGGACTGGAACTGGCACACCAGGTAGCCGTCTTTGCCACCGTAGCTTTGCACCAGCAGGCCGGATAAGCCGTCCTCGTCGCCGGTGACGATGGTCACCAGTTCATCCGGACGGGCCGATTGCAGGGAATGCATGCGGCGCGAAATGGCGGCACGCACGCGGCGTTTCACCATGGCGTGGTCGATCGGCTCGTCTTCGCGCAGGGTCCAGACGCGGGCGGCAATCTGCGATTTGGCGTTATAAGCGGCGCGCGCCAGGAATTTGCGGGAGGAAGTGACCACTGTCGCGGTTGCGCCAGGCTTGTTTTTCTCCGCAGGACGCCCGTCCACGCGCTCGACGGCGGACAGGTAAATATAGGGGTCGCCGGCAAGGATGGACTGCTCCTTGCCCTGTTTGATGATGATTGTAAGCATAGGCGAGATGATACAGGACCAGCGTCCAGCCCCCGGGATTTGCATTCTGTTCCCCCGTGGGAGCATCCTGTCGCTTAGCGCGGGCGCGTTGACGGCGCGATGGGTACGATTCAACCATCGAAAAATGATTCAAATAGGAGAACACGATGAAAATGTCTGCTGCAGTGCGCAACGCCCTGATCGCCGCTTCCGTATTTGCTGCCGCCGCCCCAGTCGCGATGGTTTCCGCTTCGCCGCTGGGCTGGTTCGCCGGCGAGCGGGTGCAGGGCAGTGGCAATATCATCAAGCAGGCACGCGAAGTATCCAACTTCAACGCCCTCGGCCTGGGCTTGCCGGGCGCGGTGGAAGTCCGCATCGGCAGCACCGAGAGCGTCTCCATCGAGTCGGATGATAATATCCTGCCCCTGATCGAAACCGTGGTGGAAGAAGGCACCCTGAAAATCCGCCCTGCCCGCCGCAACCTGCAACTGGATACCAAGCACCTGAAAGTGGTCGTCACGGCCAAGAAGCTTGAGCGTATTGCCGTCGGCGGTTCCGGCTCAGTTGATGCGGAGGGGTTGCGCGGCAGCCAACTGTCCTTCGACGTCGGCGGCTCGGGCTCCATTAACCTGCGCAATATCGAAGGCCAGTCCGTTTCGGTCTCCCTGGGCGGCAGCGGCAACCTGAAAGCGACCGGATCGACCGACAAGCTGAAGGTATCGATCGGCGGCTCCGGCAAGGTCAGCACCGGCCAGTTGGCAACCCGCGAAGCAGCGGTCAGCATCGGCGGCTCGGGCCAGGCGGTGGTGTGGGCCAAGCAGGCGCTGACCGTCAGTGTGGCCGGCTCGGGTGATGTCAGCTATTACGGCGACCCGCAGGTGACCAAGAACGTTATGGGCTCCGGCAACGTCAAACGCCTGGCAGGCGCACCGAACTGAACCAAGTCTTCCTCCGGCCCGTGTCGCTTCGGCTTCACGGGCCATCTTCCTTAAGCATTTCGTTCAGCTTTTCGCCGGCAATCAGCTTATCTAGCCAAATTTCAAGCTGGCTAACGTTTGCATTTGCTATCTTCTCGGTTGCACCTTGCTCTAACTTGTAGTGGTCACTTGCTTTGTTGAGCACCTCCCTGAGTGCGTCAATGCGACCTTCTTGCAGCCCTTCTTGCAGCCCTTCTTGCAGCCCTTCTTGTAGCCCTTCTTGTAGCCCTTCTTTCAGCCCTTCTTGCAGCCCTGCTTGCCGCCCCGCTTGCAACCCCTCCGCCTCGCCTTTCCGCCTCGCCTCCGCCAACTCCTTGACTATCAGTTGTACCCTGGGGTCGTCCTTCCAAACCAAATAAGTTGACATGATGAACTTGTGAATCAATTCACGCTCCTCTTCGGAAAACGTCGGTCGCGTTTTCATCTCAGCACTTTCACTCATGATGACCTCCTGTTCGACGCCAAATTTTGCAAGCCGTTCACTGGCGATCTGTAACACATCCTTACGGAGTTCTTCGCTCGCCAATGACCAGTCAAGCAGCGCTTCCTGCGATCGAATCACTTCTGCTAACGAGGCGGCGCGGGCCAGGCGAATAACGTCCCCAACAATGGAATCAACAGCAGATTCTTCATCAATCAAGAAAAACACCTCGCCTGGCATCAACGGTTTCAACCATTCAGGCCCCTGCACTTGGGTCCTGCGCCATTTTCGGCGCCCCGAATACACTACGACCGGCAAAAGATTCAAAAGTTCCGACAATTTATGCTGCGTACAAAGCTCTTGGGATAAAAGGCCTGTGTAGACATTTATCCGTTGGTTCATTTGCGGATCAACCGTGGACTGAAATTCCAGCAATAAATAGAACAAGAAATCCTTGCCATAAACTCGCCAGACCATGTCTGCAATACGCTGGCGCTCTGAATTGCTGACAAAGCTGCAGTTCAACCGATCGAATCCCTCGGCCGCTCCCGCAGGGCAATTCGGTACCAATCCAAGCAGAGCACGCACCAGTTCAGGATGGCCAAACATGCGCTTGAATGCAGAATCGTGTTGGGTTGGCATGCTTCGATTTTAAGAAGCTGGGGCGAGAGCGCTTTGGCGCAGCGCAAAGGAAAACGCCCCGGCTAGCGGGGCGTTTGAGGGAGCTTACGTTAGAGATCGAACTTGAGGTCGGCGCTGACGGTGCGCTGGGCGTAGGGGTGGAAGGCCCAGTACTTCTCGTTGTTCAAGTTGTCGATGCCGACCGATGCGGTCCATTGGCGGTTGAAGCGGTAACGCAGGCGGACGTCGGCGACCAGGTAATCCGATACGCCCATATACGTCGAGCCATTCGGATCGCTGTTATCGAGCGTGCCGTATTGCTTTCCGCTGTAACGCACGCCGAACGTGCCCGTCCAGTGCTCGCCAACGTGGTATGACGCCAAGGCATTCGCGCGCCATTTCGGCACACGCGGCTGACGCTTGCCGACGCTGGAAGGCATGGCGTCGTTCGACACGATCCTGGAGTCCGCATAAGTCAGGCTGCTTTGCAAGGACAGTCCATGCGTCAGCACGTCATCCGTCTGCTGCGACAATTCCAGACCTCGCGTGCGAATCTTGCCGACGTTCTGCACTGTGTTCACGGTCGCGGTCAGCGGCTGCGAATACAGTGCGTTGCGAGTACTCTCGCCGAACACTGTAGCGCGCACGCTGCCTTTCGCAGTCATATGCTCCGCCGTCAGTTCGCTGGTCCACGACTTCTCGGCACGCAAGTTCGGATCAGTGTTGATGATCTTGTCGTCGACGATCGAGCCTTGGAACAACTCCGCCGCCGTTGGATTACGCACCGCGCGGCCAGCCGAGGCCTTCAGCATCCAGGCATCGTCGGCACGCCACGCCAGCGCGGCCTTCGGTGACCACGCTTGCTCGCGGCGGTCGCTGAACGGCAGCAGCTTGTTCGCTGCGGAGGAAATTTCACCGCCGTACGCACGCCAGGTTTCATGACGCAGGCCCAGCGTGGCCTTCCACTCCTGGGACAGGCGCCAGGTATCCTGCGCATACAGGCTCTCCAGGCGTGTATTGCCGTTGAATGTAGACACGTGCGTGCCGCCCTCGCCCGCAACCCAATCGGCTACGCTGGTCACATGCGTCCGCAGTTGAGCGTTCTCGCGCTGGGCGCCGAACTCCACCTGGTGCGCCGCGCCAGCACGCCAATTGCCGCGCAGCGCCAGCGTATTCCAGCCACTGCCGCCCATATCGGTCAGGTTACCCCGCCCGCCTCCGGTCGGCACGCGCGCCACGTCGCGCGAATAATCGTAGACGCTGCCTGCGATTTCCCAATTGAAGCTCTCGCGACCGTGCGTCTTCAGCGACAGGCCATGCATCACGTGCTCAAGGTCCGAGCGAGCGCCGGCAAAATCCGAAGGCAGCAAGGTAAAGCGCTTGCCGCCGATATTGATAGCGCCGCTCGTCACGGAATTGCCGGAAGCATCGCGTAAATAGGATTCGACATTGCGCACCGCATCGTTCTGCCACCAGCCAAGCGTATAGCTGGCGCGCAGCGTCGGCGAGATGTCGTAAGCCAGCTTCGCCTTGGCGTGGTCCTGCACAGTATTCACCTGGTTCGTGCTGCCCAGGATGTACCAATCCTTGCCCGCCGGATTATGGTCGGCCACTGCGCCGGTCACCGGCACTCCGGTCGCCTCGCCCGGCTTTGCAGTCACGCCGGCGGAGAGCAGTTTGTTGGCGAAGGCAATCGGCTGGCCGTTGCTGTCCAGTCGCGACAGGTCGAACCACCACGACAGCGCACCAGCGCGGTCGCCCAGCGAAGCGCTGAACTGGCGGCCGGTATGGCGCGAATGGCTCGCATACTGGTCGAAGCCCTGTCCGACCCACGACAGCTTGGCATGCGCCTCCAGCTTGCTCGGCATGCGCGTTTGGTAGTCCACCACGGCGCCGACCGAATTGCCGGCATACGCTGCGGAAAATGGCCCATACAACACATCGACGCGTTCGATTTCCTCAGGCGTCACCATGCCCCAACGCGGCGTATAGGTTGCGCCATTGCCCAGCGGGTTGGACAGCAAGATGCCGTCCGCATACACCAGCGAACGCGCACTATTGCCCGTGCCCGAAGCGCGGCTGGCCAGCACCGCGTGGTCGTAATCGCCGATGAAGCGCTTGCGCACGTTCAGGCTCGGCAGGTATTTCAGCGCATCTTCGCTGTCGAAAGCGTTGATGCGGTCTTCCACCTGGGCGCCGGTAATGCCTTCGATGGTGGCCGGGATCTGCGTCGGCAAGGAAGTCGGGCGGCCGCCTTTGATGGTCACCACGTGGTCCGCATGCGCCGGGCAGGCGAAGCCAATCGCCGCCAGCATCGCGGCCAGCGGTTTAAGTTGCAATTTCACGTTGCCCCCTTAGCGCGTTTCGAGCGTGATTTCCCAGTTCGCGCTGCCAACCTGGCAGGACTGGACGATCTTGAACACATGGCTGCCCGCAGCCGGCAGTTTGCCGAACATGACGAATTCATCGTAGAAGTCGTCTGGCAACGGCCCGCCGCGCCAGGTCAGGCTGTCGGGCGTACGCTCGATAATCCAGCCAGCCTTGGGCATCGGGTGCATTGCCCCAAAGCCTTCCGGCAGGCGGATGCTGACCGCCGTGGTGGCGCTGCCGTTGCAGCCGTGGCCGAGGCGGAACACCAATTTCTGGTAGCTCGCCGCCGGGGCGGATTTTTGCTCAAGCGAGACGTGCGCGTGCGCCGACGCAGCCGCCAGCAGTGCTGCGGCCATCAGGATTTTTTTCATGGTGTCGGCTCCTTAGCGGTGTTTCGGAGGCGAATAGGTCAGCGGCTTGACCGGCACTTGCACTTCCACCGTCTCGCGCATCTTGTTCTTTTTCTCGAACACCAACGTCATGGGCACGGTTTCGCCGGCCCTCATCTGGCGCTTCAAGTCCATCATCATGATGTGGTAGCCGCCGGAGGCCAGCGCCACCGGCTTGCCCGCCTGGAGGTCGATGAAGTCAACGGCCGACATCATCATGCGGTCGCCCTTCATCGACATCTGGTGGATTTCAACGATGCCTGCTGCAGGGGTGCTGACTTCGACCAGGCGCACGTCCTGGGTGGAGACCAGCTCCATGAATGCGCCGGTAGCCTGTGCGGCTGGAACGGTGGCGCGAATCCATGGCTCGCGGACGGAAACCTGGGCCGCTGCGGTGGCGGCCATTGCGATCGACACTGCGAACGCGAAGAACTGCTTTTTCATTATTCACTCCTTGATTCGTTAATTGGGGACGAGATCAGGCGAATGCAGGCGGTCCTCGCGGATTGGACGCCGACCACACCGGCAAAGGTTGTGGCGACTGGTAGAACAGCGTTGGGCGCAGCGTGGCGCCATCGAGGGGCAAATTCAGCGCCATGTCCGACGGCGGCAGGCCGAACGAACCAGCGTGCGGCAAACAGTAGGAGCAGTCTTCCATGTCCATATTGGCCATGGCTTGCGCCTTGCTGCTGCGGTCCGTCGCTGCGGCAAAGGTAGCCGCATCGAGTTCGCCAATGCCAGTAACGCGGGTGCCGTCGTTCAGGCAAATCTCCCAAGTGCGGGGCTTGCCGTTCACCGCATGCGAAATCGCCGGCGCGAGCGCGTTCATCAGGATGGCGAAGCACGCGATCCAGATCCAGCGCAGTCGGGTTGACGATTTCATTTGCATGGCGGGCATTATAGCTTAGCGGCCCGCTTCCAGCTTGGCGGCCAACTCGCGCGCCACCCTCGCCCGCAGCGAGGGGGCGGGATGGGTGATCGAGCCGAAATTGGGCGAGTTGCTATGCCTTTCCAGCTTGCGGAAGAAGCGCGCCAGGTCGGACGGTTTCCAGCCGGCGCGCGCTGCAAGGCGCATTCCTTCGCGGTCGGACTCCTCTTCCTGGAGCGCATCGAAGGCCGCAAGCTTGCGCATCAAGCCCGTATTGTTGTCGGTGGCGTCTTCCAGCTCCTCGTAGGGACGCGTGGCCCAATGCGGCTCCAGCCTGATCGCTTCCTCATGCTCTCGAAGATTATGCAGCAGGACTGCATGGCAGATCTCATGCGCCACCAGCATCGCAATCTCGGCATCGTTCAGCTCCAGCCGGTCGACGTATGGAGCTGCGATCAGCAGCTTGCCGCCCGCCAGTGCAAATGCATTTTCTTCCGCATCGGAGGTCGTGTGCAGCTCCCAAGCCCAACCCGCGGAGTCCGGATAATCGCGCTTGGCCTGCTCGATCAGCGGCCAAGCGATAACAGCCACCCGCTTCGCGAAGCGCTCATTGTCATCCAGCCGGTAAGAGGCGCGCAGGCCAGACAGGTGCTTGTCGTAGATTTTAGCGGCGCCCGCCATGACCTGCTCCTGCGTGACCGCCTGCGCCGCACCTTGGACGATAAGTAAAAAAGCAATAAGATAGCGCACCATGATCGCCACATTTTGCCACCGATTCGCCACTACGCTGCTGTTTTCCGCAGCCCTTCCCGCCGCCGCGGCCAGCTTTGACTGCACCAAGGCTGGCACCGACGTCGAAAAAGTCATCTGCACAGACGCAACCCTTTCCAGCCTGGATGAAAAGCTGGCTGCAGTCTATCGTGATGCCAATGCAGCCACTGGAGGCCTGATAAGGAACGACCAGCGCGACTGGGCCAAATCGCGCGCCGATTGCGAACAGCAAGAACAGACAAGCCAATGCCTGATGGATGCATACAAGATGCGCATCGAAGCGCTGTCGAAGGTCAGTGCCGCGGTACGCAATCCAGCGCTACGCATCGGCCTCGACAACAAGAAAGGCCCCTATCGCATTGACGCCGTCGTCTTCGGGCCGGGTTTGCAGGGTAACGCCCTGATCTACATTTCGCGCAAAGGCGACAACAAAGCGCCGCAAATACTGCAAACCTATCTGGTCGCGGATAATGTGGGGGCTAGGGTCGAAGACTACAATCACGACGGCATCATGGACATAGCCCTGCACAACGGTCCTTACCTGAACAGCTGGGAGTATTACCTGGGCACTAAAACCGGTACTTTTGTCCCCAGCGAGGAACTCGCCAAGCTGGAACAAGATGCAACGGACGGCCTGGAACTATCAGACAATGGCGAGATCCGCGTGGCGCACCACGAAGGCCCGGACAAAACCTTCCTGGCAATTTACAAAATGGTCGGAAACAAGCCTGTCATCCAGAGCAAGGAAACGACGGACGGGTACTCCGACCAGAAACGCATCTTCACCACGTACGAGACTTACCGCGACGGCAAGCTCGTAAAGTCCGCTACCAAGGTCGAGCGCCGCTAAGCGCAGCAGCGCCGCCCGGTCTTAGGCCTTCCAGACCTCGCGTGGAATTTCCACGGTAGTGGTGCCGTCGGTCAGCCAGATCTGGCCGTCCTGGATCGTGCATTGCAGCTGCATGGAGCGCTGCGCCATTTTCTCCAGCTGGGCGCTGGCTTCAGCGTCGATGTTCACCACGCTGACGTTCTTGGCGCGGTCAACTTTATTGGCCAGCTGCTTCCACCACACATGGGAAGCGGAGCTGTAGGAGTACACCATCACCTTATCGGAGCGGCCGGCGGCCTTCAGGATGCGGCGCTCGTCCGGCTGGCCGACTTCGATCCACAGCTGGATCGCGCCGGTCAGGTCCATCTGCCACAGGTCCGGTTCCTCGGTATCGGAAATGCCCTTGGCGTTCACCAGCGCCTCGTCGGCGTGGATGGCGAAGGCCACAATGCGCACCATCAGGCGTTCATCCGTTTCGGACGGATGGCGCGCCAGGGTCAGCATATGCGTTGCGTAGTAGTTGCGGTCCATGTCCGCGATGGACAGTTCCGCTTTGTAGATCGTAGATTTCAGTGCCATTACTTATTATTTGAAGATTACAGTCCGGTGGCCGTTCAGCAGGATACGATGCTCAACGAACCATTTCACAGCGCGCGCCAGCACCACGCATTCCACGTCGCGGCCAATTGCGGTCAGCGCATCGGAACCCATGGAGTGATCGACACGCTCCACATCCTGCTCGATGATCGGGCCTTCATCCAGGTCGCCGGTCACGAAGTGGGCGGTGGCGCCGATCAGCTTCACGCCGCGCTTGTGCGCCTGCGCATACGGCTTGGCGCCCTTGAAGCTAGGCAGGAAGGAGTGGTGGATATTGATCGCCTTCCCTTTCAGGCGGCCGCACATCGATGGCGACAGGATTTGCATGTAGCGCGCCAGCACCACCAGGTCCACCTGGTGCATTTCCATCAGCTCCGCAACGCGCGCTTCCTGCGCCAGCTTGGCCGATTCAGGTGCGCCAGCCGTCAGCGGCAGGTGGTGGAACGGGATATTGTAGCTGGCCGCCAGCTGGTAGAAGTCCATGTGGTTGGACACGATGGCCGGAATTTCGACCGGCAGCAGCCCGCTCTTGTAGCGGAACAGCAGGTCGTTCAGGCAGTGGCCAATCTTGGAGACCATCAGCATCACGCGCGGCTTGGCGTGCGCATCGTGCAGCGCCCATTCCATGCCCATGCTCGCCCCCACCTTCGCGAAATCCTCGCGCAGCACAGCATCGCTGACCGCCGCATCCTCGCGCGCAAAGTGCACGCGCATGAAGAAGCGTTGCGTTTCCGCGTCACCAAATTGGGCGGAATCGATGATATTGCAGCCATGCTCGGCCAGGAATCCGGATACGCGATGAACGATGCCGCGTTGATCGTGGCAGGAGAGCGTGAGGATGTATTCTGGGTGAGTCATGGCACTTTCAGGTCATGGGCGGGACAGTATTGTCGCATGAACATTGCCACGGCTGCCAAAATACGGAATAGAATGACCGTACTATTTCTAAAAAGGAGTGAAAATGGAGAACACCCAGTTCCGCCTCGCCGCCCGCCCGGTCGGCCTGCCTAAGGATAGCGACTGGCAAATCACCAAGGAGCCAGTGCGCGAACTGGCCGACGGCGAGGTGCTGATCAAGACGCACTACCTCTCGCTCGACCCCGCCATGCGCGGCTGGATGAACGACGCCAAATCCTATATCCGCCCAGTCGGCATCGGCGAAGTCATGCGCGCCGGCGGCCTGGGTGAAGTCATTGCCTCCAAGTCCCCGCGCTTTGCCGTGGGCGACCAGGTTGGCGGCGGCTTTGGCGTGCAGCAGTACTGGATCGGCGCCGCCGACGACCGCCACGCCGGCCTGCACAAGATTGACACCCGCCTGGCCCCGGCCACCACCTGGCTCAACACCCTCGGCATGCCAGGCATGACCGCCTACTTTGGCCTGATCGAAGTGGGGATGCCGAAAGCCGGTGAAACCGTGGTCGTCTCCGGCGCGGCCGGCGCCGTCGGCCAGACCGTCGGCCAGGTGGCCAAACAGCTCGGCTGCCGCGTGGTCGGCATTGCCGGCGGCACAGCCAAATGCGACTGGGTGGTCAATGAGCTTGGCTTCGACGCCTGCATCGACTACAAGGGCGGCGACGTACGCGCCGGCCTGAAGGAACACTGTCCAAATGGCGTTGACGTATACTTCGACAACGTTGGTGGCGACATCCTCGACATCGTTCTCACGCGCATCAACATGAAGGCCCGCATCGTGATCTGCGGCGCAATTTCGCAGTACAACAACACGACGCCGGTCAAAGGACCAGCCAACTACCTGTCCCTGCTGGTCAACCGCGCGCGCATGGAAGGTATGGTCGTGTTCGACTACGCCGACCGCTACCACGTGGCCGTTGCCGCGCTCGGCAAATGGCTGCAGGAAGGCAAGATCAAGAGCCGGGAAGACGTGGTGCAAGGCATCGAAAAATTCCCGCAGGCGCTGGCCATGCTGTTCGAAGGCAAGAACTTCGGCAAGCTGGTGCTGCAAGTCGCCTGAGCGCCCTTCCCTGCGGCTCCTTCTGTGCGGCCCAACCGACGCATTGAAGGAGTCATCATGAACCCGCAAAACCAGAACGCCACGGCGAAGGATGCCGTGGCGCTACTCACCGCCGACCACGACAAGGTCAAAAAACTCTTCCAGGAATTCGACAAATGCGATGCCTCGCACCAGGGCCTGAAGCACGACCTGGCGCAGCAGATCTGCATGGACTTGACCATCCACGCCACCATCGAGGAAGAAATCTTCTACCCCGCCGTGCGCGCCGAAACGGGCGAGCAAGACCAGGTGGATGAGGCGCTGGAAGAACACGGCTCCATCAAGGAGCTGGTGGAGCACATCCGCGGCATGGCCGTCGGCGCCAGCGAACTCGATAGCACAGTGCAGAAATTGCGCGAATGCGTCGATCACCACGTCCGCGAGGAAGAACAGGAAATGTTCCCAGCCATGCGGCAAAGCGATGCCGACCTCTCCAGCCTGCGCGAACAGCTGCAAGACCGTAAGGAAGAACTGGAACACGACTTCGGCGCGCAGCCGGTACGCGGCAACAATACCGAGGAAGCGGAAGGCGAACGTTCGGCCACCGGCCAGGCAGGCTCCTGAAGCGAAAAAAAGTTTGAACTTTATTGAACACCTTCCCTCAAAGCCCAGGTAGCAGCCACGAGGCTGCTAGCGGCCCGGGCCCGCGCCCGGAATCTTGGGCACATTGAGGGAGGTGGATCATGGCGACACAGGACGAGCAGGTCAGGGCCGGCAACGGCAAGCGTGGCTTCGCAGCGATGGACAAGGAAACCCAGCGCCTGATTGCCAGCAAGGGCGGCCAGGCCGCGCACCAGAAAGGCACGGCGCATGAATTCACTTCGGAAGAGGCGCGCCGGGCCGGACAAAAAGGCGGCGAAGTGGTCAGCCGCAACCGCGAACACATGGCCGAGATCGGGCGCAAGGGGGGCGAAAGCCGGCAAACCGCCCGCAGCGGCAACCGGCAGGGAGGCAAGCCCGGAGCGGACGAGCCGGACGAAGCGGGCTAACGCCACGCCCAGCCCGGATCAGCGCCGCGCGTCCCGCAGGATGCCCGCAAGGGCTTCCTGGAACAGTTCCGGCTCCTCGATCTGCGGAATATGCCCGGCACGCGGAATGCGTACCAGCTTGGCGCCGGGAACAAGGCGCTGCAGGTGCTCAGCCTGCGACAGGGGCGTGATCGTATCGGTCTCGCCCCACAGCAAGGTCACCGGCCAGTTGATGCGGCCATAGGCGTCCGGAAAGTCGCTTGCGGCATGCCCCCGGCGCGCCAGCAACTCCGGCAGCCAGGCGGCAACGTGCTTGTAGCTGCCTTCCAGTACCAGGGGTTGGCGGTAGATCTGCTGCCAGGCGAGCGTGGCTTTATCTTTTTCACTGACAAAACTTTTCAGCAAGATCTCCGTGTACTCGGGCTTGGTCAGGAAACCCGCCGCCAAGGGCTGGCCGACCCAACGCCAGCGCAGAACGGACTGGAGCATGCTGTCGCTGCCGTCGGCTTGCGAGCTGTCCAGTCCCAGCGCCGCGTCGACCAGCACCAGGGACAGCACCCTGCCCTCGTCCGGATTTGACAGCAAGGCTTCCATCAGCGGCGCCGCACCGAAGGAATGCGCGACGAACACGGCGCGGCGGATGCCGGCATTATCGAGGGCCGTGCGCAGCCGGGCGGCCTGCTTCTGCTTGTCGTATTCGCCGTTGACCGGCGGGATCGAATAACCGAAGGGCGGCATGTCGAGCGCAATGGCCTGGTAGCCGGCCTTGTTGGCCGTTTCCATCGACGCACGCCAGGTCTCGCTCCACGAACCCGTGCCATGCAGGAAGACCACGGTCGGCGCGTCGCGGTTGCCGGAACGCTGCATGAAAATGCGCGCATCACCGGCGTCCACGTATTCACCGCCCTGTGGCGCCAGTTCTTCGCGCTTGCCGTTCTGGCGTGCGTCCGCCTGGCGCACGACGGAAATACCCCACGCGGCCGCGCTGCCGGCCAGGACCAGCAGTACGACGGCCAGCAAACGCTTAATAGTCATACACGTGCTCTACTTCCACGCCCTGGCGCGGCGCGTCAACCAGGTAGCGTGACAGCGCGGCGACCGGCAGCACCAGCGCGACCCGTCTTCGTCCAGGCTCGGTCAGGATAGGCTGGTCGAACAGCACACGGCTGTCCGACGGCGCCGCCGTGCCATGGCCGCGCGTCAGCACCGTCACCAGGATCACGCCGCTGTTGCCTGCGATGTCCTGCAACTGCACATCCTGCAGTCCAAGCTTGGTTGCGGCCAGGCGGAAGTCGTAATAGCGCGGCAGCTCCAGCACGGCGCGGCCATCATCCAGCATGCGCAGCAACTTGACGTTAGGCAGGTCGGCCAGGTCGTACGGCTCATGGTCTGCGACGACTTGCGTCGTCATCAGGGCAGGCTCGTAGGCTGCACTGGTGGCGAGCTTGATCAACTTGCCGTAGGCTGCCTTGATCAGGTACTCAGTGGTCAGGGCATAGCGGCGCTCCAGCTTGCGCAGCATGTCGGAGCCGAACAGCGGCGTATCCGCCCATAGGCCTTTCAGCTTGCCTGCAAAATCGTACAGGTACCACGGCTCCTTGCGAATGAAGTCGACGTAATCCTGCGCCACGCGCGCGCCGTATTCATCTTCCGGCGTCAGGCCGGAGGCGGTGGCCCAGCTGATGCGGCCCAGCGTGTTTTCATACATTGAACGCAAGCCGTATTCCACCGTGGTGCTGCTGCCGATCACGCCGATCATCACATGGTAGCCAGCGTTGCTCGGGTACTTGGCGCGCACCTGCTCCTCGGTCACCGCCGCATAGCTGGTCCAGATCTGGCCCACATGCCCCAGGAAAGGAAAGCCGTGCGCCGGATGCTGTTTCACATACCGCGCATATTCGGCCGGGCTATGCACCAGGAACCATTCCGGGTACGTCAGGAAGGTTTGCTCCACGCTGCGCCGCTGTTCCGGCGCAATGGGGCTCTCCGCTGCGCTGGTCAGGCAGGCAAGCAGCAGGCTTAAAGCCAGCAAGAGTTTGCGCATGTCACACCCGTTTGAAGGCCATCAGGACATTTGCCGACGGATCGCCATCCTGCACGATGCGGTCGCCCGTGTGTTCAAAACCCGCCGCTTCCACGCGCTTGATCCAGTCATCCACCGAAGCGAAGAAGCGCAGCTCGGACGCGTTGTTCGCCCACGGCTCGCCCAAGCCCGCGTTGAACACGCAATGCGCCAGGCTGACGAAATCGTCCATGGTGCGGTCTTTCACATCGTGGTCGCGCACGACGAAGTAGCCGCCGGGGCGCACGATATTCGCCACCGATTCCAGGAACGGCGCCAGCTTCTGCGGCTCCATATGGTGCAGGCCGACGAAGCAGCTCACGAGGTCCGCGCTTTGCGCCGGCAAATCGATTGGGGCGTAATCCTTCATCTGCACGAAGTTGCCGACCTGCAGCAGGCCGCCGCGTTCCACGATATCGACCGGCGAATAGCCCGGCGCCTTGTCGTGCACCAGGGTCACCTTGCCATTCAGCTTGAGGTGCTTGCGCAGCGCTTTGACGTAGCGGCCGGTGGTGCCGATTTCCACGTAATCCTTGAGCGGCTTGTCGCCCAGCAGGCGCTTGGCCTGGCTGCCCATTTCCTCTTTCTGCACCACCAGGGACGGCAGCGCATAGCGCAGCAGCGACAGCGGCGGCGAAATGCCCGGCAGGCCGGCCTGCACGGCGCGGTAGATGGCTTCCTCGTCGTGATTCTCGCTGGTCGCCTTGCGGATCAGGGTGTGGAAACGGTCTTCCGGGAACAGGTTGAAGATGTTCTGCAGGAAGGCATAGAACTTGTCCGCTTCGCGCTCGCTGCCGTACACGGAGTGGAACAGCGAACGGCGTGCAGCCTCGCCTTCCGCGTTCAGGTTCAGGGTCGGCGCATAGTATTTATCCCACAGCGCGCCGCGCAGGCGGTATTCAGGATCGAGCTCGCGTTTCAGCGCAAACAGCTCTTTCGCACGCGGGTAGGCGCGGTGGAATTGCTCGTGCGTGCCGTGCAGCTGGTACGGCAGGTAGTAAGTACCGCCGCATTCCAGCACCGCGTCGATCAGCTCGCGCGTCCACACGCCCACGCGTTCACGCGCGTTGTCGCGGGTGCGCTGCTTGTGGTACAGCACAAAGGCGAAGGTTTCCCCGCGCGCCCACGCCAGCAAAGTGCCCGGATCGGACAGCGCATGGCGGATCGAGATATTGATCATATTGACCTTGTGCTTGGCCAGGATGGCCGACATCTTCGGCACGAATTCCGGCAAGCGTTCGCAAGGCACAAAGTACTCCTGCAGCACATAGGTGCGTTCCTTGCGGCCCAAAGGCTCCAGTTCCGCCGTGTCGTAGCCTGCTTCGTAATTGCGCCAGTGGACCTTCTTCTTCCAGAACAGCAGCGGGTCGAGCAAATATTCGCGGCGCCATTTACCGAACGGCGATTCGGACACCGACCAGAGGAAATACAGCTCCGCCAAATAGCGGCGGTTCAGCGGCTGCAGGCGCGGCGTATCGGCCGGCAGGTCGGTCTCGGTCCAGGTGACGGCGCGCGCCCGGTTGTACTGGGGCGGGTACAGGTCGGCGTTGTGGAAGGTGATTTCCTTGCGGCCGCGCACATTCACATCGAACCAGGCCGGATAATCCTTGGTGGTCATTTTCACGCTGCTGCGCTGCACGCGGGTGTTCGGCACCAGCTCCAGCTCCGCCTCGGCGATGATGCCGATCGCACCGTAGCCGCCGATGGCTGCGTAAAACAATTCGCTATTCTTCTGCGGACTGGCTTCGCGCACTTCGCCGTTGGCCAGCACCAGCGTGATGGACCGCACGGACAGAACCACCGGGCCCAGGCCCATGTAGCGCCCATGCGCATTGACCGACAGCGCCCCGCCCACGGTGAAGTTGGCGTAGGTCTGCATGATCTTCACCGCCAGTCCATGCGGGTCGACAAAGCGCTGGATATCGCACCAGCGGATGCCGGCCTGCACGCGGATCAGGCGATCGGCAGGCGAGAATTCGAGCACGCGGTTCATGCCGCGCAAGTCCAGGTGCAGGCTGCCCGGGCTGGCCGTGTGCCCGCCCATGCTGAAATGGCCGCCGCCAATGGAAATCGGCAGCGAAGTCTTACGCAAGGCATCCTGCAAGTCCGCCGTGGTGGACGGCGTTGCTACCGCGTAGACATTGATCGGGTTGAGCTGGGTGACGTCGTTTACGGTTGGCATAGGCTTACTTTGCGATGTTCACTTGCAGATAATCGTGGCGCGACAGCGGGTCTTCGCCGTAACGGTTCTTGCCCTCGCCGCCGCGGCGGAACACGAGGAGCAGCACCCAGAGCGGGCCCAGGACGGGAATCAGGAGCAGCAGGAGGCTCAGGCCGGAGCGGCCGATATCGTGCATGCGCTGGGTGGACACGGCGAGCGCGCCCCAGGTGAAGGCCAGCGCGAACAGCGCGGCGCCGGGATCGCCCATCAGCTCATAGGCCAGCATGCCGAAGGCAAGACAAGGCAGTCCGAGCATGACGATGCGGGAAAACCAGGTGCGACGATTGATGCGCCCCTGGCTAAGAAAGAATTTTGCAAGCAGTTCCATTTCGGCTTCCTAAAGGACAGGCGCAAGCCCGAAGCCGATTAGCTTAGCAAAACCCTAGTTTGTTTCCTACAGGAATTTATATCGGAACACCAATAATTACACTTGACGCCTTGAACAAAGCTGTGGCCTCCATGCCCACTTCGAGCTCCATGGACTGTTCGCTGTCGCGCGTGACGGTGGCCGCAACGGTGCCGCCGCCAGGCAAGGCGATGGTGATTTCGGAGTTCACGGCGCCAGGCTGCACGCGGCAAATCGTGCCGCGCAGCTGGTTTCGCGCCGACAGTTTGCCGGTCTCGCCGACAGCCAGAATAATCGACGAAGCCTTGACCAGTGCGAACGCTTCTCCACCTTCACGCAGGCCCAGGCTTTCCGTGCTCTCGTGTGTGATGATTGCAACAATCTCCTGCCCGCCAACGATGCGCAACAGGATTTCGTCGTTCACTGCACCGGGCTTGATTGCCGCCACAGTGCCTGAAAATTGATTGCGCGCGCTGGTTTTCATTTTCATTGTTTGCAACAGGAGGTAATCATCTGCCAATCCTTGCGACTGGCGGGTCAGGTGTTTCATGAACACGCTATGCTCATATTCGATGCGGCGGAAGTTCGCTACCAGTTGCGCACCGCGCTCGGTCAGCCGCGTGCCGCCGCCGCCCTTGCCACCCGCCGAACGTTCCAGCAGCGGCTCGCCGGCCAGGTTGTTCATGGCGTCGATGGCGTCCCAAGCGGCTTTGTAGCTCATGCCGATTGCCTTGGCCCCTTGCGTGATCGAGCCGTGTTCGGCGATGCTGGCCAATAGCTCCACGCGTTGGTGGCCGCCGAAGCTTTCGCCATCGAGCGTGATCCAGACTTCGCCTTGCAGCGCTACTTGCTTACCCATTGCTTCCCTCCGTGGCCACGCGGCCGTCCGCCATCGTCAATACATGGCCGCCGAAAGTAGCGGCATCATCGGGATCGTGCGTAATCAGCAGCATCGGGATATCGAGCCGCCGCTGCAACGCATCGAGTTCGGCGCGCATGCGCACGCGCAGCGCCGGATCCAGCGCAGCAAAGGGTTCGTCGAGCAGCAGCGCACTTGGTTCGGCCACAAGCGCACGCGCCAGCGCCACCCGCTGCCGCTGGCCGCCGGACAGTTCCGCCGGCTTCTGGTGCGCCACCTCGGCCAGCCCGAAGGCTTCCAGCCAATAACGCACCGCTTCCGGCTCGTGGCGTGGCGCCGGATTAAACCAGCCGCGCTGCAAGCCAAAGCCAATGTTCTGCCGCACGTTCAGGTGCGGGAATAGTGCATAGTCCTGGAACAGATAGCCCACACGTCGCGCGCGCGCCGGCACATCGATGCCGCTGCTGCCGTCAAACAGCTTGCGCCCGTCGAGTTCAATCAGGCCGCTGTCCGGCCGAGACAGGCCGGCAATCGCCTTCATCATCTGGCTCTTGCCGGCGCCGGAAGCGCCATAAATCACCACGCGCTTGCTATCGGACTCAAACTGCGCATCGAGCTGGAACTTGCGCGCCCCGGCTAACAGCGCCTTGCGGATATTGACCCGGATCGTCATACCGCCCCCTGTGAACGATTCGGCACCAGGCGATTGGCAACTACCAGCACGACGATGCAGGTAACCGAAGTAATAAGCACCAGCAGATTGGCCGTATCGTCCTGCCCCGCCTGCACCGCCTCATAGACCGCAATTGACAGCGTCTGCGTCTTGCCCGGAATGCTGCCTGCCACCATCAGCGTGGCGCCGAATTCTCCCATCGAACGCGCGAACGCCAGCAAGGTGCCGGCCAATACGCCGCGCCAGGCGAGCGGCAAACTGATTCGCAGGAACACGCCAATCGGTGGGACGCCCAGCACGCGCGCGGCCTGCTCCAGCTGCGTGTCCACGGCTTCGAAAGCAGATCGCGCGCCTTTCAGCACGAGCGGGAAAGCCACGACTGCCGCGGCAATCACTGCGCCCTGCCAGGTGAAAATCAAGTTGATGCCAAAATGCTGTTGCAGCCAATGCCCGATCGGGCCATTGCGGCCGATCAGCACCAGCAGGTAATAGCCCAGCACCGTCGGCGGCATTACCATCGGCAGCGTAAGCAAGGCATCAAGCAAGTCGCGCCCAAAGAATCGTCCCCGCGCGAGCAAATAGCCAAAGCCGACGCCCAGCACAAGGTCAATCAAGGTAGCCCACAAGGCCACTTTCAGTGACAATCCAAGGGCAATCAGCGCAGCATCCATAAATCAGGGCTTGCCGAAACCGTGACGGGCAAGGATGGCCTGGCCGCCGGCCGACATGATGAAGTCCGCAAACGCACGCCCGCCAGCGGCATTTGGCGCCTCCTTGATCACAGCCAGCGGATAAGTGATCGGCGTGACGGTTGATACAGCCATCACCGAGCGCACTTTATCGGCCTGGGAGGCCACATCCGTCTGGTAGACAAAGCCCGCCTCCACTTCGCCGCGCGCGACATAGTCCAGCGCCTGGCGCACATTGGTGGCGAAAACGAATTTCTGCTCCAGCGCCGCCCACTGACCGGCCTTTTCCAGCGCAGCCTTGGTGTAACGGCCGACCGGCACACTGGCCGGGTTGCCAGTCGTCAGGCGCTTGACGCCAGGCTGCCCCAGGTCTGCCAGGGTGCTCAATTGCAGCGTGCTCTGGGCGGGAACCGCAACCACCAGGCGGTTGCTGGCGAAATCACGGCGGCTGCCCGGCGCGACATGGGCCTGCGCCTTGTCCATCGCATCCTGGTCGGCGGATGCGAATACGTCGACGGGAGCTCCCTTGGCGATTTGTGCCACCAGCGCGTCCGACGCGCCGAAATTCAGTAATACTTTGTCGCCAGGGTGGGCGGCTTCGTAGGCAGATGCTGCCTCACGGAAAGCATTGTTAAGGCTTGCAGCTGCGGATACAGTGATATCTGCGGCAGAGGCAACACCAGCAGCGCATAACAGCAATACAGCAGTGAAACGTTTCATCAGCTTCCCTTTCTAAAAGCGCAATATACTCAATTATACAGCGCAAGGATTCGGGTTGTATAAGCCCGGGAAATACCTGGAATTGAAATGAAACTTCCCCGCCATCGCAGCCTGGCCTTAGCGATCTCACTGGCGCTCTTCGTCAAGATCGTGCTGCTGTATTTGCTGTGGCACTTCTTCTTTTCACATCCACTGGCCAGGAAGATGCGGATGCCGACCTCCCAGGTCGAAAGTCATCTTCTCGCCGCCCCCGCGCCCACCACTCCACTTCAAGAGGTGAATGATGGCCCCCGTCGATGAAGTCGTCGCCCTGTCCCGGCTGCAGTTCGGGCTCACCGCGCTTTACCATTTCCTCTTTGTCCCGCTGACACTGGGGTTGTCGTGGATCCTGGTCATCATGGAATCGGTCTATGTGATGACCGGCCGCGAGATTTACCGCGACATGACCAGATTCTGGGGCAAGCTGTTCGGCATTAACTTCGCCATGGGCGTCACAACCGGCATCACGCTGGAATTCCAGTTCGGCACCAACTGGGCCTACTACTCGCACTACGTGGGCGACATCTTCGGTACGCCGCTGGCGATTGAAGGCATGATGGCCTTCTTCCTCGAATCCACTTTTGTCGGCTTGTTCTTTTTCGGCTGGCAGCGACTGTCGAAAGTGCAGCACTTAAGCGTGACCTTCCTTGTGGCGCTGGGTTCCAGCCTGTCCGCGCTGTGGATCCTGATCGCCAATGGCTGGATGAACAACCCGGTCGGTGCGGAATTCAATGTCGACACCATGCGCATGGAGCTGACCAGCATCGCCGACGTCATTCTCAATCCCGTCGGCCAGGTCAAATTCGTGCACACCGTGGCGGCCGGCTACGTCACCGCCTCGATGTTCGTGCTTGGCATCTCGGCCTTCTACCTGCTCAAGGCGCGCGACGTGCCGTTCGCGCTGCGTTCTTTCGCCGTGGCCTCCGGTTTCGGACTGGCGTCCGCGCTTTCAGTGATCGTGCTGGGCGACGAATCGGGCTACACCGTGGGTGAAGTGAACAAGGTCAAGCTGGCCGCCATCGAAGCCGAATGGCACACCGAGCCGCCGCCGGCCGGCATCACCGTCTTCGGCCTGCCAAACGATGAAAAGGAACACACCGATTACGCGATCAAGATTCCTTACGTGATGGGGCTGATCGCTACCCGTTCCATCGACAAGCCGGTTATCGGCATCACGGATTTGAAAAAGCAGCACGAAGTCCGCATCCGCAACGGCATGAAATCCTACGCCGCGCTGATGCGCATCAAGTCCGGCGACAAATCGCAGGAAGCGTTTGCCGCATTCAAGGAACTGGAGAAAGACCTCGGCTACGGCCTCCTGCTGAAAAAGTACACGCCGAATGTGGTCGACGCCACCGAAGCGCAAATCAGGATGGCGGTCAACGACACCATTCCCAAGGTCGCACCGATGTTCTGGGCCTTCCGCGGCATGGTCGGCCTGGGGCTGTTGTTCCTGTTCATCTTCGGCGCCTCGTTCTATTTCCTGATCCGCAAGCGGCTGGCGCCGCAGCGCTGGCTGCTCAAGCTGGCCGTGGTGGCGATTCCGCTGCCCTGGGTGGCAGCGGAACTCGGCTGGATCGTCGCCGAATATGGCCGCCAGCCCTGGACGATTGCGGGCATCCTGCCGACGCATCTGTCGGCGTCCAGCATCCAGCCCTCAAGCCTGTATTTCAGCCTGGCCGGCTTCGCCCTGTTCTACACGGTGCTGCTGATTATTGAACTGAAGCTGATGTTCAAGTACGCCCGCCTGGGCCCAAGCGCCCTGCATACCGGCAAATACCATTGGGAGCAAAAACCATGATCTTCGATTACGAAACTTATAAAGTGATCTGGTGGTGCTTTGTCGCCGTGCTGCTGCTTGGATTTGCGCTGACCGATGGCTGGGACTTCGGCGTCGGCATGGCACTGCCCTTCCTCGGCAAAGACGATACCGAGCGCCGAATCATCATCAATACTATCGGCCCCACCTGGGAAGGCAACCAGACCTGGTTCATCACCGCTGGCGGCACGCTGTTCGCCGCCTGGCCGCTGGTATATGCCGCCGCGTTTTCCAGCCTGTACATCGCACTGATCGTGGCGCTATTCGCTTTGTTCTTCCGCCCCGTTGGCTTTGACTTCCGCAGCAAGGTTCCCGATCCGCGCTGGCGCAACGCCTGGGACTGGGGCTTGTTCATCGGCGGCTTCGTGCCACCGCTGATTTTCGGTGTTGGCATGGGCAATGTGCTGCAGGGGATTCCGTTCCGCTACGACGACTTGCTGCGCCTGGAATACACAGGCAATTTCTTCCAGCTGCTGAATCCATTCGGCCTGCTGGCCGGTGTGCTAGGAGTTTCCATGCTGGCCATGCATGGCGCCACTTTCCTGCATATGAAAACCGAAGGCGTGATCGCCGAACGCGCCCGGCGCATGGCCATGGCAGCGGCGGCGCTGACCATCGTGCTGTTCGCCATCGCTGGTATTTGGGTCGCGACTGCGCTCCCTGGCTACCGCATTACTGCCATGCCGGATGCCGGCACCGCCTTCGTGCCGCCCGCAAAAACAGTAGTCATGGCCGCCGGCGCCTGGATGGACAATTACGCGCGCTGGCCGATCACCTGGGCATTCCCCGCCGCCGCCATGATTGGCGCCTTGCTGGCGATTGCACTGAGCGCCGCACGCCGCACGCTATTAGCCCTCATCGCCAGCGGCATGAGCGTGGCCGGCATCCTGCTGACCGCAGGCGCCGCCATGTTCCCCTTCGTGTTGCCCTCGTCGCTGATGCCCTCGCACAGCCTGACTGCCTGGGACGCCACCTCAAGCCACAAAACACTGGCGGTGATGTTCTGGGTAGTGGTGGTTATGCTCCCGATCATTACGCTGTACACCAGTTGGGTGTATAGCGTCGTGCGGGGCAAGGTAACTGCAGCGCATATCCGCGAAAACGAACACTCTGTCTATTGAAAGGACAAAGCCATGTGGTATTTCACCTGGATCCTCGGCATCGGTTTCGCGCTGGCGGCAGCCATCATCAATGTGATGTGGCTGGAATCGAACTACTCATTTGGCGAGCGCAGCGAAGACGCGACCCGCGCCAGCTTCGAGTCCGCCCGCGATGCCGAAGTGTAGCGGTCATCGGGCCGGTACAGTGCCGGCCCTGTATTGTGCAAGTGTGGCTTTTTGCTCGCGGCCGCGACGCTTAGACTCGAAGGCATGAAAACCGTTCCCCTCAAAACTGTTGATGTGTTCACCAGTACACCCTTCCAGGGCAATCCGGTCGCCGTCGTACTCGACGCGTCCGGCCTCTCCAACGCGCAGATGCAGCAAATCGCCAGCTGGACCAACCTCTCGGAGACAACTTTCGTCCTTCCGGTGACGACAGCCGGTGCCGATTACCGTGTGCGAATCTTCACGCCCGGCAGCGAGCTGCCGTTTGCAGGCCATCCCACTATCGGTACCGCGCACGCCTTACTGGAAGCCGGCATGGTTGCCGCGCGTGACGGCGTCCTGGTCCAGCAATGCGAAGCGGGACTGGTGCAGCTGGCCGTGGGTGAATCCGATGGCGAGCAGTGGATTTCCTTCGACCTCCCTACCCCGACTTGCACCGCACTGGATGCCGCACAGGTCGACGAACTGCAAGCCATCCTCGGCATACCGCTGGCGCCCGGCGCTTCGCCATACCTGGTCGACGTCGGCGCACGCTGGGTGATCGCGCAGATGGGCAGCGCCGAAGCAGTGCTGGAATGCGCGCCGGATATGGCAAGGATGAAGGCGCAGGACATCAAAGGTCGCCACACCGGCGTGGTGATTTTCGGCCCGTACGCGCCGGGCGCCGGTGCGCAAATCGAAGTGCGTGCCTTCGCCCCGGCACACGGCGTCAACGAAGATCCAGTCTGCGGTAGTGGAAACGGCAGCCTTGCCGCCTACCTGCGCCACACCGGCCAGGCAGACGCTTTCGGTCGCGACTTTCTCGCGACACAAGGCGCCCGCCTTGGCCGCGCCGGCACAATCCGCTTATCGATCAGCGACGGACACATTCGTGTTGGCGGCCAGGCCATCACCTGCATCGATGGCTCGATCGCTACTGGCGGCGGATAATCCAGGCCTTCCGGGTTGGCGTTATCTCCTGGTCATAACCGCCAAGCACTAGCACCTCGCCGGACGGCAACGCAGTGGCGGTCCCGAACTGCCAGGATGCGCCAAGCGAACCACCTGTCCGCTCGAAATTGCGCGCCCCTGGCCGCCACACTTCGACCTCGCCGGCGCCGCCGGCAATCATGACTGAACCATCAGCCAGCACCACGGCGGATGACGGAATCTTGTAACGGGCAGACTGCAATGCTGGCCCCGCCGCAAACCTGTTCGTGGCAGGATCAAAAATTTCCGTACTCGCCAACTGCTGCCTTTCGTCGCCGCCAGCCGAACCGCCGATCACCAGCACCCTGCCGTCGCGCAGCGCTACTGCTGCATGCTTGTAGCGCGGGCTGGCCATGTCCGCTACAGCCTGGAACTTGCCGGTACGCGGATCGAACACCTCCGCCGAAGCGGTTGCTACACCTTTCGCCCGCAAACCGCCGGTCAGCAGCACACGCCCGTCGTCAAGGCGCACCGCCGCATGGCTGGTACGCGGCGTCGTCATTGCAGCGGCAGGCGCAAAACGCTTTGTCGGCGCATCGTAAATTTCCGCGCTCGCAACCGGCTGGTTCAATCCAGAAGCGCCGCCCGCAACAAGGATGCGCCCGTCGCCCAACGCCAGCACGGCCGGATCGAGCCGCGGCGCCAGCATCGGCGGACCTGCGATGAATGCGGCGCCATGCGGGTCGAAAATTTCCGTCGAAGCTGTTGCGCCACGCCCCGTCCAGCCCCCGGCCACCAGCAGGCCGCCGTCCGGCAAAGCCGCCGTGGCATGGCTCACGCGCGCCGTCCGCATTGGCGGCGCCGGCAGGAAACGCTTCTGTTGGATATCGTAGAACTCGTTTGAAGACTGCAGGGATTCGCAGCTGTTTGCGGCGCAGCCGCCAATGACCAGCAGCCGCCCATCGCCAACGAATGCCGCCTAGTGCACGGCGCGCGCCGTCGCCATTGGCTGTATCGGTTCAACCACCCACTGCGCCGCCAGGGCCGCAAACATCAGGATTGCCATTTCGAAGCTCCTCGATGCGTAAAGTACCCGACTGCAGCGGGCGCACGAGAATATTGTACACATCGATATCGAAACAGACTGTCGCCGCGCGCGGCTCGTCCACGCCGAGATAGCACCAGCGGTCGACGATGGCGCGCTGGCGCAGGCCGGCCGACTCTTCGACAATCGCCACCGCGCCGGTGAATGGCCAGCGCGTCACCCGCAAGGGTTCCAGCGCCAGCCGCACGCGCGCGGCGTGATCCGCAGCCGATTCCTCGCCGGTGCAGGCGCCCTTGCAGCGCATCACCTGGCGCGCAAAGCAGGGGCGGCCCGGCGTGCCCTTCTCCAGGCCCGTCGCTACAGTGCACAGTCCGCGCACATGCGCCACGTCGCGCAGGGTTTCGATGGCTGCCTTCTTGCTGCCAAACAGTCCATACAGCTGCTCGGCCAGTGCGAAATCGACATCGCGTGCAAAGACGACTTCCGGCGTATCGCCTGCCATGCTGATCGAGCACATTTCGCGCAATCGGCGCAGCTTTGAGTTGAAGACAGGCTGGTATTTTTTCACCAGCTCGGACTCGCGCAGCAAGGCGCCGATTTCTCCGCCCGTACGTTCAAAGTCGATGGTGGCGGACTTCGCCAGCATCTGCATCTCCTCCGCCGTGCGCATATGGGACAGCACCCGCGTGCGGATATTGACGCTCTTGCCGATGTAGAGCGGCTTACCGGCGGCATCGCGGAAGATATAAATACCCGGCAGCGAAGGCAAGGCATCGATGCATTCTCGGGGGATGTGGGCGGGATAGCTGAAGTTCAATACGGGGTCGCTGACCACCAGCAGTCCCACCGAATTGACGTGGGTGCGCATGCGCTCATGATACCATTCGGCCCGTCATGAAATACCTCAGCGCTTACTCAGAACAGACACTTTCGCAAGTCCGCCAGGTGATGGACCAGGGCCGCCTTGGCGAAGTGCTACTGCAACGTTATCCGAAAGCCCACGAAATCCGCAACGACCGTGCGCTGTACGACTACGTCCAGGATTTGCGCAACGAGTTCCTGCGCAATGCGGCGCCAATCGACAAAGTGGCCTTCGACAGCAAGATCCACGTGATCAACCACGCCCTCGGCCTGCACACCTCCGTGTCGCGCGTCCAGGGCGGCAAGCTGAAAGCCAAACACGAGATCCGTGTCGCAACGATGTTCAGGGACGTGCCGCTGGAATTCCTGCGGATGATCGCGGTGCACGAACTGGCCCACGTAAAAGAAAAACAACACGACAAGGCGTTCTACAAGCTGTGCACCTATATGGAGCCGAACTACCACCAATACGAGTTCGACACCCGCCTCTACCTGACGCACCTTGATGCGTCGGGCAAAAAGCTCTGGGCTTAAGCGCGCAGGCTTTGCACCAGGGCGGTTGGCGAGGCGTTCACACGCACCAGCGCCGCGTGCTGCGGCTTGATGAAGCCTTCGTCGCGGGCGTGGTCGATGAAACCAATCAGCTTGTCGTAGAAACCGTCCACGTTCAGCAGGCCGACCGGCTTGGCATGGATGCCCAGCTGCGACCAGGTCAGCATCTCGAACAGTTCTTCCAGCGTACCCATGCCGCCCGGCATGGCGATAAAGCCATCCGAAAGCTGCGCCATCATGGCTTTGCGTTCGTGCATATCCTTGACGATGAACTGGCGCGTCAGGCCCAGGTGGCCCACTTCACGCTCCATCAGCGCGGTCGGGATCACGCCGGTCACTTCGCCGCCGAGGCGCAGCACTTCGTCGGCGATCACACCCATCAGGCCCACATTGCCGCCGCCGTACACCAGCGCCAGGTTCTGCTCCACCAGCGCGGCGGCCAGCGCGCGCGCCTGTTCCGCGTAGCGCGGGGAGGCGCCGGCATTGGCGCCGCAATACACGCAAATCGATTTCATTTGAGCTTCTTAATGTATTCTTCGGACAGTTTCTGGAACAGCAGGCTGGTTTCGCCGCGCAGGTATGGCCCGATCTGGGACAGCACCTGGTAGCAGCCGCGCGCCAGCGCGTCAGCCATCGATTGCTGCTCGGAGTATTTGCGCGGGTTGCGCACGTATTCGTAAGAGAGCCAGTAAGTCGCCACCACCACCATATTCACCGACATCGCATCGATCGCCATATCGCTCGCTTCCAGCGAAGCTTCGCTGCGCAAGTCCAGGCAAAGGTTGCGCGCCACCTTGATCTTGTGGGCCAGCAGTTCCTTGAACTCCAGCTCCAGCTTGCGATTGCGCGACAGCAGGTCGTTCAGGTCGCGGTAGAAGAAGCGGTAGCGCCAGATCAGCTCAAACATCAGGTGCAGGTAAAGCCACACGTCTTCGATATTCGAACGACGTCCGCTCGGCACCTGCAGCATGCGCTCCGCCTCCGCCTTGAACTGGACAAAGATAGAGTTGACGATATCGTCTTTATTCCGGAAATGGTAATAGAGATTCCCCGGGGAGATATTCATCTCCTCGGCGATAACGGTGGTCGTGATATTGGGCTCGCCGAACTCGTTAAACAAGCGCAGCGAGAGTTCCAGGATGCGTTCGCGGGTTCGTCTTGGCGCTTTTTGTAGCATAACAGGGGGCTCTATTGATTCCCCTGCAAGGATATCACTATTAGAAGTTTTCCAGAAGTTACGCTTTTTTGGTTGTGGCCTTTTTGACGGGCTTTTTCACCATAGCCTTCAATTCTTCGACCTGGCGACTCAATTCTTCGACCCGGTCGATCAGGGCATTGATATCCTGCCGCATCGGCACGCCGATCGATTCCAGCGCTCGCGTCACCCGTTCCTCGAACACCTTTTCCAGCGAATTGACCGTTTCGCGCACATGGCCGACGCGATCGCCTTCGACTGCGCGGGCACGCTTTTGCAAATCGCTGAAGGCGCCCAGGCCGGCCTTCCAGATCTCCTGCGCCGATTCGCGTACTGCCTTGGTCAGCCGTTCTTCGCTTTCCTCAAACGATTTCGCTTTTTTACCCATGGCGGCGGCTCCTGTATTTTTTATGGAGCCATTGTATGCCGCACGCTCTAGAAACAGGCTTCTAATTGAGGTACTGCGGCGCCCTCAGTTGCGAGTGCAAACGGAAGCCTTCGCGGATATTCTCCCGCAGCACCGCGCCCTTCCATGGCTTGGTGTAGAAGCGGTCGATGGCGCCGTGGTTGATGGCGGCCATGATTGGCGTCAGGTCGGCGTAGGCCGACAGCATAATGCGGAAGGTATCGGGCGCCAGGTTCTTGACCCTCTCCATGAACTCGGTCCCCGTCATCATCGGCATGCACTGGTCGCACAGGATCACCTGCACGCGGTGGCGCGCCAGCACATCGAAGCCCTCCGCCGCCGTCTGCGCGGTCAGGATGCGGTAGCCGTCCTGCGCCAGGAAGTCGCTCAGCACGTCGAGCATGAAGGTATCGTCATCCACAATCAGCAAGGTTTGCTGATCGACGATGTTCTCGTCGCTCGGCGCCTGCAGGTGGCGGCCCTCGCGCAGCATCTGCACGAAATCGCCCTCCGGCAAGGGGCGGCTGAAATAATAGCCCTGCATCTCGTCGCAATCGTGGCGGCGCAGGTAGGAAAGCTGGGCATCCTTTTCCACCCCCTCCGCGATCACCTTCAGCTTCAGGCTGTGCGCCATATTGATAATGGCCAGCACAATCGCCGCATCGTCCGGATTGCTGGTCACCTCGCGCACGAAGGCGATGTCGATCTTCAGCTTATCGATCGGGAACCGTTTCAGGTAGGCCAGCGAGGAATAGCCTGTACCGAAGTCGTCGATCGAAATCTTCACGCCCAGCGCCTTCAGGTTCTGCAGCACGGTGATGGTTTCTTCGGCGTTCGACATCAGCGAACTTTCCGTCAGCTCCAGCTCCAGCAATTCCGGCGCGATGTCGTTCTCCTTGATGGCCTGCATCACCTCCTCTTCCAGGCCGCCGACGAAGAACTGGATACCGGACACGTTGACCGACAAGTGGACCGCGCCCACATGGTTCTTGCCCCACTCCGCAATCTTGCGGCATGACTCGTGGATCACCCAGCTGCCGACACGCACGATCAGGCCCGTTTCTTCCAGCAGCGGGATGAACAGGGCCGGCGACACCATGCCGTGCCCCGGACGCTCCCAGCGCAGCAGGACTTCGGCGCCGCTGATGCGGCCCGACGAAATATGCACCTTGGGCTGGTAGAACAGCCGGAATTCGTTATTGTCGATGGCGCGGCGCAGCGCGTTTTCCATGTCCAGCCGCGCCAGCGATTGCGCGTTCATCTCCGCTGTAAAGAAGCGGAAGGCGTCGCGGCCGGCCTCTTTGGCGCGGTACATCGCTGTATCGGCGTACTGGATAAGGGTATCGGGATCGCTGCCATCCTCCGGGAAGACGGAAATGCCGATACTGGCCGTCACCGTCACTTCGTGGCCCTTCAGGTCGAAAGGCTGGCGCATCGCGTCGCGAATCTTGTCCACCACGGCGATGGCGTTCTGCGCACCTTCCGGCAGCATCAGGATGGCCGCGAATTCATCGCCGCCGAAGCGGCCGATGGTGTCGCGCACGCGCAGGCATTCCACCAGCCGACTCGAGAACTGCCGCAGCAGCTCGTCGCCGATGGTGTGGCCCAGCGTATCGTTGATATTCTTGAAGCGGTCCATGTCCAGGAACAGCACCGCCAGCGCCCAGTTATGCTCGCCCGCCTGTTTCAGCGACAGCATCAGCGAATCGTAGAATTGCGAGCGGTTCGGCAGCCCGGTCAAGGTATCGAAGTGGGCCAGCTTGAGCAGGCGGCGCTCGGCCTCCTTGCGCTCCGTGATGTCGCGCGCCACCGCCACCAGAATCCAGTTCTGGCCCGAGCGCAGGGTGCGGCGCTGCACTTCCACCGACAGCGGCGCGCCGTCTTTGCATTCGAGCAGCAGCTCCGCCATCGCCCCGCTCTGGTCGCCCGCCAGCAGCTTGTCGTACAAATCCTGCAGCGGCTGCAGGGCCGGGTCGCGATCCCGGTCCGGCCCGACTTTCAGGAATTCCTCGCGTGCGAAGCCCAGCATGCGGCAGGCAGTCACGTTCACGTCGATAAAGCAGGAATTGGCGCGGTCGACCAGGAAGATCGCGTCCGCCGTCGCATCCATCGCCAGGCGGAAGCGGCGCAGGTCCTCGTCCAGGCGGATGCGCGCGTTCATGTCCAGCTGGAGCTGGGCATGGTGGCGGCTGATTTCCTCGTACAACAGCAGGTTTTCGTAGGCGACTGAAATCTGCGCCGCCACCGTCACCGCCACCCGCTCGTCCACCTCATTGAATTCGTCGGCCCCCAGCTTGTCCACCAGGTACAGCCAGCCGTGCACGCGTTCGCGCGAGGCGATCGGCACGCCAAGGAAGGAATGCACGGGGGGATGCGCGACCGGCAGGCCGATCTCGCGCGGATCGCCGCCCAGGCGGCTCATGCGCACCGGCTGGCGTTGCCGCAGCAAGCTGTCCAGGATGCCGGCACGCGCCTGGCTCGCCACCACGCGCGCCTGCTCGCCTACGCCGCAGGAAGCAAAATAGCTGGTCTCCGCCGCATCCTGTTCCAGCACGCCGATGCAGGCAAAGCGCGACACGCAGATATTCTGCGCCACACGCACGCCGATTTCGATCAGGCCCTGCGCATCGCGTTCCGCGCCCAGTTCGATGCCCAGCTCGATCAGGGCCGTCAGCCGCAAGCTGACCGCCTGCAGGCTGGAGAGGGAGCGCGACAGGCGCTCGGTCATCTGGTTCAGGTGCTCCGGCTCACCCTCGTGCGCCTCGCCGTTATTGGCGATGCGGGTAATCAGCTGGCTGCTCGATTCCAGTTCGTCGATATATTCGGCCACCTTGTGCTCGATATCGAACAGGCGTCCCTGGCTCGGCGGCTCCGGCGCAAATGCCGGCAGCGATTCGGCCTGCTCCGCCATGCCCAGCGCCTCATGCACCGTCTTCAGGATCACGTCCGGATCGGAAGGCTTGGGCAGCACCCAGCGCACGCCGCAGGCTTCGGCCACCGCCATCGCCTCGCGCTCGCGATAGGTGGCGGTGTAGAAGATGATCGGCACGTCCGCCAGTTCCGGCTGGCTGCGGATGCGGTTGACGAATTCATAGCCGTCCATATTCGGCATCAGGATGTCGGAGATCACCAGGTCAGGCTTCTCCGCTTCCATGACTTTCAGGCCTTCCATGCCGCTGGACGCTTCCAGCAGGCGGTGACCGCTGTAACCGAGGAGCGTCATCAAGAACTCGCGGTTCAGCACATGGTCATCGACGATCAGGATCGTCGCGATGTCGTTCTCATTCCGGGGCGACATCTCCCCCGGTAAAAAAGACTCGATTTGTGTTACGAAGGTATCCGGTTCAATCGGCTTGCCAATATAGCCGTCAAAGCCGGCGGCCAACAACTTTTCGCGGTCGCCCACCATGGCCAGAGCGGTCACGGCAAGGGTCGGAATGTCTTTGAGGTTGGGGTCCTGCTTCAACTGCGCCACCACACCGTAGCCATCGAGCTTGGGCAAGTGCACGTCGCAGATAATCAGGTCGGGCACCTCGCGGCGCGCTACTTCCACGCCTTCCTCGCCGTTATGCGCCAGCAAAGGCGCATAGCCGAACGCGCGGAGCAGGTACACCATCAGCTCCATATTGGTTGGATTGTCTTCGATGATGAGAATGCGTGCTGACATTGGTACTCCTGTCACTGTGTCGCCTCTAGTATCCGCTATTCCAAGGGCAGTGTGAGTACAAAAATGCTGCCATTGCCTGGTTTATCGAAATACCGGATCGATCCGTTCAACAATGCGGCCAATTTCTGGCTCAAGCGAATACCCAGCTGCTGCATGATATCTTCCGTGACGCCGGACCCGGTGTCGCTGATACTGACTTGCACCACCTTCTTTCCATCCGCCACGCCGCGTTCCAGGGCGATACTGACTTCGCCCTTTTCGGTGAATTTAACGGCATTATTTATGAGATTCATGAGGATCTGCTGCAAGGCGCGGCGGTCGGTGGACAGCGTCACGGCCTGTGATGGCGCGCGAAAATGCAGCACCAGGCCTTTCTGCTTTGCCTGCGGCCGGAAATGCAGCACCAGTTCTTCGACGACGGCACGGCAATTCAGCGGCTCGGGATGCAGCTCCACCTTGCCCGAGCCGATTTTGGCAAAGTCCAGCAAATCGTTAATCAATGAAAGCAAGTGACGGGCGCTTGATTGCACGGTGCGCAGCTGCTTGTCCTGGTCCTGGTTCAAAGGTCCCGGCAGTTGCATCAGCAAAGTCCCCGTGAAGCCGATGATGGCGTTCAGCGGCGTGCGCAATTCATGCGACATGCTGGCCAGGAAGCGCTCCTTGGCCTGGGCTGCCTTGGCCAGGTCGGTGATGTCGCGCACCGCATGGAGCGCCAACATGCCATGGGCGGCGCGGGCCTGGGTGGATTTCACGTCGACCGGGAAGCTCTCGCCGCCCTTGCGCAAGCCGCTCACTTCCCGCCCTGCAGGCAGCAGCGCTGCCAGCGCCATGCCGCGCAGCTCGCCCGGCAGGTAGTCGAACAAGTCCTCAGCAAGACGGTTGGCCAGCACGATGCGGCCAAACTCATTGGCCACCAAAATTGCATCCGGCATGGATTCGAGCAGGCTGCCGAAGCGCTGTTCGGCGTCCAGGGTGTCCGCATGATCGATCTTGCCGAAGTCTGTCGCCATCGCCCTGCTTTCTAAATGATACTCACGGGTTCACGTAGAGAATTGCAGCGTTTCTTGCTTGGCCTCAAGGCAAGTCTAAGTGATCCCCATAATCTCCGCAAGAATGTGCTTGGCGATATCGGGATGGCGGCCCATGGCGACGTGGCCGATGCCGGGCAGCGCGATGTTGCGGGCGCCCGGCAAATGGCAGGAATCCTGCGGCACAATGATGTTGTCGTGCCAGGAGTAGATGGAGGTAATCAGGCGGCGCCGGGCGCGGTCTTCGGCATCGAGCTTTGACAGCCACTCGCCGTTGCGCTGCATCTGGCGCGCGTTGTAGCCCGGCCCCATATGCGCCAGGTCGGTGCCGTAGTGCGGCGTGCCGAGCGTGATGATGCGCGCCACGTGGTCCGCACCAAAGCGCCGCATCCAGGCGCGCGCCACCAGGCCACCCATGCTGTGCGCCACGATGATGACTTTATCGCTGCGGGACGCGGCCAGCAGCGCCTGGACCGCCTGCTCCAGCTGCACGGCAAAGTCCTCGATGTCGCCGAACACCGGCTCCAGGTCCACCGTTGCATGGCTGAAGCCATGCGCTTCCAGCTGCGTCGCCAGGTGCACCCAGAAACCGCCGTTGGCGCCATAGCCATGCACCATCAGCACCGGCAAGCCGCGCGGCGCGCTGGCCAAATGCATGCGCGGCCGGTGCCGCAGCATATGCCACGACGTCGCCGCCATGGTCGATACATACTCGTGAAAGAAGAGTTGCACGCGTTGCAGCAAGTCCAGTTGCGCATCTTCCGGCACCGGCCGCAGCGTCATGCGGAAGTTATTGGCCGTAATCGCCATCCGTACCAACAGTACAACGATTACGGCCAAAAGCAGCGCCACATCGGCCGGAACCAGGCGCGAAAAAAGCCATGCGATGCCGATCGCGCAGGCCACTTGCAGGGCCATAATCAGCATCAGCATGCGCTTTACCATTGGTCAGGCCTTTGCACCCAATCGCTCGGCGAGGCCGCTTGCCAGCCTTGCCGTAACGCCGTAAATCGACAACTGGGGATTGGCGCCGATGGAAGTCGGGAACAGCGATCCGTCATGGACGGACACATTGCTGATGCCGCGATAGACGCCATCCGGCGCAACAACCCCGCTCGCCGCGTCACCGCTCATGGCGCAGCCGCCCATCACGTGTGCCGAGACCACGCGCGTCAGCAGCTTTTGCATGGGCAGCGTGGCCAGCGCCAGGCGCGCTTCGTCCCAATTCTTGTACGGCTGCGTGACCAGTTCGTGCACCGGGCTCACCGCATCGGCGCCGGCGGCGAACTGGATTTCGGCCATGGTCAGCAAGGCGCGGCGTGCGCCCTCCCAGAAATATGGGGTCAGAGGATAGTCAAGCTGTGGCGAGCCGTCGCTGCGCAGCGTGACGCGGCCGCCCGCAGCATCCGGATGGAAGCCGTCGCGCAGCAGCGCCAGCATGCCTTGCACGTGGGCGAAGCGTTTCATCAGGTTGGCATGCGCTGCGCCAAAGGCCGACAGGGTGGTGGCCCCGAGCACCGGATGCAGCGGCGCGACTTCAAGCTTGTAGCCCATTGGGCCGTCCACCGGCTGCGTATGCAGGAAGTGGTCGGAATACACGGTCTGCGGTGCGCCGTTGAATGCTTCCACCGGCTGTTGATATGTGCCCATCGAAATCACTACCGGGTGCAGGAAGGTGCGCTGGCCCAGCAACTGGTGCGGATCGGGGGCGCCGGAACGCATCAGCAGGGCCGGCGAATTGATTGCGCCGCCGGCGACCACAAAGTGGCGCGCCTTGAGTGTCAAGCGGTGGCCGGTCGGCTGCATGCCGTCGGCGGTGAGGGCAACGCACTCCAGAGTGGTTGCCTGGCCGCCCGCCAGCGTGAAGCGCTCCGCGCGAGCGCGCGTCAGCAGCACGGCGCCCATTTCCAGCGCGCCCGGAATCGTGGTGACCAGCATCGACTGCTTGGCATTGGTCGGGCAACCCATGCCGCAGTAGCCCAAGTTCCAGCAGCCGTTCACATTGCGGCGGATCAGGCCAGTCTTGATGCCCAGCTTGTCCGCGCCCTGGCGCAGCAAATCATTATTCGGGTTGGGCGGCGCCTGCCAGTCGCTGATATTCAGGCGCTCTTCCATTTTCTGGAACCATGGCGCCATGGCTTCCACGCTGTAGTCTTTCAGGCCGTAGCGCGACTGCCACCAGCCCAGCGTGTCGGCCGGGGTGCGGAAGCTGGACGTCCAGTTGACCACCGTGGTGCCGCCAACGGTGCGGCCTTGCAGGATGTTGATCGCCTTGTCGACCGTCTTGCGGGCCGCCGATTCCTGGTACAGCGAAGGGTAGGCATCGGCCTCGCGCATCTTGAAGTCTTTCGACGACTTCAGCGCCCCCTCTTCCACCATCAGCACTTTCAGGCCGGCTTTGGCCAGGATTTCAGCGGTCACGCCGCCGCCCGCGCCGGTGCCGACCACGACCACGTCGGCGTCGAAGCTGCGGTCCTGGGTCAGCGCCGAGGCGTCGATAACCTGCCAGCCGGCGGCGATGCCGGCCTGGATTGGATCCGGAATGGGACTCGTCATGCGCTCAGCTCCTTCATCGGGCCGGGATAGCCGATGGCCGCCCAGGTCGACGGTTCGGCATACCAGCCGCCGATCACCAGGTCATGCAAGCCGTGGTAAGCCGTCTGCAGCATTTCGGTACGGTGGGTGCGCCAGCTTTGCAGGAATTCCACGATCTGCTGTGGCGTCGCTTCCTGCCATGCCGGAACACCGGCCAGCAGGCGACGCGTGGGCGCCATATTGAGCAAGCCAAACAAGTCGCTGATTTCCTTCTGGGTACGCAGCGGCAAGCCGTTGATGGCGCCGGCCACGCGGTCGATGGCTGCGTCGAGCTCCGGCCGCGACGGGGAAAGCCCGGTAATTGCCGGCACCAGCGCAGCCAGCATGACGCGGCCCTGCTGGTCGAGCGCAAAACGCTCCGGCGTGGACGGGCGCAGTTGCCGGTACACGGCCCCGCCCGCGACGAGCGCCAGGCCGCCCAGCAGCCCAGCCTTCAAAAATGATCTGCGTTGCATCAAGTCTCCTCTTTTGTCCACCTTGGGGTCAGGAACGAATTGGGACATTTCCCTGGGAAATGTCTCAATTCGTTCCTGACCCCAAGGTGGACATTTCTTTATAGTAAGGAGGATTCTAAGGACGCTACCGGGTCCCGGCTAGAGAATTGCCTCTAATCCTTGCGACTGCGAACTTGCATCTGGCGCGCTATGCCGCGCAGGATGTTGACTTCTTCCGCCTCGAGGCCGGCTCGGGCGAACATGCGTTTGAGGCGCGGCATCAGCTTGCGCGGGTTGTTCGCGTCGAGGAAACCCACGTCGACCAGGGCTTGCTCAAGGTGCTCATACATGCCGTCGATCTGGGCCGCGCTGGCCGCCTCGCCGTGGAAACCGACCGGGCTGGCCGCACGCTGGCCGTCCAGCGCCGCCATGCGGCACTCGTAGACCAGCACCTGCGCCGCTTGCGCCAGGTTGAGGGAGGAATAATCGGGATTGGCCGGGATATTCACCAGCACATTGCACGGCTCGACGATCTCATTCGGCAAGCCGAAGCGCTCATTGCCGAAAATCAGGGCCGCGTGCAGCTCCTCGCCGGAAGCCAGTTGGCCAGCGAATTCGCGCGGTGTCACCACCGGCGGCGAAAACTCGCGCAGGCGTGCCGACACGGCTGCCGTGAAATTGATGCCTTCCAGTGCCTCCGCCATGCTGCCCACCACACGCGCCGAAGCCAGGATATCCTGCGCCGCCGAGGCAAACGCCACCGCCTCCTCATGCTCGCACGCCCCTTCAAAGCGTGGATTCACCAGCACCAGGTCGGAGAAACCCATGGTTTTCATGGCGCGCGCCACCGATCCGATATTGCCCGGACGGCTGGTTTGCACCAGGATCACCCTGAGTCGGTGGAAGGCGGAGGATGCGGTTTCGGTCTGCTTCATTTACAATAGCGGGATTCTGCGTTGGCCCGCATTTTACTCTGCCAGCCCAACGCGCCGCTCTTTTTCAATCTTGTCATCATTTCCGCTGCCGGATGCGCGAAGCGTTCCCGTGGGCGGCAATGGCTATTTTACGGAAGCTAGTATGCACCCAATGCTGAATACGGCCATCAAGGCCGCGCGCCGTGGCGCCGCTGTTATTAACCGCGCATCCTTCGACCTGGATCGCGTAAGCGTAACTGAAAAACAACACAATGACTTCGTCACTGATGTTGACCAGGCCGCCGAGGCTGCAATTATCGAAGTGCTGCTGAAAGCCTACCCCGACCACGCCATCTTCGCCGAAGAATCCGGCGTGACCGGCACCGTAAATGACGAGAGTGAATATGTGTGGATCATCGATCCACTGGACGGCACCACCAACTTCATGCACGGCTTCCCGCAGTACGCGATCTCCATCGCCCTTCAACAGAAAGGCGTGGTAACCCAGGCTGTAGTCTACGACCCTGTACACAACGACCTGTTCACTGCCAGCAAAGGCGCCGGCGCCTACCTGAACGAAAAGCGTATCCGCGTCAACAAGCTGGACCGCATCAGCGGCGCCCTGCTGGCCTCCGGCTACAAGCCAGGTTCGCCAGCCGCCATCGCCGAATTCGCCAAGATGTTCACCCTGATGGCTGAGCGCTCGCACGGCATCCGCCGCGCCGGTTCCGCCGCACTGGACCTGGCCTACGTGGCATGCGGCCGCCTGGACGGCTACTACGAAAAGAACCTGAAACCTTGGGACATCGCTGCCGGCGCCCTCCTGGTCACCGAAGCTGGCGGCATTGCCGGCGAGTTCAACGGCGAATCCAACTATATGAATACCGGCCACATCATCGCCGGTTCGCCGAAGATCTTCGGCCAGATGGTTGGCTTGTTGGCAGAATTTGCATAAAAACAGCTCCAAAAGCGCCACAAAAGAGGCCCTGCGGGGCCTCTTTTATTGTTGCCGTGCGTCAATGTACAGGGCTTTACTGTTATACTCCGTTCATGCCAGACGTTTCCTTGTGGCAATAAAATCCATATAATTTCTAGAATAACCACACTATGTCTTTCTCCGATCTCGGCTTGTCTGATGCCATCGTGCGCGCGGTAGCCGAAACCGGCTATACAGCCCCTACTCCGATTCAAAGCCAGGCCATTCCAGCGGTACTGAATGGTGGTGACCTGCTGGCCGGCGCGCAAACCGGTACCGGCAAGACCGCCGGCTTCACGCTGCCGATCCTGCACCGCCTGTCGACAGATGCAGTGGGCAGCAAGCTGGCCAACAATACCTCGCCGCGCGCGATCCGCGCCCTGATCCTGACCCCGACCCGCGAACTGGCGGCCCAGGTCGAAGAAAGCGTCAAGACTTACGGCAAGTACACCAAGCTGAATTCGGCCGTGATCTTTGGCGGCGTCAGCATCAACCCGCAGATCAAGCTGCTCAAGCACGGCGTCGACATCCTGGTTGCCACGCCGGGCCGCCTGCTGGACCACATGGGCCAGGGCACCGTCAATCTCGACAAGATTGAAATCCTGATCCTGGACGAAGCTGACCGCATGCTGGACATGGGCTTCATCCGCGACATCCGCAAAGTGCTGGCTGCCCTGCCGCCGAAGCGCCAGAACCTGCTGTTCTCGGCCACCTTCTCCGACGAGATCAAGGCCCTGGCCGACGGCCTGCTGGACAATCCGAAAACCATCGAGGTAGCACGCCGCAATTCGACGGTGGAAATCATTTCGCAGAAAATCCACCCAGTCGACCGCGACAAGAAGCACCCGATGCTGTCGCACCTGATCCGCACCCACGCCTGGACTCAGGTGCTGGTCTTCACCCGCACCAAGCACGGCGCCAACAAGCTGGTCGAACAGCTGGGCCGCGATGGCGTGAAAGCCATGGCCATCCACGGCAACAAGAGCCAGACCGCGCGTACCCGTGCGCTGGCTGAGTTCAAGGACGGCACACTGCAATGCCTGGTCGCTACCGATATCGCCGCACGCGGCATCGACATCGACCAGCTGCCGCACGTGGTCAACTACGACCTGCCGAACGTACCGGAAGACTATGTACACCGCATCGGCCGTACCGGCCGCGCCGGCGCCAAGGGCGAAGCGGTTTCCCTGGTCTGCGTGGATGAACACACCATGCTGCGTGACATCGAGCGCCTGATCAAGCAGACGCTGCCACGCGAAGTCATCGCCGGTTTCGAACCTGACCCGAATGCCAAGGCACAGCCGATCCAGCTGCGCAGCGGTGTTGGCCATCACCAGAACCGCCCACCACGCCAAGGCGGCAAAGGCGGCGGCAATGGCAACGGCGGCGGCAACCGCAGCCAGAACGGCCAGGGTAAGCCACGTGCAGCCTCCAACGGCAATGGCAGCAGCGCCCCACGCGGAGCCGCCCCAGCCGGCATCCGCCGCGACGCCCGCCCAGGCGGCGGTAGCGGCGGTGGCGGCCCACGCCCATCCAACGCCCCACGCCAGCGCACCCGCTAAAATGTCCACCGCGGGGTCAGGAACCGAAGTGGACATTTTCTACGGAAATGTCCACTTTCGTTCCTGACCCCACGGTGGACATTTATAATCGGCGGCATGCCACAATTCGCTGCCAACCTCTCCATGCTGTTCACCGAAGCGCCGTTCATCGAGCGCTTCGCGTTGGCGCATGGAGCGGGTTTTAAAGGGGTGGAGTTCCTCTTCCCCTACGCCTTCGACGCCGACGACATCAAAGACCGCTTGCAGCGCCACCAGCTGCAACTGGTGCTGCATAACCTGCCGCCGGGCGACTGGCAGGCTGGCGAACGCGGCATGGCTTGCGATCCGCGCCGCTTCGAGGAATTCCAGGATAGCGTCGGCATCGCCCTTGAGTACGCAAACGAGCTGGGTGCGCCGCGCGTGCATTGCATGGCCGGCATCCTGCCCGGTGGCGTCCACCGGGAACGCGCTCGCGAGGCCTATATCCGCGCCCTGCAATACGCCGCCGACCAGTTTGCCCCGCACGGCATCGAAGTCCTGATCGAGCCGATCAACCATTACGACATCCCAGGCTACTTCCTGAACCATAGCCAGCAGGCGCTCGACATCCTGAAAGACGCCGCCCGCGCCAACCTGTTCCTGCAATACGACATCTATCATATGCAGCGCATGGAAGGCGAACTGGCCAATACCATCCGCGCCTGCCTGCCGCAAATCCGCCATATGCAGCTGGCCGATACTCCGGGCCGCCACGAGCCGGGCACCGGCGAGATCAACTATCCCTTCCTGTTCCGCTTGCTCGACGAACTGGGCTACGACGGCTGGATCGGCTGCGAGTACGTCCCAAGCACACGCACCGAAGACAGCTTCGCCTGGCTGCACGCCTGACCTTTGCGCTGGCGCAAACGCGCCGCCCGCATCAGGGCGCAAGATGGTCCCTGCCGCCCGAGGAGACCCATCATGAAACGCTATCTGTGCATATTGTTGTGCCTGCTGCTGGCCGCCTGTTCCAGCAATCCGCGCCTGCAAGAAGTACGCGCCCTCGCCGATGACGCCCCAAAGCTGGCCGGCTTCAATGACCTCAGCCAGCGCTACCGCGACACTTACCAGCGCGAACAGCCTTACCTCAGCACCGCCGCCACCCAGCGCGAAGAAGCCATCGACCGCAAGCGCCGCGAAGCCTATCCCGACTTCATCGCCCTGCACACCGCCGCCACCACTTACCTGCGCGCGCTGGGCGCCCTGGCCGGCGGCGACACCTACGACTTCGGCGACCAGACCAAGCAAATGGCGAATAGCATCAAGGCCTGGCCCGACACCGGCCTGACCGACCGCCACGTCGATGCCTATTCCCGCCTGATGCGCCTGCTGCTGCGCGCAGCAACTTCGCGCGAACAGGACAAGGCTGTGCAGGCCTTGCTGCGCGAAGGCTATGAACCGTTGCAAGGAACGCTCGACGCCATGCACACGCTGCTGCGCTTTTTCAACAAGAACCACGACAACGAACAGCGTATCGTGCTCGGCATGCTGGAAGTGGAAATCCCCTACGCCGACGCGCCGCGCGAGCGCTTGCTGGCCGCCCTGGCCCGCTCGCACCAGCAGGAAAAGCTGAAGGAATACCGCCTGCTCGGCCTGCGCCATACCCTGGCTGCGCAAAACATCAACGCCATCCGCGAACGCCACGCCGCGCTATTCAGCGGTCTCGATCCGCTGCCCGGCTCTGCGCCGCCCATCACCCCACCCGCCACCGCCCAAGGAGCCCTGCCATGAGCCTGACCGCCAGCCTGCCGCAAGACCTGGAAACCCTGGCCGACAGCCTGTCGGCCAGCGCCGACGAACTGCACCAGCGCATCATGCGCGGCATCCGCCGGCAGCAGCGGCTGGAGGGCAGCCACATCAAAGGGGGCCCCGCCCCACTGACGCAAGGCGCCGCCCAGGCCTTGTTCGAGAACGAGGTGGCGCTGCGCCAACAAGCCAACAGCCTGTACGCCGACGCCGCCAACCATTCGCTGGAGGGCATGGGCACCACCCTGCCCGAGCTGCTGCGCCTGTCGGACCAGGCGCGCGTAGCCATCCGCCACATCGAACGCGTGAAGGAACTGGCAGGCATCAGCGCCGACCTGCTGGCGGTGGCGGCGGCTATCGCCGCGGCGCGTCCCGAGCACCTCGCCGCGCCGCTGGAAAGCCTGAAAAAGCAGCTGGCCGCACGGCAAACACAGGAGAGTGCGTAAATAACGCAGCAGGCATACAATGGTCTTCCGAACAATGAATTCGTGGAGACCGTCATGGGCCTGTCGCCGGATCAGCTTGCAACCTTGCAAGCCGCGCTGGAACAACGCAAGCTTGTACTCCTCCAGCAGCTTGCCGGCCGCATGGACGGCGAGCTTGCACGCGTGCCGGCGGTCGAAGAAATCGAAACCTCGCCGGCCGACAGCGCCAGCAACCGCACGCTGAACCAGCTGGAAATGGAAGCCGACGAGCACAAGCAAGCCCAACTCAGCAGTATCCGCCACGCCCTGGCCAAGGTCGACGACGGCAGTTACGGCCTGTGTGATAACTGCGGCAATGAAATCCCCTTCTCGCGCCTGAATGCGCGGCCAGAAGCGCCGCTGTGCATCGCTTGCCAGACGCGGCTGGAGAAGGCGACGGCCGCCCTGCGCTGAAGACAAAGCCATGGCCTACAAAACCATCCTCGTGCATGTCGATGAAGCGCCGCACAGCGCGGCGCGCATCCTGCTGGCGGGAGAACTGGCGCTGCAGGAAGGCGCCCACGTGGTCGGCGTCGCCACCACAGGTATCTCGCGTTTCCTGTACCAGAACGAAACGGTAGACGACAAAGACCCCAACCTGGCGCGCCATCTCGACATCCTGCGCGAGCGCGCCCGCCATGCCCTGGCCGATTTTGCGCCGCGCTTGCAATCACTGGGCGTGCAGTCTTTTGAGCAGCGCATCCTCGACGATGAAGCATCGGCGGGCCTGAGCCTGCTGGCCCGGCATGCCGACCTGGTGATCGTCGGCCAACTCGATCCGAACGGGCGCGGGCCCGACGTGCCGGCCGATGTGGTGGTTGGCAGCGGCAAGCCGGTGCTGGTCATGCCTTTCGCGGCGCGCACATCGGCGGCGATTGCAGTAACCAGCGACGGCATCGCCAGCCCGGGCGGACCAGCGCCGGCGCGCCACATCCTGGTCGCCTGGAATGCCAGCCGTGAAGCAGGCCGCGCCCTGCAAGACGCCCTGCCCCTGCTGCGCCGCGCCGACAGCGTGACCGTAGCGATTTTCGATGTCGAAGCGCGCCCCGGCGCGTTCGGCGATCCAGCCGGCACCGACGTGCTGGCCTGGCTGGAACGGCATGGCGTGGTGGCCAACCTGGTCCTGGGCCAGGGCGAGCGCCAGGGGTTATTGAAACGTTCCGGCAATGTGGGCGAACGCTTGCTGGCACTGGCCGCCGAACGTGATTGCGATTTACTGGTGATGGGGGCGTACGGGCATTCGCGCTTCCGCGAAACGCTGTTGGGCGGCGTCACGCGCAGCATGCTCGATGCGATGACGCTCCCGCTGATGATGTCGCACTAGGCTTCAGAGGCCCAGGCCTGGCTGCGGATCTTGGACACCTGGCGCAAGGCCAGCCACTTCCAGATTTGCAGGGCATCTTCCTGCTTGCAGCTCATATGGCGAGGTGAAGCCAGCGCAATCTCGCAATCGCGGTCGGACCACTCCTCGTAGCGCACCGCACCGTCCTGGCCGACTTCGACCTGGTACATCAAGCCGTCGTCATAGCCAAACTTCAAGGTGGCGCTGCCCGGTATGCCGTCGGGGCCGTTGATCTTGCCGCCGTAGACATCCGACAATGCCGCCACCAGTTGGGCTTCGGTCGGCGCCGAAACATCGCGGCGGTCCGGCCGCGAAAGTACTACCCATGCCTGTGTCATTGACGCTCTCCCCCCTGAAATCACGCGCGCAGCGCATGTGGCAGATGATGTACTGGACGGCAGGGCGTGGTCATGATCCACGTCTAGTTCGCTGCTTTTATTGTAGCAACTATCATAGCGAAAATTACTTTTCGCAAAACGGGCGTTTGCATTCCGCAACAGCGGCTTCAGATGAATTGCGGGTGTGACAAGGGATCGAAATCTTTCCAGTCCCCGTTCTCAACAATACCCTCGGGGCGCTCGACTTTTTCGGCGCCTTGCGACCCGCCTGTCCAAGCCTGGGCATGGGGGCTTTAGCTATCTCACACGAATTGCGCAGTTTTGGTTTTCCCGCCGTATAATCGTTTCGTCCACACTGATGCCACTTTGACATGAGTAGCTTCCACGACGAAAGGACGGTCGAACGCACGGCCATTTCGCTGTCCGAACTGTTGGACGGCCATCCTGTTGCGACCTTCGTCATCGACGGCGACCATGTCATCACCCACTGGAACAAGGCTTGCGAACACCTGCTGGGCTGGTCCACGCACGAAATGGTTGGCACGCGCCAGCACTGGCAAGCCTTCTACACCAAGCCGCGCGCCCTGCTGGCCGACCTGATCGTCGACAATATCGATCCGGCCACCGACCACCATTTCCGCGACAAGTACAAAGCGTCTTCCCTGATCGACGGCGCCTATGAGGAAGAAGATTTTTTCCCCAATATTGGCGCGGCCGGGCATTGGCTGCAATTCACGGCGGCGCCGCTGCGCGGGCGCGACGGCCAGCTCGTTGGCGCGATCCAGAGCCTGCGCGACGTGACCGAGCGGCGCGTGGCCGAAAACGCCCTGCGCCGTGCGCACGACAACCTGGAAAACACGGTGCGCCAGCGTACGGCCCAACTGGCGGAAGACATCCGCCAGCGCCAGAGCGCCGAGGAAGCACTGCGCCGCACGCAGCAGCAGCTGGTGCAGTCGGACAAGCTGGCCTCCATCGGTCAACTGGCGGCTGGCGTGGCGCACGAAATCAACAACCCGATCGGCTATATCTTCTCCAACTTCGGCACCCTGCAAAGCTACCTCGATAGCCTGTTCTCCATGCTGGACGCCTACCAGCAAGCCGAGACGGCCATCGTCGATCCCGCCGTGGCGGCGCGCCTGCGCACGATGCGCGAACAGGTGGAGCTGGAATTCCTGCGCACCGACATCCCCACCCTGATGCAGGAGTCCAGAGAAGGCATCGTACGCGTGCGCCACATCGTGCAGGATCTGAAGGACTTCTCGCGCGTGGACAGCCAGCAGGAATGGGTCTGGGCCGACCTGCGCCACGGCATCGATTCCACCCTCAACATCGTCGCCAACGAAATCAAGTACAAGGCCGACGTCATTCGCGAATACGACGAGATTCCGGATATCGAATGCCTGCCCCTGCAAATCAACCAGGTGGTCATGAACCTGCTGGTCAACGCAGCCCACGCCCTCGGCGATACGCGCGGCCGCATCGAGGTGCGCACCGGCTGCGATGGCGATAATGTCTGGTTCAGCGTCAGCGACAACGGCAGCGGCATCGCGCCGGAAAACCTGGGCCGTATCTTCGATCCCTTCTTCACCACCAAGGAAGTCGGCAAAGGCACCGGCCTTGGCTTGTCACTGTCCTACGGCATCGTGCAAAAGCACCAAGGCCGCTTCGAGGTCGAATCGGCCCTCGGCAAGGGCACCACGTTCCGCGTCACGCTACCCAAGGTACGCCCTCCCAACGAGCAGAAGGAAGCCGCCCTATGATGACCATCCTGTGCGTCGACGACGAGCCGAACATCCTGTCTTCGCTGCGCCGCCTGTTCCGCGGCAAGGACTACGAGGTGCTGACGGCCGCCAGCGGAGCGGAGGGCCTGAAGCTGCTGGAGCAGCAGCCGGTCGACCTGGTGATATCGGACATGCGCATGCCGGAAATGGACGGCGCCCGCTTCCTGTCGCAGGTGCGCGAGCGCTGGCCCAACACCGTGCGCCTGCTCTTGACCGGCTACTCCGACGTGCAGTCAATCCAGGACGCCATCAACTGCGGCGAGATTTACCGCTACATCACCAAGCCTTGGGACGACAATGACATCCTGCTGATCGTGCGCCATGCGCTCGAACGGCACCAGCTGGAGATGGAAAAGCAGCGGCTGGAAGCGTTGGCCCTGAAGCAGAACGAAGAGCTGAAATCCCTCAACGCCGGCCTGGAACAAAAAGTCGAGGAACGCACGCGCCAGCTCAAGGCCAATTTCCTCACCACGATCAAGATCCTGTCCAGCATCGCGGAAATGCGCGGCACCGGCGAGACCGGCCAGACGCGCCAGGTAGCCGACCTGGCGCGCAAGATGGCGGCCCAGCTGAAGCTCGACATGAATGAGGTGCAGGACATCTTTATCGCCTCGCTGCTGCACGACCTGGGACGCATCGGCTTTACCGACGACATGCTGCGCACCCCGATGACCATGCTGCAAGGCGCCGACCTGGCGCAATACCGCAAGCACCCGGTGTGGGGCGCCCAGCTGCTGATGCCCCTGACCGATATGGCCGGCGTGGCAGCCATCGTCAAGCACCAGATGGAGCGCTTTGATGGCCAGGGTTTCCCCGACCGCCTGGCCGGTTTCGCGATTCCGATCGGCTCGCGCATCCTGACGCTGGCGATCGACTACTACAACCTGCAGCAAGGCGCCTTGGTGCAGCGCCACCTGAAGCCGGAAGAAGCGAAATCGCTGGTGATGGACGGCAGCGGCAAGCGCTACGACCCGTCCGTGGTGCAGGCTTTCCGCCAGGTGGTGGACGGCGGCGTGCGCGGTGCGGTGGAGAGCTCCGACGTGGAGCTGCTGTCCGGCGAGCTGGTGCCGGGCATGGTTCTGTCGCGCGATGTCGTGAGCCGCGATGCGCTGATGCTGCTCGCTTCCGACCATGTGCTCAATGACCGCATGATCCAGCAATTGCAGGACTTCGAGAAAAAGAGCGGCCACCGCCTGCCTATCTGGGTTCAGCGGGGTGGAGTGGCAGGTGCACGGTGAAGGCCGTCCCCTTGCCCGGCTCGGAAATCACATTGATGCGGCCGCCATGTTTGTTGACGATGCCATAGGCCAGGTATAGCCCCAGGCCGGTACCGCTGCCTACAGGCTTGGTGGTAAAGAAGGGATCGAAAATGCGGCCCATATTATGGGGCGCGATACCGATGCCATTGTCCTGGATGCGCACAGACACGCCATCGCGCTCGCTGCCGGTCACAATGCGGATCACGCCCTGGTCGGGGATGGACTGGATCGCATTCAGCAGGATGTTGCGGAACGCCTGATTCAACTGGCCCGGCATGCAGCGCACCGGCGGCAATGCGCCGTAGTGCTTCTCTACCTTAACCTTGAAACGCAGCTCGCTCGCCAAGGCGTTTAACGTGGACTCCAGGCCCCCGTGCAGGTCGGCCATTTGCCACTGGCTTTCACCGGCGGCGGTAAAGTCTTTCAGCGCCTGCACGATATCGCGCACGCGGCGCAAGCCATCCATCGATTCGCGCAGCAAGGCTGCCGTGTCTTCCTTCATGAATTCAAAATCGGCCCGGCTGCGCTGCTCGGCCGAAGTACTGCGTTCGACCAGCTCGAACAAGGTATCGGCGTAGCTTTTCAGGGTGCCGATATTCGAGGTGACAAAGCCTACCGGATTATTGATTTCATGCGCCACGCCGGCCGCCAGCTGGCCGATCGACGCCATATTCTGCGCCTGCACCAGGGTTTCTTCCATCTGCTTGCGGTCGGTGATGTCGGTCAGGGAACCGATCACCTCCAGCGGCGCGCCCTGCGCATCGCGGATCAGTCGCAGCTTGTCATGCATCCACAGGTAGCGCCCATCGGCCGTGCGGAAACGGTATTCGTAGGCGCGCTCGCCCTCCGTGAAAATCTGCGCCAGGCTGGAAAAGATATTCGGCGCGTCATCCGGGTGGATGTGGTCGAACCAGAAATTCGGGTCCGCCACCATTTCTTCGGGCCGGTAGCCCAGCACGTTCAGCGCATTGGCGCTGACGAAGGTCATCTTGAAGTCGCCGCTGGGGACCGTGCTGTAGATGATGGCGGGAGTGTTGTCGACGAGGTACTTGAGGCGCTGCAGCGGATCGGCCGGTTCGCTGGCGCGGGCCGGCGCTTCGCTGGTGATGAAGTCAAAGTCCTCGAATTCCATTCTCGCTTACCAATCAGCCCAGGCGAAAGATCGCACCGGCATCGGCATGGACAGGAAACTCGGCTCCGGGATGGGCGGCGGCGGCGCCGCCAGCCAGTCGCGCGGATCGACACGGTAGTATTTTTGCAGCTCGCCAAAGAGCGCGGCATGGCGCTCGGCCAGTTGCCATGGCCTGGTGAAGAAAGTCTCCGTCACCACGGCGAAAAACTCGGCCGGGCTGGTAGCGCCGTAATGATCGAGCACGCTGTCCTGGCGCCCCATCCACGCTTCATGGCGCAGGTTGGCGTAATCGCGCGACAGCACTTCGGACCAGCTGCGGTAGCTGTCAGGGCTGCCCAGGTAAGGCGCACCGTTGGTACTGCCCGACTCGCTATCGAGCTGGTGGGCGAATTCGTGCAGGACCACGTTATTGGCGGCCTGCCAGTCCAGCGTACCGCGTTCAACGTCATCCCAGGACAGCACGATACGGCCATCGCTCCACGATTCGCCCAGCATTTGCTGGCGCGCCGGGGTGATCACGCCGCCCGCCCCTACCTCCTGACGGTCGGCGATGAAGGCGCCCGGATAAACCAGGATCGTATGCAGCGGACGGTAGACCTTGCTGGGCTTGTTCAGCAGGAGCAGGCAAGCCTGGGCCGCGATGGTGATGCGCATTGCCTGCGTCACTTCGAGGCCGGCGCAACCGACGAATTTTTTCTGGTGCAGGAATTGCTGCACCATGCGCTGCAACTGGCGCTGAAGATCAGGCGCCAGCTTGCGGTAAAAGGGAATGCTCTTTTCCAGCACGGCCTGGTCGGCCGGGGACAGCGGGCGCGCCAACGCGCGCCGCAAAGTCCAGCGTGGATATGCGAAAGGCGCGGCAATCGCCAGCGCCGTCAAGATAAGCCAAAGCCAAGCTTCCATGATGCCGTCCATAACAGAACTCGTTCCGCCACAGATGGGGCTCCTTATCGGCATTTCAACATGCCATTCAATGGAAGCTTAGCACCGTTCCCGGCTCAGGGCATGGCCTTTTGCATCGAGGATGGCGCGCCGAACAGGGCTGCGACCAGTGGGTCGCGCTGCACAGGGCCGCGGTTCACCCGGATCGCATAATGGGTGTCATCTGCCAGGATATGGAAGTGACGGCCGTTGCCCGCCATGCTCTGCTCGCGCAGGCTTGGGCGCTCCTTGCGTGGTGGCGCACCTTCGCGTTTAGGCTGGGCGATCGCGGCCAGGAAGGCTTGCACGCGTTCGGCGTCCGGGGTCAGCTGGTAGACAGCCTTGCCCAGGTAAGTGGCCGTGCCTTCAATATAGCGAGCCAATTCGATCACGCCCGCTTCGCGCAGGTCGCGGATATATTTGCGAGCCCCGGATGGAGAAAACTTCAGGAACCAGGCGATTTCGTCCGCCAGCATTTCGTGGTTTTGTAATTCCCCCACCAGCTTCTGCATATTTTCGATACGGCGCAGTGTTGCCGAGGTGGAACGGACTCGCTCGATCGGGGCTAAGGAAAGAGCTTTGCGCTCCGTCATAGGACCGGGACGCTCGACGAGCGCCAGGCGTGGACGGGACGGCACAGCCGGCAACGGGGCCGGCAGCTCCAGGGTAGCTTCGATTTCGAGGCCATGGGACGATTCTCTGATAGCGTGCATTTGAACACTCCTTGTAAATGCCAGGGTGGATTCGCAGGCTCCAGAGTGCCCGCCCGCGACTCATCGGTCTGTGCGGCAACGAACATACAGACGCACAAACATTGGCTGTTTGCCAACTTGATTTAGACACGGGGGAGCTGTGTGTGTTCCCGAACAGAGTCTTACCCCGACAGCGACCTATGCTGGTTCCGGCATCAACCAACCAGAGAGGAATGAACATGAAAGCTCCAGTCCTGCTCGCAGCCCTGGCCCTGGTGGCCTTGACCGCCTGCGAAAAGTCCGTCACCAATAATCCACCGCCAGTCGTCGAGCCAGCACCGCCACCGGCTGTCGTGCCCGGGCCTCCCGGGCCATCCGGTCCACAAGGTGAACCAGGCAAACCGGGCACTCCCGGCCCTGAAGGTGCCCCAGGCAAACCTGGCGGCGACACCGTGATCGTGCAGCCGCAAAATCCACCACCGGAACCAGAACGCCGGTAAATCCGTAAGACCGGGCCGCCACCCATTTCCCGTTTGGGTGGCGTTTCCGAAAATAAATTTTGAGTTTCAGTCAACCAATATACTTTGGTCTACGTTGTAGAAAAGCCACATACTTGCTATACTTCAAGGCAAATGTGCGGTATCGCACTGATTCTGGTGGGCATCACCGCCTACACTAAGACCACAGCAAACAAGCTGGGAAAGAGAGTCGCGTAATTTTTTTCTGCGACTTGCTACTCAAATAACGGGAGTTTACTTGTGAATAAAATTAAAAATATTGCTATCGCCGCTGCATTGATGTCCGCATCTTTTGCTGCTTCGGCGCAGGACCTGCTCAACGAAAACTGGTACCTCGGCGCTCAAGCCGGCGTGATCCGTCCTGACAGCGACTGGGCTGCCGACAAGGACCGCGCCGCTTACGGCCTGAAAGCCGGTAAAGCACTGAACGAAAAATGGGACCTGCAACTGAACGGCACCTACGGTTCCAGCAAAGAGAACATGAACCGCTACACCCAGAAACTGCTGGGCGCGGACGGCCTGTACATGTTCAGCCGCAAATCGGTTCGTCCATTCCTGCTGATTGGCGCCGGTATGGAAAAAGACAAGAACAACTTCTCCTGCTGCACCACCGAGCAGACCCGCTGGTCGCCATTCCTGGCAGCTGGCCTGGGCGTGCAAGCCGACATCACCAAGCGCCTGTTCTTCCAGGCTGACCTGCGCAACGTGCACGGCTTCATCCGCGGCGAGCAGTTCAACAACTCCAAATCGAACAACCAGTACCTGATGTTCTCGCTGAACTACCTGCTGGGCGCGGCTCCACAGCCGGCACCTGCTCCAGCACCGGCTCCAGCTCCAGTGGTGGCTCCTGAGCCAGCACCAGCGCCTGCACCGGCTCCAGCGCCAGCACCAGCGCCAGCACCTAAGTTCGAAAAAGTGACCATGGCCGCTAACGAACTGTTCGCATTCGACAGCGCTACCCTGGCGCCAGCCCAGCCTAAACTGGACGATATGGCTACCCTGCTGAACTCCGACACCTCGGTCAACAACGTGGTCATCACCGGCCATACCGACCGCCTGGGTTCCGACAAGTACAACCAGAAGCTGTCCGAGCGCCGCGCTGAAGCCGTCAAGGCATACCTGGTAGGCAAAGGTGTTTCCGCTTCCCGTCTGACCGCACAAGGCAAGGGCAAGTCCCAGCCAGTGGTGCAGTGCAACGACAAGAAGCAGAAGCGCGCTGACCTGATCAAGTGCCTGGAACCAAACCGCCGCGTCGAAATCGACCAGGTGACCGTGGAACGCCGCGTGAAGTAATCGCTGCCAACGCAGTCTGCAAAGGGGCCTTCGGGCCCCTTTTCTTTTGTGTCCCGGCGCACGGTCAGCTTGCCCGTCGCGGCGTAAGGTTGCGCCATGAGTTGGCGCAGATTCCCCCACATTGCCAAGAAGCTTCCCGCCGTCGGCTGGTGCGCAATCACCGAGTGGCTGGAGCACCGCGCCAGCAGCAAAGGCGCGGCACTGGCCTTTTACACCCTGTTCTCGCTGGCGCCCATCCTGGTGCTGGTGATTGCCGTCGCCGGCCTGTTCTATGGCAAGGAGGCAGCGCAGGGCGAGCTGTTCTTCCAACTGCGCGGACTGGTGGGCAGCCAGGGCGCGGAAGCGATCCAGCTGATCCTGTCCGGCGCCGCCAATGAAAAACAAGGCATGATCGCCACCCTGCTTGCCGGCGCCCTGCTGCTGTTCGGCGCGACCAGCGTGTTCACTGAACTGAAAGCCAGCCTGGACGAAATCTGGCAGTTGCCGCCTTTAACGACCGGCGGGCTGTGGGATACCTTGCGCACGCGGCTGCTTTCTTTCGGCATGGTCCTGGTGCTGGGCTTTTTGCTGCTGGTGTCGCTGGCCGTCAGCGCCGCCCTCTCCTTCCTGGAAAAGAAAATGGGCGCCTACTGGCACGATGCGGCGCTGCTGCTCACCATCTTCAACCACGTCATCAGCTTCTTTGTGATTTCCGCCCTGTTCGGCGTGATCTACAAGATGCTGCCGCGCGTGAAGCTATCCTGGCGCGACGTGGTGATTGGCGCCCTCGGCACGGCGGCCCTCTTCACCCTGGGTAAATATGCGATCGGCGTCTACATCGGCAATAGCGGCGTGACCGACAGCTTTGGCGCCGCCGGCTCGCTGATCGCCGTGCTGCTATGGGTCTACTATTCGGCCCAGGTGTTCTTCCTCGGCGCCGAGTTCGCGCGCCAATATGCGATCCAGATCGGCAGCCTTGCTACATCTCGTTACGCGGCTTACAACTGATTCATCCACCTTTTGGCTGAGCTCAAGCATGATGGGCAGCACTCGACCCCACTAAGGAAAATCAGCATGAAAACCAATAACGCCACCCTGGTCCCTTCCCTGATCGCCGCCTGCCTGTTCGCTTTCGGCGCCGGCGCGCACGCGCAAAACACCGCCAACGACGTGCAGCGCGACGTCAACCAGCAGCAGCGCATTGAAAACGGCTTGAAATCGGGCCAGTTGAATACCCGCGAGGCAGCCAGGCTCGAACACGAACAAGCCGGCGTGGACAAGATGGAAGCGCGCGCCCTGAAAGATGGCCAACTGTCGGCCAGTGAGCAGCAGCGCATCAACGCAGCGCAAAACCGCGTCAGCCAGGATATCTACCGCGAAAAGCATGATGCCAACGTCGGCAATCCGGATTCCGCCTCGTCCAAGCGCATGCAGGCCGATGTCCAGCGCAACATCAACCAGGAAAAGCGCATCGAACAAGGCGTCAAATCGGGCGAGATGAGCAACCGCGAAGTAGCGCGCGCCGAACGCCAGGAAGCCCGCATCGATCGCCGCGAAGCACGCGCCGGCGCCGATGGCCATGTTGGCGCCCGCGAACAGCGCCGCATCCAGCGCGCCGAAAACCGCGAGAGCAAACGTATCCGCCACGCCAAACATAACGACGCAGTACGCGGCTAAGTTTCGCCGGGCAGCAGTGTGGCCCCACGCTGCTGCCCGCCTGGTTTTGCTACTCGCCGAGCAATTCGGCGACGACCTCCATGCCATCGACCTTCTCGGCAACCACCTTCAAGATCACCACCACCGGTACGCCGAGCAGCAAGCCCGAAACGCCCCAGAGCCATCCCCAGAACAGCAGGCTGACAAACACCGCAGCGGCATTCATGCGCGCGATGCGGCCCGTCATCCAGGTAGCGATAAAAGTGCCGACCAGGGTCGCAATCGCGGTCGCTGCAAGCGCCACCAAAGCCACCATTTGCAGCGACTCCGTTTGCAAATACGCTGCAATGCTCAACGCACAGACAATCAGCAGTGGCCCGAAATAAGGCATCAGGTGCAGCAGGCCGGCCACGATGGCCCAGGCGCCCGCATTTTCAAGGCCGATGAATTGCAGCGCCAGCCACATCAACAGCGCCAGCAGCACATTCGTCACCAGGAGCATGAACATATAGCCCTGGATCGAGGAATTGATTTCGTCGAGGATCTGCACCGTGACCTTCTTGCGAGTCAAGGAAGGCCCGGCCAGCTTGACCAGCTTGCGCTTGAAGGTATCGCCCGACAGTAGCAGGAAAAACACCAGGAACACCACCATGGTGGCCTGGCTCATGAAGGACAGCAGGCCGCGCGATCCGGCCCACACCCAGTCGATTACCTTGATGTGGCCGCCCTCCGCGGCGACCGTGACCGGCTTGCGCTGCGCAGCCGGCTTGCCTGCGGTTGCCTGCTCGATCTGCGTGGCGACATCCTGGATGCGCTTCAGCGTGCTGTCCTTGCCGCCGGTGGTCGAGGCCACGAGGCGCGACAGCTTGCGCCCCGCATCAGGCAGTTCATCGATGATGTTGGAAAATTCGTCGTGCACCATTTCCACCGTCACCGTCATGCCGAGCAAGATGGCGCAAGTGACCAGCGAGGTGCCGAGGGCGCGCCGCACGTGCAGGCGCTCCAGCGTAACGACAACGGGATTGAGGGTATAGGTCAGCAAGATGCCAAGCAGCAGGGGCACAAGAAAGCCCTGGCCCCACTGCAAGGCGTACAGGAAGGCAACGGTGGCAAGGATGGTCTGCGCCAGGCGCATACGCCGTGCCAGCCGCGTTTATTTGACGCGGATGTCGTTCTTAACTTCTTTGACACCTTTCACGCCGCGTGCGACTTCGCCAGCGCGGGTGATGTCGGCAGGCTGGGCGACGAAGCCGCTCAGCTGCACAGTGCCTTTGAAGGTTTCGACATTGATTTCAGTCGACTTCAGCGATGGCTCGTTGAAGATGCTGGCCTTGACCTTGGTCGTCAGGGCGGCGTCGTCGACATATTCGCCGGCGCTTTCCTTGGTTGGGGTCGAGGCGCAGCCAGCCAGGCTGAGGGTGGATGCGATGAACACGGCAGTAGCCAATTGATGTGTGAATTTCATGGCGCTTCTCCTATGTGTGGTGGGTGTTCCGGGCACTAGTGTCCAGTTAACAAGGCTTGAATTCTGTTCGCTACCGAACATTGTGCGGGATCGCACAGACGAGCGCAGGCAGCCAGCCATAAGCTGCGCCTAATCCCACCACAGGAGGAGACGTTATGAAACCGACTGTATCTCTAGCAGCAATCATGGTGGCCGTTGCCGCCCTGAGCACAGGCTGCGCCAGCAATTCACCTTACTACCCACAATCGACGGACTATTCGAGCCAGGCCGACATCTCGACCTACGGCACGGTCGATTCGGTCCGCGTCGTGCGCGTTGACCCAGCTACCAGCGGGGCCGGCGCCGTCGCGGGCGGCTTGCTGGGAGCACTGGCCGGCAGCCAGATCGGCTCCGGCGCCGGTAAAACCGCCGCCACCGCCGCTGGCGCAATCGGCGGCGCCGTGATCGGCAACCGCGTCGAAGAAAACCGCAATGCGCCACGCGACGTCTACCAGATCAGCGTGCGCATGGATAACGGCGACTACCGCACCATCAACCAGGACAGCGCTTACGACCTGCGGGCCGGCACGCGCGTGCGCGTGGTCGATGGCCGGGTCTATCGCTACTAACAGGAGCTAGCCATGGCCACCATCCTGCTGATCGTGCTGGTACTGCTTGTCATTGGCGCCCTGCCCACCTGGCCGCATAGCCGCAACTGGGGCTATGCACCAAGTGGCATCGCAGGGTTGATCGTTGTCGTTCTGCTCATCCTGCTGATGACTGGCAGGCTGTAGCCAAGGAGCCCATCATGAAAACGCTGATCGGCGCCGTAGCACTGGCCCTATGCGGGCTGGCGGGCGCACAAGTTACACCGCCGGACGTAGCCCGGCATCAAGCGCAAGAACTGAAGCGCGGCGACCCGCCGCGCTGGTCCAAGCCAGACCGCACTCAAGCGGCCCAGCTTGCCACGCTGCGCAAGGAAATCAATGCCGCCTTGCGCGAAGCCCTGGAAACCTGCAAGCAACAGGGTGCAGGCGCCAACAGCGCCTGTGTGAAAGAAGCACGCAATATTGCCCGGGACGATATGTCCAATTTACGGGAGATCAATATTGCTTCGCGCGACTTGTCTAAAACGTATGAAACAAGCGGTAAATAAGCCGTTTTGTATCAACGCAGTAACAAGGTTCACTGGCCCAGCGTCAGGTCGGGTATCATGCGCGCATGCCACATGCATACCAATTACATAGAGAGCAACATCGGGAAGCCACCGTCCAGCGTCTGGGCATTGGCCAGGAGCTCTACGACCGCTACACCACGCTGAGTGCCCAACACGTGACCCCGGTGCGCGTGCGCAAGGGCACCATGCTGCAGGAAGCAGGCGCCCGCGCCTCCCATTACTACTGGATCTCCAGCGGGGTGGCGCGGCGCGGCCATATTTCCGTTGGCGGCGAAGACCTGACCCTGGGCTTTATCACCGAAGGCGAAAACACCGGCTCCCACAGCGACATGATGGGCGGCCTGCAAGGTGAACCGGCACTCGAATTCTTCGTCGCCGAAACCCCGGTGGAAGCCTGGCGCATCGACTGGGCGGCAATGCAGCGCCACAAGGCCGAACATGGCTTTGTGCTCGAGTATTACCTGAAGATTATTGAATGCAGCATCCGCCGTTATGCGGCCAACCTGCATATCCGCAGCCACACGTCGGCGGAAGCGCGGCTGGAAGCCTTCCGCAGCCAGTTCCCCGGCCTGGAACAGCGCATCACCCAGCGCGCCCTCGCCTCCTACCTCGGCATTACCACCCAGTATATGTCGCGCCTGCGCAAGTCCGCTTAAGCCTCGGGCTTGCGCCGCACCAGCCACCAGGCGCCAATGGCTGCCAGCACGCCGGCTGCGGCGGCCGGCTTCCACAAGCGCTTGCGCGCAATCCACGATACCAGCGGCAGCGCGTAAGGCAGGACACTCTTGAAGTTCAGGCCAGACAAGCCGCCGCCTTCACTGATGAAGCCGCCAAGCCGCGCCTGCAGCCCGCCGATGGCATGGTCGACCGCGCTATGCAGCAAGGCTTGCGGCTGCATGGCATTGATCATTTCATGCTTGGAGCGCAAGGCGCTCAGGCGATACAGCTCGCCTTCGCGTATCAGCCTTTCCTTGGCCACGGCCAGTGCCTGCAATTCCTGTTTGGACGCCATGTTCTCCCTTTCAAAGCAGCATGTCGCGGTCAGACTTGAGTTCCGCCATCGTGGAAGTCAAGCCCAGCTTGCCCTGCTTCACCACACTGCGTCCCCACAGCACCAGGCCGATCGCCAATACCGCAAAGGCAATCGCCAGGACCAGCAGGATCTTCCAGCCCATCGCTTCCCAGCACAGATAGATCAGGGTTGCCGTACCGAATGCGATAGCGAACCAGGCAGCCAGCATGGCGACGGCAAAGACGATGGACAATTGCAGCAGCGTGTCGCGCACCTCGGTCAGCTCGAGGGCCGCCAATTCCAGGCGCGACAGTAAAAGGTGAAGGCAGTTCTTAGCAAGCCCGGCCATTGAGGCGATCAGGCCGGGCGGTGGTGGTGGTGGTACCTGGTTCTCGGCGGACATCGCTTATTTGCGGCCGAGGATAACGCCTACCAGCAGGCCGACGCCAGCTGCCACGGCGATGGAGCGCCACGGGTTTTCCTTGACATAGGCATCGGTCGTCGCCGCTGCCTGCTTGGCGCCGGCGATGGCGCTGGCCTGGGCTTCGTGGGCTTTGGCCAGGGCGGTGTCGAGCGCCTTCATGCCGCGGCCGCGCAATTCATCCGCTTTTTCACCGGTCAACGCGGTGGCGGCAGTGAACAGGGCTTGCGCATCCTTGACCAAGGTTTTCACATCGTTGTTGACGGTACTGATGTTCTGTTCCAGCATGATAGGACTCCTCTGAGGTAAGTGAATTACGCCAATAAGTCTCGCATATCGTCGGCGTGTTCTTCCTCCACCGCCATGATTTGCGTCAAGAGTTGCTTGGTCGTCGGGTCGCTGTCACCAATCAGTTCGATCATCTGGCGATAGCTCTCGATAGCCACCCGTTCTGCTAGCAGGTTGGCCCGCACCATCGCTTGCACCTCCCTTGAGTCATCATACTCGGCATGGCTCCTATCGAGCAACGTTGCTGGATTGAAATCCGGCATCCCATTGAGTTGGACGATGCGCTGGGCCAGCCAGTCGGCATGTTCCTGCTCTTGCGTCGCATGTTCCAGGAACTCGGCCTTGATGCCAGCATTGGACAGGCCAGTGACCGTGTAATAGTGGCGCTTGTAGCGGTTGATGCAGACCAATTCAGTGGCCAGCGCTTCGTTCAGCATTTGCAGCACCTGGGCGCGGTTGCCCTTATAGCCTTCAGTCACGGGACCGTCAGCCATATTGCGGGCCGCCGCGCGGATTGCGTGTTTGTCGATCATGGAATCTCCCCTGTTGCGCCTTAGCGGCGATAAGTAATCGGGCGGCCCGCTTCGGACAGCACGATTTCCACCCGCCGGTTCAGCTGGCGGTCGCCGGCCGTGGCATTGCCGGCCACCGGATAGGCTTCGCCATAACCGCGCGTTTCGATGCGGCTGCGCTCAACGCCCATCTGGTTCAAAGCCATGCGCACCGCTTCGGCGCGGCGCTGCGACAGCTGCAGGTTGTAGGCATCGCTGCCGGTGCTGTCGGTGAAGCCCTCGGCCAGCACGGTGCGGTCCGGGTTATCGCGCAGCACGTCGGCCAAGCGCTGGGCCACCGCCATGCCTTGCGCGGTCAGGTTGGCCTGGTCGGTGTTGAACAGCACGTCGCCGAAGGTGATGACGATGCCGCGTTCAGTCTGCTTTGCCTGCAGGTCGGCCAGTTGGGCAGCCAGGGCGGCGGCGCGGGCCTGGGCATCGCCCTTTGCCGCTTCCGCATTGGCGGCCTGGGCCTGCGCAGCCTCGGCATCCATGCGGGCCTGGTCGGCACGGCGTTTGGCGGATTCCGCTTCAGCCGTACGGGCTTCCAGGCGCACCTGGTCGCGCTGGGCGGCAGCGTCCCTCAACTGATCTTCCGCGGATTTGGCGCGCGCAATTTCCTGGGCGCTGGCGATCTTCTGCTTGGCGACATAGGCCAGCTTGTCGACGGTCTGCAGGCTTTCACCGCGGGCCGAAGCGACATTGGCCTGGTCCAGGGCGCGGGTGGCCGACGCCATTTCAGCGGGGGCGTACTTGGCGACCATCGGGTTGGACTGGGCTTGCGAGTAATCGGTGCGAGCGATTTCCAGTTCGTTGGTAGTGGTCGGCGTGGTGCTGCAAGCTGCCAGGGCCAAGGCCGCTGCCAGCGCAACAGGTTTAAAGATAGGCTTAAACATGATGGCTCCTTTCTCAGCGAGTCATGTTGCTGTTGGCGCGCTCGAGTTCTTCACGCAGCACGCGGATGTCGTCTTGCAATTTGTTGGCGGCTTCGGTGGCCTTGGCGCTGCTGGCCTTGCTTTGCGCCAGCTTGGCGTCAGCCTGTGCCTGCTGCGCCAGGTCCTGGGCAGTACGGTAATCCTTGGCTGCCAGCGCCTGATTGGCGCGCAGCATCTTGTCGCGCGCTGCCGCCATTTCGGCCGGAGCCAATTCCGGTGCACCGGTCGAGGCCGCGGCATCCACCGCAGTGCGCGACGATGCGACTTCGGCCGTGGCCGGGGTCTTCATGCTGCTGCAACCAGCCAGTGCAATTGCGCCGACGATGGCCAACAGTGGCAGGCGATTCAGCGTATCCATTGTTGTTCTCCTCAAAGCAAATGGGGTATTAGCTTTATATAAGCTGTCCCGGCTGGGTTCAGTACGGTGCCGCACATTGCAGTCCGGCTGCCGGGTGTAGCCTGTCGCCATGGCACATACAATTTCTCGCCGCGCAAAGATCAGCCTGGCAGTGCTGGGCGTCTTGCTGGCCATTCCGGCGGTGGCCCTCCTACTCCTGCTCAACTATGACTGGAACCGCGCACGGCCCTGGCTCGGTGCGCGCGCCAGCGAAGCGCTGCAAAGGCCCGTGGAGTTACGCGGCAACCTGTCGCTGACCTGGCAAAAGCAGCCGCTGCCGCCACAGGAGCGCAGCTGGCGCGACCATATTCCCTGGCCGCACCTGGTGGCGCAGGATGTGCACGTCGGGAACCCGGCCGGCATGCCGAAGGGCGACACGGCCACCGCGCAGGCGCTCGGTTTTTCGTTGAGCCCGTTTGCCCTGCTGGGACGCAAAATTTCAATTCCCGAATTACGATTCGACCAGCCCCAGCTTGACCTGCTGCGCCAGGCCGATGGCCGCAATAACTGGACGCTGCCCAAGCGCCCGCCGTCCGAGTGGCGCATGGAGCTCGACCGCCTGGTGTTCACGCGCGGCACCATCAAACTGGACGATGCGCAGCAGAACATTGCCGCCACCGCCCACGTCGGCACGCTCGACAATGACCCGCATTACGGCGTGGGCTGGGCCCTGGAAGGCAAGTGGAACAAGCAGGACATCACCGGCAAAGGCAAGACTGGCGCCGTGCTGGCCTTGCGTGAAACCAGCCAGCCCTTCCCCATCCAGGCCGATGCCAAGGTCGGCCTGGTCAGCGTAGCGGCGGAAGGCACGCTCACTAATCCGGCCCAGCTTGCCGCCATCGATTTGAAGCTGAAGGTAGCAGGCGCTTCCGCTGCGCGCCTGTACTCGTTGACCGGCCTGCTACTGCCGGAAACGCCGCCCTTCACCACCTCCGGCCGGCTAAGTGGCCACCTGGCCGAAGGCGCCAGCCAATGGACCTACGAGAAATTCACTGGCCGCGTTGGCGACAGCGACATCTCCGGCACCCTGTCCTACCAGCAGCGCCAGCCGCGCGGCATGCTGACCGGCGCGGTGCAATCGCGCCTGCTGCAATTCACCGACCTGGGACCGCTGATCGGCGCCGACTCCAACGCCAAGAAAGAACAGCGCGGCGTAGCAGCCGTACAACCGGCCGGCAAGCTGCTGCCGGTGGAAACCTTCAAGACCGAGCGCTGGACTGCACTCGATGCCGATGTCAGCTTCCACGCCGAACGCATCGTGCGCACCAAGGAATTGCCGCTGTCGAAACTGAAAACGGAATTTCACCTGAAGGATGGTGTGCTGCGCCTGACGCCCTTGAACTTCGACTTCGCCGGCGGCCACGTGGCCTCCAAAGCGACGCTGGACGGCAGCGGCGGCCAAGCCGTTGCCGCCACGCTCGACGCCACGGCGCGGCACATCAAGCTCAAACAGCTGCTGCCCAAGCTGCCCGAACTGAAGCAAGCAACCATCGGCGAAATCAATGCCGACGCCAAACTGACCGCCAAAGGCAATTCCGTCGCCACCATGCTCGCGCATTCGAATGGCGAGCTGAAGACCCTGGTCAACGACGGCACCGTCAGCAAGCTGTTGCTCGAACAGATGGGCCTCAACATCGGCAATATCGTGTTGACCAAACTGTTCGGCGACAAGCCGGTGCACCTGAATTGCCTGGCCGGCGATTTCGACGTGCGTGACGGCCTGGCGCAGACGCAATACCTGATTGCCGATACCGACGACGCCGTGGTGCGCGTGAATGGCAACGTCAACCTCGCCAGCGAAAAGATCGACCTCACGCTCAAGCCGGAAACCAAGGGCCTGCGCATCATCTCGCTGCGTGCGCCGATCTATGTGCGCGGTACGCTCAAGCAACCCGACGTCGATATCGACAAGGGGGTGATTGCCATGCGCGCCGGCGGCGCCCTGGCGCTGGGCGCCATCGCGGCCCCGGTCGCGGCCCTTGCGCCACTCATCAGTGCCGGCGGCGCAGGAAACGAAAACCAATGTGCCGCCCTGCTTGCAGCAGCCCGCGAAAAGCCCAAGGCGCCGCCTCCCGGCAAAACACAAAGGTAACAAACCGTAACTTCGTGAAATCGCGAACAGATCACCCAGCCCTTTCCCCGTAAGCTGGAAACGTAATCCAAGTAACGGAGGAAACATCATGAAAACCAAACAGATCGCAGCCCGCCTTGCTATCGCAACTGCCATGCTTGGCCTGGGTGCGTGCTCCTCGATGTCCAGGCAAGATAAGAACACGGCCATTGGCGCTGGTGTCGGCGCAGTTGCCGGCTCGGTGCTGACCGGCGGCTCCACTACCGGTGCCGTGGGTGGCGCCGTGGTTGGTGGCGTGATCGGTAATCAGGTCGACAAACCACGCCGTTAAAGCATCAGGATGGCAAGCGGACCTGCTGGTAGCAACGGCAGGAAACCGCTTCCAGGCCAGCCGGGTCCAATATTTCGATATTGCCCCGGCTGTAGCTGATTAAACCCTGGCCCTGCAGTGCGCTGGCAGCCTTGGTCACGCCAACGCGGCGCACACCGAGGGCGTGAGCCAGGAACTCATGGGTCATATGGAAGCGGTCGCTTTGCAAGCGGTCGCGCGTCACCAGCAGTGAACGCGCCAGGCGCGCTTCCAGCACGTGGAAGCGGCTGCAGACGGCGATCTGGATTGCTTGCGCCAGCAAGCTGTCAGTATAGCGGTGCAGCAGGTGCTGCAGCGATTCCATGTCCCTGAACTCGGCGCTGAAGTCTTGCGCCGGCATGCGCAGGGCATGGCCGCTGCGCTGGACCACGGCACGCACCTGGGCAAGATACTGGCCCAAGGCAACTGATGCTCCGATCATGCCTTCGCGCCCGGCCGAGCCGACTTCCAGCGTCATGCGGCCTTCGGTCACGGCCAGCAGCGAGACAAGGGTATCAAGCGGGAAATAGATGAACTCGATGGCTTGACCAGCTTCGAACAATACTTCGCCGGCCTCAAGTTCCACCAGTTCGCACAAGGCCTCGATATGTTCGAGGTCGTCTTCCGGCAGGTTTGCCAGCAAGAGGTTTCCAATACGGGGCGGTGGCGATTCACTGCTTGGAACGGTATGAAGATTCAGGGTCATTGCCGTCAGCCTGGTGGAGTTTAGGCGGAGCGTATCGGCTATTAAAAATACTGTATGTACGCTGACGCACGGAAGCAAGCGAGGCTGCCCGCCACAATGCGTATATCCAATAGGAAAGGAATTGCAAATGGATTCGAACATCAAAAGATATACCACTCATCCAATGCTGCTGATCGCAGCCATCGCCGTCATCCTCTTCTGCGGTGTCGGCATCGCCGCTGTCATGGGTTGGCTGCCGAAATCCGGCGCCACCATGGGACCACCGGTTGCCCAAGCGCCGGTGCAAGTTGGGGGCAATGAAATGGGGCCGCCGCCACCGCCGTCCAGCCTGGCAGCGGTGGAACGTACGCCTGGCCGTGCGGCCGATACCTCCGGCTATTCCGGTGGCGGCGGTGGCAGCTATGGCGGCGGTGCAGCGCCGGCCGAACGCGCCGGCGATGCGCGCTATGCGGAACCTCCACAAGCGCAGCCCATGGCCGCACCGGTCGCTGAACGGGCGCCGGCAGTCTGCCATAGCTGCGGCGTGGTGCAGTCGGTGCACACCGTCACCCAGCGAGGCCAGGGCAGCGGTATTGGCGCGGCAGGCGGCGCGATCGTCGGCGGCCTGCTGGGCAACCAGATCGGCGGCGGCACGGGCCGCAAACTGGCTACTGTCGCCGGTGCAGTCGGCGGCGCCGTGGTCGGCAACCAGGTGGAGGGCAATATGAAGTCCACCACCCACTACTCGGTGCGGGTGCGCATGAATGACGGCAAGGAACGCACCGTCAGCAGCAGCTCCGGCGACTGGCGCTCTGGCGATCACGTAAAAATCGTCAACGGACACCTGCAACGTCGCTGATAGTTCGGCATCGAACAGATGGCGGCGCTAGACACGGCAATAATGCATCCAGGATTACGGACTATGAGAGGAAAACATCATGCTTTATACCATCGCTGTCGTACTCATCATCTTGTGGCTGCTCGGTATGGTCACCTCCTACACTGTGGGCGGTTTCATCCATATCTTGCTGGTCGTTGCAATCATTATGGTCTTGCTGCGCCTTATCAGCGGGCGCGGCATTTAGTCGAGCCGGCTAAGCCGGCGTACACTATCGGGGCGGCGACTGCGGCGCAGGACTCGTCCCGCTTTTTTTCGTCCAAAACTTACGAAGGAGAAGCTCATGCCCAATAAAACCCTTGCTGCCCTGCTGATCGCAGCGATAACGGCCACCGGCTGTGCAGATATGGATGCGACCCAGCGCGGTACGGCAACCGGCGCAGGCGTCGGCGCAGGCATTGGCGCCGTACTCGGTGCGGCGACCGGCCATGGCGGCGGCAACCGCGCCGCTGGCGGTGCAGTGCTTGGCGCTGCCGTCGGCGCCGTGGTCGGCAACGTCTGGTCCAAACGCATGGAAGCGCAGAAGCAGCAAATGGAACAAGCCACCAAGGGCACTGGCGTGCAGGTCACGCAGACCGGCGACAACCGGCTGAAACTCGAGATCCCGAGCGATATCTCGTTCGACACCGCACGTTCCGATATCAAGCCGGACTTCCGGCCTATCCTGGACCGTTTCGCTACTACCCTGAATGAGAATCCAGCCACCACGGTAAGCATCGTCGGCCACACCGACAGCACCGGCAGCACCGCCGTCAACCAGCCATTGTCCGTTGACCGCGCCGCCCATACCCGCGATTACCTCGCCTCGCGCGGCGTATCGCCAACCCGCATCGTGATTGAAGGCCGTGGCGAGCAAGAGCCTGTGGCCACAAACGACGACGCAGCCGGCCGCGCCCGCAACCGCCGCGTGGAAATCTTCGTGGCCGAGCCACGTCCGCCGCAAGGCTAAGCAACCAGGGCGCGCCTGCCATGCAAGCGCGCCTTCATCGCTTCTTTTCCAGCCGTTCAATTGCCTGATGCGTCACCAAGCGGCCGCGCGCATCGACGCCCCTCAGTTCGTCCTCTTTTTCGAGTAACTTGAGATAAGCGATATTCGCTTCAGCATCGCCATGCGTGGCAGGTCGTTCGCATTCAACCCAACGACTTTTCCGCCCCCCCAGCCACCATGGGCTCGACAAAGAGATTAGTGGCCCGCTCCGACTGCGTCTCATACCATTGGCCAAGGTGCGGACGTTCGCTGAGCGATTTGTTTTCGACCAGCCCCTCCTTGATCACATGCAGTTCCATATGCTTTGCACCGGTAAGAGCATAGCCGCCATCGGCGCCAGTCTGCACGCCCTCCGTCCGCACGCACCACCGCCCGCTATGCCCGAACCAGGTGCCGCCGGATTCGAAATAGACAGCCATGACGAAAGCCCCTTGCACCGGCTTGCCATTCTTGGCATCGACCACCTTGCCCTCGACTTTGGACGCATGCACATTCGCGGATACCCCCAACGCCATCGCAACAGCAATAGTTGCACGTAACATAGCGCTCATCTCCCTTTTATGGTTCCTGGGATTATAAATTCATACTGACAACTATTAGGTGTGCGCCAATCGAGCCCTTAGCGCTACAATTCGTGGATAACCCTATCCTTTTAAGGAGCGTCCATGAAAGTCCCTGCCCTACTCTTGTTTTGCCTGGCCGCCTTGCCAGCAATGGCGCAGACCCTCAAGCCAGGGCTGTGGGAGCTGAACAACCGCGTGGCCTCGGCCAGTCCGGAAACCATGGCGATGATGCAGGCCGCGCAGCAGCAAATGGCAAATATGGCGCCTGAGCAGCGCAAGGCGATGGAGCAGATGATGGCGAGCCACGGGGTCAATATGAACCTGGGCGATGCCGGCGGAGTCAAGCTGACGTATTGCCTGACCAAGGATATGGCTGAGAAACAGGACTTGCCGGCCGGTCAACCCGGCCAATGCACCACCACGCGCACGCCAGTGCCAGGGGGCATGAACGTGACCTTCAATTGCGCGAAACCGCCTTCAAGCGGCAACGGCCAAGTGATTTTCAACGGGAATACGGCTTACAGCATGCGCATGAACGTCAACAGCACGGCGCAGGGCAAGCCGCAAAACATGGTGGTGGAAGGAAATGGACGCTGGCTCAGCGCCGATTGCGGCAGCGTGAAGCCGATGGCTCCCGCTGCCCCGCCGAGCAAGCCTGGCCCGGAGGTACCGCCGCCTACTCGCCGCGCTCAATAAAGGTCCAGTACAGCTCGCGGGCCTTGCTGGCGATAGGGCCCGCTGGCAGCTCGCGGTCGTTGTAGCGAACGCATGGCGTGACTTTGCCGTAATTGCCGGTGTTGAAGATTTCGCTGGCCGTATCCAGTTCTTCCGGCTTGACGGTGCGTTCTTCGACCTTGATGCCGGCATCGGCCAGCAGCTTGATGACGCGGGCGCGGGTGATGCCGGCCAGGAAAGTGCCGTTCAACACAGGCGTAACGACCTTGCCTTCCGCAGTGACGAAGAACAGGTTGGCGGTAGCGAACTCCGCCACATTGCCCTGGCTGTCGCACATCACGGCGTTATCGTAGCCGCGCTCTTTCGCCTCGCGCAGCACACGGGTTGAGTTGGCATACAGGGCGGAAGCTTTGGCGTCGGTTGGCGCCATGTCCGGGTCCGGGCGGCGCAGCGCCGTCAGGCAGGCCGAGAAGCCGGTAAATGGCGGCAGCGGTGCATCGAACAGGGTCAGCGCGAAGGCCGATTTTTCAGAGACCGGGATCAAGAGGCCATCGGTCGCGAATACCAAGGGACGGATGTACAGCTCGGCATTAGCCGGGAAGCGAGCCACGCCCTCCTTCACCAGCTTTTCCATTTCTTCCACGCTAAGCGGGCATTCCAGGCCCAGGCTGCGCGCCGAACGGATCACGCGCTCCAGGTGCGGGCGCAGGTCTGGCAGCTTGCCATGCACGGCGCGAGCGCCATCAAATACGGACGAGCCGAGCCAGACGCTGTGGTCCATCGCGCCGAACAGTGGCGCATTGCCTTCGGCCCAGTTTCCATTGAAGTAAGTCAGATACATAGTGTTCCCCGCTGAAAGTTCCAGCTGAGGAATTTAACACAAGGCATTAAAACGCGTGGCGCAGGCCCAAAGTAATGGCGCGGTTGCCCTTGCCAGCCTCGGTGGCGGTGCCGGCTGTGTAAGCTGCGCCGTTGCGGTTTCGGATATGGGCAAAGGATGCGTGCAGCGCCGTTCGCCTCGATAGCGAATAGACCACCCCAACGCCGGCCTGGTCGGCGTCCTGGTTGGCCGGGCTGCGATCGTCCTTGTGGATGATGGAAGCCATATAGGTAGCGCGGCCGCTAGTATAGGACAAGCCAGCCAGCGCATCGCGGCTATATGTCGATGGCGTTGAAAGCGTCAGCGCGCCGTACGGGCTCGATGGGTCCCAGGGCGAGCTGCCCAGCCCCCGGTTGACGCCATACGCGGCAAACACGGTGGCGTTACCGAGCTTGACGTTGGCCGCCACCAGGGTGTTGCGCGCCGAAAGGTCCACCGGCTGCGTCGTGCCCACCGCATCGATCGGGTTGCGCTTGCGCTGGTGGGCGATGCGGATATTGAAGATGCCGTCCGCGAAGCCTACCGTCGCACCATAAGCCCGGTTGCGCGCAGTGCTGTAATCCGACTCGCCGAAGCTGTAGATGGCGCCGGCGCTCCAATGGCCACCGGCTGGCGTTCGGTACTTGAGCGCATTGTCATAGCGCTTGGTGGTATAGCTCATCAGGTTAGTCGCCGTGCCAGCCTGGCCGCCATGGAAGGGGTCGGCCACTTCGGCCAGCGTCTCGTATTGCAGGTTGTACTGGCGCCCGAGTGTCAGCGCGCCCCAGCGGCCATCCAGCCCGACCCAGGCCTGGCGGCCAAAGAGCCGCCCTTCTTCGGAGCGGCCGGTATCGTTCTCGACGCCGCCTTCGATGGTGAAAATGGCTGAGTTGCCACTGCTGCCTAACGGTTCGCGGCCGGTAATGCCAATGCGCGAGCCTTCCGAAATGCCGGGCGAAAGCTTGCTGCCGACGCACTTGTCTTTGCAACCCCGCTCGACCACTACACCGGCGTCGAGCACGCCATAGACCTGGACACCAGTTCCCGCAGCCGGTTCCCTGGTCTGTGCCAGCGCCAGCGTTGGGATCATGAGCAGGAAGGCAAGAACTTTCATGCCTGTCAGCTTAGGGTAAGCACCGTCATGCAATCTGTGCGGACACAAACAAAACTATTTTGGAGACCGTATGTCCAGCAAGCGTTGCAGCGCCGCCGATGCTGTCCGCCTCGTGCGTGATGGCGACATGATCATTGTCCCGACCGGCGCCGGCGAGCCGCCCACACTGCTGAAAGAATTGTCGGCGCAGCGCCGCAGCTTCAAAGGCGTGCAAGTGGCGCAAATCCTGGCCATGCGTAAATACGATTACTTTGATCCGGAAACTGCGCACCATGTGCGGCATTGCGCGCTGTTCTTTGGCGGTGCCTCGCGCGCTGCTGGCCAGGCTGGCTGGGCCGACTTCATTCCCGCTTATTTCTCAGAAATCCCTTCGCTGATCGAACGCGAGCAAATGCCGGCTGACGTGGTGTTCGCGCTGGCATCTGAAATGGATGAACACGGCAACTTCGCGCTTAGCCTTGGGGCCGACTACACCATGGCGGCCCTGCAGAAGGCGCGGGTAATCGTGCTCGAATCCAATCCCAACGTACCGTTTGCGCATGGCCAATGCCATATCCACATCTCCCAAGTGACGGCCGTGGTCGAGAGCGACGAGCCCGTCATTGAGGTGGGCCTGCCAAAAATTGGCCCCGTACAGGAGGCGATCGCCGCCCACGTGGCGCCAATGATCGAGGATGGTTCGACACTGCAGATCGGCTATGGCGGCATCCCGGACGCTGTGGTGATGCAGCTGACCAGCAAACAGGACCTTGGCATCCATACGGAGATGATTGGCGACGGCATCCTCAAGCTGGTAGAGGCTGGCGCAGTGACCAACCGGCGCAAGACTTTCATGCCGGGCCGCATGGTGGCGACCTTTGCGCTGGGTTCTCGCAAGCTGTACGACTTCATGCACCACAATCCGATGCTGGAAATGCATCCGGTCAGCTTTACCAACGATCCTTGCATCGCCGGACAGAACGACAAGCTGGTGTCAATCAACGCCAGCCTGCAAATTGACCTGCTGGGCCAGTGCGGTTCGGAGAGCCTGGCGCACCTGCCCTATTCCGGCACCGGCGGCCAGGTGGACTTTGTGCGTGCTGCCAATCGTTCGCGCGGCGGCAAGTCCTTCATCGTGCTGCCTTCGACCGCAAAGGATGGCAGCATCTCACGCATTGTGCCGACTCTTTGTGCTGGAACGCATGTAACGACCAGCAAGAACGACATCAATTATGTGGTGACCGAATATGGCGTAGCCCAGCTGCGCGGCAAGTCGGCCAAGCAACGTGCCGAGGCGTTGATTGCCATTGCGCATCCTGACTTCCGAGGCGAACTACGGCGCGAAGCGGCACGGCTCAACTACTGCTAGCTATGTTCGGCAGCGAACATTCAACCGTTCGCTGCTGTCTTAGACTGGCCTCCGGAGGTCACTCATGAAGGCTTGTCGTTGGCTGGCATTTATCCTTGCGGGCTGGACGCTGCTGGCCTGCGCGTCGCTGCCCGAGGTCGATCCCGACCAGGCCAAGGCACGTGCGAACGCGGTGCCAGCCGTGGTGACTTTCAACGGCAAGCTGCCGCGCCAGACCACTGAGCAATTGCTGAAGAAGCGTTGGGCCAAGTCCACCCTGGATTTGAAGGCCCAGGCAACGCTGGAGGAAACGGCAACCGGCGTGCCCCTGATCGCCGGCAACAAAGTGCAACTGCTGTTCGACGGCCCGCACACCATGGCGGAGATGTTGAAGGCCATCGCCGCCGCCAAGGACCACATCAATTTCGAGACCTATATTTTCGACCAGGACGAGCTCGGCATGAAGTTCGCCGACCTGCTGATACAGAAGCAGCGCGAAGGCGTGGTGGTGAACGTGATTTACGACAGCGTGGGCACGATCGGCGTGCCGCAGGAATTCTTCGATCATATGCGGGAAGGCGGCGTGAAGCTGATTGCCTTCAACCCGATCAATCCTGCCAAGGCGCGCGGCAATGGTTGGATCCTGAATAACCGCGACCATCGCAAGATGCTGATCGTGGATGGCAAAGTCGGGTTCACGGGCGGGATCAATATCAGCGATACCTATTCGCGCAGTTCGCCGTTCCGCGGCGGCTCGCACGGCGGCGGTCCTCCCTCCGGCGGGGGCTCGGGTCCGACGCGCGAAAAGGGGCCGGATGATGTGGGCTGGCGTGATACCCATGTGCGCATCGAGGGTCCGGCTGTGCAGGCCATGCAGTGGCTGTTCGTACAGACCTGGATCGCGCAGGATGCGGACGATCTGCGCGATGCCAAGTACTTCGTAACGGTGGCGCCGGCGGGCGACAAGGTGGTGCGGGTGCTGGGCTCCAAGCCAGAGGGGCGCTTCGAAATTTACAAGGCGATGCTGCTGGCGATCCAGGAAGCGAAGAAGTCGATCCACATCACTTGCGCCTACTTCGTTCCCGATGACCAGATCCTGGAAGCCCTGATCGATGCAGCGCGGCGTGGCGTGGATGTGCAACTGGTGCTGCCCAGCGTATCGGATAGCGGGCTGGTATTCCATGCGGGGCGGGCTTTCTACCAGCCTTTGCTGGAAGGTGGCGTGAAGATATTTGAGCTCAAGCTATCGGTACTGCACGCGAAGACGGTGGTGGTTGATGGCGTGTGGTCAACCGTCGGTTCAACCAACCTGGACCGCCGAAGCTTCCTCCACAACAGCGAGGTCAACGTGATTGTGATGGGGGATGTGTTCGGCCTCGAAATGGAGAACGCATTCAAGGAAGACTTGCACAACTCCACCGAAGTCAAGCTCGCCGAGTGGAACAAACGGCCACTCGTCACGCGCATGAAAGAATGGCTTGCTCGCGTGTGGGACTACTGGCTTTAAGGCTTGAGATTTGTCAAACCGCGCCATGCCTTTCGGCCTAGGCTGAAAGGACCATGAGCGATCACGAGCCCCTGACCTCGCTTGACAAGCCTACGCCTGGCGACGACCATGCGAATATCCCCACGCGCGTAACCAGGCTAGAGGTAATGATGGACGGCGTAACGCTGCAGCTGGACAAGCTCGATGCGAAAGTTGATCGATTGGATCATAAGGTTGACGTAGGGCTCGAAAAGCTCAATGAAAAAATTGATGCGGGCCTCGACAAGCTCAATGACAAAATTGATGCTGGTCTCGAAAGGCTCAATGTCAAGATTGATGCCGGACTCGAAAAGCTCAATGACAAAATTGATGCCGGACTCGAAAAGCTCAATGACAAGATTGATGCCGGGCTCGAAAGGCTTAATGACAAGATTGACGCCGACCGAGAAGCGACTTTCAAGCAATTCGAAGCACTAAATGCCCGTTTCGATCGTTTCTACAATTTGCTATTCATTTTCCTGACGGCGATCATTGGCGGCCTGCTTGGCATTCTTGCCAAAGTACTCGGCGTTTTCTAGATGGCGGGGTGCCAGACGTCGCCCTGGCGGCGGAAGGTGTCGGTTTCTGCGAGGGTAAAGCCGGTGCCTTCGAACCAGCTGTAGCGCTCGACCTGGATTTCGTCGTGCTGAACGCGCAGGACGTTGAAGGAATTGGTTTCGCCGCGGCTACGGGTGGAGGTGGCGGTGCCGGCCTGGACGACCAGCGCGGCGTAGCCGTCGATCTCGTAGCGCTCGGCGGTGCTGTGCGTATGGCTGGTGTGCAGGTGCCCGGCCAGCAGCAAATCCACTCCGCATCGGGCAAACACTTCCATCGCCATCGGCGCCCGGTCAACCAGGTCATCGTCATCCAGATGCTGCGGCAGGTCGAATGGATGGTGGGTGACCACCACGCGCGTCAAGCTTTGCGGCACGGTGGCGAAGCGGTGCTGCAGGTAATCGACCTGGCGGCGGTTGACGCGGCCATCCTTGAACGTCAGCGAGCGCGCCGTATTCAGGCCGATCACCGCAATTTCATCGTCCACAAACTCCGGCGCCAGGTCGCGCGTGATGTAGCGGCGGTACTTGACCAGCGGCTGGAAGAATCGGGCAGCGACGTTATACAGTGGGATGTCGTGATTGCCCGGCACCACGATCTGCGGCTTGGGCAAGGTATCCAGGTAATGCCGCGCCTGGCGGAATTGCGCGCTGCGGGCACGCTGGGTCAGGTCGCCCGACACGACAACCACGTGAGGACGCAGGAAATCGCCGATCAATTCACGCAAGGGCGCCAGCAGCGTATTGTCCACGCGGCCAAAATGCAGGTCGGAGATATGAACTATGGTTCGCATCAATCCTCCTTCCGGCGCGGCACAATAACGGGCAAGGCCGCGGGCCGGATACGATAACGCAAAGGAGGCGCCATCACAGTCACCTCCCCATCGGTCGCGACGCGCAAGCGGTGATGGCGGGTTTCAATCACCATTTCGCCGGCCTGGAATATATGAAACTCGCGCGACTGCCGCAGCCGGCCGAACAAGGCGCGCAAGGCCAACTTCAGCAGGCCGAAACGTGTCGGCCGCTGCGCCACATATACGCTCAGCATTCCGCCATCGATACGGGCCCGCTCGCCGATATTAAAGCCCTGCATCTGGTACTCATTATTGCCGATGAAGACGAAAGGGGTGCGCCGCGCATGGCCTTCATCCCCCATCGTCAACCGCAGGCTAAGGAAGGGAAAGCGCCGCAGCGCAGCCAGGGACGCCCAGCCGAAAGCCGTCCACTTGCCACGGCCGAGGCGTCGCTGCTGACGCTGCCGGTCACGCACCACGTCCGGGTAAAGGCCGAGGCTGGAATTGTTCAGGAAAATGCGGCCATTGACCTCGCCTACGTCGATGCGCTCCACCTGCCCTGTTGCCAGCGTGGCGATCGCGGCGTCGAGGTGCGGCGGAAGGCGCAAGTCGCGCGCGAAATGATTCAGGGTTCCCATTGGCAGCACACCGAAGACGGCGCCGCTGTCCAGCACCACCGAGGCGACGGCATTCACCGTGCCGTCACCGCCCCCCGCCACAACGACCGAGGCGCCGGCAGCCAGCGCGGCGCGCGCCGCCTCCATCATATGGTTGGCATCGACCGCCAGCGTGATATCGGGGGCGAGTCCATGTGCGGCAAAACGGCTGGCCAGCGATGCGCGCCAGTCCTGGTTATAGCCAGGCCCCGCGCCAGCGTTGACGATCACAGCCATGCGGCTCACCGCAACTCCCGGTGCCGGTGCCGGCGCAGGCTGGACACCCCCGTCACGCATATGGCAAGCCAGCCCAGCCCTTCCGCCACGGCCGCCAGCACGTCGGTCAGGAAATGCACGCCTAAATAGATGCGGCTGAACGCCACCAGCGCCACCATCAGCACTGCGCCAACAATGACAGCCGCCCGCTGCACTACGCTGCGGGCGAGCGGCCACAGGTAGCAGGCCAGCACGCCGTAGAACACCGTCGCGGCCAAAGTGTGGCCGCTCGGGAAGCTATAAGTTGGCAGGGTCAGTAGCGGCGCGTCGAAGCTGGGACGCACGCGCTGGTAGCTGTCCTTGAGCAGCACGTTCAGCAGCATGCCCGGCGGTACAGCGAGCAGCAGGGTCAACATCCAGTATTTTGCCTGCCGCCGCCACAGGTGCCAGGCGAACAGCAGCGTCAGGAAAGCAATCCCAGCCAGGCTATGCAGATGGGTAATGACCAGCAGCAGCACTGTCAAAGGCTCGGTAGCGTGGGCGTGCAGCCATTGCGCCACCTGGATATCCAGTGCGGCCAGGCGGGCGCCAGGGCCCAGGGCGGCGCTGGCAATAGCCTCGAAGGCGGCGGCGGCCAGGATCAGCAGGACCAGCCCGGCCACCAGGTGCAAAGGAAGTCGGATCGTATCTCTCATACAACGATTGATAAAAAAACCTGATTTTTCATCCAGTACTGTTGATTCATACAGTATTTGTGTTATTCTGATGACTCGTTAATCACATCACAGCACAAGGAATTCGTCATGACCACTATGCACAGCACCTTCGGCTCCCGCTTTGGCCTGGAATATGCCCCTATGTCCTTCCTGGTTCGCTTCGGCAAACGTGAAGTGCTGGTGTGCCGCGACTTCCGCAAGCGCTTCTACGCTGTGAACCCAATCATTGAGTGCGATACCGGCGTGCAGCCTGGCCACCTGGAAGTACTGCTCTTCAGCCGCTGGCTGCTGATTTTCTCCAAGGCTCACTAAGCTTTAGCTGAAGTCTCGCACAGCTGTTCATATCGAGCGCGCAAATAGTCGCGCAACCGAATCACGACGGGCGTGACCTGCGAGCGATGCATGCAAACCAGTTGTAATGGCACCTCTTCACCCATTACATCTGGTAGCAGCAAACGCAAGCGGCCGGCATGAATGTCGGCGGTCACGTCCAACCGTGATTTGTAGGCAATACCCAATCCCGCTACCGCCCAGCGGCGCACAAGGTCGGCGTCATCGCTGCTGCGATTGCCCCTGACCTGCACTACTTTGCCCTGGGCGGGGAAGGCCCAACGGTCGTACAGCACATCATCCAGCGCAAAGCGCAGGCAGTTGTGGTGCACCAATTCATCCAGGTTGGCCGGAGCCCCATGCTGACGCAGGTATTCCGGCGAAGCGACCAATACACGCCTGTTATCCGGTGCGATCGGCATCGACACCAGGCTGGAGTCGTCCAATTTTCCATAGCGCAGGGCCAGGTCGACTGGCTGGCGGTACATATCCGCGACCCGGTCGCTGACAAATAATTGCAGGCTGATGGCCGGGTATTCCGCCTGGAATCCATCCAACCAGGGCAGCAGCACATTGCGTCCCACATCGGACGGCATTGATATTTTCAACAGGCCTCCCAGTTCCTGCTGGCCCTGGCGTATCGCCTCATGGCCTTCTTTCAGCTGGCGCAGCGCTTCGCGTGCGTGGCGCAGATAGTGCTCGCCTTCCGCCGTCAAACGCAGGGAACGCGTGGTACGGGCGAACAGGCGCAGCTTCAATTCCACTTCCAGCCGCTTAAGTGCGGCGCTCGCCAGGGCTGGCGAGATATCGAGCGCGCGCGCCGCGGACGACAGGCTGCCCCGGTCAGCAGTGTTGACGAAGACTTCGATATCGTCCAGGCGCAGCATTATCTTCATTTCCATGAAAGAGTTTCTGTGATTTTAGTCTTTTTCTTGAAGCCGCGATGGCCGAAGATGCATCCATCGCAAACACTTACGAAAGATTAAAGCCATGAAAGCTGTCGCCTACCGCGCTTCCCTGCCTATTGAACACGCCGACGCCCTGATTGACGTCGAACTGCCGGCGCCAGTCGCCACCGGCCGCGACCTGCTAGTCGAAATCAAGGCCATTTCCGTCAACCCGGTCGACACCAAGATCCGCCGCAACGTCGCCCCGGCAGAAGGCGAAAGTAAAGTATTGGGCTGGGACGCCACCGGCATCGTGCGCGCTGTCGGCCCCAACGCGAGCCTGTTCAAGCCAGGCGATGAAGTCTGGTACGCCGGCGCACTGGGCCGCTCGGGCACCAATGCCGAGCTGCACCTGGTGGACGAACGCATTGTCGGACACAAGCCAAGCAAGCTTGGCTTCGTAGAAGCCGCCGCCCTGCCCCTGACCGCGATCACCGCCTGGGAATTGCTGTTCGACCGTCTCAGCGTGAGCCGCGACACGGCACGTGAAGCTGGCAAATCGCTGCTCGTGACGGGCGCCGCCGGCGGTGTCGGTTCCATCCTGGTACAGCTGGCGCGCCAATTGACGGGGCTGACTGTGATCGCCACCGCTTCCCGTCCTGAAACGGCGGAATGGGTGAAGTCGCTGGGCGCACACCATGTGATCGACCACAGCAAGCCGCTGGACCAGGAAATCAAACGCCTCGGCCTGCCGCCGGTGAATTACATCGCCAGCCTGAACGAGAGCGAGCAACACTTCGCCTCGCTGGCCGAACTGGTGGCGCCGCAGGGCAAGCTGGCCCTGATCGACGACCCGGCCCACATCGACGTGCGCCTGCTGAAGCGCAAGAGCGTGTCCCTGCATTGGGAATTCATGTTCACCCGTTCCATGTTTGAAACGGAAGACATGGCGCAACAGCATGCCCTGCTGAATGATGTATCGCGCCTGGTGGATAGCGGCGTGCTGAAAACAACGGTCGGCGAACGCTTCGGCGTCATCAACGCCGCCAACCTGAAGCGCGCGCACGCCCTGCTGGAGAGCAACCGCGCACGCGGCAAGATTGTGCTGGAGGGTTTCTAAGCTTCAGCGGCAGCGCGGGCAGCGTGTGCTGCCGCGCTCGCTTCACCAGCTTGCATGATTGCCTGCTCTTGCTGGCGGATCGCCAATGCACGGCGGTCGTGCGCGTCAACCGTGTCGATCAGCGATTGCGACAGGCGGCAAGCCTCGGTCACAGTGGCGTCGAAGCGGTCGCGGCCGCGCTGCAACATCGCCGAGTGATAGCCGATTTCAGTGAACATCGCGCAAATTTCCACGCACAGCTCGCGCAGGGTGCACATTGAATCGCAGGCGCCTTCGATGTCGCCGCGCATCTGGCGGTCAAGGTCGATGAATTCGGCGCGGGTCTTTTCATGGACCGACAGTTCCAGAACAGTCGATTGCCAGCGTCCAATGCGCTTGGTGATGCGGCTGATATTGGCGTTCTTCTGGCGCAGTATCAGTGCGTATTCCAGCGCCAGCAGCGAAATCGGCAGGCACGCAAGGAAGGCAGGAAAGCCGGCGCGCCGCATTGAAGTCTCCAGCTTTTTGCATCGATGCAGCAAAGACCCGATATTGCCGCCCAGGGAATGTTTGCGCATGGCCCGTCCTCCCGACAATCCGCCATGCGGAAGCATTGGCGCGATGTGGCAAGTATAGGCAGGCGCTTGCCCAAGTGAGCGCGCGCAGGCTTGATGCAGATTAAAGTTGGAGCGATTAGGCGCCGTTGAGCCAGGCTTGTTCGTGATCGCGTTCGCGGCGGCGGCGTTCTGCCGGGGAGTCGAAGTCGCGCAGGAACTGGATGTGCTTGCGCTCCAGCGCCAGCATGTCGCGCTCGATGGCGTCGACTTCTGCACGGTCCGGCGAATGGTTCATGTAATTTGCACGTTCGCGGCTGATCCTGTCCTGCTCGTCCTGGATGGCTTGCAGGCGCGCTTCGCAACGCTGCACAGTGCGGCGCATTTTTTCCGGAGTCAGACCCTGCTCGCGCAAGTCGCTCTGCACGGCCAGGTCACCGCGCACGGCGTTGGTGCGCTTCTGGAGTTCCGCGATGTCGGCGTTGACTTCTTCGATGGCGGAGGTGTCTTTTGCGGCATAGGCATTGCGGCGGCGCTCACCCAGCAAGGCCATTTCCGCTTCCAGCTCTTGGTATTCGTCGCGGAAAGGACGCTCAAAATTACCCAGCTGCGCGGTGCAGGAGTCGATCTGCTTTTGCAGGGACACTACTTCCAGCTGCAATTTGGCAGCCGGCATGTCGAAGCGGCGCTGGGCGCGCTCCTCCAACGCCTTGTTCGCGGCCAGCAGGCGCGCTTCATAGCGTACGGTCGAAAACTTCTTGCGCGCCACTTCTTCATGGGCGGCACGCAGCCTGCGCTCATAAGCGCGGTAGGCTGCCGGCATGCGCAGCTTGCGATACCAATCACGAATCCATTTCCACATAGGCAGAAATATAACTTAGCAAGCGTCTCGTGTCATGTCTACCATGGCCGGGGCGAGCAAGGAGGCGACAGAAATGGCGTTGCTGCTGTGCGGGACGGTGTCGCAGCTGGCAATGCGGGCCACGCCGGAGGCTTGCAGGTCATCGAAGGCACTGCCCGCAAACAGGGGGTGGACGGCGACGCATACGGGCGGCGGAAGGCCAGCCTTGCGCACATGGCCAACGGCGGCAATCATGGTGCGGGCGGTCGATGCGATATCGTCGACGATGACGGGGGTATGGTGCAGCCAGCGCTCGGTGTCCGGCACCGAGACTTCCACGTCATGGTCGCCGCGGCGTATTTTCTCCAGCACGATGCAGGGGCAGCCGGCGCCGCGCGCCACTTCAGCTGCCCATTGTTCGCTCTCGGCATCCGGACCGATCACCAGCGGCTGCGGTACGTTGGCCGCGATCCATTGCGACATGGCCGGGGCGGCGCGGACTACGCGGGTGGGGATGGTGTAGATCTCGGCCAGGTCGTGGTGGCGGTGCAGGTGGGGATCGATGGTCACCATCCAGTGGAAGACGCCGGAGACCAGCCGCGCAAAGTGGGCGGAGGTGATGCCTTCGCCCGGATTGAAGATTGCGTCGTGGCGCATATACGCCAGGTAAGGGGTCACCAGGCCCACACTGGCCGCGCCAAGGTCGCGCGCAATACTGGCGGCGAAATACATGGGCATGAAGCGGTCATCCGGGCGATCCAGGGTGCAGACCAGCACCACTTTGCGCCCCTTTACCTCTGAGTGATAGCGCACGTACGACTCGCCATCCGGGAAACGCCTCACCTGCAAGGTGCCCTGCTCCCACCCTGACAATGCCGACAGCTGGGCTGTCATTGCTTCATTGCCGGGCAGCGCGAACAGGATTGGCGTCATTTTCGTTCTCTCCAGATGGGTGACTTTTTATTCTAACCCCATGTTGCTTCCCGGAGGCGATTATTGCATTTCTGGCAGCACTCGCTCTGGCGTATCGACGGTACGCTCCTCTTCGTGGTGGAACGGCGCGTACCAGGTCACGATGAAGGATGGCACCGTGGCTGCCATCACCAGCCAGAAGTAGCTGACATAGCCCATGGCTTGCTGCAGGTGGCCGCTGACCATGCCCGTCAACATGCCGCACAATCCCATGAGGCCCGTACCAAAGGCGTAATGGGTGGTGGTGTATTTGCCGGGCGCCAGCTGCTGCATCAGGTAGATCATGAAGCCCACCGCGCCAAAGCCGAAGGAAAACTTCTCGACCACCACGCCGGCGCCGATCACCCACAAGCTGGACGGCTGGTAGATCGCCATCAGCAGGAAGGTGGCGATCGGGATGTTCAGCACGCAGCACAGCGTGAACAGCACCGGTTTCAGGCCGTGCTTCGCCACATACCACCCGCCGATCAGGGAACCCGCCAGCACCGCCAACAAACCATAAGTGCCATACACAATGCCCAGCAGCTCGTTGGACATGCCAAGCCCGCCCTTTTCAATCGGATCGACCATGAAAAAGGGACCGATCTTTTCTAGCAGGCCGATCGACACGCGGTACAGCAACGCAAAAGCCACCATCATCCACACACCGCGCTTTTCGAAGAAGGTCTTGAATGCGTCGCGCAGGATGAAGGCCGCCTGGCCCAGGCTTTCCGGCGTATCGGCGGCACGGGAGCCTTCCGGCATGACGCGCCAGTGCCAGGCCGCAATCACCAGCAGCAGCACTGTCACGATGGCGAAGACAATGCGCCAGGCGCCCAGCCAGTCCATGCCGTAGTGGGAATGCAGGTGTCCACTCAGGGATACCAGCACGCCGAAGGCGAACACCGGGCCAATATTCCAGCTCAGGCTTTGCACCCCGCAGTAAAGCGACTGACTGCGTGAGCTAAGGGAAGTGACGTACACGCCATCGCTGGCAATATCCATGGTCGCGCCGATGAAGGACATGATCCAGAACAGCACCATCATCAAGGCCATCGAGCCGGGCATGCCCATCACCAGGGCCACAGCGCCGAAGCCAAGGCCCAGCAGCAGCTGGGCGACCAGCACGAAGAACTTCTTGGTGCGGTACATTTCCACCACCGGCGCAAACAGAGGCTTGATGGTGTAGGCCAGGATCAGCATGCTCGAATACTGGGCGGCGCGGCCATTGTCCATGCCCAGGTTCTTGAACATGATGGAGGTGACGCTGGTCAGCATCATATAGCCCATCGCCATGGCGAAATAGCCGGATGGCACCCACTGCAGCGGCGAACGGTTCATGAACGCTGCACCTTGATAAAGTCGCGATACCAGTGCGCGCTGTCTTTCAGCGTGCGCTCTTGCGTGTCGTAGTCGACGTGCACGATGCCGAAACGTTTGGCATAGCCGGAATCCCACTCGAAATTATCCAGCAGGCTCCACATGAAATAGCCTTGCACGTCCACACCCTGCTCCATCGCACTTGCCATGGCGTCGAAGTGGCGCGAAATGAAGGAAATTCGCTCTTCATCGTGCTGCGGCGTGCTGCTGGCCATGCCGTTTTCGGTGATGTAAATCGGTGGCAGCTCGTACTCGCCTTTCAGTTTAAGCAGCAGTTCGGTCAAGCCTTGAGGGTAGATTTCCCAGCCCATGTCGGTGCGCCCGTTTTCCAGCGGCGGCGTGCGTGGCGGGGTCTCTGCGCTGCAATAGGCACGGAAGTAATAGTTCACGCCGAGGAAGTCGATAGGCTGGTGGATGGTGGCCATGTCGCCAGCTTCCACATGCGGCGCGTTGCCGCCATGGTGGCGCAGCGCCAGCTCCGGATAGCGTCCTTTGAAAATTGGGTCCATGAACCATTGTACCGAACGTGCGTACTCCAGTTCCGCCAGGGAGCGGTCGGCCGGGCTGTCGGTGGCCGGGTCGGCGGTCCATTGGTTCAAAACGATGCCCAGCTTGGCATTGGAGCCGACGGCGCGCATGGCGTTCATGGCCAGGCCGTGGGACAGCAGCAGGTGGTGCGAAACCTGGACTGCGGCGGCAGCATCACGCACGCCAGGTGCGAACTGGCCGTTGCCGTAGCCAAGGTTGGCGGTGCACCACGGTTCATTGTGGGTGGCGATGCTGGCGACGCGGTTGCCGAAGCGGCGCGCTACTTCGGCGGCGTATTCGGCGAAGTAGCGGCAGGTGGCGCGATTGAGCCAGCCGCCCTCTTCCTGCAAGGCTTGCGGCAAGTCCCAGTGGTAGAGCGTGACGTAGGCCTGCTTGCCTTTGGCTTCCAGCGCGTCGAGCAGGCGCTCGTAGAAGGCGAAGCCGGCTTCATTCCAGGCGCCCTTGCCGTCCGGCTGGACGCGCGACCAGGCGATGGAGAAGCGGTAAGCATCCACGCCAAGCGAATCGATGATATCGACATCTTCGCGATAGCGGTGATAGTGATCGCAGGCGACGCTGCCGTCGCTGCCATCCTTGATCTTGCCAGGAGTGTCGCAGAACACGTCCCAGATCGAGAGGCCTTTGCCGTCCTCCTGGTTGGCGCCTTCGATCTGGAAGGCACTGGTGGCTACGCCCCAGAGAAATTCGGGCGGCAGGCGTTTGTCTTTCATACTTGGATTCTTTGCTAAATGCGGGAGAGATGGCCTGCCCCGGGGGACGAGGCAGGCCGCGTTGCGACGGGCGTCGTCAGAAGTCGATACCCGCGTTAACACCGATGGTGCGTGGAGGCAGGTACTGCGCCACCCACACATTGGCGCCGTTCATGGCGCTGGTCTTGATGCGCTTGTCGCCGACGTTACGCACAAAGGCGTCCACCCAGAACTGCTTCGGCCCCTGGTAACGCAAGCCGATGTCGAACTTGGTATAAGAAGGCTGCTGGTCTTCCGGGCCCAGGTTGAAGACCGACAGTTCCGACTTGGTTTCGTAATGTGCCGAAAGGCGCGGGATCAGGGTGTCGCCATTCGCCATGCGGAAGGTGTGCTGGTAGTTCAGGTGGGCCGAGAACTTTGGAGCGTGCGGCATGATGTTGCCGGTGACTTCCAGGCAGCTCGAATTCAGGTCCGGGCAGAACGGCAGCGCGTAGTCGTTGGAACCGGCGACCAGGTAGCCCAGCTTGGTGTGGGTGTATGACAAGGCCAGCGCCAGCTTGTCATCCGGCGACAGCTTGGCCTGGATTTCCGATTCAAAGCCATACACCTTGGCGCCGTCCACATTGCTTGTGACGAAGCTGTGCGAACCATCCGGGTTGGTGACCGGAGAGCTGAACTGAAAGTCCTTGAAGTCCTCGTAGTACAGCGCATTATTGATGCGCAGTGCGCCGCCCAGGAAGGAGCTCTTGCTGCCAATTTCGAAATTGGTCAGGGTCTCCGGGTCGTAAGTACGGCCGCCATCCTGCAGGCCGCCGGCCTTGTAGCCGGTTGCGACGCTGGCATACAGCATATGGTTCTTGTCGACGTCGTAGCTCAAACGCGCCAGGCCGGTCGTCTTGCTGCCTTTGTAGCGGCCTTCATTGGACGGCACGCTCGGGTTGTAGCCCTGGCCAGGCTTGGTCGGGTCGATGTTCGGGGTCAGCGGAACTTGCGGTACGGTCGCATCATAGTTCCAGGTATAGCCATTGCCGCCCTGGTTGGTGCGCTTGTCCGAGGTATAGCGCAGGCCGCCGGTCAGGTGCAGGCTGCCGGTATTCCAGGTCGCCTGCCCGAACACTGCGCGCGAATCCACTGTTTCTTTCGGCTGGATGAAGGAGCCCTGCCATGCCACGCTGCCCTGCTGGGTGCCGTGCATGATCGGGATGTCGAAGCGAATGCCGTTATCTTCCGCCGCGTAGTAGGCGCCCAGCTGCCAGTCCACTTCACGCTGGCCGACCGACTGCAATTGCAATTCGTGGCTGTTGCTGCTGTATTTGGACCAGACAGTGTTATTGGCCTGGAAGTCGCCGCCGGTGGTGAAGCTGGTTGGCAGCACGCGGCCGCCGTCCTGGTCGAACGTGGACGAACCGGAGAACTTGGAGTAGCCAGCGATATAGGCCAGCGAAATGTCCGGAGTCACTGCGTAATCGACGCGGCTGCGGAAGGAGTTCACGTCACGATGCAGGAATGGCGCGGTGTCGATCAGGGCCGACCACTCGTCCTGGCCGGCGCGCGGCGTCTGCATCAGGTTCATGTTCGGCGTACCGCGGTCCTGGAAGCGCTCGTACGAAATATTCCACTTCAGGCGATCGGACGGCTGGTACAGCCAGCTGACACGCACGCCGCTCTGGTTCTGCGCGTTGTAGCGAGGACCGTTGGTGACATAGTTGTTCGGGTTGATCGGCTGGAACTTGCTTGGGTCTCCGCCGCCGGCCAGGTAAGCCGCCTGCTGGGAGGCCAGGGAGATATTCGGCAAGGTCTGGTATTTCACATAGCCGTCGTGCTGTTCATGGATCACGGCGATGCGCAGCGCTGAGTTGTCGCCGGTCGGCACGTTCAAGGCTGCACGGGCGCCAAGGCGGGCGAAATCGCCAATGCCAGCGGATACGCTGCCCGAAAACTCCTTCAGCTTAGGCTTGGTGGTCTGCATATTGACTGCGCCGACGGTGGAGTTGCGACCCCACAGCGTGCCTTGCGGGCCGCGCAGGACTTCAATCGCTTCCACATCGAACAGCAGCGCGGTGGCGCCTTCAGGACGTGGGGAGTAGACGCCGTCCACGAAGAAGGCCACTTCCGGATCGGCGTATTCGGTCTTGGCGGAGTCGTTACCGATACCGCGCATGGTCATGGTGATGACGCCGTGGTCGCCCTGGCCGGTTGCCTGGAAGCTCGGCACGAGGTTGGTCACGTCCTGGATGGTTTGTACGTGTGCGTCTTCGAGTGCCGCTGCATCCAGGGCGGTAACAGCCACCGGGGTCTTTTGCAGGGAGGTGGTGCGCTTGGTCGCCGTGATCAGCACTTCTGGCACGACGGTGGATTCGTTATTCGCGACTGGCGCTACAGGGGCTTGCTGCGCGGTGGCGCTATTCGCGGACGCGACCAGGGCCAGCACCCCGATCTGGATTGCAGAAAACTTCATGTTGTCTCCGGTTGTTGTTTGAAAACGATTTCTTATTTCTTGAAAACGTTTTCATGGTACATTTTCGAAAAATAAAAAGTCAACAAAATTTTTAAGGAGACGACAAAAATGATGCAAAAAATCTTGATCGTGGGCGGCGGCAGCGCCGGCTGGCTGTGCGCCGCTTACCTGGCCAAAATGTTCGGCGCCACCAAGGAAATCACGCTAGTGGAAGCATCGGAAATCGGCGCCATCGGCGTAGGCGAAGGCAGCTTCCCTTCCCTGCGCGCGACACTCGCGGCAATCGGCATTCCGGAAGCGGAATTCATTCGCGAATCCAGCGCCACCTTCAAGCAAGGCATCACCTTTCACAACTGGGTGCATGGCGACGACCACTACTTCCATCCCTTCTCCTTGCCGAGCCAGCGCCCGGGCGCGCCGGAATTACTACCCTACTGGCTGCAAGGCCTGGCCGGCGACACGCCGTTTGCAGAAGCAGTCACCATGCAAAAACGTGTGGTCGATGCGCAACGCGCTCCAAAACGCGCAGGCGACAGCGATTACAACGGGCCGATGAATTACGCCTACCATTTCGACGCCGCCCGCTTTGCCGGGCTGTTGGCCAAGCACGCACGCAAGCTGGGCGTACGCCATGTACAGGATCACGTCGACGGCGTGCAGCTCGGCCTCGATGGCGCCATTGCCAGCGTCGAAACGCGCGAGCATGGCGCGCTGACCGCCGACCTGTATATCGACTGTTCCGGCTTCCGCGCCCTGCTGATAGGCGGCGCGCTTGGTTCGCCGTTCCACAGCGTGAGCGACATCCTGTTCTGCGACACTGCGCTGGCGGTGCAAGTGCCGCATCCCGCGCCGGACACGCCGATCGCATCGGCCACCATCTCCACCGCACACGAAGCCGGATGGACCTGGGACATCGGCCTGCAGGAGCGGCGCGGTATCGGCTATGTTTATTCGAGCCGCCACACCAGCGACGAACGCGCCGAGCAAGTATTGCGCGCCTACGCCGGCCCCGCCGCCGATGGCCTGAACGTACGCAAAATCCCCATGCGAGTAGGCTACCGCGAACAGCACTGGATAAAAAACTGCGTGGCAATCGGCCTGGCCGGCGGCTTCCTCGAACCCTTGGAAGCATCCGGAATCGGCCTGGTCGAAACGGCAGTCCACATGCTGGGCGCCCTATTCCCGCATAACGGCGAGATGGAGCCGCTCGCGCGCCACTTCAACCAATTCATGGGCGAACGCTATGCCCGCATCGTCGACTTCATCAAACTGCACTACTGCCTTAGCCAGCGCCGCGAGCAATTCTGGACCGACAATTGCGACCCCGCCAGCTGGACCGACAGCCTGCGCGACAAACTCGCCATGTGGCGCTGCCGCCCGCCACAGCGCATGGATTTCCTGACCGACCTGGAAATGTACCCGCCGACCAGCTGGCAATACGTCCTGTATGGCATGGGCTTCCAGAAGACGATGCCGCCCCTGCCCGGTCTGGAACTGTTGGCCGATGCTGCCCGCCAGGAGTTCGCAAATATCGCAGCCGTTTCCAAACATGCGGTAACGGATTTGCCCGACCACCGCGCCTTTGTAGCCCAGTTATGCCAGCATGAAAACGCTTTCAGAAAAGATTTTCATGCAATTCGCGCAACGATTGATCGCTGAGCAATTCTTGCTGCCGAGTTCTATGGTAATCTCCGCATGAAAAGCATTTCAGAATGAGAATCCCTTGAACGATCACGCCACTACTCCCGCCACGCTGACTGACGTCGCCCGCCGCGCCGGCGTCTCTCCCGCCACCGTTTCGCGCATCCTGAACGGCACCGCCAAGGTGGCGGACGACAAGCGGCAAGCCGTCATGGCCGCCATCAGCGAATTGAATTTCGCCCCTAACCAGATGGCGCAAAGCCTGAAGCATGGGCGAACGATGACGATCGGGATAGTGGTTCAGGACATCGCCTCCCCCTTCTTCGACGAGATCCTGCATGGGGTGGACGATGGCTTGAAGGGAACCGGCTATGCGTCTGTGATCGTCAGCGGCCATTGGAATGCCGATGAAGAAGCGGAGCGCATCCGCCTGCTGCTGGCGCGCAAAGTGGACGGCATCATCCTGCTGACCGGCCGCATGACCGATGCCACTGTGCTTGGCTTCGCAGCGCAGCGCCCCGTGGTCTGGCTAGGCCGCGTGCTGCGCACCAACCGCGCCATTGGCTTCGCACTGGATAATGAGCACGGCGCCTGGCTGGCCGTGCGCCACCTGATCGAAATGGGCCATCGCCGCATCGCCCACCTGGCAGGTCCGGTCGATAACCGCGACTCTGTGGAACGTCTCGCCGGCTACAAGCGCGCATTGAAAGAGGCCGACATCCCCTTCGATCCCGCCCTGGTGGTCGAGGGCAACCTGCAGGAGGCCGGCGGTCTGATGGCTATGAACCGCCTGTACGACAGCCAGCATCCCTTCACCGCCGTCTTCGCAGTCAACGACCAGACGGCTTACGGCGCGCGGCTTTTCCTGTACCGCAAAGGCATCCGCGTGCCGGACGACGTCTCGCTGGTCGGCTTCGACGACCTGCCCGGCTCCTCTTACACCACGCCGCCGCTGACCACCGTGCGCCAACCGCTGTACGTGATCGGCCAGACGGCCGTGCAATCGATGCTCGGCCTGATCAACGGCGAGGAGGTGGAAGGCACCATCCCGCCGGTGGAGCTGGTGCTGCGCGAAACGACGCGGCGTATCCGCTAAGGCTTACGGCAGTCGGCGCACGACGTCGCCGCTGTCGACCTGCCCTTGCTTGACCTTGAGCCAGCGCTTGCCCGTCAGGCGCTCGAAATTATTGAACGGCGAAGGCAGCGCATCGGCGTCAAAGCCAGGGGCATCCTTCAGGTCATAATGCAGGTGCACCAGGAAGGCATCGCCTGAAAAGCCCATCTCGCCGACTTTCTGGCCAGTCTTAACGGTATCGCCGACCTTGACCATCACGCTGCCCTGCTTCATATGGGCCAGCAGGCTGATTTCGCCGTTGCCATGCTCGATCTCAACGTGGTTGCCCCACATGATGCTCGGGTCGGCGATGAATTGATCCTTGCCGAACGATGGGCCCTTGCCCTTGGCGTTGTCCGAAATCGTGCTGACGGCGCGAATAACTTTGCCGCCAGCCGGCGCCAGGATCGGCTTGCCCCAGCCGTACCAGTCTTCATTGCGCAGGCCTTCGCCCTTGTACATCTTGCCCTGGTCATCGGTGACCACGAAGTCATAGCTGTAACGCATGAAGTTACGCTTCCACTTCAGCGCCTGCGCCATCGGGTCGAGCAACGGCAGGCGGCGATGGTGGCCGTAGAAATCGTGGCCGTCATGCACCAGCACCGGGCCGGCCACCGGCAGCTGCAACTGCGCTTTGGTCTTATAGGCGGTCGGAGCGACCGGCACTTCGATCGTGTATTTGGTGTCGTCGCCCACGTCGAACTTGAAGGTATAGCGCAGGCGGGACAGGTCCAGCCCCTGAGGGAAGGCGTACAGCGGGTTGAATACCAGCTCCGACTTACCCGGCTCGATAAAGCGGTTCGGCACCACGAATACGCTGCGTCCATTGGCGCCAACACGGTATTGAGCCACCAGCTTGTCCGCCTCGCCCAGCACGGACACTTCGACTTCGCTCAGTTCCACCTTGTCCTGGCTATCGTTCTTGATCAGGAAATCGATGTTCAGCAGTTGCTGGCCCTTGCCCTGCTCGATCAGCGGTTTCGCAGGCCCCACGCTAATGTCGATAGGACCTGCCACGGCAGCGCCCATCATCACAGTCATCGCGGCAAAGGCCAAGGTATGCAGTTTCATTGAGTATCTCCCCATGGTTTTAGTAGTGGGCGGAATATACCGGCGCAAGACGCACAAGCGCCGGTTTTTGCGACGAACTGCACGAAACGTGGCGTGATCCGCCCCGGGAATGTATAATTCCGCGCTCCGGAAGCGTGGCCGAGTGGTTGAAGGCAGCAGTCTTGAAAACTGCCGACGGTTAATCCCGTTCGTGAGTTCGAATCTCACCGCTTCCGCCAAATTCACATCCCCATGACCTCTACCCGCCGCTATAACAAGCGCCAGCTCAAGAAGAAGTATCTTGGTGAATTCCAGGAACTCTGCTTCCTTTTTGACGCAAAACTGAGCAATCTGCCTGGTTTCGACTGGGAAACATTTTTCGACCGATTCCTTGAGGAAGTCATTGAAGCCAATGGCCTGGAGTTTGGCGGCGGCGGTAATGGCAAAGAGTTCAGCGGTTTCGTCGGAGCGTACAAACGCTACGGAAAAGTCGATGACAGCCACCGCGCCCTGGTGCGGGAATGGCTTGAGAAACAAAGCCAGCTCTCCGACGTCAACGTCGGCGAGCTCCGAGACGCCTGGCATGGCTGGGACTAATTAAAAAGGACAAACCATGGCAGCATCCCGCCGCTACAACAAACGCCAACTCAAGAAAAAGCACCTCGGTGAATTCCAGGAACTGGGTTTCCTCATCGAAGCGCAGTGGGTCGGCACGCCAACCCTTGCTGAACACAATGCACTGGTTCACGAATTCATCGAAGCGATCGAAGCCAACGGACTCGCGTTCGGCGGCGGCTATAACGAGGATTTCGGCGGCATCGTCGTGTCGGGCAAAGCCTACGGCAAAGTCGAGGAAAGCCAACGCACCTTCGTGCAGGACTGGCTCAATAAACAAAGCAAGCTCAAGGACGTAAAAGTCGGCGAACTGCGCGACGCGTGGTACGGCTGGGGTTAAATCTCGCACCAATGATCGATTGATCTAAAAAGGGCTGCCAGCGTGCTGCCCTTTTTCATTATGTTAATCTTGCCATTCCAATAAACAGGAAAGGCAGCCGTGAAAACCTTGCTACTTGTCGCCTGTGGCGCTATGTCCTTGCCGGCGCAGGCTTCGCAGCAATTCGATGTACCGTCCGCGCCGGGCATTACTCTCGCTGTGACGGAAGTCGGCCAGCATCACGGCAAGCGCCCTCTCCTTCTGGTGCATGGTGCGCGTGTCAGCTCAAAGGCTTCTTTTGATTTGCCGATAAAAGGCGGTTCGCTTGCGGCAGACCTGGCGGCGCGTGGCTTCGATGTCTACACGCTAGACGTGCGCGGTTATGGCGCCTCGACGCGCCCCGCAGAAATGTCTCTCGCGCCGACCGCCGGTGCAGCCTTGGTACGCACCAGCACTGCCGTTGAAGACATTGATGCGGCGGTGGATTTTGTACGCCAGCGTAGCGGCGGCGCGAAAGTGGCGCTACTTGGCTGGGCCACCGGCGGCCAATGGGCGGGCCACTATGCGACCCTGCATTCGCCGAAACTGAGCGCGGTAGTGATGTTGAACAGCCTGTATCGCGGGGCATCGCCGCATCCCTTGATCGGACGAGGCACGGCAATGGAAGACAAGCAGCGCCCAGGCGCCTACAGCAGCGCGGCATGCGGCAATTACCGCCTGACCGACGCGGCATCGACACTAGGCCCGTGGGACCGCACGCTGGGCGAGGAAAAGGACAGTGCGCGAGATCCGGCAGTGGCGAAGGCTTACGTTGATGCGGCACTGGATAGCGACAGCACCAGCAGCCAGCGCGAGCCACGCAGCTTCCGCGCGCCTTGCGGAGCAATGGAAGACAGCTTCTACCTCGCCAGCGGCCGCCAGTTGTGGGACGCTTCGCTGATCACGGCGCCAGTGATGGCTATCGCCGGCGAAAAGGACTTCTGGTCGCGACCCGAAGACATGCAGAACCTGCAGGCGGACCTGGTGCACTCTCCGAAGGTGCGCATGGTGCGTATTCCGAACGCGACCCACTTCCTGCACCTGGAACGACCGGAACGCGGCCGCTCCCAGCTCATCGACGAAGTGGACAAGTTCATTCCCTGAGCGCACACTTGACCTGTTGGCGTGTTCCAGCACGGGAGGCTGCCATGGATGAGCAACGCAAAGTCAGCACCAATGATTACCCGGCGGGCCGCTTCAAGGCGCATGGCCAGACCAGCTACCGCTTCGAGGGCGAGATCCTGTATATCGAGACCAGTGGTCCGTACAATGCGGAGATCATGCAGGCAAGCCAGCTGGCCTTCGACGACTTGCTGGGAAATTCGCCCCACCCAGCCCGGCGCGCGGAAATTGCCATCGTCACCCATGACATCCAGATGACGCCCGAAGCGTTGCAGGCTTTTCGTGCATTGCTGGCGCGGATGGCGCGCGAGGGCAAGCTACCGGTCGCAACCGCCATGGTGGCCGGGCCCGAGGTGGAGGGCATTCGTTTCATGAGCAAGCTGCTTGCCGCAGCCTATGCCGAGGCAAGACTGCCGTTCCGCCATTTCGAACATATTGAGGGAGCACGCAGCTGGGTACGGGAACAGCTGGCGAAGCATTGATGGCCACCGCGCGGCGCGTCAGGCGTTGACGGCGACAGGTTCCGGGGTTGCCCAGTTCTCCACAAGGGCGCGTTCGAATTCAAGTGCAGGCAAGGGACGCGAGAACAGGTAGCCCTGCACTTCGTCGCAGCCGGAATCTTTGAGGAAGGCCAGTTGTTCGGCAGTCTCCACGCCTTCCGCGATCACCTTGTGTTTCAGTTGCTGGGCGATGCTGATGATGGTGCTGGCGATGGCGCAATCATTGGTGTCGACCGGGATGCCGGTGGTGAAGGAACGGTCGATCTTCAGCGTATCGATCGGGAAGCGCTTCAGGTAGGACAGGCTGGAATAGCCGGTGCCGAAATCGTCCAGCGAGAGCGCGATGCCTTCGGCGGTCAGGCGATCCATGATGCCGATCACGCGGTCGATATTGTGCATCAGGGTCGATTCGGTGATTTCCAGTTCAAGCCAGGACGGCTCCAGGCCGTAGCGCTGCAAGGTTTCCATCACGCGGTTCGGCAGCGAGGAAGTAAACTCGCGTGCGGACACGTTCACGGCCAGGCGCACCGGCGGCAAGCCCTTTTCTTTCCACGCCTGCGCTTGGGCGCAAGCGGCTTCCAGCACCCACTCGCCTACCTGCACCACCAGACCAGTAGCTTCGGCCAGCGGAATGAATTCGGCCGGCGGCACCAGGCCGCGCTCGGGATGCTTCCAGCGCACCAGCGCTTCGGCGCCGATAATCTTGCCGCTGCTGATTTCAAACTTGGGCTGGTAGTGCAGCAGCAGCTGTCCGTTGCCCAGCGCCTGGCGCAGGCCGGATTCGATGCGCATGCGCTCCTGCATGCCTTTGTTCATGTCCTGGCTGTAGAAGGCGATATGCTCGCCGTCGGTCGAGGCGTTCTGTTTGGCGCGGTACATGGCGATGTCGGCCAGGCGCAGCAAGGTTTCCGCGTCGTTGCCGTCCTGCGGATAAACGCTGATGCCGATCGAAGCGCCGACGCGCAGGTCATGGCCATCGATCAGGAAAGGTTCGCTCAGCGCGTCCAGCAGCTTGTTGGCCACCATGCTCGCTTCGTAGTGCTGATGGATGTCGAACAGGCCGACGGCGAATTCGTCGCCGGACAGGCGAGCCACCACGTCCTGGTCGCGCAGCGCAAGGCGGAAGCGCTGCGACACTTCGCGCAGGAGGGCATCGCCTACCGTGCGACCCAAAGTATCGTTAATCTGTTTGAAGCGGTTCAAGTCGATAAACATTACGCAGCCGTGGCCGTGGCTGCGCAGGGCCACGGTCAGCGCCTGGTCCACCAGCTTGGTGAGCAGCGAGCGGTTCGGCAGGCCGGTCAGCGCATCGTAATAAGCCAAGTGGTGGATGCGTTCCTCCGCCTGCTTGCGCTCCGTGATGTCGGTCAGGTAGGCGATCAGGCCGATCGAGCGGTCTTCCATATCGCACAGAGGCGACAGCGACAGGCTGGCCCAGAATACTTCGCCATTCTTCTTCTTGCGGCGCACTTCCATCAGGCGGCCACCCTGCTCCAGGAAGGCGTCGTCGAAGGTTTCGTCTTCGTCGTCGTAGAGGAAGATGATGTTGCGGCCAATCGCTTCCACCGCCGAATAGCCGAACAGGCGCTCGGCGCCCTTGTTCCAGCTGGTGATGAAGCCGTTCAGGTCCATGGTCAGCACCGACTCGTGGATCTGGTCCAGGATTTGCGACTGGTGCTGCAGGCGCGCTTCCACCTGCACATAGGCGTGGGTGGTGCGCTGGGCGACCGAATGCACTTGCAGCACGCTGGCGGCCAGGCTGGCCAGGCTGGCAAGGTGCTGTTTGACGGTGTCTGAATAGCTTTCGCGGCCCGCTACTTCGAAACGTCCGAAATACTGGCTGTCGAACTGGATCAGCTGCGACAGGCCGCTTTCCCAGCCCGGCAGCCCGGTGGCCGGGGTCATATCGCGCGGCACGTAGCGGCCATGCGGGCTGCCGGTCACTTCGCGGGCAATGCGGCCCAATTCCTCCACCAGCGCGGGACCGCGCATGCGCAGCACCGCATCGCACACGGCGGCGCTGCTGGTGAGGAAGTCGACGACCGGTTGCCCGTGCATGTTTATACGTTCCTGCTGACTTGCAGCGCCCATTGGTAGGCCTTTAGCAGGCTTCGCCAATAGGTTTCGTTGTCGATGCCGACGTCGCGCAGCGCGCTCGATTGCGGCTCGTGCATTTCGGCCAGCGCCAGCATTTCACCCAGGTCACCGCTGCGGTCCAGCAGGGCCGCGACGACGTCCAGGTCAAGGTTCAGGGCCGCGACGATTTCCGACATCGGCATATCAAGCAGCACGTCGAGCAGCGAGAACACGCCGATCAGGAAAGCCTGGTCCTGCTCATCGCGGTCGCCTTCGCGCAGGTTGCAAAGGGCTTCCATTTGGGCGGCGCGCAAGGCGGCCAGCGGCAGCAAGGGGTTAGTCGGGCCATCGGTTTGCTGGCGCGCGTACAGCAGCAGTTGCAGCCAGCGTTGCAGCTGTCGACGGCCCAGCAGGTTGATGGCCTGGCCGAAGTTGTGGATTGGCTTGCTGTTCGGCGCGAAAGCGGCCGAGTTCACGAGCTTAAGCAACTGGAAGGACAGCGCCGGGTCTTCCTTCAGCAGGGCTTCCAGTTCGCGCGAGTCGGCGTCCTGGGCCAGCAGGCCGAGCAGGGCAAGCAGGCGTTTGCGGGTAGTGCCGTCGCCCTGCCCTGCGTCGTGGTCCTTCACGCGCGGCAGCTCGCCACGGAATAAGGTGAAGCCGGCTTTGCGGCATTCGCTGGTGCGGATATCGTCGCTCGCGTTTCGGGCCAGGTGTGGGCCGGTAAGCGTCATCATCGCCAGCGCGCTTGGCAGCGCTTCAGTGCAATCAAAATCGAGGCCGCGGATGCCGGCTTGCCCTGCGGTGATGCCTACTTCCCCATCGGCCAAAAGGCGCAGGCCACGGTCGGCCAGCTGCTTGCAGCGCTGCTGAACTTCGCCCTCTGCCAGGCGCGCGGCCGGCACGGTGAAGATGATTCGGTCAAGCGGCAAGCCATCCAGTTGCGTGGCATCGAGTGCGAGCGGATCGGCGAGGGGGATGAAGTATTCGAGTGAACCCAGTTCTTCGGATTCAGGACAAGCAAGAAGCGCTTGCAGCGCCGGCAGCGAGGCGGCGCCGGACAGTTGAAACGCCAATCCTACCCACTGGTTTTGGGTATTCAGGACAGGCTTGATTCCCACCAGCGGAAACGAATTCGGATCTGACGCAGACATCGGAATCTCGGTGTGGTAATGCCAACAATGGTAAATGGTTTATTGATGTAAAGCAACCATTGTGCGCGCGGGTCACACCTGTGTTACAAGACTTGTGGAATATAGCAGAAATTGCCCAAAAGTCAGCTTTGGGGACTTAGAGGGCGCAATCGAATTGCTGGATTTGTACCAGGAACGATACATTAATGTTTAATTTGGCAATTGTTACTTACCGAATTGTGCGTGTTGCACCGCAAACTTGATCAATTCTGCCTGTCCTTCGATGCCAAGCTTGCGTTTGATGTTAAGGCGATGGGTTTCCACGGTGCGCACGCTGAGGTCCAATTCACGGGCGATATGCTTGTTCGATTCGCCATTGGCCAGGTGGCGCAACACCTCCGCTTCACGCGTGGTGAGCTGGTTGTCCTGCGCCATGGGCTTGGCCAGTTGCTGCGCCAGGTTGGCGCTGTAGTAGATGCCGCCTGCCATGACGGTTTCGATGGCGATCACGATGTCCTTGCCCGGCGCGTCTTTCAGCACGTAGCCGCGGGCGCCGGCCTGGATGGCCTGGGTCACGTATTCCAGCTTGTCGTGCATGGACAGGATCAGCACCGCGATGTGCGGGAACTGCTGCTTGAATAGCGCGGTGGCCTCGATGCCGTTGGTGCCGCGCATATTGATGTCCATCAGGACCAGGTCGGGGTTGTGCTGGCGCGCGGCTTCCAGTGCTTCGACGGCGCTGCCTGCCTCGCCGACGACTTCAAATTGCGCCATTGCTTCCAGACGCGCGCGCAGGCCGTCGCGTACGAGGGGGTGGTCGTCTACCAACAGGATCCGTGTCATTGCTTGCCTTTGTTGTCTACGCGCGCCAGCACCGTGGTGCCGGCGGGCGAGGATTCGATGCGGAACTGGCCGCCGATCGCTTCCATCCGTTCCATCATATTCCGTAATCCGATGCCGCGCTTTGGATGGCTGGCGATGCCTTGCGCGTCAAAGCCGCCGCCGTTGTCGGCGATGTGCAGCGTGACGCCTTCGGCATCGCCTTCCAGGCCGATGGTGATGCTGGTGGCGGCGGCATGGCGCTCGATATTGGTCAGCGCTTCCTGTGCGATGCGGAACAGCACCGTGTTCGCCACGTCGGGCAGGCGGTCAGTGCAGCCGTCGGCGGTGAAGGCGACATCCACGCCTATGTGTTCGCGGAATTCGGCGGACAGGTGGTCCAGCGCGGCGGCCAGGCCCAGGTCGTCCAGGATGGCGGGACGCAAGTTGTGCGAGATGCGGCGCACCTCGCCCAGCACATTGTTCAACTGTTCGGCCGTGTGCTCGAAAGCTGCCTTGGCCTTATCCTGCTGCGCGGGATTGCCGAGGCGGATAATGCCGGCCTCGATTTGCAGCTTGATCGACACCAGCCACTGGCTGATGCCGTCGTGCAGGTCGCGAGACAGGCGCGCCCTCTCCTCTTCCTGCGATTCGACCACGCGCTGCGCCAGCACCTTCAGCTTGGCGTCGGCCACGCGGTACTCGCGGATGTTCAGCGCCAAGCCGGACACACCCACAGCCACCAGCGCCAGCGCCGCAATGCCAGCCATCCACAGCAAGGTGTTACGGATATTGCCGCGCTGCTGTTCGTCCACTTTGGCCAGCGCTTCTTCGACGTCATCGAGGTAAATGCCGGTGCCCAGCATCCAGCCCCATTCCGGCAGCAAGATCACATAGCCAAGCTTGGGGGCGGCTTTGTGGGTCGACGGCTTGACCCAGTTGTAGCGCTCCAGCCCCCCGCCTTCGCGGGCTCGGGCCAGCAGTCGCTGGATGGTGGGATTGCCCTCGTCGTCCTTCAGCATGAACAGGTTCTGGCCCACCAGCTCCGGTTGGCGCGGGTGCATCAGCGAATTGCCCTGCATGTCGTAGACGAAGAAATACCCGTCGTCACCAAAACTCAGGGTCGAAAGAATGCGCTTTGCTTCATCGAGCGTGGCCTGGTCCTTGCGGCCAGACTTTACGAGGTGGGCAATCGAGTGATTAGCCAGGGTCACGTAGTGTTTGAGCTCAGCCTCCTTGCTGGCCAGGTAGGCTTGCTGGATGGTGTCGCGCTGCTGCTGGGCGAGCGTCACCGCCTGGTAGCGCACCGCAATGGCGATGGCGCACAGGGCCAGGATCAGGGGCGCAATCGCCAGGAACAGGAACTTTTGCCGTAGCTTCATGCGGGGATTGTAAGCCCGGCGCCGCCTGCGTGTCCTACGTAGTTCTACGCATCGGCTTTGCGTAGTGGTGCGCTTGTGACAGATATTCAATTCCTGAATACTGGGCATTCATCCTTGGAGGAGACCCCGATGAATCCCACTATGAAGAAACTTGGCTGGGCCGGCATGTCGCTGCTGGGCGCCGGCGCGCTGGGCGTGATCGCCCTTAAGCGCGGCGAGCCAATCAGCGCCATCTGGCTGGTGATTGCAGCCGTCTGCGTGTACCTGATCGCGTATCGCTTTTACAGCCTGTTTATCGCCAAAAAAGTCATGGGCCTGGAGGCGAACCGCCTGACCCCGGCCTACAAGTACAACGACGGCCTGGATTACGTTCCGACGAATAAGAACGTCCTGTTCGGCCACCACTTCGCCGCGATTGCCGGCGCCGGCCCGCTGGTAGGCCCCGTGCTGGCAGCGCAAATGGGCTACCTGCCGGGCATGTTGTGGATCCTGGCCGGCGTGGTGTTCGCCGGCGCCGTGCAGGACTTCATGGTGCTGTTCATCTCCACCCGCCGCGACGGCCGCTCCCTTGGTGACCTGATCAAGTCGGAACTGGGTCCGATTCCGGGCAATATCGCGCTGCTGGGCACCTTCATGATCATGGTGATCATCCTGGCCGTGCTGGCCCTGATTGTCGTGAAAGCGCTGACGCACTCGCCTTGGGGTTCCTTCACCGTGATGGCAACGATCCCGATCGCGCTGTTCATGGGCGTCTACACCCGTTACTTCCGCGTGGGCCGCATCGGCGAAGTGTCGCTGATCGGCTTCGTGCTGCTGATGCTGGCCATCTTCGGCGGCCAGTGGGTGCAGGAGAACCCTGCCCTGGCGTCGATGTTCGATTTCACCGGTACTGAGCTGACCTGGATGCTGATTGGCTACGGCTTCATCGCTTCCGTGCTGCCTGTGTGGCTGCTGCTGGCGCCACGCGACTACCTGTCCACCTTCCTGAAGATTGGCACCATTGTCGGCCTGGCGCTGGGCATCGTGATCGTGTCGCCCATGCTGCAAATGCCATCGCTGACCAAATTCATCGACGGCACCGGCCCTGTGTGGTCCGGCAACCTGTTCCCGTTCCTGTTCATCACCATCGCCTGCGGCGCCGTTTCCGGCTTCCACGCGCTGATCTCCTCCGGCACGACGCCGAAGATGATCGAGAACGAAACCCATGCCCGCTTCATCGGTTACGGCGCGATGCTGATGGAATCCTTCGTCGCCATCATGGCGCTGGTGGCCGCATCGACCATCGAACCAGGCGTGTACTTTGCGATGAACAGCCCGGCAGCGCTGCTCGGCACCACGGCCGAATCGGCAGCACAGGCGATCTCGCACTGGGGCTTCTACGTCACCCCTGAAATGCTGGTGCAAACGGCGAAGGACGTCGGCGAAACGACCATCATTTCGCGTGCCGGCGGCGCACCGACCCTGGCTGTGGGCATGGCGCACATCCTGTCCAACGTCGTCGGCGGCAAGGCCATGATGGCGTTCTGGTACCACTTCGCCATCCTGTTCGAAGCGCTGTTCATCCTGACCGCCGTCGACGCAGGCACCCGCGCCGGCCGCTTTATGCTGCAAGACTTGCTGGGCACCTTCTCGCCGGCGCTGAAACGTACCGACTCCGTGTTCGCCAGCCTGCTGGCCACCGGCCTGTGCGTAGCAGCCTGGGGCTACTTCCTGTACCAGGGCGTGGTCGATCCGCTGGGCGGCATCAACACCCTGTGGCCGCTGTTCGGCATCGCCAACCAGATGCTGGCTGCGATTGCGCTGATCCTGGCAACCTGCGTGCTGTTCAAGATGAAGCGTGCGCAATACGCCTGGGTCACTGTGCTGCCGACCATCTGGCTGCTGCTGTGCACCCTGACCGCCGGCTGGCAGAAGATCTTCGACGCCAATCCAAAGATCGGCTTCATGGCGCACGCTGCGAAATACCAGGCGGCCCTGGCTGACGGAAAGGTGCTGGCGCCGGCCAAGTCGATCGAACAGATGCAGCAGGTGATCTTCAACGACTACCTGGATGCGAGCCTGGCGGCCTTCTTCATGATCGTCGTGCTCAGCGTGCTGGTATTCGGTGCCCGCACCGCGCTGGCAGCCTGGAACGCCAACCGCCCGACCCACAACGAAGCCCCGGCCCAATACGCCGCTGCGGCCAAGTAAGACCATGCTGGGCGAAATCGTCAAGGCAGGCCGCTACCTCGGACAGAGCATGCGGCTGATGTGCGGCCTGCCGGAATACGACACCTACGTCGCCCATCGCGAGACCACCCACCCGGGTGAGCCCGTGATGAGCTACGAGGAATTCTTCCGCGAGCGGCAAGAAGCCCGCTACGGCGGCGCCGGAAAACGCGGCGGCTGCTGCTAAATGTCCACCGTGGGGTCAGGAACGAAAGTGGACATTTCTTTCAGAAATGTCCACTTTCGTTCCTGACCCCACGGTGGACATTTATTGCTAGTAACTGAATCTTAGAGCCAGATCAAAGTGTCGAAATTCTTAGCATTTATTCTTTGCCCGATGGAATCATCCTTCGGCGGCGAAAATGCTCAACTTCGAACGCTCCGGCCTAAGTCAGAAACTGGCAATCATCTCGGTGCTCACCACCGGCAGCGCCTTGCTGCTGGTGTTTGCGGCGTTCGCCGTCGCGTCCATCGTTTCCCACACCAGCGAGGAACGCAAGCAGCTTACCTCGCTGGCTGATGTTATCGGCGCCAACAGCGTCGCTTCCCTCCTCTATTCCGACCGGCCGACGGCCGAACAGGCCTTGGCCACGCTGGCGGTCAAGGGCGATATCACGCGCGCGGCCCTGTTTGACCGCGATGGCCAGCTGTTTGCCGCTTTCCCTGCAATGAACGAGTTGGCGCCCGGCGAACTCGATGCGACACGTATGCGCCAACTGGCCGAAGGTGAGTTGGCCGAGCGTGACGGTCCGCCATGGGCGCCACTGCTGCGGCTTTATCGGCCGGTGCGGGTGCAGCAGCATTTGCTCGGGGCGGTAATGATCGAGGCGGGCCAGGCTTCGCTCTGGCTGGGCATCCTGCGTAATCTTGGCATCACGGCGCTGGCCACCGCTTTGTCTTTCTGGCTGGCGCTGGTGCTGTCGGCGCGCTTCCGTGAGGGCATTGCGGCGCCCATCGCGCAGTTGATCGCGGCGGCGGACAAGGTGAGCAGCAGCCAGACCTACGCCCAGCTGCAGCACCAGCGCAGCGATGAACTGGGCACGCTGATTGATAGCTTCAACGGCATGCTGGTGCAAATCGAGAGCCGCGACACCAAGCTGGCCCAGTATCGCGGCGAGCTGGAACGCCAGGTCAGCATCCGCACGGCGCAGCTGGAGAAGGCCAAGGATGCGGCGGAAGCGGCCAGCCAGGCCAAGAGCGCCTTCCTGGCCAATATGTCGCACGAGATCCGCACGCCCATGAACGGGGTGCTGGGCATGGCGGAGCTGCTGGCGGCGACCGAGCTGACTGAAACCCAGCGCCATTACACCAGCATGGTGCGCCGCTCGGGCGAGCACCTGCTGGTGATCATCAACGATATCCTCGACTTCTCGAAGGTGGAAGCGGGCAAGCTGACCGTCGAATACATCAATTTCAACCTGCGCGAAGTGCTGGACGATATCGAGAACGTGTTTGCGCCGCAGGCGCAGGCCAAGGGGATCGAGATGGAATTTGCGGTGGCGAACAATATTCCACTGGCGATTTGCGGTGATCCGAACCGGCTGCGCCAGGTGATCGTCAACCTGCTGGGGAATGCAGTCAAGTTCACCGACCAGGGGCGCATCAAGGTGACGGTGCGCGTGGCGGAGGAGGATTCGCAATCGGCGCGGCTGCGGGTGGAGGTGCACGATACAGGCATCGGTGTGTCGCGCGAGGCGCGGGCGCACATCTTCGATTCCTTTTCGCAGGCGGACGGCTCCACCACGCGCAAACATGGCGGCACCGGCCTGGGGCTGGCGATTTCCAAGCAGCTGGTGGAGCTGATGGGCGGCTCAATCGGCGTCGATAACGCACTGGGGCATGGGGCAGTTTTCTGGTTCACCGTACAGTTCGACAAACGGCGGGTGGATGCGGATGATGCGGGCTTCCAGCAGAAGCCGACCAAAGGTTTGCGGGCGCTGGTCGTGGACCGACAGGCGGAAAGCGCGCTGGCGCTACAACGTTTGCTGGCGCGCTGGCATTTGCAGGGCACTTGCGCGCCGAGTGCGGCAGATGCCTTGCGCGAGCTGCACGCGGCGGCGGCGCGTGGCATGCCTTACGACGTGGCGCTGCTGGATATGGGGCTGGATGATATCGGCGGCCTGGCGCTGGCGGCCGAGATCAAGTCTGATCCCGATATTTCGGCGGTACGCTTGATTTTGCTCGCTTCCGAGCGCAATGCGGCCGATGCGGTGCAGCGGCGGGTTGCGGGTGTGGCGTTCCAGCTGATCAAACCCGCACGTGAGCCGGATCTGTACGACTGCATCGTCACGCCCCTGCGCGCCAGCGAGGGCGTTGGAGTAGGCATGGGCGTTGGCGCCTTGTCGCTTGCCAGCGCTTCGCCGCAGCACGCCGCGCCGCGCCTTCGTCATGGCCAGCGGCCGCGCGCCTTGCTGGCCGAGGACAACCCGGTCAATGTCGAAGTGGCGTCGGCCATGCTGCGTGGGTTGGGCATGGAGGTTTCCTGTGCCGCCAACGGCGAAGAGGCGCTGGCCGCGGTGCGCGCGGGGGATTACGACCTGGTGCTGATGGACTGCATGATGCCGGTGATGGATGGCATGGCTGCCACGGCTGAAATCCGGCGCCTGGAGCAGCAGCGCGGACGTGCGCGCGCTACGCCGATAGTCGCCATCACGGCCAATGCATTGCAGGGTGACCGCGAACGCTGCCTGGCGGCGGGCATGGATGATTACATCAGCAAGCCATTTTCGCAGCAGGCGCTGGCCGATACCCTCGGCCGTTGGGTCGCCCTGCCCCGAACTGCGCCTTCCGGCTCGGCGGCGGTCGACTTCTCTGGCGCGACCGCAACGCAGTCCGCGCAAATGGCCACTCCGGAGGCAGGACCGGCAACAATCAATCCTGCGGCGCTGAACGCAATCCGAGCGCTCAGTGCAGGCCAAGGCGAGGCGCTGCTGCGTCGCGTGCTTGAGGCCTTCCTGCTGGACGCCCCGCGCCAACTCACTGCGCTGCGCGAAGCGTCCGCCGGCAATGACACGGTCGCCATCCGCAAGGCCGCCCACAGCCTGAAATCCAGCAGTGCCAACGTCGGCGCCGACACGCTGGCAAAGCTATTCCGGCATTTGGAACAAATGGCCCGCGCCGAACAAACCGAAGGCGCGGCCGACCTGCTGGCGCAACTGGAACGCGAATTCCATTCAGTCCGGCAAACGCTCAGCAACATCCTGGCCAAGGGAGCATGAAATCATGGCAGCGCTTTATTCCTCCAAACGCGGCACCGTGCTGGTGGCGGATGACGATCCCGTCATGCGCCTGCTGATGCTTGAAATGCTGGCCCAGGTCGGCCTGGATGCGGTGGAGGCCTGCGATGGCCGCGCCGCAGTGGCCAGCTTCCGCGACAATACGCCCGACCTGGTGCTGCTCGACGTCGACATGCCGCTGCTGGACGGTTTCTCGGTCTGCCGCGCCATCCGCAAACTGGAGGGCACCGCCCACGTGCCCGTCATCATGGTCACCGGAGGCGATGACCTGGAAGCTGTCACCCAGGCTTATGAAGCCGGAGCCACCGACTTCGTTTCCAAGCCGATCAACTGGCCCATCCTCGGCCACCGCGTGCTCTACGTGCTGCGCGCCAGCGATGCCATCTCCCGCCTGCGCATCGCCGACGCCCACAACCGCGCCGTGCTGGCCGCCATTCCCGACACCTTTTTTCGCCTCACCGCCGACGGCTACTACCTCGATTACGAAGAGGGCCACGAACCTAGCACGGACTTCGCCAGCCGTGAATGCGTGGGCCGCCATATCCGCGACGTGCTGCCGCCGCAGATCGCCACGCGCATGCTGGATCAGTTATCTGCCGTGCTGCACTCGGCTTCCGTGCATTCGGTCGACTACGAACTGACACGCGAAGGCGTCAGTCACCATTTCGAAGCGCGCCTGGTGGGCACTGCCTCCGGCGAGGTGCTTGGCCTGGTGCGCGACATCAGCGAACGCAAACGCGCTGAAGAGCAAATCCGCAAGCTGGCCTATTGCGACAGCCTGACCGGCATCCCCAATCGCCAGGCCTTCCTGGAAACACTGGAAAGCGAACTGGAACGATCGCGCCGCGAAGAACGCAAGTTCGCCATCCTGTTCATGGACCTGGACTCCTTCAAGCGCATCAACGACACGCTGGGCCACAATCTCGGCGACCTGCTTCTGCAAATCGTCACCGAACGCCTGCGCGAAACGATCAGGCCCGGTGACCACCTGTGCAGCCTGGCGCGCCTGGGCGGCGACGAATTCACCATCCTGCTGCCCGATATCGAACGCGTAGACGATGCGCTTGCCGTTGCTCACCGAGTGAAGGATGCCATGCGACGGCCCTTCAACCTGGACGGCCACGAAATCTTCGTCACTGCCAGCATCGGCATCTCGCTTTACCCGGAGGACGGCGAGGATTGCACTTCCCTGCTCAAATTCGCCGACACGGCCATGTACCACGCCAAGAACTGCGGCAAGAACAACGCCAAGTTGTACAGCTCCTCGCTGACCATGCAGATCATGAGCCACGTCAAGCTGGAGGTCGGCCTGCGCAAGGCCCTGCAGAACAACGAGCTTTACCTGCTGTACCAGCCACAGGTGGACGTGCCGAGCACCCGCATCGTCGGCGTCGAGGCGCTGATACGTTGGCGCCATCCCGAACACGGCATCATCCCACCGACGGAATTCATCCCCCTGGCGGAGGAGACTGGCCTTATCGTGCCGATCGGTGAATGGGTGTTGCGCACTGCCTGTCATCAAGCGTGTGCCTGGCAGCGCGAATGCGAGCGGCCGATCCGCATGGCCGTCAACCTGTCGGCGCGTCAGTTCAAGGACGAAAGCCTGGCGCAGATCGTACTGGCCGTGCTGCAGGATTCCGGCCTGGATCCGAGCCTGCTGGAACTGGAACTTACCGAGGGTACCCTGATGGACAATGCCCTCGCCACCCTGGCCACGCTGGAACAACTGCGCGGCATTGGCGTGTTCCTGTCGATCGACGATTTCGGAACCGGCTATTCGTCCATGAGCTATCTGAAACGCTTCGACGTGCGCGCATTGAAGATCGACAAAAGCTTCATCAGCGGCCTGCCTCAAGACAGCGAAAACGCAGCCATCACACGCGCCATCATCGCCATGGCGCACGGCTTAAAAATGATCGTTGTGGCGGAAGGTGTGGAGACCCGCGAGCAGCTCGACCTGCTGAATCACTACGGCTGCGACATGGCCCAGGGCTACCTGCTCGGCCGCCCCGCCCCGCAGGACGCCATCAGCCAGATGCTCGCGTGCGCGGGATCAGGTGCTACGGCGGTCTAGCATCGCGCGGGCGATGGTGCCGGCGTCGACGTATTCGAGTTCGCCGCCTACCGGCACGCCGCGTGCCAGGCGGGTCACGGCCAGGCCGCGGGCTTTCAGCATTTCGCTGATGTAGTGAGCTGTGGCTTCACCTTCGTTGGTGAAATTGGTCGCCAGGACCACTTCTTCCACCACGCCGTCGGCGGCGCGCGCCAGCAGCTTTTCCAGGTGGATGTCTTTGGGGCCGATGCCGTCCAGCGGCGACAGGCGCCCCATCAGCACAAAGTACAGGCCCTTGTAGGTCAGCGTGGATTCAATCATCACCTGGTCGGCCGGCGTTTCAACGACACAAAGCTGACGCTTGTCGCGCGATTCGTCGGCGCAGGTGTCGCAGATATCGGTTTCGGTGAAGGTGTTGCACAGGACGCAGTGGTGCACCTGCTCCACCGCCTGGTACAGGGCGCGCGACAGCATGGCGGCGCCTTCGCGGTCGTGCTGCAGCAGGTGGAAGGCCATGCGCTGGGCCGATTTGGGGCCGACGCCCGGCAAGCGGCGCAGCGCCTCCGTCAGGAATTCAAAGGACTTCGCCATTGGATCAGGATTGCTTGAAGGCGCTCAGGAAATCGGCCGTCTTGGTGGGCACGAATTCGGTGATGGTGTAGCTGGCGGCGCCCGCCTCATTGAACGGGTCGAGCTCAATCACCGCTTCGATATCGGCCCGGCTGTCGGCCGTCGCCAGGATAATGCCGCCGGTGCGCGGCACCATGCGGCCGCACATCAGGAACATGCCATTGGCAATTTGCTCGCGCAGGTACTCGCTATGCGCGGCCAGGAGCTTGTCGATCTCCTCGGCCGGTTTCAAGTACGTGAGCGCGATGATGAACATGATGTTCGCTTAGAAAGGCATTTTGAAGCCAGGTGGCAGCGGCAGGCCAGCGGTCAGGCCGCTCATTTTTTCGGAAGCGGTGGTTTCTGCCTTACGCACGGCGTCGTTGAAGGCGGCGGCTACCAGGTCTTCCAACATGTCTTTGTCGTCGCCCAGCAGCGATGGGTCGATCGATACGCGCTTGACGTCGTTCTTGCAGGTCATGACGACCTTCACCAGGCCGGCGCCGGCTTGGCCTTCCACTTCGATCAGGGCCAGCGCTTCCTGCGCCTTCTTCATGTTGTCCTGCATGGCTTGCGCTTGTTTCATCAGGCCGGCCAGTTGGTTCTTCATCATGGTGTGGTTCTCCGTATTTCGGTGTTGAGTATATTGATTAGTGTGCTGGCGTCATCGGCGCCACGATCGAGCCGGGCACGATGAAGGCGCCAAAGTCGCGCACCATTGCTTTGATAAAAGGATCGGCGGCGACCGATTCTTCGGCGGCGCGCTGGCAGTTGTCGCGGTGGACCTGGGCTTCGACGCTGGTGGTGTACCAGGCCTTGCCGATTTCAGTCTCGACGCGGGCTGCGCGGCCAAAGCGCTCGGTCAGCGCGGAGGTAAGTTTTTCCACGTTGGCTGGGGTGGCCCAGGTTTCGATCGGGCAGCGGATGCGGAAGACGGCCATGTCGCCGTCGAAGGCGCAGCTTACCAATTCGGCCTGGGTGGCCAGTTGCTGTGCCACGCCGCGCAGTGGCAGGTGGGCGGCCAGCGCTGGCCAGTTGCCGTCCCAGCCCAGTTCAGGGACCGGGGTGATGACGTATTCGTACGGTGCCTTTGCGGGCGCTGCGGCGCGCTGTTGCGGTGCGGCTTGCGTCATGCCGCCAACGTGGTCGGCACCGGCCGGCACTGCGGAATCTTCTGAGAAGTCGGTGACCCATGGCGGGAGGTCGTCTTCTTCGGCTTGTTGCTGCACGGGGGCGCGGCTCGGCTGTTGCGCTTGCGGCGCTGCTTCCACTACCATGGCGCCGCCCTGGTCGTCCCAAGGTGCGGTCGCTTGCGCGGATGGTGTGCTTGGGGCAGGGGCATCTTCCCACGGCGCCGGTGCGCGAGCTGCGGTCGGCGCGGCAGGAGCGGTATGGCTAGGCGCTGACGCTGCGGCTTGCGGCATCGCCGCGCGCGGGACCGCGGCGGGTGCTGAGTGTGAGGCGGCCGGTGCGGTAGCGGGCGCCGTTGCCGGCGCGTCGCCTTGTGGCGCTGCCGGACGTGCTGGCGCCGGGGCGCGCTGGCCGGTGCGGGCAGCAGCAGCGGCGCGGGCGGCTTCCAACGCAGCGGTGATGGCCATTTTCGCGGGGCTCATCGGGCGGCTGTCGGCTGCAGGTGCAGGCTGCGGCGCCGGTGCAGACGTTTGCGCAGGAACGGCGGTTGGCTGCGGTGCTGCTGGTGCAGCCGCAACGGGCGCTGGTGCCGGCGCAACGAAAGCTGGCGCGGCGGCGACAGGTGCGGCTGGAGCAACGACGCTCGGCGCGGATGCAGCGGCGGGTGCGGTTGGCGCGGGTGCGGCGGCGGGCACACTCGCGAGGTGCGAGGCGGCTGGCGCGTTGGCGGCTGGTGCGGCGGCAGGTGCTACATGCTGGACTGACGGTGCGGGCGGCATGGCCGGAACGGCGGCGGCGGACGGCGATGGCTGGCCGACCGGAACACTCATGCGGTCCGCAGTCGCTGCGCTGGCCGCCATCGCAGCGGCTGCAGCCGCGCGGGCTGGATTCGCGCCGGCGGGACGAGCCGCTACCGGGGCGCTGGCCGGTTGGCCATCTGCCCCGCCGATACCGGGCCGAAAGGCAAGCATGCGTAATAGGGTCATGGAGAAGCCGGCATATTCATCCGGCGCCAATCCCAGTTCATTCCGCCCATGCACAGCGATCTGGTAATGCAGCTGCACTTCTTCGGCATCGAACAAGGAAGCCAGGCGAACGATATCGTTATATTCAGGCAGGTCCGCAGGCACGGCGGAAGGCACGGTCTGCGCCAGCGCAATCCGGTGCAGCAAAGTGCCAAGGTCCTGCAAAGCGCCGTTGTAAGACAGCGAGCGCGTCGCCATCTCATCAGCCACCGCCATCAAATCAGCGCCATCCTTATTGGCCAAGGCATCGAGCAGGCGAACCAGATAGGACTGGTCCAAAGCCCCCAGCATGCCCTGCACCGCGTCCAGCGTCACAGCGCCGGCGGCGTAGGCAATCGCCTGGTCGGTCAGCGACAGCGCGTCGCGCATGGAGCCGTGCGCGCCCTGCGCCAGCAAGCGCAAGGCCGGCTGCTCGAACACCACATTCTCCTGGCCGAGGATATTTTCCAGGTGGCCGACAATGTGTCCCGGCGGCATCTGCTTCAGGTTGAACTGCAAGCAGCGCGACAGCACGGTGACAGGAATCTTTTGCGGATCGGTGGTCGCCAGGATGAACTTCACATGCTCCGGCGGCTCTTCCAGCGTCTTCAGCATCGCGTTGAAGGCGTGGTTGGTCAGCATGTGCACCTCGTCGATCATATAGACCTTGAAGCGTGCATTGGACGGTGCGTACACCGCCTGCTCCAGCAACTGCGCCATCTCATCGACGCCGCGGTTGGACGCAGCGTCCATCTCGACGTAATCAACAAAGCGGCCGCCATCGATCGCGGTACAAGCCTCGCAAACGCCGCACGGGGTAGCCGTGATGCCGCCATTGCCGTCCGGGCCGACGCAGTTAAGCGACTTGGCCAGGATACGGGACAGCGTCGTCTTGCCGACACCGCGCGTCCCGGTAAACAGGTAGGCATGGTGCAGGCGCCCGGTATGCAGCGCATGGGTCAGCGCACGGACAACGTGCTCCTGGCCGACGAGCGTTTCAAAGTTCCGGGGACGGTATTTGCGAGCGAGGACTTGATAGGACATTGCGCGATTTTACCGTAGATAGCGTGCGCTGCGGACAAGATTGCATGCTTGTCGCATAGACAATAAAAAAGCTGCCTGGGGCAGCTTTTTTAAGAAATTCAAAGAGGCGAGCCTGATCTGCGGCACTTGCGGTGAACAGCTTTGGCTGCTTCGTTCCCGACCTGACCAGGTTAACCGTGCCACAATGCGCAGGGGCCCGCCCGGGCGCAATTATAGGCTATAAACCTAGCTGCTGCCAAATACCATCCACGCGTGCCTTCACATCGTCGCTCATGGTGATGGTCGTACCCCACTCACGGCTGGTTTCACCCGGCCATTTATTGGTGGCGTCGATGCCCATCTTGCTGCCCAGGCCACTGACCGGCGAAGCAAAGTCCAGGTAATCGATAGGCGTGTTGTCGACCAGGGTGGTGTCGCGGGTCGGGTCGACGCGCGTCGTGATCGCCCAGATCACTTCCTTCCAGTCGCGGATGTTCACATCCTCGTCCACCACGATAATGAACTTGGTATACATGAACTGGCGCAGGAAGCTCCACACGCCGAACATCACGCGCTTGGCATGGCCCGCATACTGTTTGCGGATCTGCACCACTGCCATGCGGTAGCTGCAGCCTTCCGGCGGCAGGTAAAAGTCGGTGATCTCGCTGAACTGCTTTTGCAGCAGCGGCACGAACACTTCATTCAGAGCCACGCCCAGCACGGCCGGTTCGTCCGGCGGCTTGCCCGTATAAGTAGAGTGGTAGATCGGGTCGCGCCGCATGGTGATGCGGTCAATGGTGAAGACCGGGAACCAGTCCTGCTCATTGTAATAGCCGGTGTGGTCGCCGTAGGGGCCTTCCAGTCCATGTTCGTAGCCGGACGAATGGTTTTCATCCGGGTAGATATGCCCTTCCAGCACGATCTCCGCCGAAGCCGGCACGCGCAACTCGCTGCCGATGGCTTTAACAAGTTCGGTGCGGCTGCCGCGCAGCAGGCCGGCGAATTGGTATTCCGACAGGCTGTCCGGCACCGGCGTCACAGCGCCGAGGATGGTGGCCGGGTCCGCGCCCAAAGCGACACAGACAGGATAAGGCTGTCCAGGATTCTTGATGCAGTGCTCGCGGAAATCCAGCGCGCCGCCGCGATGCGCCAGCCAGCGCATGATGACCTTATTAGGACCGAGCACCTGCTGGCGGTAGATGCCCAGGTTCTGCCGCTTCTTATTAGGGCCTTTAGTAATGACAAGGCCCCATGTAATAAGAGGCGCCACGTCGCCCGGCCAGCAGTGCTGGATCGGCAAGCGTCCCAGGTCCACGTCGTTACCTTCCCAGACGATCTCCTGGCAAGGCGCGCCACGCATCTCTTTCGGAGACATATCCCATACTGCCTTGACCAGCGAACCAAGGCCCATCAAGTCTTTGAAGCCCTTTGGCGGCTCGGGCTCCTTCAACTGCGCCAGCACGTGGCCGATCTTGCGCAGTTCGCCGACGTCATCGGCGCCCATACCCAACGCCACGCGGCGCGGAGTGCCGAACAGGTTGCCCAGCACCGGCATGTCGAAACCGGTCGGTTTTTCGAAAAGAATGGCGGGGCCGCCGGCGCGCAAAGTGCGATCGCAGACCTCCGTCATCTCCAGGTGTGGTGAAACAGGCAAGCTTGTGCGCTTAAGTTCGCCCATTGCTTGCAGTTGAGAAATAAAATCTCGGAGATCGCGATATTTCATACTTTTTTACGATTTTTTTGCTTCGAACGAGGCGTATGAGTACTTTTGGTCAAGTCGTTGATTTTATTGGTTTTTGCCAATGTGTTCACGTAAAAGTCATACTCAAAAGTAATAAAGAATGCCCGTGTTAGTATTGACTAGATATAATACGCCTCCTACAATTTGACCTACCTGATGAGGACATGGCTTCTATGCCAACTAAGTTGTCACTCATTACATTCACGGAGTATCCGGGCTCCACAGACATTTTAAGGAGTGTTTTTCCTGAGGCGTCTGCCTCGTCCCCGGAAAAAGTTGTGTTGCAACTGGCTCTACAGAATCGCCAGCTTTAGCAAACAATGATGGCGTCCAGTCCCGTGCGACCTGTGCGGCGGTGGACGAAGATAACACTGATGTAACGACTATGGCACGTCGAATTGACCGCGAATTTCACGCGGCGGGGACGCGTTTTGACTCTTACATTTCAGGGGAGTTCTGAATGAACAATCGATTCAATGGGTTGCTGGATAGCACCCGCCTATGGGCTCGCCAGCCCGCTGCGTGGATTGCCACGCAAAGCGTATCGGCACGTGGTCTGATGACCGCCGCTCAGTCCATGCTGAGCATCTTCGGTATTGCAGCATTGGTAATGGCTTGCGCCATGGTTGCCCGTCCTGAACTGGCTGCCGACCTGGCCCACGCCCTGCGCGGTGAGCCGCCGGCGCCGATGCAAATCGTCGTAGCTCCGCCGCTGTCCGAGCTGATGGAAGCGCCTGCAGCGCTGCCGGTTGGCCTGGCAGCAGCTGCCGAAGTCCAGCTGACGGCCGAGGAAAAGGCCCTGGTGGGCTCCAAAAAGCAGCAGGACGCGGTCACTAACTGGCTGTCCAAACGTTACCGCGTGGCTGGCGATGCGACCAATCTGCTGGTTTCCACTGCCTACCTGACCGCTCGCGAGACCAAAATGGACCCGCTGCTGATCCTGGCCGTCATGGCGATTGAATCGGGCCTGAACCCGTTCGCCGAAAGCCCAATGGGCGCGCAGGGCCTGATGCAGGTGATGTCCAAAGTGCACACCGAGAAATTCCAGGACATGGGCGGCGTGCAGGCCGCGCTGAACCCGGTGGCCAATATCCGCGTTGGCGCCCTGATCCTGAAGGATTATGTGGCTAAGGGCGGCTCGGTTGAAGCAGGCCTGAAATCCTACGTCGGCGCAGGCGCCTTCGATTCCGATGACGGCTACGGCTCGCGCGTGATGGCGGAATACTCCCGCCTGAAGCAAGTCTCCGCTGGCAAGAAAGTGCCTTACATCACCCCGCCGCAACTTGCCACCGCCCCTGCCCCAGTGAAGCCAAAGGATGGCGCGACCACGGTTGCGCAAGCTGACAAGCAAATCAGCGCAGACCAGCTGGCCGGCCTGTAAGCCCTCCAGCCGCACATCTGAGCCACCTCCGGGTGGCTTTTTCTTTTCCCAAAACAAATGTCCACCTTGGGGGTAGGAAAAAAAAGGGGAAGTCCCGGGGGGAATGTTCACCTTTTTTCCTGACCCCCAAGGGGAACAAGTGCCAGACACCCCTTTGGTGTAGAAAACAAAAGGTACCCTTCTGGTGGAAAGTTCCCCTTTTGGTTCCTGACCCCAAGGTGGACAAATTGCCGCACATCAACAAAAAGCCACCCGAAGGTGGCTTTCTTTATGCATCAGAAGCTTAGCGCTTCTTGTCGGCGGCGACTTCGTCGGCGCGCAGTTGGGCGGCCAGCTTGTCGAGGACGCCATTCACGTATTTGTGGCCGTCGATACCGCCGAAGGACTTGGTCAGCTCCACCGCTTCATTGATCACGACGCGGTATGGAATCTCGATGTGGTTCTTCAGCTCGTACGCGCCGATCAGCAGCACGGCGTGCTCGATCGGGGACAACTCATTAATGCCGCGATCAACCAGCGGCGTGAACACTTCACGCAGCTCGACCGATTGCTTGATGGTGCCGCGCAGCAGGTCGGCAAAGTACTCGCCGTCTGCCTTGTCGAAACCATGAGCGCCGCGGATGTTGTTGACGACCTTGGTCGCCTCTTCATTGTTCAGCAGCCACTGGTACAGGCCCTGCAGCGCGAACTCGCGCGCGCGGTGGCGCGGGGTGCGGTTCTTGCTCGGGTTGGCGTGCGTCATATTGTCAGTCATATTATTACCTTCTTGTTGAATTACTCGTCGTCGCCCTGATCCTGGTTCAGTTCTTCCAGGGCGATCGACAGGTTGGCCATTTCGACGGCACAGCGGGCGGCTTCGGCGCCTTTGACGGCCATGCGGACTTCCGCCTGTTCGTCGTTTTCAGTAGTCAGGATGGCGTTGGCGATTGGGATGCTGTAGTCCAGGCCCACGCGGGTCACGCCCGCGCCGGATTCATTGGACACCAGCTCGAAGTGGTAGGTCTCGCCGCGAATCACCGCGCCCAGTGCGATCAGTGCGTCGAACTGGTTGGACTCGGCCATCTTTTGCAGTACCAGCGGGATTTCCAGCGCGCCCGGCACGGTCACGTGCAGGATGTCTTCGTCTTCCACGCCCAGGTTCTTCAGCTCTTGCAGGCAAGCCGACAGCAGGCCGTGGCAAACGTCTTCATTGAAGCGGGCTTGCACAACACCGATGCGCAGGTTTTCGCCGGACAGGTTGGTTTCGTAGGTTGCTACGGTCATGGTGTACCTCTTTCTAAGGATATTGGATTATGCCGCGTCTGTTAATCAGGCGGCAGGTTTGGCCATGTAGCCGGTGACTTCAAGGTTAAAGCCGGTCATCGAAGGCATCTTGCGCGGGCTTGCCAGCAGCTGCATCTTGCGTACGCCGACGTCGCGCAGGATTTGGGCGCCGATGCCGTAGCTGCGCAGGTCCATGCTGGCGGCGCGACCGGTTGGACGCAGATTCTTATCCAGCGCTTCCAGCTGGCCGAACAGCTGTTCCGCGGTTTCGCCGCAGTTCAGCAGCACCATCACGCCCTGCTCCGCCTCCTTGATCGCCTTCATCGAGGACGACACGTTCCAGGAGTGGGTGGTGGCTTCGGTTTCCAACAAATCGAGGATGGAGACCGGCTGGTGAACGCGCACCAGCGATTCCTTGCTTGGCTCCATCGAGCCGTGCACCAGGGCCAGGTGGGCCGAGCCGCTTGGCTTGTCGCGGAAGGCGATCATGCGGAAGTCGCCGTGCGCGGTGCGCAGTGGACGCTCAGCGATGCGCTCGACCATGCATTCGTTCTGGCTGCGGTAGTGAATCAGGTCGGCGATGGTGCCGATCTTCAGGCCGTGCTCCTGGGCGAACTCCAGCAGCTCCGGCAGGCGCGCCATGGTGCCGTCGTCCTTGATGATTTCGCAGATCACGGAGGCTGGCATCAGGCCGGCCATCGCGGTCAGGTCGCAGCCGGCTTCGGTGTGGCCGGCGCGCATCAGCACGCCGCCTGGCACGGCGCGCAGCGGGAAGATGTGGCCCGGCTGCACGATATCGGTCGGCTTGGCGCCCTTGGCCACGGCTACCTGGATGGTCTTGGCGCGGTCGGCGGCCGAAATACCGGTGGTGACGCCTTCGGCTGCTTCGATCGACACGGTGAAGTTGGTGCCGAAGGAGGTGCCGTTCTTGGCGGTCATCATGGTCAGGTCGAGCTGGTTGCAGTGCTCTTCCGTCAGGGTCAGGCAAACCAGGCCGCGCGCATGTTTGATCATGAAGTTGATCGCTTCCGGCGTGACGTGCTCGGCGGCCAGCACCAGGTCGCCTTCGTTTTCGCGGTCTTCTTCGTCGACCAGGATCACCATGCGACCGGCGCGCAGTTCGGCGACGATTTCTTCGGTGCTGGAAATGGACATATTTTTTCCTTTGATGTGAGGCACAGAGCGTTTCTTTGTTAACCCGCTATTTTAAAGGATTTGGAGCATTCCCGCCCCCTTGAGCGCCGCCTTTAGGCTAATTGGCCTAGACTGGTTTTCTTAACAACCCTGAAGGAGGCAGCAATGAAGACCAATGGTTCGGCCGTCTGGAGCGGCGGCATCAAGGATGGGCGCGGGGCGATCAGCACCGCGAGCGGCGCGTTGCAGGCTGCCCCTTACGGATTTTCCAGCCGATTCGAGGGCAAACCGGGCACCAATCCGGAAGAATTGATCGGGGCAGCCCATGCCGGCTGCTTCACCATGGCTTTGTCGCTGATCCTGGGCGAGGCGGGCTTTACGGCCGAGAAAATGGAAACCAAGGCTGAGGTGACGCTGGATAAGGTAGGCGATGGGTTTGCCATCACCGCTATCCATCTCGACCTGCAGGCCAAGATTCCCGGCGCGGATAAGGCCAAATTCGAAGAACTTGCCAATAAGGCAAAAGTTGGCTGTCCGGTGTCCAAAGTCCTGAATACCAACATCACGCTCACCGCAACCCTGCTGTAAGCCCACCTCCTGGGGCGCCGCGCGCGCCCCAAAAATTTCCCTTGAAGTTTTTAATTGCGATCACTATTATTAAGTCATTCGATGACGACCGTCATTAATAAACCCTTCAAAGGAAAACACCATGAACCTCAAAGATTCCGTCGTATTCATCACTGGCGCCAACCGTGGCCTGGGCCTGCAACTGGCGAAAGCCGCCCTGGCAGCCGGCGCGAAAAAAGTCTACGGCGCCGCCCGCGATCCCAAATCGGTCACCCTGCCTGGCGTTACCCCGGTCCAGCTGGACGTGACGAATCACGACGAAATCGCTGCCGTCACCCGTGAATACAAAGATGTGAATGTATTAATCAACAACGCCGGTATCGTGCGCGCCGGCGGCATCCTGGCCGACAACGCCCTGGAGCAGGCCCGCGCCGAGCTCGAAACAAACCTGATCGGCCCAATGTTGCTCAGCAAAGGCTTTGCGCCAGCGCTGCAAGCCAACGGCGGCGGCGCCATTGTCAACATCCTGTCCGTGCTGGCCTGGTACAGCCAAGGACCGACCAATACCTACAGCATGTCGAAGTCCGCCGCCTGGGCGCTGACCAACGGCCTGCGCATCGAACTCGCCCCGCAAGGCACGCTCGTGGTTGGCGCCCACATGGGCTATATGGAAACCGACATGACCGCCGGCTACGAAGTACCGAAGATCAAACCGGAAGAAGTAGCCGCGCAAATCTTCGCGGCACTGGCGGAAGGTAAAGAAGAAGTGCTGGCGGACGACCTCACCCGCCAGGTAAAACTGGGCATCAACGCGGAACTGCCAGCCTACATCGCAGCAGCCCGCCCTGCCGCCTGATCAGGACTTCAGCGACAGCATGCGCTCCACGTAGCGGGCGATCAGGTCGATTTCGAGGTTGACCTTGGAGTCCGCTTTCAGGTGCTTCAGGGTCGTGACCTGGATGGTGTGCGGGATCAGGTTGATCGAGAACGCGCAGCCGTCGGCGCTGTCTTCGACGCGGTTGACGGTCAGGGACACGCCATTCACCACCACGGAGCCTTTGTAGGCAAGGTATTTCGCCAGGTCGCGCGGGGCTTCGATCACCAGTTCGTACGATTCGCCGACCGGTTCGAACTTACGCACCACACCCAAGCCATCGACGTGGCCGGAAACCAGGTGGCCGCCCAGGCGCTCGGCCAGGGTCAGGGCTTTTTCCAGGTTCACTTCCGTGGTGGTGTCCAGGCCGACGGTCTTGTTCAGGCTTTCGCGCGAGACGTCGACGGTGAAGCCAGTGGCGGTTTTCTCGACCACGGTCATGCAGGCGCCGTTCAGCGCGATCGAGTCGCCCAGGCCGACGTCGGCCATCGGCAGGCCGCCAGCGTCCACGTCCAGGCGCACGCCTGCGAAAGCGCCGCCTTCCAGCGGGGTTACGGAGTTGATTTTGCCGACTGCGGCGACGATTCCAGTAAACATAATGATCTTTAGTGTTGATTGAACCTGGCTAGGATACGCAAATCGGCGCCGACTTGCTTAACCTCGTGAAATTTCAGATTGTGCTTGCCGCTGAGCTCAGTCAGCGCCGGCAGGGCGAACATGCCTTGCGCGTCGCCCAGCAGGGTTGGCGCGAGATACACCAGCAGCTCATCCACGCAGCCTTCACGGATCATCGAGCCATTCAACTTGCCGCCTGCTTCCACGTGCAACTCGTTGATCTGGCGGCGCCCAAGCTCGCGCATCAGCTCAGGCAAATCAACTTTGCCGTGGACATTGGGCAGTACGATGATTTCGGCGCCCTTGTCGCGCAGGACTGCTTCCTTTTCCGGATGATGGGCTGCTGCGATGATCCAGCTGCCGCCGCCTTCCAGCACGCGCGCTTGCGGGCTGATTTCCAGTTTGCTGTCGACTACGATGCGGCGCGGCTGGCGCGGGGTTTCGACGGCCCGCACATTGAGCTGCGGGTCGTCGGCCTTGACGGTGCCGATGCCGGTCAGGATGGCACAGGCACGGGCGCGCCAGGCGTGGCCGTCGGCGCGGGCTTCCGGGCCAGTGATCCACTGGCTTTGGCCATTGTGCAGGGCGGTCATGCCATCCAGGCTGGCGGCGGTCTTCATGCGCACCCACGGCAGACCGCGGCGCATGCGGTTGAAGAAGCCGATATTCATTTCATAGGCTTGCTCAGCCAGCAGGCCGCTGGCGACTTCGATGCCGGCGGCGGACAGGCGCGCCATACCGTTGCCGGCGACCAGCGGGTTCGGGTCTTCCATGGCCGCGACCACGCGGCCCAAGCCTTCACGCACCAGGGCGTCGGCGCAAGGCGGCGTCCGGCCATGGTGGCTGCATGGCTCCAGCGTGACGTAGGCGGTGGCGCCGCGCACGTCGTGGCCGCGGCGCTTGGCGTCTTTCAGGGCCTGGATCTCAGCGTGGTCCTGGCCGGCGGCTTGCGTCACGCCTTCGCCGATCACTACCCCGTCGCGCACTATCACACAGCCGATACGCGGGTTCGGGGAGGTGGTGAACAAGCCTTTTTCCGCCCATTGCAGGGCGAGCTGCATGCCTTCGAGGTCGCTGTTGATGTTCATATGCTCGCGCACGTTGTCGGTTCCAGGACCGGGTCGCATAGCCGCGCCCTGCCCTGCATATTGATCTTGATATTGCGCTGCGCGCCGGCCAGTTCAAGGGTGATGGTGCCAAAGTTGGCGGCATTCGGGTGGGCGGCGCGGCAGCTGCGTCCTGCTGCATTATATGCGACGTAAAAAGGAGCGGTGGCATCGGTGAAACCGGCCTTGATAACCAGGTTTCCTGAAGGTGGCCGGTGGCGGGCCAGTATCTGTTCACCCGGGTCAGTCTGCCGGTTGGCGTTGGTGTCGATGACGATCAGCCAGCCTTGCTGCCATTCGCCGTTCTGAGCCAGCAGCGTGACAACGCGCCGGCGAGCAATGGCCTGGGCGCGTGTGTCGTTGATTGCCGCCAGCAGGTCAGCGGATGCGGCGCGCAGCTGGCGGCCAGCCAGCATATTGCTCAATTCCGGCAGCGCGGAGGCGAACAGGATGGACACGATGGCGAGGACGATCATCAACTCCAGCAGCGTGAATGCAGCCCTGCCCGGCGCGGCTGGATTTAGCGCCAGCAGTCGCGGGCGGGGCCGGTGGCGAGGTGGAGGCCGCTGCTGGTGAGGATGAGGCGTTCGCATTTGGGATCCCTGAAACTCGCGTCGACATTGGACGTGCCGGGCGTGGCGATCAGCTGGATGCAGTCGCGGATTTGCTGGCCGTCGCAGGCTTTGCCTTCGACTTCGTAGGCGCTGGAATGGGCGGCGCGGCCGGACCACCAGCGGAATTCACTTTCGTTCAACGCTGAAAACGCGGCGTAGCTATTGAAGCGGGTGAAATGGCGTTCTTGCTGCTGCATCAGTTCTTGCAGCGTGGCTTGCGCTTCACTGCGGCGCATGCGGACAACGGCTTCGTGCCATGCAGGCGCTGCCAGCATCACAAGGATCGAGACGATCACCACCGCGATGACAACGCCAATCAAGGTGCTTCCCTTGGCACGGGACTTCATGGCTCGCCCCCGCCGGCCGCTGCGTCATGCAGCGATTGCCAATCCATGACTTCGCGCCAGCTGTGGCGATGCACGGGCGCTGGAGGAGTGTAAGTGGCCTGCAGCACCGTTTCGGCGCCAGGGCGCGGGCCGAAACCGATCACGGTCACGCGGTAATAGTGGGCGGGAGGTTCGCCGGCCGGCGTGTAGGCAATGCGCTCCACCAGGTAGCGCGGACGGCGGAAGGACATCGTGGCCTCCCCGGTCTGCATTGCGGCGCCAGTAAGTGCACCGTATTCGGTGCCGCCGTTGCCGGCCAGGTCGACGACCTGCCAGGCCTGTGCTGGCGCCTCGACTGGCTGGCCAAGACCGGCGTTGATATCGCGTTCTGCATCCATCAGGGCATCCTCCGCGGCTTGGAAGGCGATCAGACGGTCTCGTTCTACGCGGGCGGCCTTCTCGCCCAGCATGGCCATTTGTGCTGCCGACGCGCCGATGGTCAATGCGGCCATCAGTAGCAACATCGTTACGGGGAGCGTGATGCCGCGCTGCTTGCGGTGCATGGCGGACTCCTCACGGGTTGCGCAGCGCCACAGTTGCGGCGAACAGGCGGCGGGCGCGGTGCCGCATTGCTGGTGGCAGGCTTGCTTCGTCGAGGCGCGCGCTTGGGTCGGCGCCGGGCAGCAAGTCGTAACTGCCTAATCGGCTGCCGATGCGTGAGCCGCGTTCGCCGTGCAGCAGCAAGCCAATGCGAACGCTAGTGACGCGGCGCCAGTTGGGGTGCTCAGCCTGTTCTGGCGCGGGTAGCGCGGCGTCGCGGGCATTGATGGCGCTTGCGGTGAGGTAGCGGTTGGGGATGTTGTCGCGCGGCGTGTCAGTGTCGACGCCGTAGGCGACCTGGAAGGCGTCCACGCCGCGTATCACAGCATCATCGCCCCAGCCGTGCCGGCCTTTGTATTTGCAGCGCAGTTCGGCGACGCCGTCGCTCGCTCGGGCGACGTAGAAAATACTCCAGGCCCACTCGCCTGGGGTGGCGGGAAAACCGGCGCAATTCAGCATCGCACCGGCGCTTCCCATAGCGCCCGGCGCGTAGCGGATGGCGATGGCATCACTGCCGTTAATAGCCGGCAGCGCGCCGCCCAGCCCATTTGAATTGCTTGCCACGCTGGCGGCATCGCGGCCCTCGACGGCAAGCGGGGGCAAATGCGTGCCGGCAGCGCCGGGGGCGCCGGGCTCGCCGCGGTAGCCGGCCTGGCGCAGCGTCTGCCCAATGATCGCCAGCGCGAAGCGTCCGCTGTCGTCAATTCGGGTATTGGCGCCGTTGTGCAGGAAGTCGCCATTGGAGGCGTGCAGCAACGAGGCAGCTGCCAGGACGACCAGCAGGCTGGGCGCCATGGCGATGAGGACTTCTGTGACCGCCAGGCCGGTCTGGCGCGCGTTCATGGCCCGCCTCCCGGGACGTACAGCGCGACCGGCAGCGCGACGCTGGGTCCGGCTTTAGCGGCCATGCGGGAGCCCGCGCCGCTGCGCCAGCCGATTTTGATCACGATCGGCGCGCTTGCCTCGCCGGAACAGGCCCATTGCAGGCCTCCGCCGGAAGCAGCGGAAGAATCGCGGCATGTCAGCGCGCGGGCGGAAGGCAGGGAGGATTGAAGCTGCTGGCGGAATACCGCCAACTCGTGCTGAGCGAGCGCGTTGGGATCGCATGTCGCGCCGGAACAGTCGGTGGCGGCGGGCGCGGCTTCGGCGGCGGCGTCAAACTCAAAACCTAGATAAGCGGAGGACTGCGCTGCATTAGCGCGGATGCGGTCAGCTAGTGCGGCGGCATCCTGCAGGGCTTCGGTCAGCAGGGCCGATTCCTGCCGCGTACGCATGGCGTGTGCCTGCATCGCCAGCGCGCCAACCAGACCAACGGCCAGCAACAGCACGGCAACCAGCACTTCCACCATCGTGAATCCCGCAACCGGACGACGCATGGCGCAGCCCTCCCCTGCTGATCACATTAGCCAGCAGAGGACTCGCGGGTTTGAGAAATATCAAGCCTTGGGAGAGAGCTCTTGACCGTCGCCAACAGCTTCGATCGCGTCCTGGAATTCAGCCAGGTCTTCGAAGTTTTTGTAGACGGAGGCAAAGCGGATATAGGCTACTTTGTCGAGCCGCTTGAGCTCGGCCATGACGAGTTCGCCAACGTAGACGGAATCGACTTCCCGCTGGCCACTGGTCAGCAGCTTTTCCTCGATGGAGGAAACCGCCTTATCAACGGACTCAGCAGCGACGGGACGTTTGCGCAAGGCCAGCATCAGGCTGGCCCGCAGCTTATCGGCCGAGTACTCGGTGCGGCTGCCGTTTTTCTTGACCACGTAAGGCATGGTCAGTTCGATCCGCTCCCATGTGGTGAAGCGCTTGTCGCAGTTCACGCAGCGCCGGCGCCGCTTGATGGCGTCCCCCTCCTCCGACACGCGGGTGTCGAGGACCTGGATATCATCGTGCTGGCAGAACGGGCATTTCATTGATGGAGCGTCTCTTATTATGTAATGAAAAAGCGCCGGACCTTACGATCCGGCGCCTCGATAGTACCAACCGCGTGCTTAGGCGTAAACAGGGAATTTATCAGCCAGCACCTTCACAGCGGCTTTCACGCGCTCGATGGTTGCTGCGTCGTGCGGGTTGTCCAGCACGTCGGCGATCAGGTTGCCCACTTGTTCCGCTTCGGCTTCTTTGAAACCGCGGGTGGTGAACGCTGGCGAGCCCAGGCGAATGCCGGAAGTCACGAATGGCTTTTGCGGGTCGTTAGGGATGCCGTTCTTGTTGCAGGTCATGTGAGCCTGGCCCAGGATCGCTTCCGCTTCTTTACCGGTCAGGTTCTTGGCGCGCAGGTCGACCAGGAACACGTGCGACTCGGTGCCGCCGGACACGATGCGCAGGCCGCGCTTGATCAGGGTCTTTGCCAGCACGTCAGCGTTCTTCACCACTTGCTGCTGGTAAGCCTTGAATTCTGGGGTCAGCGCTTCTTTGAAGGCCACTGCCTTACCAGCGATCACGTGCATCAAAGGACCGCCCTGGATGCCAGGGAAGATCGCGGAGTTGATGATCTTTTCGTGTTCGGCTTTCATCAGGATGATGCCGCCACGTGGGCCGCGCAGGGACTTGTGGGTGGTGGAGGTCACGAAGTCGGCGTGCGGCACTGGGTTCGGGTACAGGCCAGCGGCGATCAGGCCGGCGTAGTGAGCCATGTCGACCATGAAGTAGGCGCCAACGGCTTTAGCGACTTTAGCGAAACGCTCGAAGTCGATCTTCTTGGAGAAGGCCGATGCGCCGGCGATGATCAGCTTTGGCTTGTGTTCTTTCGCCAGGACTTCCATTGCGTCGTAGTCGATGTCTTCTTCAGCGGTCAGGCCGTAGGAAACAACGTTGAACCATTTGCCGGACATGTTCAAAGCCATGCCGTGGGTCAGGTGGCCGCCTTCTGCCAGCGACATGCCCATGATGGTGTCGCCTGGTTTCAGGACAGCAAAGAACACGCCTTGGTTAGCCTGGGAACCGGAGTTAGGCTGCACGTTCGCGGCTTCGGCGCCGAACAGCTGCTTCACGCGATCGATCGCCAGTTGCTCGACGACGTCCACGTATTCGCAGCCGCCGTAGTAGCGCTTGCCTGGGTAGCCTTCGGCGTACTTGTTGGTCAGCTGGGAGCCCTGGGCTTCCATGACGGCTGGCGAGGTATAGTTCTCAGATGCGATCAGCTCGATATGGTCGTGCTGGCGCTTGTTCTCGTTCTGGATAGCGGCAAACAGCTCCGCGTCGACGTTGGCGAGGGTGTGATCTTTTGCGAACATGAAATTACTCCAGTTTTTTAAGGCAGATTGGATCGAATTGGGAGCCAAAAGGCGACAAGGCAGCCAAATCGTACGATTCCATCGTGGCTGCCCAGGCGAACGGCTGTTTGATATCTCACGTTCCCCGGTGGTTGCCCACCTCTCACCAGCGGCGCCAAGCTGCCTGCTAGTTTTTCGCCAGTTACGTGAGACCGTAATGGAGCCAAGATTGTAATTTAAGTGGATAAATCCGGCAATCGTTTGGCTGGATTCGGCTGATTTCGCGTTTGATTCGGCCTAAACCCGGTAAATCTGGGTCTGACCCGCAGGGTCAGACCCCGTCTGCTCGACCGCCACCGCTGGGTTTTAGGACTTTGACTTTCGCCGAAGGTCCAAAGCCTTACCCCAACACCAACGGCAGTTGATCTGACGGGGTCTGACCCTGCGGGTCAGACCCCGCCCTACCGGGTTTGGCGTTAGAATCCGTTCATTAATATTGGGAGTTCGACCATGATCGTGTTAGTTACCGGCGCAACCGCCGGTTTTGGCGCCGCGATGGCGCGCGTTTTCGCCAAGAACGGCCACAAGGTCATCGCCGCCGGCCGCCGTGTCGAGCGCCTGGAAGCCCTGGCCGCTGAACTCGGCCCCAACCTGCTGCCGCTCAAACTCGACGTCACCGACAAAGCCGCGATCAACACCGCCCTTGCCTCGCTGCCGGCGGAATGGCAGGAAATCGACGTCCTGATCAACAACGCCGGCCTGGCGCTGGGCGTCAAGGGCGCCCAGGAATCCTCGCTCGACGACTGGGAAACCATGATCGCCACCAACTGCACCGGCCTGGTCACCATCACCCACGCCCTGCTGCCTGGCATGGTGCAGCGCGGCCGCGGCACCATCATCAACCTGGGCTCCGTCGCCGGCGCCTACCCTTACCCGGGCGGTAATGTATACGGCGCCACCAAGGCCTTCGTCGAACAATTCACCCTCAACCTGCGTGCCGACCTGATCGGCACCGGCGTTCGCGCTACCAATATCGCACCCGGCCTGTGCGGCGGCACCGAATTTTCCAATGTCCGCCTGAAAGACGACACGGCCGCAGCCAAGGTCTACGAAGGCACCACCCCGCTGACACCCGACGATATTGCGAACACGGCTTTCTGGATTGCAACATTGCCGCAACACATTAATGTAAACTCCATTGAATTGATGCCAACCTGCCAAGGATTCTCCCCATTTGCCATTAAACGAAGCTAAAATGCCGCCCCATATAAGGGAAAACCGTAAGCAATTGTTACGAGATTGTGCAAACAGCGATTGCGCCAACTTATTTGGCGTAAAATGTTGCCGATTCTCACTTAGTAGCTTTTCTATCTATGTCGTCTGAGTTCATCTGGGATGTCCGTGTTTATTACGAAGATACGGACGCCGGCGGAATTGTCTATTACGCGAACTATTTGAAGTTCTTCGAGCGCGCACGCACTGAGTGGTTGCGCTCCCTCGGCGTCAACCAGGATGTCCTGCTGCGAGAGCACGACGCCATGTTCGTTGTCAAAAATGTCAGCGCGGACTACCACGCGCCGGCTCGACTGGACGATGTAATAAAATTGACGCTTCGTATTGCTAAACTGGGCCGCGCATCGATCCAGTTCGTACAAGAGGCGTGGTGCGGCGACCGCCTGCTGAATAGTGCCCACGTCAAGGTTGGCTGCGTTGATTCGGCCCTGCGCCCGCGCGCCGTGCCCGACGCGGTTGCAGCCCTTATGTGCGCATAATAATTAGATCGAAAACAATGAACGTCACTCAAGACCTCTCCTTCATCTCCCTCATCGCCAACGCGCACGTGATCGTCCAATTGATCATGGCGCTGCTGCTTGCGGTCTCCGTCATCAGCTGGACCTACATCTTCAAGAAGCTGTTTGATGTGCGCGGTGCACGCAACCAGACCATCGAATTCGAAAAGTCCTTCTGGGCAGGCGGCAACCTGCACGCCCTGCACGCCAGCGCTGGCAGCAATCGCGCCAACAGCGGCGCCCTGGCCCGCATCTTCGAAGCCGGCATGGGTGAATTCATCAAAGGCAAGCAAGCCGCTGCCACCAGCCGCGACATGAATATGGGCGACGTGCTCGATGGCGCCCGCCGCGCCATGCGCGCCGCCTTCCAGCGCGAGATGGATGCACTGGAAGCGCACCTGGCCTTCCTGGCTTCGGTCGGTTCCGTCTCCCCTTACATCGGCCTGCTCGGTACCGTATGGGGCATCATGAACGCCTTCCGCGGCCTGGCCAATGTGCAGCAGGCGACGCTGTCGGCTGTGGCGCCCGGCATTGCCGAAGCGCTGATTGCAACTGCTATCGGCCTGTTCGCTGCAATTCCGGCCGTGGTGGCGTACAACCGCTTCTCGCACGATATTGACCGCCTGGCGATCCGCTTCGAGAGCTTCGTTGAAGAATTCTCGAACATCCTGCAGCGCCAGTCCCGTTAAAAGGCGAAACAGAAGATGGCATCCTCCTTCTCCAGTGGCCTGCGCGGCAGCCGCGGCGGCCGCAAGCTGAAGTCCGAGATCAACGTCGTGCCGTATATCGACGTGATGCTCTGCCTGCTGATCATCTTCATGGTGATGCCGACCTCGAACAACCCGAGCTCGATCGACCTGCCGCACGCGGAAAAAGCGTCGCGCCCGCCGGATGCCTACATCCAGGTGCAGGTAAAGCCGAATGGCTCGCTGATGATCGGCATCGCCGGCAAGTCGGCCGACGCGCCGGAAACCGAACCGAATCGCGATGCCCTGGTGCGCAAGCTGCGCGCCCTGCACGAACAATATCCTGAGTACCCGGTGCTGATCGCCGGCGACAAGGAAAGCAAGTACGACGATGTGATCACTCTGATTTCCGAAGCGAAGAAGATGGGGATTAACCGCGTTGGCCTGGCGACCAAGTAAGGCATGGCAATGACGATGGCAACTGCAGGCGGTCCATACCGTGTACCCAAACGGCACGGCGGTACGCGCGCGTTTGCGCTTGCGCTGGCCATGCACTGCGTGCTGTTTGTGTTCCTGTGGGTTGGCATCCGCTGGAATAACGACCCGACCGGTGTCGACGCCGAGATCTGGGACGTGACCACGCAGATGGCCGCGCCGAAGGCCGAGCCCGAACCGGAGCCGGAACCCGAGCCGGAGCCAGTGCGCCCGCCGCCGGTCGCGCCACCTCCTCCGCCGGAAGTGGTGAAGCCGCTGCCGAAAGAGCCGGACATCGCACTGCAGAAGAAGAAAGAAAAAGAGAAGAAGGAAGCCGAAGAGAAGAAGCTCGCCGAACAGAAGAAGAAACTGGAAGACGAGAAGAAACGCCTGGCCGATCTCGATAAGAAGGAAAAGCTGGAGCAAGAAAAAGCCAAGAAACAGGCTGAACTGAAAGAGAAGGAAAAGCTGGCCAAAGCCCGTGCTGCTGAATTGCAGCGCATTACGGGCCAGGCCGCGGCCGGCTCCACCGGCACGGCAGCCAAATCCACCGCACCGCGACTGGATGATGGCTACAAAGCTGCGATTGTGACGCGCATCCGAAGCTTCCTGAACTACCCAGGTGACGAAGATGTCGGAGCGGTCTATACCATCACGCAGCTGCCGTCAGGTGAAGTAATGGGCGTACGCAGGGTAAAATCCAGCGGCGTTCCGGCTTACGATGCAGCGATCGAAAGCGCAATCCGCAATGCCTCCCCCCTGCCCAAGCGCAAGGACGGCACGGTGGACCGCGAGATCACGGCAACCTTCAAACTCAAGGAAATGCGGCAATAAGGATGCAGAGAATGATGAACAACGCAAAATATCTGATGGTACTGGCCGGTGCGAGTTTCGCGCTGTCGGCGCAGGCGCAGCTGCAAGTCGAAATCTCCGGCGTGGGCAGCAACCAGATTCCTGTGGCGATCGGCCCTTGCGCCAATGAGGCCGCGGCGCCCGCCCAGATCTCGCAAATCATCAAGGCCGACCTGACCCGCAGCGGAATGTTCAAGGTCATCGACATCACGCCGACCAGCAACCTGATGCAGGTCGATGCGACCGGCCTGAAGTCGCTCGGCGTTGAAGCCGTAGCCGCCTGCGCCGTGGTGCCTGCCGCGAATGGTTATTTCGAGGTGCAGTACCGCCTGATCTCCACCCAGGGCAAGGACTTGTCGGCCCTGAAGACCACGGTACCGAACCAATACGGCCGCCTGGCTGCGCACAAGCTGTCCGACGACATCTATGAAAAGCTGACCGGCATCAAGGGCATCTTCTCGACCCGTATCGCCTACGTAGTCCAGCAAGGCAAGCAGTACCGCCTGGAAGTGGCAGATGCCGACGGCGAAGGCATCATCCCGGCCCTGACTTCAACCGAACCGATCATCTCCCCTGCCTGGTCGCCGGATGGCACCAAGGTGGCCTACGTATCGTTCGAACAGCGTAAGCCGGTGGTGTATGTGCAGGACCTGCGCACCCGCCAACGCACCGTGATCGCCAACGAAAAAGGCAATAACTCGGCGCCAGCCTGGTCGCCGGATGGCAAGCGCCTGGCCGTCGCCCTGTCCAAGACCGGCAACACCCAGATCTTCATCGCCAATGCCGACGGCTCCGGCCTGCGCCGCCTGACCAATGGCAGCACCATCGACACCGAGCCGCAATTCAGCGCCGACGGCCAGTCGATCTACTTCACCAGCGACCGCAGCGGCGGTCCACAGATTTATCGCATGAGCGTCGATGGCGGCGAACCGCAGCGCATGACGTTCGGCAGCTCGTACAATATCAGCCCGCGCATTTCGTCTGACGGCAAGACGCTGGCTTATATTTCGCGGCGCGATGGCGGCGCCTTCCAGCTGTTCACACTGGACCTGGAATCCCGCCAAGAGCAACGCCTGTCCGACACCACCAGCGACGATTCACCGAGCTTCGCTCCGAATGGCAAGTACATCCTGTACGCCACTCAGAATGGCGGCCGCCGCTCGCTGGCTGTGGCATCGACAGACGGCCGGGTTAAGCAGCGCCTGAGTATTCAGGCGGGCAATATCAAGGAACCCACTTGGGGTCCTTTCATGAAGTAAAGAAGTAGAAGAAGTAAACGAGAAGTAGCACCTTTAACGACCAGGAGAAATAAAAATGCGTAACGTAAAACACGTAGCCTTCATCCTCAGCACCGCCGCCCTGCTGGCAGCTTGCTCGACCCCAGCACCAGAAACCAAACCACCAGTCGTGGAAGAAAAGCCAGTGGCTCCAGTAGTTAAGGAAGAGCCACGCGTGGTTCAGCCAGTGCAAGCACAAGTTGACGAACTGGACGTACCAGGCGGCAAGCTGGCTAACCGTTCCGTGTACTTCGACTTCGACAGCTACGTTGTTCGTGAAGACGGCAAAGAAGTGGTGTCGAACCACGCTGGCTACCTGGGCAAAAATCAGCGCGCTATCCTGATCCAAGGTAACACCGACGAACGCGGCGGCTCCGAGTACAACCTGGCCCTGGGCCAGAAGCGTGCTGAAGCTGTGCGCAAGTCGATGGCAGCCCTGGGCGTGCCAGAAGCTCGCATGGAAGCCGTGTCCCTGGGCAAAGAAAAGCCAAAGGCTGAAGGCCACAACGAAGAAGCATGGTCGCAGAACCGCCGTGCCGACATCGTTTACAAAGCTAAGTAATCTACTAGCTTAAACATGCCGCACAAGGGGCAGCGCGCAGTTTATACTGCGCCCTGCCCCATTTCTTTTTTTGTGCAAGGAAGAAAAATGAAATTCACCAAGTCTGCCCTGATGGCAGCCCTGTTTGCCGCCACCCTGCCACTGACCGCCTCCGCTGGCATCTTCGACGATGACGAAGCACGCAAGGCCATCATGGACCTGAAGTCCAAAGTCGCCAAGCTGGAAGCGGACCTGAAAGTCCTGATCGATACCAAGACCGACAAGAACACCACGCTGGACATGATCTCGCAGCAGGAACAACTGCGCGAAGAAGTGGCCCGCTTGCGCGGCCAGACCGAGATCCTGCTGAACGAAATCCAGGTCGCGCAAAAGCGCCAGAAGGACTATTACACCGATCTCGACGCGCGCCTGAAGAAGCTGGAACCGCGCCAGGTGACCATCGACGGCCAGACCTCCTCGGTCAACATGGACGAACAGAACGCGTATGACAATGCGATGGGGCTGTTCAAGAGCGGCGATTACAAAGGCGCCGCCAACTCGCTGGGCGACTTCGTGAAGCGCTTTGGCGCCTCCGCTTACGCCCCCAATGCGCAATACTGGCTGGGCAACGCCTACTATGCCCAGGGCGACTGCAAGAACGCCATCACCGCGCAGCAAATGGTCGTAAAGACCTGGCCGGACAATCCAAAGGCCGCCGACGCCCTGCTGAACATCGCCAGTTGCCAGACCGAGCTGAAGGCCACGGCCAATGCTAAAAAGACATTGCAAGAGTTGATCAAGAACTATCCAGGCACCCCTGCCGCCGCTACGGCCAAGGACCGCCTCAAAGGCAAGTAAAAAGTTCTAGCGAGCATTTGACAGCTGGGCTGGTCCAGCCTATAATCTCGCTTCTTCTTTCGACGGGTCGTTAGCTCAGTTGGTAGAGCAGCGGACTTTTAATCCGTTGGTCGCAGGTTCGAGCCCCGCACGGCCTACCATTCGAATAGAGGAACCTTGGGTCGTTAGCTCAGTTGGTAGAGCAGCGGACTTTTAATCCGTTGGTCGCAGGTTCGAGCCCCGCACGGCCTACCAAGATACGCAGAGAAGCCCCCGAATTTCGGTTCGGGGGCTTTTTTGTTTCTGGCCTCCGCTTATTGACCGGCAGCGACCATCGGCGAGGCGCCCTTCAGTTGGCGCTGCAACTGCCCCTTGGCCACCTCAAGCGCCTCATCCGGCTTCGTTGCGACATCCGGGATGACACCAACTCCCTCCCAGTTCGATTGGGTAATTGGGCTGATCGTGCGTGCGCTTGGAATAAAGATCACCAGATGGTCGCCGAGACGATATGGGCGCGAAGGGTGCGCTCCACCCCAGGTGCTTTCACCGATCACCGTGGCGCGCTTCATTGCCTGCATTGTGTAGGCGAAGTCTTCGCCGGCGGATTTTGTGCCAGGGCCGACAAGAATAAAGACCGGCTTCTTGCCGCCATAACGCTTGCCGCCGAGCTTATCCAGCGTCCATTGCTGCGTGGTGACGCCGGTATCGCGTTCCCACAAGTCGTTGAGACGCGTGCGCTGGTCTACGAAATAGCTGGCCAGCAAGGCGACGGTTTCCGGTCCGCCACCGTTATGTTTACGCAGGTCTATGATGAGGCCATCGGTGTCGGCGAGTTTATCCATCGCCGAGGCGTACTTTTCGTTCACGAGGAAATCAGGTGGGAACGAGGAGAATTCCAGGTAGCCGATATTGGGGCCCAAGTGATCGACCTTTTCCAGGCCCAAGTTTGAGACATGGCTGTACATGCGCACGAAGAGCGGGGCTTGTTTATCCCATTCCGCCCGCGTGGTTGGGCGCGGCCCCATGGAATTGTCTGGCGGCGTCACATCCGGGCTGAAAAACACCGTCATATGCTTGTCATGGACTACGCCGTCGATGTCGTCCGACAACTGGTCTGACAGCTTATCGGCATCGGTGATCCCATCGTATTTTCCCTCCTGCTGACGCTGGCGCAGGACCACTTCGATTTGCTTGGCTTTGTCTGGGAATACATAGTGGGCATTCAACTTCGCCACCAAGGTATCGATTGCCTCTTGGCGCATTGCGCCATCAACCACCACCGTCGGCTTAGGCATCCACATCGGCTTGGTGGCGACCGCTCCAATCACGGCCAGCATCAACAACGTCGGTATGACGATCCATTTCTTTTTCATTGCTTTCCTCTCAATTATGGTACGCGGCGTACTTCACCAATTTGCAAAGAAGTGAATGGAGAATAGCAAGTAATGTTTATTTATTTGTAACACTTTGTAGCAACACCAGCCGTGGTGTCGGATTTCTTTACAGTATGCCCAGATACTTCGGATCAACTTGTTTCCCGCATGACATAAGTAACTGATTTGCAATGGAATTTATTTTCTGGCACGGAAAGTGCTTATCACTTTGCAAAACTTGTTAACCCCCTAATAGGAACCTTTTTCATGAAGAAACAAATTCTGGGTATCGCAGCAATCGTAGGTGCACTGGCTCTGTCGTCCGCACAAGCAACCAACATCGACTTCAGCCAAGCTGCTGAAGGCGGTTCCTACACCTACAACTACTCCCAGTCTTATAACGGTCCAGTGTCCTACACCGCGCAAGGCTTCCAATTCGCAGCGGTTGGCGACGAAGGCCACTTCCACGAAGACTACTTTGGCGCTGGCACCGTGCTGATGCACGACAACTCCGGTAACAATCCAGATTCCTGGACCCTGACCCGCGTTGGTGGCGGTCTGTTTGACCTGGTAAGCTTCACCACCGTTGCCAACACCGGCACCACCCTGCATTGGTCGACCAACCTGAATGCCGCAGGCGCCGACGCTGTTGACGGCCTGAACAACCTGAGCCTGTTCGGCATCACCAGCCTGTCGTTCAAGCTGGCAAACCCATACGCGTTCGGCGGCCTGGACCAGATCGTTGTGAACGAAGCCACCCCACCAGCAGGCGTGCCTGAGCCAGCAAGCCTGGCCCTGCTGGGCCTGGGCCTGGCTGGCATCGGCTTCTCCCGCCGCAAGCGCGCTTAAGCTGAACTGAGAGTCATTGAAAAAGCCCACGAACTTCGGTTCGTGGGCTTTTTTTCATTCTCCACAGCCGCTCAGCCGGGAATCCGGGCAATGACTTTGATTTCGAAATCGAAACCTGCCAGCCAGTTGACGCCTACAGCGGTCCAGTTTGGATAAGGCGCGCTCGGAAAAATCTCGCTCTTAATAGCCAAGACCGTATCGAATTGGTTCTCAGGGTCCGTGTGAAAGGTCGTTACGTCAACGATGTCACCCAACCCGCATCCTCCTGCCGCCAACGTCGCCTTCAAGTTCTCAAACGCCAGCCTTACCTGGGCCTCGAAATCGGGCTCCGGGGCGCCATCCTCCCGGCTGCCGACCTGGCCGGATACGAACAGTAAATCGCCGGAGCGGATCGCTGCCGAGTACTTATGGACAGCGTAAAGTTCGTGCCTTCCAGCTGGAAAAATGGATTCGCGCGTTTTCATTTGGTCTGCTCCTTGTGTTGTTGAACGCGACCACTATAACCTTGTCAATTATTCGAATAAACCACAGAATCGCTGCTACACTGTTTGGAAAAATCAAATTATCAGCAGGGGCTCGGCGATGGACAAACTGGAAGGGATGCGGGCATTCGTTCGCGTTGTTGAGGCTGGCAGCTTCACCAAAGCCGCGGAAACACTGGACGTCAGCAAGACCACGGTTACCCAGCTTGTGCAGCAGCTGGAAGCCGAACTGCGCCTCAAGCTGCTCAATAGAACAACACGCAAAGTGAACGTAACGACAGCCGGGTCCAATTATTACGAGCGCGTGATCCGCTTGCTGGCCGATCTTGAAGACATCGAAAGCAATGTACTCGGCGAATCAGCCGCGCCTCGCGGCCTGCTACGGGTGGATGTACCCAGTCCATTTGCTAACATCATCCTAGTGCCGGCACTGCCCGACTTCCACGCCCGTTTCCCCGAGATCCAGCTTGATATCGGCGCCAGCGACCGTAAAGTTGACCTTATCGGGGACAACGTCGACTGTGTGGTGCGCGGTGGGGAAATTGAAGATGTTTCGCTCGTTGCCCGACGTGTCGCTGACCTGCATTTAGGCGTCTATGCCGCACCCTCCTACCTGGCCCAGGCTGGGGTGCCCACCTTGCCAGGCGATTTGCACGGCGACGGTCATCGTATCGTCCACTACCGTTGGGCCAACGGTTTGCCATACACGATGGAGAAATCCGGAGAACGCGTGAAGATCGGTGGCCGCTACTTCCTTGCGATCGACGATGGCAATGCTTATCTGACCGCAGGACTTTCCGGCCTTGGCGTGTTATGGCTGCCGCAGTATATGGCGCGAGCGCACGTTGCCAGCGGCGCGCTCGTGCAGCTCTTCACGGATTGGCGAATCGAGCCGATGCCGCTCCACGTGGCCTATCCGCCCAATCGTTATGTCCGCAAAAAGCTTCGCGTGTTCATTGACTGGATCATCGAACTGATGGCAGCGCATCAATAGGACAGGAGACGGCGTCTTATGCGCGCTGGGTAGCGCTGGAGGTGCGGGGAGAGGATTGCAACAGGCGGCCAAGCGGGATCTCAACCCAGCGATGGAAGGCGGCGCCGGCGGCGAGGCTGGCGCCCCAGGCGGTCAGCATGCCGAGGCCTTGCAGCTCCGGATCGGCCGGCACGAAGCGCGTGAAAGCGGCGTTCACCAGCAGGCAGACCGGGAAGTGAATCAGGAAGACCGAGTATGAGGTGCGCGCCAGCGAATTGATGGCGGTCCAGATACGGCCGCCGTGCGAGATCTCGGCGCGGCCACAGATCACCAGCGCACAGGCCACCATCATGGCCAGCGCCAGGCGGCTGCGGAAGTTTACGGCCAGCGCCACCAAGGCTGGCAGGAAGATCGCCGCCTGCACCAGCACTGCGCCGCGTGTCTTGCGGCGCGGATCGCCAGCCCACCATGCGGCCAGGCCCAGAGCATAGCTGCCGAAGAAATATGGGCCCCAGTTATCCAGGTCGGAATTCAGGTTGAAGTACAAGACCGAGAAGCCGCCAACGACGGCGACCATGCCCGGCACCAACCATGCGCGGCGCACGGGGCCCGAAATGCGGGCAGCCAGCCACAGGATGCCGACCATCATCGCGTACAGCTGGAAGTCGATGGCGACATACCAGGCGCCTGCCGACAGCGAGGGATAACCCAGCACGCCATGCGCCAGGGCGGCGTGTGCGGCCAGCTGGCCCACGGTCGCAGGGGCGGAAATCGAGTCGTGCTCCATCCACTGGCTCGCCAGGGCGGAAGCGGCGGCGGCGATCAGGGTGGCCGCGATGAAGGGTGGCGCCAGCTTGGCGTAGCGGCGCCAGATCGCACCGACCGGCTCAATCATGACCGGCTGCGCGCTAGGGGAAAGGGATTTGGCCGCCAAAAAGCCGCCCACCACCAGGAAAACCTGGACGGCAAGGCGCGCGCTTCCAGCCAACCAGTCGATCAGGTCCGGAAAAATAAGCCGGACATGGTCGGCCATGGGGCCGTAAAACGCCAGATGGTGCAGCACAATTAACTGCGCTGCAACAGCCTTTAACAAATTAATCACGCCATACTTCATTACGCCTGCTGCCGACTTTACCAAAGGTCGACATGATACAGGAGCTCGACAGCAAGCGGCGCGCGCCTAGCAGAATCTAAGTAACTAGATGTTACGCCGCCTTGCCTTCCGACTTCTTGAACGGGCTGCGATCCGGGGCTTCATCGTGGTCGATATTGAGCAGCAGGTGCTTGATGACCTTATTCAGCAGGGGCTGGCGGTGGCGGATCAGGACACCGAATGCTTCCGGCTTCGCGCCCAGCGCCGCTTTCGGTTCCAGCGCGGTGCGGCCATAGGAGATGCGCTTGCAACCCAGGGCAATGGCGTCGGCGATACCTGCGTGCAGCAGGCGCAGGTAGATCGGCAGGTCGGCCGCCGCTTCGCGGTCAAAGCCGACGTGGAAGGCGATGGCCGTCGCGCCGTCTGCGATGGTGACCAGGAAACCCAGCATCTTGCCCTCACGCTTGACGATGCTGCAGCGGAAGCGCTCCCCTACAGCTTCCTGCAGCGCGGGGAAGTATTCCGGCAGCAGCTCAAATGGACGGAAGCCGGCATTCACCTGCACCGCTTTATACAGTGCGTGGATTTCGTGCTGCATTTCCGCCATGCCGCTGAAGTGCTCGATCGTGCATTGCGCCTGCTCGATCGGTTTCAGCACGCCATTGCGGACGTTGGCGCGGTATTTGGACGCCAGGCTCGCCAGGTAATCGTCGTAGTTCTTCCAGTCTTCGCCAATGGTCAGCACCATATTCGGCTCCGTTTCCACGAAACGGTAGCTCAGGTTCTTGAGGAAGGAAGCGTCGTCCACCTGCGGCCCGTGCAAGTCCTTGATCATGACGAAGTTCGCTTCGCCCGCCAGCTTTTCGGCCTGGCGCACGCGATATAGCACTTCGGCTACGCCATGCCATGCGAGCTCGGGATCGACGCCGGGCGCAAAGGCAATGCCATGCTGGCCGAAGGTCAGCAGGTTGCCGCAAGTGAGAATGCGCTGGCGCAGGGTCTCGCCGATTGCGCCGAGCGATGCCTTGCTGGCCTGGGCCAATTTGATTTCGGCGATCTGCATATAGATCGCTGCCACCGGCTGCTCGTCTTCATACACCAGGGCGTAGCGCGGGTCGAGGTTCGATGGCAGCACGCCTTCGATGCGGCGCAGGTAGTCATAGGAGAGGAAAAAGCCTGCGTTTTCCGTCAGCCCTTTCCAGGCTGCGGCATCGAGCATGCCGATTGAGTCGGCGATCGCATAGCGCAGTTGGGCGGGGCCGCGCAAGCGCTTGCGTACCTCACGGCGTTCGGACAAGGCGGTTTTGACTGAGCGGAGCTTTTGCTGGATTTTCATTCTTACCAAATTAGCAATCGACGGTGCAGTCTATCACCACAAACAACAATTGTGCCGATTATGTCAGCGGAGGTCGCGATATGCATCCAATCGACATAATGGCAACAGCAATGCCATTTTGGACATGTTAAAAATGCCAATCTATCCGAAAGGCACTGAATGACTGCTCCAAATCCAAACTGGTTCCTGCGTGCGCGGCTCAAGACGCGCCAGCTACTGCTGCTGATCGCGCTCGATGAACAAGGCAATATCCTGCGCGCCGCCGAAGTGCTGTGCATGACGCAACCGGCAGCCTCCAAACAGCTCAAGGAGCTGGAAGACATGCTCGGCATCGCCCTGTTCGAGCGCCACCCGCGCGGCGTGGCGCCCACCATTTATGGCGAAAGCATGATCCGCCATGCGCGCATGGCGCTGACCAGCCTGGCGCGCGCCCATGAAGATATCGTGGCTTTGAAATCCGGCATGGCGGGCAAGGTGGACGTGGGCAGCATCATGACGCCCGCCATGCGCCTACTGCCGCGCGCTATCACGCGGGTGAAGCAGCAAGTGCCGCAACTGCGTATCGGCGTGCAGATCGAGGCGAGCCCGGAATTGCTGGAGCGCCTGCAGCGCGGCACGCTCGACTTCCTCATCGCGCGCATTACCGGCTTCCAGGACAGCGGCGACCTGCATTATGAGGAGCTGTCGCCGGAGCCGGTGGTGGCGGTGGCGCGGGTCGGCCATCCGCTGGCGCAGCGCAGTGGACTGTCGATGCAAGACCTGGTGCAGGCGTCCTGGATTACGCCACCGCCGGGCAGCATCCTGCGCGAGCGCTTCGACCAGTTATTCCATAACGCGGGCATGGAGCCGCCGAGCGACGTGGTCGATACGCGCGAAATTGTGCTGATTACGAGCATGCTGCAAATGAGCGATGCGCTGAATGTGATGTCGGAGGACGTGGCGCTGCGCTACCAGGAACTGGGGCTGCTGACGATCCTGCCGGTCAAGCTGGACTGCCGCATGGACCCTTTCGGCATCATCCGCCGCCGCGACCATGTGCTGACGCCGGGCGCCGAACTGCTGCTGGAAGCGATCCGGCGCGAGGCGTCGCCAGTGCCCGCAAAGGCGCCCGTATGCGCGCCCGCGCCGGCAGTCACACGCGTCCCGTATAACCTTTACGACATAGCGATGGCCTAAAAAGTCATTGGATAGGCATACCCCCGTGCGCATAGCATGGCCCGGCAAACCCTTATCCGGAGACCCGCCTTGAATCACATTTCCCTTGCGCGCCGCCTGGCCGGCGCCCTGCTTCTGGTCGCACCGCTGGCAAGCCATGCCGCGCGCCAGCTTGAACTGAGCTCCCCCGACCGCCAGTTGCGCGTGTCGATCGACACCAGCGAGCACCTTGCGCTGTCGGTCAGCCACGGCGGCACACCGCTGGTGCTGCCTACCCTGATCGGCATGACCTTGACCGGCATCGGCACGCTCGGCGACAAGCCGCGCCTGACCGGCCAGCAGCGCCGCAGCATCGACACCACCGTGCGCCCGGTCGTGGCGCAGAAATCGCGCGTGGTGCGCGACCATTACAACGCCCTGCAACTCGACTTCGCCGGCGGCTACGCGCTGGAAGTGCGCGCCTACGACGAAGGCATCGCCTACCGCTTCCGCACCAACCTGCCCGGCCAGGTCACGGTGGAAGATGAACAGGCGGGCGTCAACCTGCGGCCGCAGGACACCCTGTACTGGCCACAGGAAAAGTCGATGCAATCACATAACGAGCACTATTACCAGGCCCTGACCGTCGCCAATGCCGAAGGCAAGCTGGTAGGCGTGCCTGCCCTGGTCCGCAACGGCAGCCTGCACCTGGTGTTCACGGAGTCCGGCCTGCGCGACTATCCGGGCCTGTACCTGCACGGCGAATCGGCCGGCCTCAAGGCGATCTTCCCCAAAGTGGCGCTGGCTGAAACTGCGCGCGACGACCGCAATGTCCCGGTAACGCAGGAGGCGCCGTACATCGCCCGCACCGACGGCAAGCGCGCCTTCCCCTGGCGCATCCTGGGCATTGCCGCCGATGCCGGCGGCCTGCTGCTGAACCAGATGCCCTACCTGTTGGCAGACCCGCAGGAATTGAAGGAAACCAGCTGGATCAAGCCCGGCAAAGTGGCGTGGGACTGGTACAACGGCAATAAGCTGTACGGCGTGCCGTTCAAGGCCGGACTGGATACGCGCACCTACCGCCACTACATCGACTTCGCGGCCGACAACGGCCTCGAATACATCATCATGGATGAAGGCTGGTATAAGCTGGGCGACCTGCTGGCCGTGAAGCCGGAAATCGACATGCCGGAGCTGATGGCCTACGCCAAACAGCGCGGCGTCGGCATCATCCTATGGGTGTCCTGGAAAACGCTCGATACCCAGTTGACGCCTGCGCTCGACCAGTTTGCGCGCTGGGGCGCGGCGGGCATCAAGGTCGACTTCATGCAGCGCTCCGACCAGTGGATGGTGAACTATTACGAACGCGTGGCGCGGGAAGCGGCTGCACGCCGCTTGCTGGTGGACTTCCACGGCAGCTTCAAACCAAGCGGCCTGCAACGTACCTGGCCAAACGTGCTCACCTTCGAAGGCGTGAAAGGCCTGGAAAACAATAAGTGGAGCGACAAGCAGACGCCGGAGCATGACGTCACCCTGCCCTTCATCCGCATGTTCGCCGGTCCGGTCGACTACACGCCAGGCGCCATGAGCAATGCCCACCGCAAGGACTTCACGGCCAGTTTCGACCGTCCCATGAGCCAGGGCACGCGCGCGCACCAGCTGGCGATGTACATGATTTACGAAAGCCCGCTGCAGATGCTGGCCGATAGCCCTTCGCAATACCGCGCCAATCCTTCTTCGCTGGAATTCATCCGCCAGGTGCCGGTCGAGTGGGATGAGAGCCGCGTACTGCACGCGCAACTGGGCCGCTACATTGCCATGGCGCGCCGCCACGGCGACGCCTGGTATGTGGGCGCCATGGCCGGCGCCGACGGTTGCGACCTGGAACTTGACCTTTCCTTCCTTGGCGACGGCAACTACCAGCTGGAGAGCATGGAAGATGGCCCGAATGCCGCCGTCTTCGCCATCGACGTACAAAAAGGCAGCGCCAGCGTAACGCGCGGCAGCCGCATGACCATGCACCTGGCCCCGGGCGGCGGCTGGGCTGCGATCATCCGCAAAGCGGCAAAGGAGTAAGCCATGCAAAAGCAACTTCTCGCCGCCGTCGCTGCCGCGCTGCTGGCGGCAAGCCTCGCTCAAGCCGCGCCGCCTTCCTTCACGCCGCGCTGGCAAATTGACGGCGACGCGATTCGCTGGCAGGTGAAGGACGTCCACCGCGACCAGCTCGAAATGAGCGGCCGCCAGGTCTCGGCTGTCATCGACTATGGCAGCCAGGCCGACGGCTCGCTGCTGCTCGCGCGCACCGTGGTGTGGCCGATGCTGCGCACCATTCCCGACGATACCCACGCCAGCCTGATTCGCAAATTCGGCGCGGAGGCGTCGCCAGCCATCGTGATCGACGGCCGCCCCGCCGCTGTTGAACGCCTGAAGCAAGTACGCTTCGACGGCCGCCTCGCCCTGCAATCCGAGCTGGCGCCGGGACTCGTGCTGACCCGCACCCTCACGCCATCGCCCGGCGAGCCGGCCCTGGTGGAGCGCCTGGAACTGGCCAACACCGGCAAGAGCGCCCGCCGCTACAGCTTCGCCGCACTTGAGCGCAGCGAAACCACGCCCGCCGAAAAAGGCACGCACGGCGCCTACGTGGTAGAAGTGCGCTCCCCCGCCCGCGAGGATGAGCTCGCGCCAGGCGCGCGCATGCACGTGGACGTGATCATCAGCGGCCGCCTGCAAAACGAAATGGTCTACGTCGACGGCAGCGAAGCCCTGCAAGAGCGCGCCCGCAAAGTAGCGCAATGGCGCAGCAACCTGGTGCTGGAAACCCCGGAACCGGTACTCGACGCCATGTTCGCCTTCTCCAAGTTACGCGCTGCAGAAAGCATCTTCGCCACACGCGGCGGCCTGCTGCACGGACCCGGCGGCACACGGTATTACGCCGCCATCTGGGCCAACGACCAGGCGGAATACATCAATCCCTTCTTCCCATACCTGGGCGACCGCGCCGGCGTGCAAAGTGCGCTGACCAGCTTCGGCATGTTCGCGCGCTACATGAACGCCGACTACAAGCCGATCCCTTCGTCCATCATCGCCGAAGGCCGCGGCTACTGGAACGGCGCCGGCGACCGTGGCGACTGCGCCATGATTTCCTACGGCGCCAGCCAGTTCGCACTGGCGCAAGGAGACAATGGCACGGCGCGCCAGCTATTGCCGCTGATCGACTGGTGCCTGGAATTCACGCGCCGCAAGCGCGATGCGAATGGCATCGTGCAGTCGGACAGCGACGAACTGGAAGGCCGCTTCCCCGCCGGAAAAGCCAACCTGTCGACCAATGTATTGGCCTACGCGGGCCTGCAAGGTGCGGCGCGCCTGGTCGCATCGCTGGGCGATACGCAGCGCGCGGCGCAGCTTCGGCAGGAAGCCGAGGAGCAACGTGGCGCAATTGAACGCTACTTCGGCGCGCGCATGGCCGGCTACGACACCTACCGCTACTACGACGGCAACGAGAGATTGCGCGCCTGGATCGCCCTGCCGCTGGCACTTGGCATCACGGAACGCCAGCGCGGCACAGTCAATGCGCTGCTGTCGCCGCAGCTGTGGAGCGAGAACGGCGTGCTGACCGAAGCCGGCGACAAAACCTTCTGGGACCGCGCCACGCTCTATGCGCTGCGCGGCCTGCTGAAAGCCGGCGAACTGGAACGCACCATGCCCTACCTGCGCTACTACTCCGGCCGCCGCCTGCTGGGCGAACACGTGCCGTACGCAGTGGAAGCATGGCCCGAAGGCCAGCAACGCCACCTCTCCGCCGAAAGCGGCTTGTATGCGCGCGTCGTGACGGAAGGCTTGTTCGGCATCGAAGCAACCAGCCTGCGCAGCTTCACCATCGCACCGCGCCTGCCGCAAGGCTGGCCGCGCATGGCGTTAAAACATATGCGGGCTTTCGGCGCCGGCGAAGAAGGCGCAGGCATCGACATCGTCACCACGCGCACGCCGCGCGGCCAGCGCGTGCTGGTCACGCTGGATGGAAAGACGTTGCTCGACCAGGCCTGGAACGGCAAGGCGCCCCTGCTCGTCACCCTGCCGGAATAAGGCGAAAAACCCGATATACCGTTTTCGGCATATGAGGCTAGCAAACATTCAATTGTTCGCTATCGCTTACCTGCCTAGCATGTCTCCATCGGCCGCCACGCGCGGCCGATTGCTAACCAAACAGGAGACGAAATGAAGATCACTTCCCAACGTGTGCGGATGACGCTTGTAGCACACGCCCTTGCAATGGCTTTCGCTGGGACGGCCCTTGCACAATCGAATGCCACCGGTACCATTTTCGGCCAGGTCGCCAATGCGAACGGCGCCACCGTGGTGCTGGAAAACGTGGCCACCGGTGCACGCCGCACCGTGAGCGTAGACGCCGCCGGGCATTACAACGCCAACTCCATGCAGCCTGGCGCCTACAAGGTGATGCTGGTGCGCGCCGGCACAGTCGAGCGCACGCTGGAAGTGGAAGCGCTGATCGGCCAGGGTGTGGAAGCTTCTTTCGAAACCATGATGGCAGTGACCGTGACGGCGCGCCGCCCGGCGATCGACGTCAGCAACACCAACAACGGCACCGTGTTCACCGCGCGCCAGCTTGACGCGCTGCCGATCGGCCAAAGCATTTCCGCCATCATCCAGCTGGCGCCGGGCACGACGCGCGCCAACCCGCGCATCGGCGGCGACAGCTTCGGAGGCTCCGGCGTGACCGAGAACTCCTACTACATCAACGGCTTCCCGGTCACCAACGTTTATCGCCAGATCGGCTCGACCACCCTTCCCTTCTTCGCCATTGCACAGGCGCAGATCCTGCAAGGCGGCTACAGCGCGGAATTCGGCCGCTCCACCGGCGGCGTGGTGAACATCACCACCAAGAGCGGCACCAACACCTGGGAAGCCGGCGCCGTCATGCAGTACACGCCAAACTGGCTGCGCGCCAAGCCGGAAGACACCTTCTACCCGAACACCGGCCGCAACCCCAAGACCGACGGCAAGCTGCTCACCTACCGTGGCAGCAACACCGCCAACGATGTTTTCGGCAGCGCTTATATCGGCGGCCCGCTGATCAAGGACAAGCTGTTCATGTTCGCCAACGTCGAGGATGACCGCTTCACCACCAGCTATATCAGCAAGGATTCCGATTCGCTGAACAAGACCAACGGCTGGACCAAGCGCAAGACCATGACCCCGCGCTACATGGTCAAACTCGATTACAACGTCACCGACGACCATCGCCTCGAGTTCACCCAGATCCACGACGAGTACAAAAGGACGCAGCAGAACTACGGCTTCGACTACTCCACCCTGCAGCACAATGACATCGTCGCCGGCGGCACCACGGGCGACGGCGCCAAGACCAACGACTCGATCCTGAAATACACCGGCTTCCTGACCGATAACCTGACCGTGACCGCGCTGGCCGGCCGTTTCAAGTCGACCTACCCGCAAAGCCGCGAAGGCTATGTGCCTGGCCTGTACCAGGTCAGCGCACCGCTGCGCGCACAAGTGCCGGGTCTGACGTACAACAATCCGCAAACCATCGGCGGCACCATCCAGGTACCGAACGCGGAAGACAAGCAATCCACGCTGCGCCTGGACGTTGAATACAAGCTGGGCAACCACGGCCTGCGCGCTGGTATCGACCGCAACAACGTGTCCTCCATCAACGGCTCCGAGCTGGCAGGCGGCGGCCAGTACTTCTACCTGCGCTCGGACAACCCGAACGCAAACGTCACCGGCGGCCGTTCGCCGGCATCGGGCGGCGGCTTCGGCCCGCAAGGCTACTACGTCGACATCTATCACCAGAGCGACTCCGCCTCGCCGAAGACCGACCAGGCCGCGCAATACATCCAGGACCGCTGGCAAATCACCGAGAACCTGCTGCTGGACCTGGGCCTGCGCAACGAGCAGTTCACCAACAAGAACAGCGAAGGCGTACCGTATGCATCGCAGCGCCACATGCTGGCGCCGCGCCTGGGCGCAGCCTGGGACGTGCGCGGCGACGGCACCCTGAAAGCCTTCGCCAACGCCGGCCGCTATCACCTGCAGATTCCAACCAGCGTGGCACAGCGTATCGCGGGCAACCCGGTCCACATCGACCACTACTACACCTACACCGGCGTTGATCCGCTCACTGGCGCTCCGACCGGCCTGAATGAAATCAGCCCGCCATTCTCCGCAGGTAATGAATGGGGTACGCCAAAGGATCCGCGCCAGGTGGCGGCAGCCAACCTGGGCGCCACCTACCAGGATGAACTGGCGCTGGGCTTCGAAGCGGCGCTGAGCCAGGAATACACCGTCGGTTCCAAGCTCACCTACCGCACCCTGCGCAACACCATCGAAGACTGGTGCGACCAGCGTCCGGTCGATGCCTGGGCCAAGAAGAACAGCATCGACACCAGCAAATACGGCATGCCTTGTCTGCTGATCAATCCAGGCCGCGCCAACACGCTGACGCTGGACCTGCGCGGCGACGGCAAGCTGGTCACCATCCCGCTGTCGGCCGAAGACATCGGCCTGCCGAAAGTAAAGCGCATCTACACCGCGCTCGACATGTTTATCGAGCACCCGTTCCGCAACGGCTGGTACGGCAAGGTTAATTACACCCTGTCACGCAGCCACGGCAATATGGAAGGCCAGGTGATGTCCGATATCGGCCAGGCCGACATCGCCGCCACCACCTCCTTCGACTATCCGGAACTGATGGACGGCGCCAACGGCCTGCTGCCGAACAACCACACGCACGTGCTGAAGGCGTTCGGCTATTACCAGGTGGCGCCTGAATGGACGGTGGGCGGCAACATCAACATCGTCAGCGGCGGTCCGAAATCCTGTATCGGCAATCTGCCGAAGTCGATGGACCAGAACGGCAACAACCCTGGCGGCTGGTACGGTTCCGCCACCTTCTACTGCGAAGAGAAGCTGACGCCGCGCGGTTCGGTGGGCACCCTGCCTACCGACGTCCGCATCGCGCTGAATGCAGCCTACTCGCCGCGCATGATCAAGGGCCTGACGCTGAAGGCGGATGTCTTCAACCTGCTGAACCGCCAGACCGTGATGGCCACCCAACCGGTCTACAACTCGGGCAAGGATACCGTCAGCCCGTACTACGGCGAGGTACTGGGTCGCGCACCTGAACGCCAGGTGCGCTTCACGGCGGAGTACAACCACAAGTTCTAACGACCCACTTCTTTCAGGTACTCCGCACGCGCCGCCAGGGCGGTGTCTGCGAAGTCGGAGAACAAGCCGTCGACTCCCAATGAGAAGAAGTGCTTGTACTCCAGTACCGGGTCGCCCTTGTAGTTGCTGGCCAGGCGGCGCTTTTCGTTGCGGAAGGTGTAAGGATGCACGAACAAGCCCGCCTTGTGGGCGTCGGCCACCAGCGTGGTCGGCGCCAGCGTCGTGGTATCGGCGTCGTTGATTTTGCCGTCGCCGTTCACGTCGCTGACTTTTCCGCTCGCGTCCAGCGTGCCTTTCACGCTGACGATGTAGCGCTTCCACGGCCCGATGCCGTCGGCATACCCCTTGATTTCAGCCAGTCCGGCCGGCGTCACCATATCGCTGAACATGCGCTTGTCGCCTGCCTGCGCCCAGTCGAAAGGCTTGTCATACGGCGCCGCGTACGTCAAAGCGCCGGTTTTCAGGTCCACGTCATCGGCATCGATCAATTGCACCATCTTCAGTTTGGAGCCTTTGCTGCGCATGTATTTCAGGCTGCCCGGCTCGAAGGACTGGATGAAGACAGGAGCATCGCGTTCGGTCCAGCCGGCTGCGGCCAGCATCGCCAGCAGCTTGTCTTCCAGCGGCAATCCTTGCTGGCGGTGGAAGCTTGGATTCTTGGTCTCCGGATAAATGGCGATGCTGCGGCCGCTCTTCTTGACCATGTCGATAACTTCCTGGATGGTCGCGATCTTGTATTTGCCGTTGTACTGTTGCGGGCGTTCGGCGTCAGTCGAAATGCCGCCCAAGGTCTTGATCTCGGCCAGTGTGAAATCGCTGGCAAACCAGCCTTCCTGCATCTCCCCGTCCACGCTCAGCGTGCGCTTGCGCGAGGCGAATTCGGGGTGCTGGGCCACGTCGGTGCTGAATGCCAGGTTCGGATCGTGGCGCGCAATCAGCACGCCATCCTTGGTGGAAATCACGTCGGGCTCAATCGCGTCGGCGCCCAGTTCGATCGCCTTGGCATAGGCTTCGACCGTTTCTTCCGGCAGGTAGCCGCTCGCGCCGCGGTGCGCGACCACCACCGGTGGTTTTCCATCCAGCGTCGGCATCGGCGTGACCGCCCCACCGCCGCAAGCCGCCAGCACCACTGCCGCCGTTACCGTTCCCGCTACTGATTTCTTCATCGCTTCCTCGCTTGGTGTGTGAAAACGAGGCGGATTTTAGGTGGCGAAAATGACAAGCTTGTGAATCGCGCAAGCGTGCGCGCGGCACTTGACAACCGTTGCCTAGGCAACGTATAGTTCATTTGTGAACAAACAAACCGATCCTCGCCGTGTAGCCCGGCTTATCAGCCGCGCACAGAATGCGCTGGCGGATGAACTGGATGTCAAGCTTGCGCCGTTTGACATCACCGCCGCGCAATACGTTGTGCTTTCGACCCTGCACAGCGGCCGCGCCAATATTGCGGCCCAGATCTGCAAGGAGCTGTCTTACAGCCCCGGCGCCATGACGCGCATGCTGAACCGGCTGGAGCAAAAAGGCATGATCCAGAAGGCGCCCAGCGTCGCCAACCGCCGCACTGTGCAACTGGAATTGACTGAAGCAGGCCAGCGCCTCTTCCCAAGCCTGCTGGAAGCTTCCGGCACCGTGATCGACCAGTACTTCGGCGCCTTCAGTGCGCAGGAACTCGCTACCTTCGAAACCCTGCTCCTCAAGATGTTCGCCGGGAAGTAACTCTCTTTTTTTGCCCAAATGATTGCCTAGGCAATCATACATTAGGAAACAAATATGGAACCTTCGATCAATGTGCTGGGAGCTTACTTCCCCGACTGGCTGTTCTGCATAAGCGGCGCGACGGTGCTGTGCTTCATGCTGCACGCGATGCTGTCGGCACGCGGCTGGCTGGCCGGCGCGCCATCGCACCTGCTGGCACTGGGCTACCCCGCGCTGGCGACCGTGCTTTCGCTGTCGGCCTGGCTCGTATTTTTCCAACATTAAGGTGAAGCTATGAAGAAAACCAAGAATTCACGCCGCTGGACGGTGATCGTGCTGGCCTTGATGCTGGCGGCAATCGGCCTGGCCATTTACGTGATCCGCTCGATCGACCAGTCGCCGCGCACTGACGATGCCTACGTCTATGCCGACACCATCAACGTCGCCCCGGAAGTCAACGGCCGCATCGTGGAATTGCCGGTGGCCGACAACCAGCGAGTGAAAAAAGGCGACCTGCTGTTCCGCATCGATCCCGAGCCATTCAAGGAAACGCTGACCAAGGCCGAAGCCAGCCTGGCTGCACTGGACAGCGAAATCAAACTGACCCAGCGCTCAGTGGAAGCGCAGAAGTTCGCGGCAGCGGCGGCGCGCGCCAACGTCGAACATGCGCAGGCAGCATCCGAACAGGCCAACGATTCGCTGGCCCGCCTGGAACCGCTGCTTAGCAAAGGTTTCGTATCGGCCGAACGCATCGACCAGGCGCGTACCGCGCGGCGCAGCGCACAATCGCAACTGAGCGCCGCCCTGCTGGATGCACGCCGTGCCGAAGCTGCCGTGAGCGGCGTCGATGCCCTGGTCGCAAAGCGCGAAGTAGCGAAAGCGGAGATCGCACTGGCTCGCCTGAACCTGTCCTACACCGAAGTACGCGCGCCCGGCGACGGCATCGTATTGAACCTGAAAACTGCAGCAGGCCAGTTTGTCGCCGCCGGCCATCCTGTGTTCACCCTGGCCAGCTCCGACCGCTGGTATGTGGTGGCGAACTTCCGCGAGACCGACCTGGCAGGCATCAAATCAGGCCGTCACGCCCAGGTGTACCTGCTTGGCGATACGCACAAGCATTACAGCGGCACGGTCGAATCGATCGGCTATGGCGTATTCCCGGACGACGGCGGAACCGAAGTAGCCGGCCTGCCGCACGTACCGCGCTCGATCAACTGGGTGCGGGTGGCGCAACGCTTCCCGGTGCGTATCCTGGTCGAGAAACCCGACGCCGCGTTCCGTATCGGCGCCTCCGCTGTCGCCGTACTGGCCAAGTGAACATCATGGAATCGCTGGTAGCGCGCATCCGCTCCGAACTGGCACCCTTCCCCGGCCGCATGGATGCCGTGTGGCGCCTGCTGGCCAGCTGCACGGTGGTCATCGTCTGCTCGATGACCCTGCAGATACCCATGCTGTCGCTGTCGCTGATCATGGTGTTTTTCACGGCGCAGGAAAATACCGTGCTGTCGCGCATGAGCGCAATCGGCCTGCTTGCGGGAAGCACGCTAGCGGTCATTGCCTCGCTCGTGCTGCTCAAGTTCACCATCGAATACCCCATGCTGCGCATCCTGTGCGCCGCCATGATCGCGTTCTGCGGCATGTATTTCATGAGGACCAGCAAGCTGGGCGCGATTGGTTTCCTGGTGGCGCTGCTGGTGATGAACGCGCAGGCCATGGCCGATACCTACGCAGACCCCGAGGTGCTGACGCGCCTCCAGTTATGGGTTTGGGTCGCCACGACCTACCCGGTGGTGGTGGCGATGACGATTCAGCGCCTGTTCCGCCCTGCTCTGCCGGCTAGGCTGCTGGTGGAGGAGTATGGGCGCCAGCTGGACGAAATAGAACATCAGCTGGATGCTCGTATTGTCGGCAGCAAGCCGCCGGTGCTGCACGGTGGACGCATTGGGCGCGGTGCATTGGCGCTGCAGCGGCAGTTGGCCTTTGCTTCCCTCGGCCATATAGATCGAACTGCGGCGCGCGCCGCTGCCGTGAGCCGCCTGCACGCGGCGGCGGCGCAGCTGGCGCGCCAGGCGCCCTTCGACGCCTCCGAAGCGGAACGCCGGCAAATGCTGGCGATCCGTGACGCCTGCGCCACGCTGCGGAAATGCCTTGGCCACGACACGGTATTCACTTTTCCGACGCCAGCGGCGGCCGCTCCGGCCACGCCGGGAGGCCGTTCCTCCCGTGAAGCGATCCTGCGCGAAATGGAACGTGCATTGCGCGCAGCTGCCGCTGCAGACAGCGACGAAGAAGCCCCTGCAACGGTGCAAGGCGGCAGCGAAGCGATGCGGCCAGCCGCAGTCCCTCGCCTGCTCTACGCAAAATTCGCGTTCAAGGCCGTGCTGGCAGCAGTGATCAGCTACGTGATCTACACCAGCCTTCTGTGGCCCGGGATCGGAACCGCAACCCAGACCTGCATCATCCTTGCGCTGCCAAGCCTGGGCGCCACCACGCACAAAGGATTGAACCGTTTGCTGGGCTGCATCCTGGGCAGCCTCGCGGCCCTGGTGGCGACAGTGTTCGTGGTGCCTCACCTCGACAGCATCGTGGGCCTGTTGGCCATGGCGCTGCCGGTCATTGCGGTGGGCGCATGGATCGCGGCGGGTTCGCCACGATCCAATTACATCGGCGTGCAAATGATGTTCGCCTTCGCGCTCGCGCAGCTGGGAAGTTTCGGTCCTGTGACCGACTTGACCGAAATCAGGGATCGCCTGGTCGGCATCATGCTTGGATTGGCAGTGTCGGTTGTCGTGTACACGCTGTTGTGGCCAGAACGCGAAGGCCAGGCCCTCAAGTCTGCGCTGGCGCGGCTGCGAAAAGCCATCGCAGCGTGCGCCCAAGCCGACCATCGCAGCATCGGCCCAGCGCGCCTGCAGGCATGGGCGTTGCTGAACCAGTGCCGCGAATTGCAGGCACGCGTTGCGATGGAACCAGGTTGGCGCGACCGCAACGCACGCCGCATTTCGAATTTGCTGGCGCAGGCCGAAGAGAGCCTGGTGGCGCAGCGGGTTAAGTTTGACGGATCAGGTGCGACAACTCAGGGTTGAGTTGAATAAACCACCAATTTGGAGGGCAGCTGTCGCCCCATTGCCGCCTCTCACAGTAATCCTGGTTCTCAAAGGCAGAACTTATCTGACCATGTCCAAACGTTGTATCGATTTGATCGCCCGCTCTCTTTAGCCGAAAACTGTCCATTCGAATAGTTGAATTTTCCCCGAACAGCAATTCCTGAAAAACCTGTTCCGGGTGCGATCCCTTGGAAAATGGATTCAAGTTCGAAACTAAAGCAGTCTTGGTGATAAGCCTCCCGAATCGCGATTCGGACTTCCCCCTTCGCAGTCTGTGGCAAGGGACTAACGCTCGATTGAACTTCTCTCCTGGCCACACTCTCGGCGCACATAAGCGCAACGTCAGCTTGAATTCGCTGGGATGTTTCTTTTTCAAAGACACAAAGTATCGGTAGTACGAAATTTGTCGCGATTGCGTCCGCTAATTCCGGAGTCAAATTCATATGGATTTAGATATAAGTCAAACGACGGATCGTCAATTGTCTGAAGATGGCCGGGTTCTGCCTGCGGTATCAACTTGCGCGACAGCCGGCAGCTGGGGCGCGCAGCGCGTAGGCCGCCCGGTTGATCATTTTGTTGGCTCGCTTAGTCATTGGCCTGTTCGACGCATTCTTTGACCCATTCCGCAAAGCTCGAAAACTCATCAAATTCGGAAGCCAAAGCTCGACCAGCGGCGAAGGCAGAAATTGCGTGCGAATCCACCCACGCAACCGAACCTGTTGAGGTGTCAAGGAATACGCTTCCCGCATCGGTCCGTTCTTCTAGGACTACGTACTTCATTGGCAATGCGATGGCTGCTCGAAATCTAATGGTGTCCAAAATTGAAGTGCGCGCATTCGGCAATGCGCCACTGCCACCGGAGCCGCATTCTAGCAAGAACCATTTGACGTCAACTGGCAAGGTGACCCCGAGTTGAGCTTCCAACTCAAACAGCGTCACTTCAGTTTCACGGACGGCGCCACAAAATACATCTGGATTTTCTTCGGTCAGTGCTTTCAATGCCCTCATTTTCGAGTCCAACATGTTATACATCGTAAATTGGCAATATGGCATGAAGGGAAGCCATGTCGGGAAAGGCGGCTATTGGCCGGCTACTACCGCCGTATTCTTCGTAAACGCAAAGGCATACTCATCCTAAGCGTTCCTGTATTTCCAGGTTGGGGTATTGAGCACGAATCTCAGCTTCCAGGCTTGCGGCGACTTGCTGCGAGAATGTGCCGATCACGATCCATTTGCCCGGCGGGACCCCAGCGGCAATCTCAGTCACTTTGGGAAACGCCAAGCGAAGGCGGCTCTCCGTTGACGGGTCTAACGGATGACCCGTTCGAATTGCCACCGTCTCCGACTGCTCCGCCATCCAGTCAAAATCCGATTCTCCGATCCAGCCGACGATTTCGTTATCATCAGTGAGTGCTGCGCAGCGGCCGATTTGTGAAGCCAGCTCTAATTGCGCACGTGTACGCACTTTGAAGACACTCTTGTCACACCTCGTGCAATAGCGAACATCAGCGCTACCAGCATCCGTAAGATTTTCCCAGCTTTCTCGACAAACAAATGTCAGGTCGCATTTTGAAAATTCCGACATGATCCACTTTCACATTAAAACATTCTGTAAATCTGCGAAGCGTCACCTCTTGGGAGGGCGATTTTCATTTTAGTTTGCGTACCCAACAGAACGACGGCTATTGGCCGAATACGGCCTAATTTCCTACGATATACTATTCTGGAGTTTTCGTTCCACCTCAATGTTGAAACGCTACAATTTTCGGCTTTTTCGCATTCGACAGTTCAACTGAATAACTGCAATCCAACTGGTCCGGTACACAGTCAAAATCAATACTCCAGCCAGAAGCAGTAACACCAGGTGGCGGCGGAGTGGTTGAAAAATACCTATAAGATACGCTGTGCAGTCGAAATTTATTTCGCTCGATGCGTTTGACTTGTCTTAAATAGTCTTCAGCCAATTTAATTGCCTGATTTGGCAAAAGCACAGGAGCTTGCAAATCTGGTGATTCAGCCGCAGATTTACTCTGAGCCTGCGCGCCTCCGCTGAGAAATATAAATATAAAAAGAAAAACTATCTTGAGCATACTTCTCCAATCTGCATTGATTTCAAACGCATCCGGCGGCTCTTGGCCGTACGTCGCCTATAAGGTTTTATTGTCTGGCTGTAGTACGGTCAATATCTCCTCGTGGAAGAGATCAGCCGCTGCATTTTCAGCACTCCAAGCCGGTGAACTGGAGAAGATCTGCTTGGCTTCGCGAAGGTCAACATTTAGCACAGAGCGAATTGCTTTGATTACTTCAATTGGAGAGACTTCATTCTGACGTAAGTCAGCCAATGCGAGCTCAAGGGGCCTCCCATGCGAAAGAGATTTTTCTAGAAGCTCAGTGGCGTTCACCATTTAGATCCTAACGTGCTCAAGGCTCTACTCCAAATGAAGATCAAGGGCTGCTGTTGGCCGAATGCCGACCACCATTTGCCCAGCATACCATCTTGCCTATACGAAAAACGTAGTGTTCGCACGCCAAGGCTCCCCAACGCTCGATAGGTATATATGTTGCGGGTGATCCGCCAAACTATATATGTCGTTTCCGCTGAAATGAGCCGCTGTTTTGTGAGGTTTTCCGCTGTTTTCCGCTGTTTTTGGGGGAACCCAGTTCACGCCACGCGGTCTAAACCAAAAGCAGCGGAAAACAGCGCGTTTCAGCGCAAAACAGCGGAGGAAAACAGCATGAAAGACATAGCGACCCTAGCGATACCACCCGCCACCCTGTGCCGGCTACTTCAGTATGCCGACGCCCATCAAGCTGAACTGAGTGCCGGCGAACTTGCCGCGATCGCCATTGACGAATGGCTAGCCCGTACCGAGGGCGCCAACAAAGCTCCCATCCGCCTGCGCGGGTACCAATGGAAAACGGTATTTCTGCCCGAAGGCACCCAAATACGCGCCTGGAATCGCACCGGCTTTGCATATGCCGAAGTCATCGGGGATGACATCGTTCATCTGGGCGATTCGGTATCGCCACATGAATTTATCTGCCGCTGCAAAGGCATTTCCCGCAGCGCCTGGGCGGAAGTGTCTTTGCTCTTCCCAAGCGAGAATCATTGGAAACGCGCCGATGACCACCGCCGCAGATTGGCCCGGCAAGCAGTGCCGCAAACCACTCCTGCACCTGCTCCAGCACTACAGCCTCCCGAACAGACTGCACCGAAATTTGCGAGTGTGCTGCCACCGCCGCGCCCACACCTTCCTCGCGTGCTTCCAATTCCGCCCCAGGCTCGACTTCAATCCGAAAATCAGGCGAAGGTGGCTGAAGATAGAGCGCGCCTTAACTCACCTGATCGCCGTCAGGGCTATCGCCGGCTTGAGGATTTGCTGCTTGATTAGAACGAGAGGCGCCGCAAGCGTATCTCAGGCCTTGGGTATAGCGCGCAGCAGTTCCTTTTCCAAGTCGGCGAGGGAATTCTGCGTGCCGTTCAATGCTCCCTGCAATTGCACCACCGAGTGATATAGGCCCGTGCCATCGATCACGCCGAATTCCACGTCAGACGAACGGTTGAAAAGCGCCGGCGCATCAAGCAGCATCTGCACCGTACTGACGCTGTTCTGCGCGAAATCGCGCTGGAAAGCATAGACGCCGGCATAGCGCTGCAGCTGCGAAGAATCCATCCAGCTCACCGCCTGGCTTGCCACCGCCACCTCCCACGCTTCGCGGCGCAAGGTCGGCATCGACTGGCTCAGGCCAAACCTGCCCTTGGTCGTTTGCTTCAAGTGTTCCAGCAACTGCTTGCCCTCCACTTTATCGATGATGTCCTTGCGCAGCACTTCGCGCAGCGCATCCAGTTTGACGATCTCTTCCTGGTTCTTGCGCATTGAAGCGCGCACTTCCTCAAGATTGGTGCGCATCTCCGCTTCGATGTTTGCCTGCGCCTCATGCGCGCGATGGTTGTGGTGCCAGGTCTGGGCGCCGTGTTCCAGCGCCAGCGCGGTCAGGATACTCACGACAATCATCGCGTACTCACTCGCAAAGCCCTTGAACGAGGCGAGCGCACCCTTTTTAGGAAGTTCTACGTGCATTGGATCATTCTCAAAAAATTTCCAGAGGCAAAATATTACACTGCAAAACTGCTAAAATATTATTTTTGCAATAAATAAAACGACTCCATCGTGGTAAAACTGCACCTCATTTGGGCCTTGCTTGCCCTGTCTCCCCTTGCCTTTGCCGAACCAGCTGAAACACCAAAACCTGTAGGTCCTGCCGTACTGGCAAGCGATTACGTGATGCGCGAGCTCGGCTCACGCCTGGTGATCAAACAAGGAAAAATCATCCAGCCGGATAAAGCCAGCAAGAACGTCTATTCGCCCGAACAAATGGCTGCGGTACGGACGGTGTTCGGCAACGAGAGCCCCTTGGTTGTCAAGCGCGAACCGGCCACCGCAGGCCGCGCCAACTACAGCATCACACTGCCCGCAGGCCAGTTCCAGGACGAATCCGGACAAACAAAGTGGGCGCAGGCCAGCATGAAATTGGGGGTTGCGCCAAACGGCAGCCTGACGAGCAGCGCCAGCATGTCTTCGCTGAGCATTGTCGACAAGCAGCTCCGCCTCGATCTGGAGGGATTGAGCACCGCGGGCTCTATGCAGCCGGACTACTGGAGCAGCAAATCGCGCGGCGAAATCGGCAAGATGCGCTTCGTGCCGGCAGGCGAAGAAGTGGACGAATTTTCAGTCGACGGCATCCGCTTCTCTAACGAGTTCCAGCGCAAAGGCCAGTACTTCTCGGGTCTTTCCGAATTCACTTTCGGCCGCATGGGCACGGAAGATCACGCGATCGACAAGCTGCACATGGCGCTGCGCTGGCGCAAACTCGACGCCGGAGCCATGGCGAACCTGAAGGTGGAACTGGACCGCATGCGCGTTGAGGGCCTGGACGAATCCAAGGCCAGCCAGTCGCTGGCGCGCTACCTGCCTTTGCTGAAACGCCTGGTCTTGCTTGGCGCTTCGATGGACATCGAGGACCTGAGCGCCAGCTATAACGGCCAGAAGGTCGCCATCAAAGGCCATCTGTCGATGCCTAACGCCACGGAAGCCGATTTCGAATCCGGCTCCGCCGCGCTCAAGAAGCTGGCGGGCCGGCTGGAAATCGCCGTCCCCCTCTCCTTGCTGCGTGAAGCCGCCGATGCGATGGCGCGCAACGACAAGAGCCGTGATGCCGCGAAGATTTCGGTTGAGCAGATGTCTGCACAGATCTACGAAATGATGCTGGGTAAAGCGCTGGCCAACAACTACGCGCGCCTGGACAAAAACGTGCTTCGTACTACCATTGAGCTGAAAGGCGGCCTGCTGGCGGTCAACGGCACCAACGTGCCGCTGGGGCCGTTGATGGCGCTGTTCGAAGACAAGAAACTGCCTCCGGCCGATGCTGAACCTCCTGTCGCCATTTACATGCGCGACCGGGGGCTGGAAGCGGCGCAGCTGTTTGCCATGAACGGCGACGGCCTTGGCATGCTCGAGATGTGTAAACGAACTGCGAACGGCGTCGGCGTCGAAAAGGACGCACAGCAGGCGCTCAACTGGTGCACCAAGGCCTTCAAGAAATACCAGCACTCCGCGGCCGTCCCCCTGGGCAAGTTCTACCTGGACGGGCAGCTTGACGATGCAGGCATTCCTGGCATGGTCCAGCAAGCAGCAGACGAATCCGACGACAGCGAAGCCCAGTACCTGATGTATCGTCTTCACAGCGAAGGAAAAGGCGTGGCCAAGGACCGGAAAAAGGCCGCCGCCTACTTGCAGTTATCCGCTCGCCAAGGATATACCGACGCCGTCAAGGCAATGAAGGAAGCCAATGCCGCTTACGAGCCTTCTGACCGTAATCCGTCCAAGGAAGCGAAGAAAGATCCCTGGTCTTTCCCTGAGTCCGTGGAAGGCGGCTATGTCAGCACAAAGAACTTCCGCTTCAACAAGGATAAGCATCGCAGAATTACCGTCTCGATGGATAATCTCCAGCCCCATGAGAAATGGGGGCCTTTGCTGGCTGTCTGCGTGTCTGCAATCAATCCAAGCGACATAGCTTGCTTTAACCTGCAGGGACAACGTGGCGAGTCGCCGAAGGTTCACGCCAGCAGCAATATTCGTGGCCCTGAAAGCAGCCAGCGCACTAATGAGAAATGGCTGGATAACGAGTTCAAGCCGGGCGATGAATTCGACGTACTGGTCTACACGCAGGGCAAGCAAGTCTACTTCGTCGTAAACGGCGAGGAAACCCTGGTGCAGGATGTGAACTTCCCTGTCGAAGTCCTCACGCTGAATTGCTCAACTGCCGACTGCAAGTTCGACTTCCAGCACTAAGCCACAATCATTCCCAATTCAGCCAGGATGGCAGCGGCCTGGCTGTGGGCGATCACCGCTCCTTTGAAGGCGCGCGCGTCGGCGAGCTTAAGGCCGCCAAGGTCGGCGCCGCGCAAATCCGCGCCTTCGAAGCGGGTCAGCTTCATCACCGCTTCGCGCAGGCTGCATTCTTCAAACACCGCTTCGCGGAAGTCGCACCCGGACAGGTCGGCGTCCGAAAAGTCCAGCTGTTTCAATACCGCTTTGCGGAACGAGAAGCGGCGCATATCAGCGCCAACCAGCAAACATTCTTCGAAGTGAGCGCCCAGGTGCGAGACTTCCTCAAATTCCGCGCCAGTCAGCTTGCAGCTGCGGAAGCTGGCGGATGCGAGCTTGGTACGGCGCCATTTGCTGTTATTCAGGTCGCAGCCATTGAACTGTGCGTCGACCAGATCGGCCGACTCGAAATCCGCCGACATCGCGCGGCAACGCTGCCATGAGGTGCGGGCCAGCTTGCTGGCGTACAGGATCGATTCATTGAAGGTGCAGCGATCGAAAACGCAGTCCTGCAGGTCAAGCCGCGACAGGTCTTCATCATCAAAACCGCATTGCACGAAATGGCGGACGCCGGCGGCGATGTGCTGCGCCAGCGAGTCGCGATCCAGCGCGACGCCGGCGACCTGGTTTGCTTGCCCTTCCATCAACGGCGCGGCGCGCGGGCTGCGTAGGCGTCGTAAATCTTCTTGGCGTCCTTGTGCGCCTGGTCGATATTGCGCAGCTTCTTGTCGTCGTCATGACGCACAAAAAACTCCGCGTCTTGCGCATCCATTACCAACTTAACGGCGAGCGAGTCCTTCAGGTTGTATTTTTCGAAGATGAGTGTGGTCACTTCGTCAAGGTATTCTTCGTAAGTCATGATCTGGTCCGGTGGAGCTTCAAGTGCCCTGATTATAATCTCCGCCCCCGCGCTTGCCGAAACGATCCGGGGTCTATATAATTCGGGCCCTTCGGGTCGTTAGCTCAGTTGGTAGAGCAGCGGACTTTTAATCCGTTGGTCGCAGGTTCGAGCCCCGCACGGCCTACCAGAAAAAGATAGAATAGCCAGCCTTCGGGCTGGCTATTTTATTATCTGCACTATGAAGCACACCCTCTTCCTCTTCGACCTCGACGACACCCTGCTGGATTTCCGGGCTTCCGAAAAGCTCTCCTTCGAACGCGTGTTGCGCGAACTGGGCTTCAATGACAACATCGACGAATTGTTCCAGCAATACCAGGGCGTCAATCTCGAATTGTGGCGTGCCTTTGAAGCCGGCACGGTCACGAAAGAATTCCTGAAGGTTGAGCGCTTCCGCAAGACTTTCGCGGCAAATGCGCTGGAGCTTGACCCGCAGCGGGCGAGCCACCGCTACCTTGAGTCGCTCTCGGAAAACGTCGTGCTGATCGATGGCGCCAAGCGCCTGTGCGAGACACTGGCCGCCCACGGAGAAGTGGGCATCATTACCAACGGCGTAGCCAGCATCCAGGATCGCCGCATTGCCAGCTCGGGGCTGGGCGACTACATCTCATTCACCGCGACATCCGAAGCCTGCGGCTACGCCAAACCCGATAGCCGCTTCTTCGAATATGCGACGAAGATGGCGCGCGCCCCCTTCCGCAAGGACGCGACCATCATCGTGGGCGACCGGCTTGACGCCGACATCCTTGGCGCCAACCGGTTCGGCATCGAAAGCTGCTGGTTCAACCCGGGCCGCTTAAGCAACGACACGGAAGCACTGCCCACTTTCGAAGCCGTCCACCTCGACGATATCGCGCCCCTCCTCGCTTAGAAGGCGAAGCGCAGGCCCGCATTCACACGGCGGCCGACATCCTCCAGGGTCAGGAACTGGCTCTCGTTGTTGGCGTATTCGTGCATACGCTCGTTGCCCAGGTTGATGCCATCCAGGTACAGCGCGATCTTCGGAGTCAGGTTGTAGCGCAGGCTCATATCGTACTGGCCATACGCTGCACGGGTGCGCGGCTGGGTGCTGCCGCCGCCGCAATCGACAGCGAACTTGTTGCGCCAGTTGTAGCTCACACGCGCCGAGAAGGTCTCGTTTTCATAGAACACGGAACCGTTCCACGACTGCTTCGACAAGCCTGGGTAGCCGCAATCCAGCGCAGCTGCATCGTCGCGGTTCGCGGTGGCGTCGACGAAGGTGTAGTTGGCGGCGACGCCGAAGCCCTTCAGCCAGGCGTTGCTGTTATCAAAGGCGAACTGGCCTGCCAGCTCAATGCCCTTGATCTTGCCCTTTTGGCCGTTGCGGATACGGGTGTCATGTACCACTTCCGTGTACTGAGGGATCTTGATGTCTTCCAGGCGCTTCTCCAGGAAGTTCGAGACGCTCTTATGGAACAGCGCCGCACCCAGGAAGTTGGTCTTGGACAGGTACCACTCATACGACAGGTCCAGGTTTTTCGACTCCATCGGCTTCAGGTAAGGGTTGCCGCCGCCGGTCTGCACGTCGCCGAAGCGGCCGCCGTACCAGTTATCAACGCCCATCTGGTTCAGGGTTGGGCGGGTCTGGGTCTTGGATGCCGCCAGGCGCACAACCATCTCGTCGGTCAGGTCGAACTTCACGTTACCGGATGGCAGGAAGCTGTTGTAGCTGTTGTCGACCGAGGTTTGCACCGCAGGGCCGTAGTTCAGGATGTAGGTGGTGTCGTTCGGGCTCTTGGTGGCAGACAGCAGTTCGCGGCTGATACCGGTCGAAGTCGAATTCACATGCACCACGCGCACGCCGGCATTGGCCGACCAGCGCTCGCCTTCCCATTTCGAATCAACGAAGAAGCTCGATACTTTTTCCTTCACGCTCCACATATTCGGCTTGGTGTAGTCGATCGACATCGGGCCGTTCGGGAACTTGGTCTTATCCAGGTACAGGGCCGGGTCGTTCGACAGCGCCAGCGTCGAAGGCTGGTTCAGGTAGGCCATGTAGTCGTATGGATTGAAGCTCAGGTAGCTGGCCGGCGCGCCGGCAAAGGCGTTGTCCAGCGATTTCACCGTGAACAGCGACGATGGCAGGGACACGTGGTAGCCGCTGAAGGCATTCCAGGAATCGCTCTCCCACTGGCTGCGGCCCACCTTGCGCTGCGAATACGAGACGCCCGTGTCGAGGCCCTTGAAAGCGCCCATCTCATGCGACCATGAGGCGCTCATGCGGCCTTCACTCAATTCATCGGCAAAGCGCACATCTTTATTGGACACCGCGTGGGCGCGCACCGCCGTCGGGTCGGTAATGCCGTCGCCAAACTGCAGGCTAGGCATGCTGCCGAAGGTCAGCGTGTCGCCATTCTTCGGCACCATGCCGGCCACGATCCACTGGTCCGGCGTCTTGGTGGTGGTGCGCGAATTCGAGATATCGCCTTCCAGCTTCCATTCCGGCGAGACGTTCCACTTCGAATTCAGGCCGAAGGCTTTGGTGATCGACAGCCGGTCGCCACCCTTGACGATCATGTCGTTCGAGTTGGCGTCGGTCAGCACGCCGGTGCCGTCGCCCACCAGGGCCGGGTTATTGGCGAAGAAGTTCGCGCCCGGACGGAAGAAGCTCACCACCTGGTTGTTCGCGTCAGTCTTGACGCCCAGCTGCACCGGGTTGTTCCAGTCGCTGATCGCGATCACGTCATTGCGCTGGTTCAGGCGCGAGTACAGCGCGTCGGCGGTCAGCTTCCAGTCGGCCGACGGGTTGTATTGCACGGTGAGGTTGCTGACCAGGCGCTTGCGGCTCTCGATTTCCTGCTGGTAGCCGAAGCTTTGCGGCATCAGCAGCTTCTTGCTGGTGACGTTGGCCATGGTCAGGCCCTTGGAATTCAGGTCGCCGTCGATCATGTAGACGTCGCGCAGGTTCCAGCCGTCGTTGATGGCTTTGTTCTGCTTGGAGGCGCGGTCGGTGTAGGACAGCGAGCCGGTCACGCCGAAGGTCTTGTTCTCGTTGGCGAAGGAGTACATGCCGCTGACGTTTGGCGTGTTCTTCTTGGAGTTCGAATCGTAGGAGTCGAACACATTGACCACGCCAGTGTGGCCAGGCTTGCCGGACAGCGGACGGGCAGTCTGGATATCCACGGTCGAACCAATGCCGCCTTCAGGCAGGAAAGGCATGGAAGTCTTGTAGACCAGGGCTTTCGAAATCAAATCGGAAGACAAAAGGTCGAAAGAGAAATCGCGGCCACCGGTGTCGCTGGTCATGGTGCGGCCGTTGACCAGCACATTATTGAATTCCGGGCCCAGGCCGCGCACCGAGATGTAGCGCCCTTCCCCGTTATTGCGCTGGATTTGCACGCCGGTCACGCGCTGCAGGGATTCGGCGATGTTCGTGTCCGGGAATTTGCCGGCGTCTTCGGCCGACACGGCATCGACCACACCCTCTTGCAGGCGCTTGGTCGCCAGCGAGGAAGCCAGCGATGCACGCACGCCGCTCACCACGATTTTGGCCGAAGGATCGATCGCCTCGTCGGCGGTTTGAGCAAAGGCACCCAGGGGCAGCAGCATTTCCGCAATCAGCGCTGCCAATACAGTCTTACGCATTGTTGTCTCCATTGTTCTGGTTTTGGTGAGTCAATCTTATGCGGGACGTGAAAGTTGAAAGTATTGCGTCTTTTCGTTTTGATATTCCGAAAACATATGTGTCGTTTCCACAAAGGGGCGTCGGCCACATAGGAATCGTGTAGGAAACTTGCAACAAGTGACTATTCGAGAGCGTTCTCGCCCGTACGAATCGTTACAATTCGCAATCTTTTATTGCTAGATTGAACATGACCGATAACATTTACGCCCCGCCCCTCTCCAACTTCGAAGAGCCGAAAACGGCAACGCGTTCGGATAATCGCTTCTATGTCGTTTCAACGCGCAAGTTGCTGATCCTGTATTTCATGACATTCGGCTTCTATCTCCGGTATTGGAACTATAAGAACTGGGCCTTGCACAACAAGGCAACCGATGAAGGCGTCTGGCCTATCCCGCGTACGATCTTCTCGGTCTTCTTCCAGCATTCGCTGTTCCGCAACGTTGCAGACCACGACGCCACCGGCGAGCGCGGCGCCTGGGACTCCAGGCAGAATGCCACGTTCATGGTGGTCCTCATAATCACGTCGAATATCATGTGGCGCCTGGCAGACAAAGGCTGGGCTTGGCCCTATGTCAATATTTGTACGCTGCTGTTGCTGGTGCCGACCGGCCTGCTGCTTAAGAGCGTTCAGGGCGAAATCAATGCGCGCTGCGGCGACCCAAGCGGAGCCGACAACGCGACATTTACGGCTGCAAACATTATCTGGTGCGTGCTTGGCGGTTTATTCTGGCTGCTAATGCTCGCCGGACTGCTCATCGCCCCTTAATCCGTCTTGTGGCCTGCCAGGGGAATCTCTGGCAGGAACAACAGCACGATAAGCGCCAGCAGCACCAGCACCGCACCGGCGCCGAAGATGCCGGCAATTGCGTGGCGGTACACGGCCACCGTCGATGGCAGCACACTCACGCCGAGCCCCACCGCCGCCACCGCCTGCACCCCGTGGGTATGCAGCGACCGCGCCAGCATGGCGCCCGAACCCGTCACGCCCAGCAAGCCGCCCAGCGAGCGGAAGAAAGTCAGCATCGCCGTACCCACGCCGCGGCGCGCCAGCGGCAAAGCGTTCTGCACCGCGATGGTCATATTCGGCATCACCAGTCCCAGGCCCGCGCCAAGCAGGAAAATCGCAGGCTCAATCACGCCATAGCCCCAGCTGGCCTCCATCCCCCACGCCAGGGTGGAAAACGCCACCAGCGCCGCCACCAGGCCGCCCAGTTGCACGCCCTTGCACTTGCCGGTACGCGCCAGCCGGCGCCCGCTCACCATCGAGGAGCCGACCAGGCCAAGCATCATGGCAACGGTCAGCATGCCGGAACTGGCCGGACTGCTCCCCATCACCACCTGGAAAAACAGCGGGAAGAACACGGTCGCCCCCATCAACCCCATGAAGGTCAGCGCCATCACCACACTGGCGATATTGAACACGCGGTTGCCGAACAAATCCGGCGGCAGCACAGGTTCCGGCACTTGGCGCACATGGACGGCCAGCCAGCCGCCCAGCACCAGCGCCAGCACGCTGCAAACCTGCACCTGCACAGAATTCCATGGCCACTCCGTGCCGCCCAGCGCCAGCACCAGCAGCGCCGAGGTGATCGCTCCCGTCATCAACACCGAACCGAGGTAATCGACGCGATGCGCGTGGTGGATGGTTTCCTTGCGCAGTGCGCGCGCAATGGCGTAGAAGGCCACCGCGCCCACCGGCAGGTTGACATAGAAAGTCCAATGCCATGACAGCGCATCGGTAATCAGGCCCCCCAGCACAGGCCCCAGCAGGCTGGTGGCCGCATACACCACCGGCACCATGCCCATGCGCTTGCCCCGTTCCGCCGGCGGAATGATGTCGGCGATGATGATCTGTGCCAGCGGCAAGAAGCCGCCCGCCCCCACGCCTTGCACCGCGCGGAACACAATCAGCTGCGTCATATTCTGCGACAGGCCGCATAGCACGGAGCCAAACAGGAAGGCGCCCATCGCAACAAAAATCATCGGCCGGCGCCCGTACTGGTCGGCCAGCTTGCCATACAGCGGCATGGTCGCGGTGGACGCAAGCACATAGGCCGTGACCACCCAGGACAGGTGGGCCATGCCGCCCAGGTCGGCCACGATGCGCGGCAGCGCGGTGGCGACGATGCTCTGGTCCAGCGCGCTCAGGCCAAGCACCGCCATGATGGAGAGATAGACGGCGCGGATCTCGCGCTCGGTGACCGGCGTGTCTTTCATGCTTTTCCGATTTCGTTCAGGGGTTCGATGGCCGCTTCCAGCGCGGCCAGCTGGGCCGGCGTGAGGCGGTTGACGCGATTCGCCATCCAGTCGCGCCGCGATTCGCGCAAGGCTTCGAGGCGCTCGGCGCCAAGACCGGTGACCTGCAGGCCGGAACGGCGCCGGTCTTGCGGATCGGGCGCGCTGCGCTCCACCAGGCCCGCCTCCTCCATCGCTTTGACATGGCCGCTCATGGTCGGGGCGCGCACATTCTCCAGGCGCGCCAGTTCCGCCACGCCGATGCCGGGTTGTTCCTGGATGATGGACAGCAGCATGTACTGCACCAGCGGGATGTCGCCGCCATTTTCACTGGCGTCGCGCCGCATTTCTCGCACCAGGCGCTTCAGCACCAGGCGTAATTCTTCGGACAACGCGTGAACGCGCGCCTCATGTGATTTTGACATTCAAGATAAAAATAGTTAGGCTACCTATCTATTTTATCGGAATTCTGCTGGCCGCGCAAAAGCCCCAACAGGTGCGTGCGCGCCGCCGCCCTGTTCATTCCCTTTCCTTCCAGGTGGGGCAGCAGCTTGTCGAACAGCTCACGGCGCCGGCTGCCAGCTTCGGAGACATCACGCCGGTCCGAGAAAAAGTCCATCAGGGTGGAGCCGCACAGGCAGTTGCGATAAGCCTCGACGATCGCCACGCTGTCATCGTCAAAGCTTTGCTTGAGGCCAGAGACGTCCTTGCGCACCGATTGGGTTTGCTGCATGAAGTCCGCTGCGGTGTTGAATACGCGCCCGCAGACATTGCAGTGCTTGGGGAAGGCGGAAGCCGCCAGCGCCTGCAATCCCTCAAAGAAAAGACGTTCCTCCATTTTCGCAACCCTTTTCTTCCAGTCTGCTGCAAATTATGAGAAAGTGAATCTTTCCCGCCGCGGAGCAAAAGATGACCCTGAAGGAGCATTGCCGCATCGAGCCGCTGGAACAAGCGCACGCGCTGCACACCAGCTTCTATACCGACCCGCAATGGCTGGACTTCGAACGGCGCGAAGTCTTCGGCGCTGCCTGGCAACTGGCCGCACACACAGGCGAACTGCAAGCCGCAGGCGACCACGTGGTAGGCGACATCGCCGGCAAACCGATCCTCATCATACGCCAGAGCGACGGCAGCTTGCAGGCCTTCTTCAACGTCTGCCGCCACCGCGCCGGTCCTCTCGCCACATGCAACGGCAAAGGCGCGCGTGCGCTGCACTGCAAATACCACGGCTGGACTTACGAACTCGATGGCCGCCTGCGCGCCGCCACTGAAATGCAGGACGCAGCCAACTTCGACAAATCTTCGATTCGCCTGCCGGCGATCCAGGTGCGCGAGTGGCAAGGCCTGGTGTTCGTGGCGCTCAGCGACGACACGCCGCCCTTCGAGCAGGTGTTTGCCGGTATCGGCGAACGCATCGCACCGACCGACCTGTCGGCCATGCGCTTCGCCAAGCGCGACACCTACAAGCTCGATTGCAACTGGAAGGTCTACATCGACAACTTCCTGGAAGGCTACCACCTGCCCTTCGTCCACCCGGGCCTGTCGAAGGTGCTCGACTACCGCGTCTACGATACCGAACTGGCGCAGTGGCATTCGCTGCAGCATTCGCCGCTGCGCAATAACGACGGCATCTATGGCGATGGGAATGCCTGGTACTACTTCATCTACCCCAACATCATGCTGAACATCACGCCGGGGCGGCTGCAGACCAACCGCATCCTGCCGGCGGGCCATCAGCACTGCATCGTGGAGTTCGACTATTACTACACTGAGGAACCCGAGGTACAGGCGCGCATCGAGGCCGAGCAAGCCTTCAGCGACGAGATACAGGCCGAGGACATCAGCATCTGCGAACACGTGCAGCAAGGCCTGGCGTCCGGCTCCTACAGCGCCGGACGCCTGAACCCCAAGCGTGAAAGCGGCGTTTGGCATTTCCAGAACCTGCTGCGCACCGCCTATGCACGCCATGGATAAAACCAAACCGCTCGGCTTCTGGATGTGCACTTCCCTGATCGTGGGGAATATGATCGGCATGGGCATCTTCATGCTGCCAGCCGCGCTGGCGCCGTTTGGCAAAAACGCCTTTGCGGGATGGGCCATCACCGTGATCGGCTGCCTGTTCATCGCCCACGTCTTCGCACGGCTGGCGCGCGCCATGCCGGATGAAGACGGCCCTTACGGATACTGCCGCCGCGCCTTCGGCAACGGCGTCGCCTTCTTCACCATGTGGTGCTACTGGGTGTCGATCTGGGTCACCAATGCGGCGCTGGCGATCGGCATCGTCGGCTATCTCACTACCCTGATACCCGCACTCTCATCACACCCCGCCCTGCCGCCTCTGGCGGCCATGGCCATCATCTGGTTCTTTGTGCTGGTCAGCCTGCGCGGCGCGCTGGCATCGGGCCGCGTGCAGCTGGCTTCCGCTGCGCTCAAGCTGCTGCCGATGGGCGCCATCGTGCTGCTCGGCGCCTGGGTCATGATGGGCAACGGCGCCGCCTACGCCGCCCACCTGCCGGCTACGCCCTTCACCCTCGACGGCACCGCGGCTGCCGGCACCATCGCCCTGTTTGCCATGCTGGGCGTGGAATGCGCCTCGCTTCCAGCCACCAAGGTGCACCAGCCGGAACGCACCATACCGCGCGCCACAATCGCCGGCACGCTGGTTGCGGCGGTCGTGTATGTGCTGGTCTGCACCATACCCATGCTACTCCTGCCGCAGGCCGAGCTGGCCGCGTCCAACGCGCCCTTCGTCGACTTGTTCCGCCGCTATTGGGATGCCGGCAGCGGGCACTGGCTGGCCTTGGCGGTGATCATCAGCGGTCTCGGAGCGCTGAATGGCTGGACCATGCTGGCTGGTGAAGTGACGGCCTCCATGGCCCACCATGGCATCTTCCCCGCCATGCTGAAAACGCCGAACCGCCACGGCGCGCCGGCCTGGTCGCTGCTGCTGGTGGGCATACTGGCCAGCGCGATGATCGCCATGAACTACAGCCGTTCGCTGGCGGAAGGCTTCACCTTCCTCACACTGGTTGTGACGGCAGCCAGCATGCCCTTGTATCTGGTCGGCGGCGCCGCAGTGTTCAAGCTGCGGCAGCGCGGCGCCATGCTGGCGTTCAGCGCGGTGATGACATGCGTGTTTTCAGTGTGGGCCTTCTACGGCATGGGCCAGGAAGCCTTTTGGTGGGGCGTGGCGCTGGGCGCGGTCAGCCTGCCGGTGTTCTGGCTGGCGCGCTGGCGGCGGAAGGCGCAACGGCTTGCAGGCAATACGCCGCCAGCAGCAGCGCAGCAGTGACGGCGCCGACCAGCGCCAGTTTAGGCAGCATGGCCAGCGTGGCGGCGTGGATGATCAGCTGGTTCTGCAAGACCACGGCGGCAATGAAGGCGGTCAGTGCGGCAAAGGTCCAGCGCGGGCCGCTGGTGCTGGCGCGGGTGGCGAGGTAAAGACGGCCCTTGGGCAGTACGAAGGGAGGCCACGGATCGGCGGCGGCGACATCGGCGGGACGCCAGCCGGTGAGGCGGAACCACAGCGACAGCTTGTCGCGCCAGCGCGCGGTGCGCACGGCGTCGTGCCACATCACGGCCGGCCAGGCGAATTGCGCCCACACGGCATTCCAGCCCGGCGCGCCTTTACGCACGCCGTACACGCATTCCTCGCCTTCTGCAATATAGGTGCCGAACAGGCGATCCCACAACATCAGCGTGGCGGCATAGTTGCGGTCCAGGTAGACATCGTTGACGGCGTGGTGCACGCGGTGGGCGCTTGGCGTATTGAGAATGCCTTCGATCAGCGGCACACGGCCGACCAGGCGGGTGTGGATCCAGAACTGGTAGAACTTGCTCAGCGTGAGCTGGATGATGAACACGCCGGGCGGGCAGCCAAGCAGCGCCAGCGTCATGAACAGCGGCGCATGGAAGACGTCCTGGAAAGCGCCTTGGCGCAACGCGGTGGTGAGGTTGAATTCTTCGCTCTGGTGGTGTGGCGAGTGCACGGCCCACAAGAAATTGATTTCGTGCGACCAGCGGTGCGCCCAGTAATACACGAAGTCAAAAGCGAGGAAGGACCAGATCCAGGTCCACGCTGAATCAGGCGCGGACTGCCACAGCGAGAGGTGGCTGAACACCCAGCCATAGGCCAGCAGCATGGCGGACTTGGTGAACACTTCCAGCGTGACGGTCCAGATGCCGCAGGACATGCTGGTCAGGCTGTCGGCCAGTGTGTAGGCGTCCAGGCGCTGGCGGTGGGACAGCCAGGCCTCCAGCGCGATCATGAGCAGGAAAACAGGCGTGGCCGCGGCCACCAGTGCATTGTTATCGAGCATGTGCAGGCTTGGTCTCAACCCAGCGGGCAAGCGCGGTACGCACGGCCTGCCAGGTCGGGCGGCGCCGACCCGCAGGATCGGCCGCGCCTTTGGCGGCGCCCTTGGATTTGCCTTTGCGCTTCAGGGACGGCAGCTTCTGGCTGTTTTGCGCAGCCAGCGCGGCCTGCGCTTCCTGCTTTGCCTGTGCTGCCTGGGCGCGAGCCTCGCGGCGCGCAGCGGCAGCGATATCGGCCAGCTGCGCCAGTTGCACCGCATTCGGGAATTGCTCCACCAGGTAGCGCGGCGGATGGTCGTCGGTGCGCTGCATCAGCGCGCCCACCACCGGCATGGCGGCATCCCAGCTTACCGTGATCGGCGGATCAAGGCTGGCTGGATCGGCAAAGTACAGCAGGTCGGTCTTGGGCAGGAGACTGGTCATATCGCGCGACCAGGTGCAGGCGCTGGTGCGCAGTTGCTCCGGACCGAGCTTGCCAACCAGGTAGGTGGCGATGCAACGGTTACGCCCGCTGGCCATTTCGTGCGCCTTCATCAATTCTTTCTGCGCGCGGTAATCGTTTCCTTCCACGTATTTGGCCAGGCTGTTCAGGCGGCGCGCCAGGCTTGGCGGCACGAAGAACTGCCAGCGGCCATCGACCAGCCGCAGCAGGCGCGGCATCACCATCTTCTCTTCGCGCATAGCCTCGATTGCCGTTTTCAGCATGGCGTCCAGCGCCGCTTCGTTCTTGTCGCTGGCCACCATCAGCATGCCGCGCGTCGGCACCATCACCACCGGACGGCCTTCAACGACGGTTCCTTCGATCAGTTCCGGCAGCAGCATGCGCGAAGAATCGTAGCCATCGTTCCAGCCGCCGCCGAACACGCCCTGCGGCGAGGACAGCAAAGGCGCGGTGGAACGCGCACGCAGGTTGGCAAAGGCGGCTTCGAAGGCTGCGCTTTCGCTCATGTCCCAGGCTTTGAGATGGGATTGCGCCACGCGATGCACGACGCGGCCGCGATGGTAGGCCAGGCCCATTTCCAGTCCCTCGCAGACGGGCCGGAAGACCAGCGGCGAATAGCCGCGCGCGGCCGCCAGCATGGCTTGCCCGCGCTCGGCGCTGTTGCGCACAATCGGCAGCAGGTGGCTGGCGGCATCCTCCACCATGCCAGGCGTATTGCCCATCAGGACCATGCCTGCCGTGTGGCGCAGCAAGTCTTCGCTGGCGGCCAGCGAAGCGGCCAGCCATTCCAGGTACAGGCGCTCCAGCGGCACCACCAGTTCAAGCGGATATGGCGAAGCCGGGCCGGGCACGCCGAATAATTCCTGTTCGGCCTCGATAAAGCTCCAGCGGCGGCCCGGGTCGAGCAACTCCAGGTGGGCTTGCAGCTGGAAGGCGTATTCAGCCAGGGTGGCGCGCGCCACCGCCACTTTTTCTTCCTCGATCTCGCAGCGCAGGCCGCATGTCATCAAGGCCTCGCGATAACGTTCGGCGGTCGCCCAGTCGATGCCTTTTTTCAGGATGGCGCCCTGGCCGGCGACAATCGGACGCACCGCTTCCAGCGGACGGCGGAACAAAAGCATCAGGCGTGCCTCGACGCGCTCCCGCTGGAAGCTGTCCTGCACGCCAAGAGTTTTGAGCCGGTAGGTCGCCAAAATGTTGTCAAGTTGAAAATTCTGCAACAGCATTGTAAGGTAAGGCGGCCAGCAACTGGCAGCAAAGCTGTATCATGTTGGCCCCATGCCACAAACTATTGCCACCTCCGCCACCAGCGAGCTGATCATTAAGAAAAGCCGCTTCCTCGGCTTTGTCCAGCCGGTCGCCGACCGTGCCGAAGCACAGGCCATTGTGGCACAGTTGCGCGCCGACAACCCGGATGCGGCCCATGTCTGCTGGGCCCTGCTGGCCGGCGGCCAGTCGGCTGCCGTGGACGACGGCGAACCGGGCGGAACGGCTGGCCGCCCCATGCTGGACGTGCTGCGCCACCAGGACCTGGAAGGCGTGCTGGCCGCCGTGGTGCGCTACTACGGCGGCATCAAGCTTGGCGCCGGCGGCCTGGTCCGGGCCTATACCGATACTGTGGCCCAGGCCCTGCTGACGGTGGAAAAGATCGCCATCGTGCGCTACACCGAACTGCGCTGCACCCTGCCCTATTCATTAGAGGGCTTGCTGCGCCGGGAACTTGCTGCAGCCGGCGCCAGCCTGGTCGAAGTCGGCCACCAGGAGCGCGTGATGCTGGCCTTCCGCGTTGCCCAGCCCGAGGCAAAAGCCCTGGCGGCCCGCCTGGATGAAGCCGCAAGCGGCCAGCTGGAATGGCTCAAAGCGACTGGTGACTGAATACCAACTGTTAAGATTGCTGAAAATTATATTAACAATGTTTGCCTAATCGCCGAGCTGTGGCTACTGTCCTAGACATCATGCGCGACGAAACACTGTTCTCCGGCAATCAATTGGCGGCTGTGTTGAATGCCCTGCCCGACCCTGCGTTCATCCTGACGCGCAGCGGACGCTATATGGCTATTTTCGGCGGCATCGACGCCCGCTACTATCACGACGGCTCCCACCTGATCGGCAAAACAATCCATGAAGTGCTGGCAGCCGACAAGGCCGCCTGGTTCCAGTGCGAAATTGAAAAAGCCCTGCAGGATCAGGGCCTGCATATTGTCGAGTACGGCCTGGAAGCAAGCGACGTGAAAGGCTTGAAAACCAATGGCCCCGCCTACCACCTCTGGTTCGAAGGGCGTATCCAGGCGCTCGACTTCCCGGTGAATGGTGAAGACGCCGTGCTGTGGGTCGCCAGCAACATCACCGCGCGCAAGGAGCTGGAAACCCGGCTGCGCATGCTGAGCGAGATCGATGCCCTGTCCGGCCTGCTCAACCGCCGCAAGCTCATGCATGTGCTGGCCGAGCATTTCGATACGTTCGAACGCTACGACACGCCCATGTCCATGCTGATCTTCGATATAGACCACTTCAAGCGCGTCAATGATGAGCACGGGCACCTGGCCGGCGACGTGGTCATCCGCACTGCCGCTGACGTCTGCCGCTGCGAATTACGGAGCACCGACGCGCCGGCCCGCCTGGGCGGCGACGAATTCGTGGTCCTGATGCCACACACCACCTGCGAACAAGCCACGCCGATCGCCGAGCGCCTGCGCCTGCGCATTGCCGAGACCCTGCACGCCCTGGGCAGCATTGGCGATGGCGCCACCATCAGCGGCGGCCTGTCCGAATTCCGCGCCGACGACGAATCCTGCGAAGACGTGCTGAAACGCGGCGACGACGCGCTATACCAGGCAAAGCGCGGCGGCCGTAACCGCATAATCTGCACCGGCTGATGCTTGCAGGGCCTTGGTAAAAGGTTCACAATTCCCTCATCGCCCGAGGGAGGTAGCAATGGACTCTTTGCTTCATTTCAGACCCGGTGACACCTGGCTGCTGCGCGGCCGTGGTGTGCGTGACACGACCCGCTTGCTGGCGCCGGCCCTTGCGCCGCGTGCTTCCGCCTCGCCTGCCATCAGCCGATGGCGCGGCCTTGAGACGATTCCCCTGCACCTGCTGCAAATGCTGCGCGAAGCGCGCGCCAACGACGCCTTTGCGCGCCGGCTGGAGGATTTGCAAGTCTGCGTGTCCCGAGCCGAAATGCAGCTGCGCCAGTTGACGGTAACACAAGCCTGGCAAGTGCCGGAAGCAGGTCCGGTGCTGGGCGGCGACGCCATGCTGGCAAGCTGGCACAAGGTGTCCGAAGGCGGCCCGCTAGCGCGCGAATTTGCCACCTACGCCTGCCATGTTTCAGCCTGCACCCGCCAACTGCAGGAAGCCCTGGCCAGCTTTGACCAACTGGCGCAGCAAGCCGTGGCAAAGGATCGCCATGACTCCCTTTATGCGCTGGCCGAGCGCCTGATCCTCTGGGGCGACACGCTGGTGGAAGATGAAGTGGCAGACGAAGTCATGCTGCGCATCCAGGCCTACCCCGAGCTTTACGAAGAAATGCTGGACGAAGCCGATGGCGGCAGCGACGAAGCAGCCGCCAGCCTGGAGTCCCTGGGCGATGCCGACCTGCTGCGCCTGGACTGGGCAGGCGGACAGCGCACCAAGCTGCTCAAAGCCCTGACACGTCTGCGCGCTTAGGCGGCTGCCATCTGATACGGTCGTTTGCAGGCGCTTCTGCGCCTGTTTTTCAGGGCTGGGCCGGAGCACAATAGGCCCAACCTTGAAAGGAAACGACATGGACAGCAGCAATTCCAACACCAAACCCCGCGGCTTCGGCGAGACCATGCTGGCCGTTGCCTGGTCCTTCATTGGACTGCGCCGGCGCAGCGATTTCGAACGCGATGTCGGCGCCCTGCGCCCAGCTTATGTGATTGTAGGAGCGCTGATTGCAGCCAGCTGCTTCGTCGCCCTCTTGCTGGCCGCAGTGCGCATGGCCACATCGTGATGCCCATGCAGCTTGAACACGCCCACCAGGGTGTCGAGGTGGGCAGCCTGCTGCTTGAGCGCATCCGCCGCTGACGCAGCCTCCTCCACCAGCGCAGCGTTCTGCTGCGTCACCGTATCCATCTCCGTCACGGCGCGGTTGATCTGCTCGATGCCAGCACTTTGCTCATCGCCGGCAGCCGAGATCTCGCGCATGATCTGCGATACGCGCTGCACCGAAGCCACCACTTCGTCCATGGTGTTGCCGGCGCGCGCCACCAGGGCGCTACCTTGGTCAACCTGCTCCACCGAGCTGACGATCAAATCCTTGATTTCCTTGGCGGCGGCGGCCGAACGCTGTGCCAGCTGGCGCACCTCGCTGGCCACCACGGCAAAACCGCGCCCCTGCTCACCGGCGCGTGCCGCCTCCACCGCCGCATTGAGGGCAAGAATATTGGTCTGGAAAGCGATACCGTCGATCACGCCGATGATGTCCGAAATCTTGCGCGAAGAATCGCTGATATTGCCCATGGTCTGGACCACCTGTCCCACCACCGCGCCGCCCTGCTGCGCCACCGCGCTGGCCGCAGCCGCCAGCTCATTGGCCTGGCGCGCATTGCTGCCGTTCTCGCGCACGGCGCTGGTCAGCTCCTCCATCGAGGACGCGGTTTCCTCCAGCGCGCTGGCCTGCTGCTCGGTGCGCGAAGACAGGTCCAGGTTGCCGGCCGCAATTTGGGTCGCGGCAGCGGTGATGGTTTCCGTCCCCTGACGCACTTCGGATACGATGCGCAGCAGACTGTCACGCATGGTGCTCATGGCCTTCATCATGCTTGCTTCGTCGTCGTGGCGGGTGGCCACGTGCACGGTCAGGTCGCCAGAAGCGATGCGGCCCGCGATTTCGGCAGCAACATCCGGCTCGCCGCCCAACTGGGCCAGCAAGCGGCGCGCAATCATGGTGGCGGCTGCCACGCCGGCCACCAGGGCCAGGCCGCTCATGGCCAACATCATGGTGCGGGCCGAGGCATAGGCTTCCGCCGCCGCTGCGGCATCGTGTTCATTATGTTTACGTTGCAGCTGGACGTCTTCGTCCATCGCATCCTGCCAGCGCTGGGTGGCCGGGCCGGCTTTGGCCATCAGCAGCGCCGTCGCCTCATCATCTTTATGACCCAGAGCCAGTTGCAGCACCTGGTCGTTCAGCGGCCGCGCTTCCTGCTGCATGGCGAGGATGCGGGTGCGGATTGCCTTGCCTTCCTCTGTAGCCGGCAAAGCCTCCAGGGCCGCCCTGGCTTTGTCGTATGTAGCGCGGGCCGCCTGGATTTTAAGCAGTTCACGCTGCATGGCCGCTTCGTCCGACAGCAGCACGATGGTGCGGCTGACGCGGGCGACGATGTGCACGGACTCCGACATATCCTGAACATAAGCCAGCTTGGCCACATTCAACTGCACCACCTTCTCCAGCCGGGCGTGGATGCGCTGCATGTTATAGATGCCAAGGCCAGAAACGCCAGCCATCAGCACAAGCACCAGGCCAAAACCCAGTGCCAAACGGGTGCCCACCTTCATCGACTGCTTGGACATGACTACTCCTTTCGTAGCGACTCTGCAACCCGAATACTGCAAATAGGCAAGACTACACCAATTCAATTAGAATCTGTCGATTCCAAAATTTAAGCCGCAGCCCTTACATGAACCTGCAAGTAATCCTCAACCTGGCCGTCGCGGCCCTTGTGCTGGCCTTCCTCGTGGTGCAGCAAAAGCGCCACGCCAGCTTCACGGTGCGCGTGTTTTCCGCGCTGGGCCTGGGCATTGTCCTGGGCGCCGCGCTGCAGATGATTTACGGCGCCGGCAGTAACGAAGTCAAAGTAACCGGCGAATACCTTGATATCGTAGGCAGCGGCTACGTCAAGCTGCTGCAGATGATCGTGATGCCGCTGATTATGGTGTCCATCGTGTCGGCCATCCTCAAGCTGCGCAATGCCAGCTCGCTGGGCAAGATCAGCGCGCTGACTATCGGCACGCTGATGATCACCACCACCGTGGCGGCGGCCATCGGCATTTTGATGGCCAAGGTATTCGGACTGAGCGCCGTGGGCCTGGCCTCCAATGCTGCCGAGGTGGCCCGCGGCGCCTACCTGCAAGGCAAGCTGGCCGACGCGCAAGCGCTGTCGCTGCCGAACATGATCCTGTCCTTCATCCCGAGCAATCCCTTCCTCGACATGACGGGCGCACGCAAGACGTCAACCATTGCGGTGGTGGTATTCGCGGTCTTCGTCGGCGTGGCCGCGATTGGCATCGCAGAAAAGAAACCTGATCACTTCACGTCTTTCGACCATGCGGTGCACGTGGCGCACACCATCGTGATGCGCATGGTGACCCTGGTGCTGCGCCTGACTCCTTACGGCGTGTTTGCGCTGATGGCGCAGGTGGTGTCCAGCTCCAGCTACGCCGACATCCTGAACCTGATCGGCTTTGTGGTCGCATCCTACTGCGCCCTGCTGCTGATGTTCTGCGTGCACTTGGCGATGGTCAGCGCCAGCGGCCTCAATCCGCTGCGCTATACCCGCAAGATCCTGCCAGTACTGACTTTCGCCTTCACGTCGCGCACCAGCGCCGGTTCGATTCCGATGAGCGTGCAGACGCAGACCGAACGCCTTGGCACACCGGAAGGCATCGCCAACTTCGCCGCCTCCTTCGGCGCCACCATCGGCCAGAACGGCTGCGCAGGTATCTACCCTGCCATGCTGGCGGTGATGATCGCACCGACCGTCGGCATTGATCCCTTCACCGTCGGCTTTTTGGCGCCGCTACTGGCCATCATTACAGTCGGCTCGGTGGGCGTGGCCGGTGTAGGCGGAGGCGCGACCTTTGCCGCGCTGATCGTGCTGTCTTCCATGAACCTGCCGGTGGCGCTGGCCGGCCTGCTGATTTCCATCGAACCGCTGATCGATATGGGCCGCACTGCCCTCAACGTCAGCGGCTCGATTGCCGCCGGCACGGTCACCAGCCGCGTCATGGGCGAAACCAATATGGCGACCTTTGCCAGCAACCAGGAATTGCAGGTCGATTCCGCTTCCAACGCATAACAACGCAAAACAGGAGACTTCATGCGCCGTATCGCCTTATCCCTCGCTTTGGCGGCACTCGCCGCCGGCAACGCCTTCGCCTCGCCAAGCAATCCAGTGAACGGCGCCGAATTCCGCACCCTGGCGACCGCGCAGCCGACGCAAAAGGTGGAAGGCAAGGTTGAAGTGATCGAGTTCTTCATGTATCACTGCCCTGCGTGCTACATGGTCGACACGCCGCTGACCGAGTGGGCCAAGAAGAACGAAGACAAAGTGAACTTCCGCCGCATCCACCTCTCCAGCGGCGAACTGCGCGACTTCGAGGCGCGCCTGTACGCCACGCTGGAAGCCCTGCAACTGCAAGACACCATGTACAGCAAGGTGCTCGACGCCTGGCATAAGGAACGCCGCCGCCTGCGCAGCGACGAAGAGAATCTGAACTGGGCGCTGCGTAACGGCATCGACAAGGACAAATTCCTGTCCGCCTACAACTCCTTCGGCGTCGCGATGCGCCTCAAGTCGTTGGCGCGGATGGCCGAAGCCTATGGCGTGAACGGCACTCCGACGATCGTCGTCAACGGCAAATTCGTGACCGAGCCGCAAATGGTGGCGCAAGCGAATCCAAACCTGCCAAGCAACGAAGTGATCCCGTCGTCCATGCAGGTGCTGGACGCACTGGTTGCCCGCTCGCGCCAGTAATACCGCAACTCCTCTCCTCCCACCGAACCAGGCGCCTTCTCGCCTCGTTCGGTGCGGCACTCACTTCCCCCGACCGCCAGTCTGGCCGTCTCCCCTCATTCCCGAAGATTGCCCAGAGCGGTTTTAGGCGTCATAATAACTTTTACCAAAACGTCAACATGACACCAAAACCGCGTTTGACCACAGGGATGGACTTACTACGATTGCTCACCATGACTCTTGCCGTCCAAATCGGCATTACGAGCTTTGCGACCGCTGCGGACCAGGGCATTGAGAGACAAAGCGCCTGCGAGTCTGTGATCGTTATAGCGAAGGCCCGCAAGTTCGTACACGAAACGTCTGGCGAGTACCACTGCGAATCGGTTGAAGAATTCTCTAATGACAGGGCCTACTTTGTCGTGAACCTCAAGTACTGGTCGCGAAACGTGCCAAAGGACTTCGAGGGAAGCAACCTTGTGGGATGGTATGTTGTTAAAAAATCTGATTTGAAAGTATACGAATTGAATGCTGACGGGAGTCCAGGAAAACGGATTGAAATTCCTCACAAACAGCGAAAGCCCAACCGTTTGTGACTGCAGCCGTTCAGGATTCGTTGTTCTGGAGCTGTCTTTCACAAGCTGTTTTTTTGTTGGTCGGGCTATGTAGCCTAAGCATCGGAATTTACTGGAACCTTGCCCAACCACAATTCAACCTGATCGCTGTATCGCAAATGAAGCTATCACTCACCATCATACTGTCAGCCACGCTCGTATTGAGTGCGCAGGCACAATCGCCTGGCTCCGCGCCAGGCGAGAAAAAAACCGCCACTGAAGTCACTCATGTCGTGGCGTACAGCAATCAAGACCGCGAGTGGCAGCCGACTGCCGACCAGCGGGAGCGCGCCGTGCGCGGTGTTGTCGCTTACTTGGCGGCGAAGGATTCAGGCCGTTTTGCTGACGCCTACGCGCTGTTTACGCCAATTCAGAAGACCACTGTAACGTTCAGCAGGTGGGAAGCCGACATGCGATCGTTCTATGGTAAGGCAGGAGCGGCAGGAGGCCGCACGTTGAAAAAGATCACTTGGTACAAGAATCCGGTGAGTGGCCCTCCCGGCATCTACGCAGCCGTGGACTTCTCGAGTCAATTCGCAGAACTCAGCTTACATTGCGGGTATGTAGCAATGCAGCAGCAGATGGACGGTTCATTTGGAGTCGCTCGAGAAGAGGAGAATTCGATTCCCAAAAGCGTAATGGCGACGCTAACGCCAGAGATGCTTCAGAGAGTTCGTGCGGAGTACCGCTGCTAGCTTGCCCCGCGATGCCTCGAACATTACAACCAGTACTGCGCCTAACCGCCCTCACCCATGCAAGGATTCTGTGGACATTGCTGCATTCGCCGCGCTTACGCGTAACGTCATACGCGACAACGGATTTGATGAATTCATTCCTGTCGCATGCCTACCGACTCGCCGCGAGATTCGCGGGCTAGATGGACTTGGTGCCGAACAGGATATTGAGAAGGCGTCGCTTGACTGGGCTGCATCTCTCGTTGACGAAGCGGAGGAATTCCTTATCGCCTTCAAGGTCGCTGAAACCCAGTTCAAGGTGGTTCACCGCATGAATGGGATGTTTGAAAGCGCGATTTTCGAGGCTCAGGAATGATGCATCAAGTCGCGCCATCTTCCGCTCTTTAATCGTAGAGTTCCCAAATGATTCGCGCCCTTGCCCAAATTTTCCTGTTGTCGATGTTCTGCCTTCCCAGGATCGCCCTGGCTGGCTATGACTTACATATCACCAGGGCTGCAGAATGGACATTGAGCTCGAACCATCCGATTTCAGAACTGGAGTGGAAAGCTGCCGTCGCATCTGATGGTCAGCTTCAGATGGATACGCGCGCTACCGCTGAAAATCCGAAGACGCATGAGGTCATTCAGGTTTTTAACCCTTTGATGGCTTCATGGATCGATCCGACGTCAAAAGAGAAGCACTACTTCTACTATTCACGGGGTGAAATCACGGTCAAGAATCCGAGCAAGAGCGCAATCGCGAAAATGAAGGCAGTCGCAAAAAAGCTTTCTGCACGTGTTCAAGGAGACGACGGTGAGTGGTATTAACGGAATACGCCAATTTGATGTGGTACGCGTTAAAGCGATCCGTAATACCCGCTTTGCCGATGCAACCGTTGACTATGAACGCCTGCCGCAAATCGGGGACATCGGTGCAATTCTCGAGATCTATTCAAAACCGGAACCTGCGTACGAAGTCGAATGCTCAAATCCAAAAAATGGTTTCACCATTTGGTTAGATGCAATGTACCCCGACGAAATCGAACTAGTCGATGAAGAGCAATTTGAACGATAACACGCATGTCAGGCACCTGTTCGCGCCGGAAGCCAACGAACTCTGTGGCAAGAAGTGGACGGCTTCCGAATTTGTACGCTTCACGGCACCAAAATGATCGAAATCCTCTACAACGAAAACTACAAGCGCCAAAGAGCTGGTCGCGCAGTGGCTTCGGCGATGTCGGGTATGGAGGGAGGTATTGCAAATAGCTACGACGCCTCGCTGGATGAAGTGCTCCGTACACTCCTCACTTGGAAAGAACGCTCCTCGGACCTGCACCATAAGTACTAAAGCCTGGCCAAGTCATACCTTTACTTAACTATGAAAATACGAGTTCTGTCATTCCTGTCGGCGCTGGCAATTTGCCTTCCTGCAGCAGCAGATCAAGTGCGCTTTACTGGTCAAACAACCGCCACTGAGAAGCTCATTACTGACACGCTCAACACCGTAGCGGTCCTTGGGCCTTCGCGATTCAATTGCCCAACTATCGAGGCAGTCGAAGCACAAATTCTTCCCAAGTCTTTTACACCTCCGGGGAAAAATAATCCTGAAGGTTCGAACCCAACGACTTATGAGCGTTGGGGTGTCACATTCTGCGGCAAGGTTGTGCCGCTGCTGATTGCATTCTGGCCCGCGGCTGATGGCGGCATGATGTTCCGGGTAAGCCTGCATTCCGCAACTGCACCAGGCACGCAATGAGGCCTGCAGCTTATCCAGCCTGTTGATCGCTAGGGGCGTAGGCGTCATAATGGGATTGCTAAAACGTTAACGCGACGTTAAATTCATTTGACCCAATCTGGAGAATCCGCAGTGTTCGCAAAAAAAGCCTTCGCCTCTATCGCCCTGGCGGCTACCGCTATGTTGGCAGTTCCAGCGCATGCTGGCGTGTATCAAGATGATCTGGGCAAGTGCCTGGTCAAGAATTCGACCACGCAGGACAAGCAAGTTCTGACGCAGTGGATCTTTTTTGCCATCGCCTTGAATCCGCAGCTCAATTCGTACTCGAACATCCCTCAGGATAAGCGCGAAGCGGCAGACAAGGCCATCGCTGGTCTCTTTTCCCGCCTGGTTGGCGACGCCTGCGCGAACGAAGCCAAACTGGCCATCAAATATGAGGGCGTAGGCGCCTTCCGTGGCGCATTCGAACTCCTGGGCCAAATCGCCGGCCGTGAACTCTTTGCCGCGCCTGAAGTCGCAGCGGGAACTTCCACCTTCACGAAGTACCTGGACTCCGCCGACCTGCAGAAGAAACTGGATCTGCCGAAGAAATAAGATTTCGAAGATTTGCGCAACAACTAGAGAAAGGAGGATTTTAGAAATGCCTAATTTCCCAACTACTGGTAGAACACATGCAAATTCATATCTTCAGAGGACCCGGCCGGGTCTTCGGCTTCACAACGCAGCCAACAGGTGACAATCTCCCGCAAAAATACTCGCCTTGGACTGAGTTCAAGACAGTCGAACTTTTAAGGGAAGTGCGAACGCCTGGCGTTGACTCAAACGAGTGCCTCGACGACATTGAGGCGCATGGCGTGCACATAACCGACGCCCACGTCCGCATCACCGAAGAGGCCATTCGCTAGAGGCCTGGGTACTGTCCGAATTCGGACAGTACCGTGCGGCGGCGCTCACCATGCCCGCCGCAAAACCATGGAAACATGCGGCTTTGCGACATGGCACGGAGATTGCAACACCCCGTGCATGGACCAAGCAATCAACCCTTCAATCATCAAGCGCCGCAAGCGCACAACGCTCATTGCGATAGGCGCCGGCCTCGCTCTGGCCTGCGCCGCCGTGTGGGGCGTCAACCGTGCCGTAGCGCCGAGCGTTGGCGCAAACCAGCTGAATATCGCCGAAGTACGCTTAGGCAGCATCGCCGACACCATCGATGCAGCCGGCGTCGTCGTGCCCGTGCACGAAGAACAGGTACCCAGCCCGATCCAGACCCGCATCGCCAAAGTCCACGCCCGCCCCGGCCAGCAAGTCACCACCGGCGCCCTTCTGCTGGAGCTGGACAACCAGTCCGTCAAGCTGGAGCTGGAACGCCTGAAGGAACAACTGGCGCAGCAGGACAACCGCATCCAGACCCTGCGACTGGAACAGGAACAGAAGCGCAAGCAGCTCGCCAGCAGCATCGAACTTCTTCAGTTGGACCTGCAATCAACGCGCGCCAAGCTGCAACGCTCGCAGACCCTGCGCCAGCATGGCGGCGTATCGGCGGAGGATTTACTGACCGCGGAACTGAATGTGAAGCGCAATGAAATCCAGCTGCGCCAGCAGCAGGAACAGGTGGAGGACGTGCGCCGCGCCACCGCCAGCAATATCGAAGGCGCCCAGCTGCAGCAAAGCATCCTGCGCAAGCAATTGGCGCAGCAAGAGGAGCTCCTGGCGCGCACCCAGGTTCGCGCTCCTTTCGACGGCATGCTCACCTGGCTGCTGCAGGACGAAGGCGCCGCCGTGGCCTCCGGCCAGTTGGTAGCCCGCGTCTCGGACATGCACAACTACCGGGTGGAAGCCACGCTGTCCGACTTCCACTCCCGCCGCGTGGAGCCTGGCCAGGCGGTGCTCATCGAGCAAGGCGCCCTGCAACTACAAGGCAAGGTGCACACCATCCTGCCGGAAATCCAGGACGGCACCGTCAAGCTGCTCATCACACTGGACCAGCCAAATCACCCGCAACTGCGCAACAAGCTGCGTGTCGATGCCAATATCGTCGCTGCCCGCAAGGATGGCGCCCTGGTTGTAACGCGCGGTCCCGCCATCAATGGGCGCGGACAGCAAGCAGTCTTCGTCGTGAATGGCGGCACCGCGCGCAAGGCCATGCTGAATATTGGCGCCAGCGACGGCAAACAAGTTGAAGTCCTTGCCGGTGCACGCGCCGGCGACCGCATCGTTATATCCGACACCTCCAATTTCAAAGATTACGACTCTATCAGGATCGCGCAATGATTAAACTCGAAAAAGTCAGCAAGACTTACCTCACCGACAAGGTGCAAACCTTGGCCCTGAAGGACATCGACCTGCACGTGCAGAAGTCCGAATTCGTCTGCATCATGGGCCCCAGCGGCTGCGGCAAGAGCACGCTGCTCAATATCATTGGCCTGCTGGACCGCCCAGGCGCGGGCGCCATCCACGTCGGCGGCCAAGAGGTTCGGTCATACAAGGACAAGCATGTTGCGAAGCTGCGCAACGACACCTTCGGCTTTATCTTCCAGAGCTTCCACCTGATTAACGACCTGCGCGTGATCGACAATGTTGAACTGCCCCTGCTCTATCGCAGCATGTCCGGAAGCGAGCGCCGCGAGCGGGCTCGCGCCGCGCTGGAAAAAGTCGGCCTGGGTGCGCGCATGGAGCACTATCCCAACCAGCTCTCCGGCGGCCAGCAGCAGCGTGTCGCCATCGCGCGCGCCATGGTGGGTCAGCCCGGCGTGCTGCTGGCCGACGAACCGACCGGCAACCTCGATAGCAAAATGGGCGCGGAAGTCATGGACATCCTGCTCAAGCTGAACGAGGAAGGCACCACCGTCGTCATGGTCACCCACGACGAAAACGAAGCCCGCCGCGCCCACCGCATCGTGCGCGTGTTCGACGGCCAGTTGGTGGCGTAAGGAGCGGCCATGCTGAAAAATTACCTGCTCACGGCATGGAATGTCTTCCAGCGCCGCAAGCTGTTCACCGCCATCAACCTCGCCTGCATCGTATTGACCCTGGTTGTGCTGCTGGTCATTACCGCCTTGCTACAAGAAGCCTTCTACCCTTCCGGAGTGGAGCACCGCAGCAACCGCTTCCTGCAAGTGAATATGATGGAAGCGACCAACGAGAAAGGCACTGCCATCAGCCGTAGCCCGCTTGGCTACCGCGTGATCGACAAGTACCTCAAGCCTATGCCTGGCGTGGAGATGGTAGCCGCAGTTTCCGGAATCGAGCCGACCGCCGTCATCATGAACGGGTCCAGCACGGAGCTGAATATGCGCCATGTCGATGCGGAATACTGGCGTGTGATGGATTTCAAGGTGCTCGCCGGCCGAGTTCCGAATGAGGACGACGTTGCACAAGGCCGCATGGTTGCCGTCCTGGCACAGTCCATGGCGATTAAGCTGTTCGGCGATCCCGCACCGCTGAATCGCAAACTGGAAACCGGCGGCCAGACCTTTACGGTGATCGGTGTCGTGCAGGATGCGATGCACTTGAACGCATACGCCGACATCTGGGTTCCGGTCACCGCCTATCCGAACACCGATTTCCGCCATCGGATGACGGGCAATTTCTTCGCACTGCTGTTGGCGCGTAGCGCTGACGACCTGCCCGCAATCCGCGCGGAAGTACAGCGCATCGCCAGCAAGATGGACTTCGCTGGCGACCCCGAATTCACGAAAGGCGAAATGTGGGCCGACTCCAAAATCGATATGTTCGCCCGCTCAATAACAAGCAGCAAGGACATCAATCCCAATACCGGCGTCGTCATCCCCGGCGGTGAGCTCGTCGGAGGCGCCAATATGGTGCTGGTTGGGGTGACGATCCTGATGCTGCTGTTCATGCTCCTGCCGGCGTTGAACCTGGTGAACCTGAACGTTGGCCGCATCATGGAACGCAGCACTGAAATCGGCGTGCGCAAAGCCTTCGGCGCCAGCAACAATCAACTTGCGGCCCAACTGGTGCTGGAAAACGTCCTTCTTTGCCTGGTTGGCGGCGCCATTGCACTGGCGCTGGCAGCAGGCGTCCTGTGGTGGATGGAAGCCGCAGGTCCTATTCCATACCTAAAGGTTGGCATCAACCTCGCAGTGTTCGGCTGGGGGCTGCTGATTACCATTGTCTTTGGGGTGCTGTCCGGCGTTGTACCGGCCATGAAGATGTCCCGCCTTGACCCTGTACACGCATTGAAGGGAGCCGCCTGATGTTGCGCCATCTGTTGAAACTGACCTGGAAGCGCAAGACGCGCAATATGCTGCTTAGCGTGGAAATCATGCTCGCCTTCCTCATTGTGTTCGCAATTGCCGCTACCGGCGTAAGGCATTGGCAGCTGTATCACCGGTCGCTGGGCTTTCAATATGCGGACGTATGGGCTGTGCAGCTGCAGCCGCCTAAGGGCAACCAGTTAGGCCGTTCTGAAGGCGGGCATGATGGCTTTATCAGGGCGTTGAAGGCGATGCCGCAAGTGGAAAACGCCGGCCTGACTACATTCGCCATGTTCCAGGACTCCAGCATGGTCAGCCAGATTACGCTTCCTGATGGCAGCCACCGCGTGCGCACCAATATGTCCGAAGCGAGCGATGATTTCTGGGACACGATGGGAATGAAACTTGTCGAAGGGCGCTGGCCGTCGGCGCAGGATGAAGGCGCCGGCGCCACGGCAACGGTCATCAACCGTCGCCTGGCAGAGGAAATGTTCCCCGGACGTTCTGCCCTGGACCAACTGGTGGCCGCTGAATCAAGCGATCCCAAAAACGCGGACCGGTTCCGTATCGTCGGCGTGATTGACGACTTCCGCAGCCATGGGGATTTCATGGCGCCGCGGCCTTTCATGCTGTTCCGGCACTCGCCAATCCAAGGCAATAAGATGCAAATGACGCTGGTGGTGAAAATGCGTCCCGGCACACCGCGCTCCTTTGAGCTCGAAATGCAACGCCAATTGAAACAAGTCCGCAATGACTGGAGCTACACGATCAATCCACTATCCGAATTGCGCACTTCCCAACTGGCCATGCAGCTGGTGCCGATCAAGGTCTTGTCGGTAATTGCCGCCTTCCTGCTGGCGATGGTGGGCTTTGGCCTGTTCGGCGTGCTTTGGCAAAACACCACGCGCCGTATCCCGGAAATCGGCCTGCGCCGCGCCATGGGCGCTACGGCTGGCAGCATCGCGCGCCAGATCGTGACCGAACAACTTTTACTGAGCAGCGTCGCCATGGTGCTCGGCCTGGCGCTGCTGGTTCAATTGCCGCTGACGGGCGCACTTGGCGATGCCCTGAACTGGCAGGTGTTTGCCGGCGGGGCAGCCCTTTCAATGGGTATTATCTATCTGCTATCCTTGCTGTGCGCGCTGTATCCGGGCTGGCGTGCCAGCCGCCTCCATCCCGCCGCCGCCCTGCATTACGAATAATAGGAAGACATGCGCCGTATTTTGATTGTTGACGACGACAGCGCCGTACAGGTTTCGCTGCAACTGCTGCTGAAACAGGCGGGCTACGAAGCGCGCTGCTGCGACGATCCGCAGCAAGCCTTGCAGTCGCTCGCCTCCAGCCAGTTCGACCTGGTGCTGCAGGATATGAACTTCTCGCTGCAAACCAGCGGTGACGAAGGCTTGTCGCTGCTGGCATCGATCCGCAGCGCCTATCCTGCCTTGCCCGTGCTGTTGATGACGGCCTGGGGCTCGATTGCACTGGCAGTCAAAGGCATGCAGGCCGGCGCCGCCAACTTCTTCACCAAGCCCTGGGACAATGCGCAATTGCTGGAACTCGTGCGCACTACGCTGTCGGCAGCCCCGCAACAGGCCGGCGACGGACCGACGCGTGCCGACCTGGATCGGCAGTTCGATTTTTCCGGGATCATCGGCGAGCACCCAAAACTGCTGCGCGTGCTGGCGACCATCGGCCAGGTCGCAGCGACCCGCGCGCCGGTGCTGATCCTGGGCGAAAGCGGCAGCGGCAAGGAACTGGTGGCTGATGCCATCCACTGCAATAGCCCGCGCGCCGCGCTGGCGCCGGTCAAGATCAATATGGGCGCGATCACGCCCAGCCTGTTCGAGAGCGAAATGTTCGGCCATGTGAAAGGCGCCTTCACCGATGCGCGCAGCGACCGGCGCGGGCACTTCGCCACGGCGCATGGCAGCACGCTATTCCTCGACGAGATCGGCGAATTGCAGCGGCCCGACCAGGTCAAGCTGCTGCGCGTGCTGCAGGACCAGACCTATACGCCGGTTGGCGCCAGCCGCAGCGAGCAGGCGGACGTGCGCGTGGTGTCCGCCACCAATCGCGAGCTGGCGGAGATGGTGGCCGATGGCAGCTTCCGCGAAGACCTGTTCTACCGGCTAAACCTGATCACCATCCGCCTGCCAGCACTGCGCGATCGGCGCAGCGATATTCCGCTGCTGGTGCGGCATATCCTCGCCACGGTGGCGCAAAGCTACGGCCTGCCGCCGACCAGCGTCACACCCGCCGCTCTGGACTGGCTGGTGGCGCAACAATGGCCTGGCAATATCCGCCAGCTGCGCCAGACTCTGGAGCGCACCATGCTGCTTGCCGGCCGGCCGCAACTCGACAAGTCCGACTTCATCGCCGCCAGCGCGCACGAGGAAGGCGGCAGCCAGCGCCTCGGCGTGGACGGCATGACGCTGGACCAGGTCGAACGACTGATGATCGAAAAAGCGATGGAACAGCACCAAGGTAATATCACACGCGTCGCCACGGCTTTGGGCCTGTCGCGGGCCGCCCTGTACCGCCGCCTCGAACGCCACGGTATCGGCGCGCCTCCCGAGGCTGAGCCCGTGTCACACCGAGGTGCCTGACCCCATGGTGGGACACGGGCTCAGCCGGTTGCGCGTGCAGCTGTTCGCTTTTCTGGCGGCGCTGCACCTGCTGTTGTTCGTGCTTGTATTCTTGCTTTTGCGCGAGCGGCCATGGATGTTTATCGGGCTTGAAATCGTACTCGTGGCCAGCTTCCTCTTTGGAGCGCGCCTGCTGCGGCGGGCATTGGAGCCGCTTGGCTACACCCAGCGCCTGCGCGAGCTGCTGCAAGACCAGGATTACGCCGCGCGCCTGCGCCATCACGGCAGCGGCAGCGATGAACTGGGCCAACTGGTAGCCCAATTCAACGCCCTGCTCGACACCCTGCATGCGGAACGCCTGCGCATCGGCGAGCAGCAAGGCTTCCTCGACCGATTGCTGGAGGCAACGCCCAGCGCCGTCATCGTCTTCGACTTCGACGGCCGCATATCCCTGCTCAACCCCAGCGCCCGCGCATTGAACCACCGCGAGCATTTGCTGCAGCAGCTCGATAGCCTGCCAGACGGCGCCAGCACCATGCTCTCCGACCCGGACGGCCGCCGGTATCGCGGCCAGCGCGGCCACTTCTTCGACCGAGGTTTCGCACGCCGCTTCCTGCTGCTGGAAGAACTGACCGAAGAGCTACAAAGCTCCGAACGCGCCACCTATGAAAAACTGGTGCGTGTGCTGGGCCACGAAGTAAACAACACCGTCGCCGCCACTGGTTCGGTCCTCGAATCCCTGCTGTTCTACCGCCGCCAGCTGGCCGACAGCGACGGCGAAGACTTCGCCACAGCGATCGGCGCCGTCAAGCGCCGCAACGCCAGCCTGGGCGAATTTATCGAACGCTTCACCCACGTCGCCAAGCTGCCCGCGCCCGAACTGCGCCCCTGCGCTGTGCAAGACGTGGTGGAAGACATCCTCTATCTGTACCGAGAACCATGCCGCAGCCGCGGCATCAGCATCGGCTGGCGACGCCGCGACGAAGCAGGCCCGCTGCCGCTGGACCGCCAACTGATCGAACAAGCGCTGCAAAACCTGGTCAAGAACGCCATGGAAGCAGCCCACGCTACCCAACAGGAAAACGGCGGCGCCGCCTCAGTCGAACTCGAACTCGTACGCGAACATGAAGGCCTGCGCCTATCCGTCATCGACTCCGGCGCACGCCTGTCCAACGTACCCGCCAGCCAGCTATTTACCCCCTTCTTCAGCACCAAAAAAGGCGGCCAAGGCATCGGACTGTTGCTGGTGCGCGAAGTCCTGCTACGCCACGGCTTCCCCCACCGCCTCGCCCCCAACGCCGCCGGCGAAACCAGCTTCGACATCTGGTTCCCCCTCCCCTAACGGCTCAGCCCGTGTCAACCATGGGGTCAGGCTCTTTGGTTGACACGGGCTCGGCTATGACGGGGGATTGTGTGCCATCGCGTGCCGTCATCGCTTAACATAGGCTTTTGACTGTCCGCCGAAAGGTCTGCGATGGAACAAAAATGGCCGCAACAGGTGTGGCTGGTGCGTCATGGCCAGAGCGCGGGTAATGTAGCGCGCGATGCGGCTACGGCTGCCAATCAGTTATTGATTGATATTGCTGAGCGCGATGTCGATGTCCCGCTGTCGGAACTTGGCATGCGTCAGGCTAATGCGCTGGCGCAATGGTTTGCTGCCCTGCCGCCCGGGCGCCAGCCCAACGTCGTGCTTTACTCTCCTTATTTGCGCGCCCACGCCACTGCCATGGCGGTGCTGCAGTGTCTTGGGCAGGAAGATATGCTAGCCGTGGTGGCCGATGAGCGCTTGCGCGAGAAGGAGTTCGGCGTGACCGATCGCTTGACTCCATTCGGCATCGCACAGAAATTCCCGGAACTGGCGGAACAGCGCAAGCACGTGGGCAAGTTCTATTTCCGTCCACCCGGCGGGGAGAGCTGGTGCGATGTGATTCTGCGCTTGCGCAGCGTGCTTGACACCATCACTCGCGAGTATCGGCATGAACGGGTGCTGATCATCGGCCACCAGGTGATCGTGAATTGCTTCCGCTACCTGTTTGAGCGGCTGGATGAGGAAACCATCCTCGCCATCGACCGCGCTGCCGATGTACCGAATTGCGGTGTCACCTCCTACCAATTCGATTCGGAAGCTGGCAAGCGCGGCAAACTGGTGCTGGAGCTGGAAAACTTCGTGGCGCCGCTCAAGGAGAGCGGTACGCCGGTCACCGATAAGCCGGACTTTCCGTCCGCGCCTAAGCCATGAGTAAAGTGGCGCCACTTGAGCTAAATCCCGCCCTGCTGCGCCGCTGGCCCCTGCCGCAACCTGGCTTCGATGGCGATAAGGAGGCACGCGGCCATGTCCTGATCGTCGCAGGCTCAGCGGAAATGCCGGGTGCCGCCATCCTCGCCGGCGAAGCGGCGCTGCGTGCGGGTGCCGGCAAGTTGACCATCGCTACTGCCGCCAGCGTGGCGGCGCATGTCGGCGCCGCCATTCCGGAAGCGCGCGTAATCAGCCTGGGCGAAACCCCGTCGCATGGTTTCCACTCGGACAGCGTGCGCCGGCTCGGCGACTTGGCCGGTAAAGCCGATGCCTTGCTGATCGGCCCTGGCATGCAGGATGAAGCGGCTTGCGTGGAGCTGGTCCATCAGATGCTGTCGCGCTTCCAGGGCATCTCCATCGTGGTTGACGCCCTCGCCATGACCGCCGTGCGTCCTCGCGGCGAACCTCATTTGCTGGACGAGGCGGTCGATTGGGAGCACTTCCGCTTCCCTTCACCGGTGCTAATGACACCCCATGCCGGCGAGCTGGCGCGCCTGACCGGGGTCGAGCGCCGCAGCATCGAACAGGATCCTCACCACGCCGCACTTGCCGCCGCCGGGCGCTGGAATGCCGTGGTTGCGCTGAAAGGCGCCACCACCGTGCTGGCAACGCCGGATGGCAAGTCGTGGCAGCACCAGGGCGGCAATGCCGGCCTGGCCATTTCCGGGTCTGGGGACACCCTGGCCGGCATCATCGCCGGACTGCTGACCCGCGGCGCTTCCCTGGAACAGGCCGCGGCCTGGGGCGTGGCGCTGCATGCGGCAGCCGGTGACCAACTGGCGCTGCGTTGCGGCCCACTAGGCTACCTGGCGCGCGAAATCGCAGCTGAAGTACCCGCATTGCTGCGGGTGCTGGCTGCACAATGAGAGGAGTTTCGAATGAACATTTTGAGTAAAATAGGCGCCCTGTTGCTGGGCGCAGCGTTGGCTGCCGGCCTTGGCGGCTGCAAGAAGCATAATGAAGATGTGACGCCGGCTCCGGTGACCGCTCCGAACACCGCTACACCGGCGACCACTCTGCCTCCGCCAGCCACCGGCGAACCGGCGCCGGTCACCAGCGGTACCAGTGGCACGCAAGGCACCACTGGCAACGGCCAGCCGCCCTCCACCGCACCGGACAGGATCGACCAGCGCGACCCGCAGCGGGACCGGCGGCCGACTTACTGAAGATGTCCACCTTGGGGTCAGGAACGAAGGTGGACATTTCTCCAGGAAATGTCCACTTTGGTTCCTGACCCCGAAGTGGACATTTGCGGTGACGCTTACTTGGCGATGAGCAGCAGTATGCCGCGGCCGCAGACACCGTAGGCGGTGTTCTCGCCGCCGATGAAGTCTTCGGCGCCTGGCGTGCGAACCTGGCCGGAGCCTTCGGCCCAGGTGCAGGTATCAGTCACGCGGTACCAGCTTTTGCCATTGCCTGGCCATGGCAGCGTGAAGTTCACGTTGCCGCTCCAGCCGTTGTAGGCGACGTAGATGGCGAAGGCGGTGTCGCCGAATTCGCTGCCGTCGATGCGCCACGCCATCGCGTGGTTATTGCCATCGTTGAAGTAGGTGGTGTCGGCCACCGAACCATCGGGCTTGAACCAGCGCAGCTGCTCCATCACGTTGCCGTTGCCATCCGTCGCCGCGTAGAAGTTCGCTGGGCGCAGCGCCGGATGGGCTTTACGGAACGCCACCAATCCCTTGGTGAAGGACTGGAAGTTGGACTGGTCGGTGCTCCAGCTCCAGTTCTGCCAGGTGGCGCTGGAATCCAGGTTGTACGGGTTGTTGTTGCAGTTGATGCTGCGCAGCGACTCGTCGCCGCCCACCATCATCGGCACACCGCCCGACAGCAGCATCAGCGCCATGCCGTTGCGTGCGGCCTTGCGCTGGTCACTCGCGACACCGCCCTGGTCCCAGCTGTTGTTATTGTCATCGCCGCCGTCGCTCGGGCCGTAAGGCCAGGCCTGGTTATTGTTCTTCGAATTGCAGCTGTACAGGTCCTTGAGCGTAAAGCCGTCATGGGCAGTGATGAAGTCCACCGAATGCCATGGCTTGCGGCCATCGTCGCCATACAGGTCGCTGGAACCTGCGATGCGCGTTGCCAGCGTGCCTGGCGTCACAGTCACCTGCCCCATCTTGTTCTGGTCCTGACGGATCACGTCGCGGTACATGCCGTTCCACTCCGCCCAGCCGGTCGGGAAGCCACCCACCTGGTAGGAATTGCCGCCAATCGCCCACGGTTCGGCGATGTGTTCGACGCCGCTGCCGCCGCCTGCCGGCCGTGGCGGCAGTTCGGCCACGATGCGGTTCAGCGCATTGCCGCTGTCCATTTTGTCGAAGTTGTAGCAGCCGTGCTGGCAGGTGTTGCCCAGCACCGAGGCCAGGTCGTAGCGGAAGCCGTCCACGCCCAGTTTGTCGCGCCAGTAGGCGAGCGAGTCGACGATCAGGTTCTGCGCCACGGTGTTGCGGGTGTTGTAGTTGCCGCCTACGCCGGTGTTGTCCCATGAATTCTGGTAATCGCTGGTCAGCGAGTAGTAGGTCGGGTTGTCCAGGCCGCGCATGCCATAAAGGTTGTAGGTGGTCTTGTCGCCCGCGTTCCATTGGCCGCCTTCACCGGTGTGGTTGTACACCACGTCGATGTAGACCTTGATGCCGTTGTCGTGGAAAGCTTTGACCATTTCCTTGAATTCGCGGGTCGGGCCGCCGGCGGTCTGGTCGTAGCTGTAGTGGCGGTCGGGCGCGAAGTAGTTCAGGGTCATGTAGCCCCAGTAGTTGTCGCCCGTGTCGGAATTCGGGTCCGCATCGTTGGTGTCGTTCTGAGTCTCCTGCACCGGCAGGAATTCGACTGCCGTCACGCCAAGGCTGGCCAGGTATGGCGCTTTCAGGCCGGCGCCTTTGTAGGTGCCGCGGTAGGCAGCCGTGATACTGCTGTCGTTCTTGGTCAGGCCGCGCACGTGGGCTTCGTACACGATGTCGTCCTTGAAGGCGCGCGTTGGCTTGGTTCCGATCGATTGCGTGTCGCCCAGCAGCACAATGCCTTTTGGCGCGTTGCTGCCGCTGTCGATATTGCGGTACAGCGAGCCGCTGGCGTAAATTGTGCCGTTGCTCATGGTTGCCGTCGTCGGATCGTGGCTGATCTCCAGTGCATACGGGTCGGTCAGCAGCTTGTTCGGATTGAAGCGGTTGCCGTTGGCGTCGACGTCGGTAATAAAGCCGGTGGCCGAGCCCTTGGTCCAGCCGGCGACATACGGCCAGTTCGGTCCCCAGGCACGATAGCCGTAATAGACCGTGTTGCTCATGCCAAAGCCATAGCTTGCCAGCTGGCTGCTGGTGACGTTCAGGCTCCAGACACCGCCAGTGCCGAGGGTCATCGGCAGGCTGACTTTTTCCTGTTGGCCGGTGGCGGCGCTGTACAGGTAGAGGTCAATACGGGTGGCGCGGCTGGAATAAACCTTGAAATTGATGCTGGATTTGGTGGCGTCATAGGCTGCGCCAAGGCTGCTGGCATTGATGGCGGCGTGGGCGAGCGGGCTGCCAAGCAAGGCGCAGCCCAGCATCGCCACCCCGAGGGCACGGCGAACTTTCATGTATGTCTCCCTTTTTTGATTTATGTACTTTTGCTACTTGGTAGCGAGTTTATTCTGCGCCTTACCTCAGGTTTACTCAATCGCAATCCGATTGAACTGATGTAATTCCACTACAAATCCAACTCCAGCACACTTATCAAAAACGGCACACCGCCGACTGGAAGCTGGAAAGTTAAGGTACCAAGGTCATTGCCATCACTTCGACATTGGCATTGGTCGGGAACACTACACTCTGGACGGTCTTCGCCTTATTCAGCGCAAACGTGTAGTTGTACAAGTGGAAGGTGCGGCTATCGCGGCCGCCATTGTTCGTATTGCGATAGCTCATAGGCACGGCATCGAGTTCACCGGCATAGCTTTGCGGGGTGAACCAGTCGCTCATGCTTTGCGTGAAGGTGGCCGAGGTGCCATCGGTGTAATTGACCTTGAACGCTTGCGAAGTCTGGTTGCCGCCGACCGCAGTCGCCATCATACGCAGCGAGGCGTACTGGCCCGCCGGGAGCTGGAGCGTCTGTCCCGCAGCGCTGACGGCGTTGTTCGCATTGGCCGCGCCGTAGTTGTACTTGACGCCATTCAGCGTGGTCGAAGAACCAAGCAGGTTGGACGAGAAGGCATAGCCGCCGTTATCCAGGCCGCCACCGGTGCAGGTCAACGAGCAGCTGCCGAACTTCGTGCCGTCGGTGTAGGCGCCGCCCCGCGTGAACACGGTCGACAAACTGACTGGCGTACCTGGCGGCAGCGCCGCGCTATTACTCAACACACCAGCCAATACAACGACATTGCGGTTGCTTGGCAGCGTGACGCTGGTCACGGTCTTGGCGCCATTGATCGCGAACGTGTAGCCGTACAGGTAGAAGGTGCGGTTATCCTTCGTGCCGGTCGGGCCATTGCGGTAAGCCATCGTGACTGCTTTCGATTCACCCGCATAGTTCTGGGGGCTGAACCAGTCGCTCAGGCTTTGGCTGATCGTCGTGCTCGTGCCGTCGGAGTAGTTCACGACGAAGGTTTGCGAAACCTGGTTGCCTTGAAGGCCTGTGGCGAGAAGGCTCAGCGTATTGTACTGGCCGGCAGGCAACGCGACCGTCGTGTTATACCAGGCATCGAGGGCGTTCGCGGCGCCGAGCGCGAAGGTATTGCCGTTCCAGGTGACCGAGCTGCCGAGAAGGTTTGAGGAATAAGCATAGCCGCTGCCATCGATGCCGCCATTGGTGATTGCCGTGCCGTCAGTCGAAATGGCTTGAACGTCGTAAGCGCCCGGCGGGTAAGGATCGATGCCAAGTGCATTGTTGATCGCCGTTGCATAGGCCTGCGCGGAGTTCTGGCCATTATAGGTCTTGCCTGCGAAGTCGTCGTACAGCCAAAGGAAGCCGCCAGTAATGCCGCACTGGCTCTTCCAGCTCGCCATCTTGGTCTGCAATGCCGGCGGCGTATAGTTTGAATCCCACAAGCCAGGGAAGACCGGCACGCTGCCAAAATTCCAGCCCGAGCATGGACTGTTGCCTGCCCCGCCGGAATAGGCCTGCAAGTGCACGCCATCGACGGTGCCAGGCAGTTGCGTATTGATGTTCGATACGACTGAGGTCCAGAACGTCGAATTCGTGTAGGGCGACATGGTGACCTTGTAGCCCAGGTTGCCAAGCATCACAGCGAACTGCGTCATGGAGGCGGAGTCGTAGGTGCTCTCGTCGTCGAAATCAATCGCCTCCAGCGTGGGAATGGCCTGCTTCAGTGCGAGAAAGGATTTATACAGAATGCTGTTGGTGCCGGTGCCCTGCGATTGCACGAGCGATTTGACGTGATCGAAGTCGCTGGGATTTGCATTCGACGAGCCGACGCTGAAAGTAATGCGCTTGGCGCTGCCCTGTTTCATTGTCGCCAGGTCCGCAGCGAAATTAGGCCACGTATTGTTACCGACGTAGGCGCCGTTCGATGTCAGCGGAAATTCGCCATTGAAGTTCAAGTCGCCGGCCGCGGTGACCTGCACGCTCCACACAATGACTTCGGTAAAGCCGGAATTCTTGATCTCTGAAATATTGCTGGCGACGTGCTTGTACATTGGTCCGCCGCCATATACACCGTTATACCCCGTCGCAGCCCAAGCCGCGGAGGAACCGGCAAAACCGCATAAAGCCAGTAGCGAAAGCGCCTTGTGCACGACCTTCTTGCATGTATCCATGTGTCATCTCCCTTTTATTGTGGACCGGTTTAATACCGGTTGACCCAATGTATAAAGCGGGTAAGGGAGTATCAACAAACTTCGGAGTTTAGGGGCTCATTTAGTCCATTTTTACTAAACTAACGCTTCCGAGCGCCCATCGAAGCCATGACCCGTTCGGCGTTCTCTTTGCAGTCACCGCCAGGTGGTTTCGAGTCGATCAGCTGAACCAGCGATTTCAGTTCGGCCTTGCTGCGCGCCAGGCGCTGCTCCAGCGCTTCTATGTCATCGATCTTCTTACGCAAGGCGGCAAGCAGTTCATCGTGCTTCCATGACGAAGCATCATCCGGCAGCAATTGCCTGATTTCTTCAAGCGAAAAACCGGCGTGCTGGGCGTCGGTAATCACCCGCAGCACAGTCACCGCATCGTCGGGGTATTCGCGATAGCCGTTGGACTGCCGGCTGCCGACCTTGAGCAGTCCTTTCGACTCGTAAAAGCGGATCGCCGACGCGGCCAGGCCGGTCATTTTGGCTAATTCTCCAATTTTCATACTCGCACTATAAGCTTAAAGCTCGCTTGAAGGTCAAGGCGCAAAAACAGGGCTTGACCTTCAAGTTAGGTTTAATCCTAAGGTGGAGCCATCGCAACCAACCGATGGATCCACTGATGACCCCCTTTACTCCGTTGACCTTGCCCAATGGCGCCGTCATCCCCAACCGCATTGCCAAAGCAGCCATGGAAGAAAACATGGCGGACAAGGACCATGCCCCATCCGACCACCTGATCCAGCTCTACCGCGCCTGGGCCGAAGGCGGCGCCGGCCTGCTCATCACCGGCAACGTGATGGTCGATCGCCGCGCCATGACGGGTCCCGGCGGCGTGATCCTGGACTCCTGGCTGCACAGCGCGCGCTTTGAAAAATGGTCCTCCATTGCGCGTGCGCACGGTGCCCACATCTGGATGCAGCTCAATCACCCTGGCCGCCAGATGCCCGCAGCGCTGGGACAGGAAACCATCGCGCCATCCGCGGTGTCGATGGAGCTTGGAAGCTTCTCGAAACAGTTCACCGCGCCGCGCGCCATGACGGAAGCCGATATCGCCGAAGTAAAAGAGAACTTCGTCTGCGCGGCGCTGTTGGCGGAGAAATTCGGCTTCAACGGCGTGCAGATCCATGCCGCCCACGGCTATCTGCTTAGCCAATTCCTCTCGCCAATCACCAATAAGCGCGAAGACCAATGGGGCGGCAAAATCGAAAATCGCGCCCGCCTGCTGGCGGACATTGTCAAAGCCGTCCGCGTCGCGGTGGGCACCGGCTTCTCGGTCGCGGTCAAGCTCAATTCGGCGGACTTCCAACGCGGCGGTTTCAGCACCGATGACGCCAAACGCGTGGTCGAGATACTCAACCCGCTCGGCGTGGACTTGCTCGAACTGTCAGGCGGCAGCTACGAAGCCCCCGCCATGCAGGGCGATGCGCGCGACGGCCGTACCCTGGCGCGTGAGGCTTACTTCCTGGAGTTCGCGAAAGAGATCCGTGCTGTCGCGCAAATGCCGGTCATGGTCACGGGAGGCATTCGCCGCTTTACGGTGGTCGAGCAAGTGCTGGGTAGCGGCATCGATATGGCCGGCATCGGCACTGCACTGGCGCTCGATCCGCAACTGCCGAAGGCATGGCGCAACGACCGCACTAAGGCGCCCCTGCTGCGCGCTGTGACCTTCAAGAACAAGGTACTGGCATCAGTGGCGTATATGGCCATGGTCAAGCACCAGCTGCGCCGCCTGAGCCGAGGCAAACCGTCCAACCCTAACGTACCGCCCACCTTCGCCCTGCTGCAACAGCAAGTCGACACCGCAATCAGGAATTTCAAATACCGCAAATGGATGCAAACATGAAGATCATAAAACCTGGCGCCGGCCTGCTGCTGGCCGCCCTCACCTTTCCTTCGTGGGCCGACAACAAGAACATCGACATCGCAGGCAATCCAGTGCCGGTGGTCGAGGGCGGCTTGTACGACCGCTATCGCTCCAACCCTCCGCTGCCGGTGATCGCGGCCGAAGCACCGGACCTGGACCTGAGCTGGTTCAAGACCCTGAAAAAGAACAAGGTCGACATCGGCTTTGAATCCTGGTCGCCAAACTTCTATTACAAGAACAGCCGCATCACCGCCGTCTTCACAGCCGACTTCGCGCGGCTTAAAGAACTGATGCCGGAGCAGGTACTGAAGGTGGCGCAGCCGCTGCAGGTGTGGCCTGGCCGAGGCTTGGTGGCGTTGACTGCCTACGCCTACGAATACTGCGACAACGACAGCTATAACGAGGTGGCGCTATCGATCATCACCACCAAACCAGGTGCGACGAGCTTCGGCCCCTTCACGCTGATGGGACAATCGATGTCGAAAGACTTCTGGGGCTATGTGCTCAAGCTGCCTGTGAATACGGAACTGGCCCGCGTACGCGGCGTAGTTGGCTATAACCTGCCCAAGTGGCTGACCGCGATCGAACGCAGCGACTCGCCACAAGCCGTGTCATACCGGATCGGCGGCGAGATCACCTTTGAAGGAAAAAAGCTGGATGGGCTGTCCAAAGAGATCGAGATGACGACCAACAGCTTCACCAACATAGACAAACAAGGACGCCTGACAACTGGCTACGCCGTCTCGCGCCAGCTCTCGCACGCCGCCAGCAGCGACGCCTCATCGGTCACGCTGACACTTGGCCAGGGAGCCCTGTCGGACTATATCCGCGCGCTGCAGTTGGGGCGAATGATGAAGTATGAATACGTGCCGGAATTCCAGAGCGCACTGTACGCACCAACGCTGCTGAAATAAAAAAACCGGCACCTCCTCGCGGAGGTGCCGGTTTTGCGTTCAGGCCTGAAAGACTTAGAACTTGTAGTTGTAGGCTACGCCCAGCAGGTTCATGCGGGTGTTCCAGGTGCCAACGGTGGATTCGCCGTTGCCGGTGCAGCTGCCAGCTGGAGCCAGCGGGTTGCAGGCGTTGGTGTAGGTGGTCGATGCGGAGTCGAACTTGATGAAGCTGTAAGCCAGGTCGATCGACGAGTTAGGAGTGATCTTCCAGTTCGCGCCGAGGGACAGTTGCTTGCGGTCGGCGTCAGGCAGTGCTGGATGACGCTTGGTGTTGCCATTCACTGGAGTCGCATCGATCGCCACGCCGCCGCGCAGCATCCAAGCGTCATTCAGCTTGTAGTTCATACCCACCGACGCGCGCACGGTCTTGGTCCAGTTCTGGCTGATCACTTCATCGCCTTCGCCAGTGCCAACGAACTGGATGTTCAGGTTCTGCAGGCGGGAGTGGCGGGTACCGGTGACGTCGGCCATCAGGGCCAGCTTGTCATCGATCTGGCTAAAGATACCGATCGACAGGGACTCTGGGGTACGCAGGTCAACCAGCGCTGGCGAATTCTTCTTGCGCGAGGAAGCTTGCAGCACCTGGTTCACCTTAGCGTCGGCAGTCACGTTCGAGAAGTCCCACACCGCGTCGCCTTTCAGCTCGTGGTGGATCGAAGAACGGTAGGAGATGCTCAGGCGGGTGTCCTTGTTCAGGCTAACCATATAGCCCAGGTTGAAGCCTACGCCCCAATCCTTGCCGTCCATGGTCGCGTGGCCGTCCTTGATGCTTGCCAGGGCAGCTGGATTGCCGCCGTTGGCAACGATGGCCTGCAACAGTTGGGCGCGGCGCGCGGCGATCGCTGGGTTAGCCAGGTTGGCCGGGGTGTTCAGGAATTGCACGGTGCCAGGCACGTCCACAGCCTGGCCCAGCTTGGCCTTCATGAATTCAGCGTCGATACCGAAGGCGAAGGAATGCTGCTCGTTCAGCTTGAAAGCAACGGTTGGGTTGATGGTGACCGACTTCAGGTCGATATTGGTCAGCGCGTAACGGCCGGTCCAGTTGTTGTCATAGTCCAGCTTGGCGCCGTACGGTACGAACATGCCAACGCCGACGAACCACTGATCGTTCAGCTTCTTGGAAGCGTACAGGTTAGGAGCAGCTACCGCGTTCGGTGCGAAGTCGTCCTGGGTGGCCACGCCGCCGGTTGGGGTGCCGGTGAAACGCTTGGAGCCAGCGTCGGTGTAGGTCGAGTGAGGGATGACTGCGGTGATGCCGCCGGTGATTTGGAAGCCATCCAGGCGGGTCAGGCCGGCCGGGTTAGCGAAAAGGGTAGAAGCGTCTGCAGCTTCAGCGGTATTGGCATCTGCAGTGCCCTGGCCGGACACGGACTGGGAACCAAAGCGGTAACCGGATGCGTTAGCGTTCATTGCGGCTGCGGACAGTGCTGCAGCGACCATCAGGGAGAGGTATTTTGGGTTCAAAGTAGGTCTCAGCTTTGTTAGTTATTGATTTATTAACTTTTAAGTAACCTTGCGCCACGGAAAATGCGAAAGGCATCGCAGTCTACACTAAAACCGTACGAGAGTGCTTTTCGATTGCGATTTGTTTAACAAAAAAGGGGCAAGTGCCCCTTTTTCCAACAAATTGCTTGATATTTATCAAGCCGTTGCTCGGCGGCCAGTGGCCAGACCAACAACTTTCATTAACAGCCGGAACACCAAGCGCACGAAAATCAGGGCCAAAATCGCCTCAACGAAAGTCATGAGGAAGGCCAGGGCTGCGCCCCAACGCTCATCGCGGCGATGGAATTTGGCGATCATGCGGTCCTTGGCGATCTCAATGCTGTCATAGAAGGTCGGCACGACCAGCAGGGTCAGCAGCGTGGAAGTGATCGTTCCGCCAATGATCGACACCGCCATCGGCGCGTAGAACTGGCCGCCGTCGCCCCAGCCAATGGCCACCGGCATCATGCCGGCGATCAGGGCGAAGGTGGTCATCAGGATCGGACGCAGGCGCATGCGGCCGGCGTTCATCAGCGCATCTTCGCGGCTGACGCCCTCTTCCTCCTGCTTGCGTGCGGCGTCGAGCAGCAGGATGGCGTTCTTGGCCACCAGGCCCATCAGCATGATCACGCCGATCAAGGACATCAGGTTCAGCGTGTTATGCGTGAACAGCAGACCCAGCACCACGCCGATCAGGGACAGCGGCAGCGACAGCATCACCGCGCCCGGCGCCGTGAAGGAACCGAACTGCATTACCAGCACCAGGTACATCAGGCCGATGCCCGCCAGCAGGGCAATGCCCATGGCGCCGAACACTTCGTTCTGGTCCTTGCCGGCGCCGCCCACGTCCATGCCAAAGCCCGCCGGGAAGTTCATTTCCTTGGCAATGTTCTGCGCTTCCTTGTTCACTTCGCCCGCCGAGCGGCCTTCCACGTTGGCGCTGACGGAAATGGTACGCATGCCATTCAGGTGACGAATTGCGGCCGGCCCCTTGCCCATCGTGATCTTGGCGATCTGGTCCAGCGGCACCATCTGGCCGGTGCCTGGCACGCTGATCGGCAGGCGCTCAATGTTTTCTGGGCTCATGCGGTCCAGCGGATGCAAGCGCACCGCCACGTCGCGGGTTTCACCGGTCGGGTCGACCCAGTCCCCCACTTCGATACCGGCAAAGGCCACGCGCAGCGCAGTTGCCGCGTCGCCGGCCGAAATGCCCATCGAGTTGGCGAGTCCGCGGTTCAGCTCAATCTGCAGCTCGGATTTTGGATCCTGCTCGGACAGGCCCACGTCCACCGCGCCCTTCACCTGGCGCAGCTTGTCCATGAACTGGTTGGTGAGCTCCATCAGCTTGCGCGAATCCGGGCCGACGAAATCGATCTGCACCGGCTTGCGGCCATTATTCGAGAAGTCGTCGATCACGGTGTATTCGCCGCCCACCATGCCGGCCAGTTTCTGGCGCAGCTCACTGCCGATGTCCTGGGCATTGCGCTTACGTTCGCTGCGTTTGCCGATGTCAACGTAGACCGAGCCGCCGGCCAGGTTCACGTTCACATTGGTGGCCTTGACGTCCTTGATGCCCAAAGCAATCTCGGACACCTTGCTCATCTTGCTGCGGGTATAAGCCAGGCTGGATGAGGACGGCGTGCGCACCTCAACCTTGATCAAGCCGATATCCTGCTTCGGCAGGAAGCTGGAACCGCCCATGGTAGCCTGCAGCACAAGGGCGCCGACAAAGCTGGCGAAGGCAATCACGGCCATCCAGCGGCGGTGGTGCAGCGCCCAGGCGATCAGCTTGCCGTATCGGTCGGCCTGGTGGTCGAACCAGTGGTTGAACTTATCCAGTACCTTGCCAATGCCCTTTTTCGGCGCGGTGTGGTGGTCAGGCGGGTCGCCCCAGAAGGCCGACAGCATCGGGTCCAGTGTGAAGGAGATGAACAGCGACACCGCCACCGAGCAGGTCACGGTCAGGGCGAATGGGCGGAACCATTGGCCGGCCATGCCGCCCATGAAGGCGACCGGGATGAACACCGCCATGATGGAGAAGGTCGTCGCAGCAACCGCCAGGCCGATTTCGGCCGTGCCGTTCAGGGCCGCGCTGCGGCGGTCGGAGCCGTTCTGCATATGGCGCACGATGTTTTCACGCACCACGATCGCATCGTCGATCAGCACGCCAATCGCCAGCGACAGTCCGAGCAGGGTCATGAAGTTCAGCGTGAAGCCGCACAGCCAGACCGCGATAAAGGCCGCGATCACGGAAGTCGGCAGCGACAGCGCCGTGATCAGGGTAGAGCGCCAGGAGTTCAGGAAGGCGTACACCACAAAGATGGTCAATACGGCGCCGAACACCAGCGCTTCTACTACGTTATTCAGCGAGCGCTGGGCTTGTTCACCGCCATCGCGGGTGATTTCCAGCTTGGTGCCCTGCCCTTCGGCCTCGAGCTCCTTGTTAATGGTCGTCACCAGTTCGCGGATTTTTTTCGCCACCGATACGGCCGAAGCGTCGCGGGCGCGGATCACGAACATGCCCACATTGTCCTTGCTGGAACGCAGGCTGACGTTATTGACTTCGGCAAAGCCGTCTTCGATGGTTGCCAGCTGGCCCAGGCGCACCAGCTGGTCGCCGTTGCGCTTGACCACGACGTCCTTGAATTCTTCAGGACGTTCGATACGGCCCACCAGTCGGATCGCCGATTCTTCCAGGTTGCCGCGCACCTTGCCCACTGGGGCATTGGTGTTCTGCATGCGCAGGGCCTGCGCCACTTCAGCCACCGAGACATTGAACTCGCGCAGCTTATCGGCGCGCAGCAGCACTGACAGTTCGCGGCGCAGCGCACCGTTGACGTTGACCACGGCCACGCCATCGAGGGCGCGGAAGCGGTCGGCCAGTTTGTCTTCCACCAGGCGCGAGATCACTGCGTGCGACTGCGTCTTGGACGACAGCGCCAGCTGCATCACCGGCTCCTGGCTGGTGTCGAAGCGCTGGATCATCGGCTCGCGCATTTCGGTCGGCAGCTTGTAGCGTACCGCGGCGATGGCGTTGCGAACTTCGTCGGACGCTTCGATCAGGTTCTTATCGAAGGAAAATTCGATCTCGAAGTTGGCTACGCCTTCGCGCGCCTCGGTTTCGATCTGGGTCACGCCGGTGATCGACTGCAGCGATTTTTCCAGGCGATTGACCACCTCGCGCTCCACCGTTTCCGGCGACGCGCCCGGATATGGGATATAGACGAAGAGCATAGGCTGCTCCACGTCCGGGTTCTGGTTGACGCGCAATTTGGAGAGGGCCAGCAAGCCCATCGCCATCATTGCTACGATCAGCACGATCATCGCGACCGGCCGTTTGACACTGAAGTTAGATAAAAACATTGTTTATCTTTTTTTAAGTTAAAGATTAACAAAAAAGGGCCCGGGGGCCCTTCCTTGATTCCCGCTGCGCGGGCTTATGCCGTCTTCGGCTGGCGGCCACCGGTCGCCATGACAAACAGCTTTTTCAGCAAGCGGTACACCAGTCGCAGCAGCGTCAGGAACAGGAGCACTTCCACAAAAGTCATCAGGAAGGCCACGGCGCTGTTCCAGCGCTCGGAACGGACATGGAACTTGGCGATCATGCTGTCCTTCTTAATCTCGATGCTGTCGTAGAAGGTCGGCACGACCAGCAGGGTCAGCATGGTGGAAGTGATGGTGCCGCCGATGATGGCGACCGCCATCGGACGGTAGAACTCACCGCCATCGCCCATGCCGATCGCCACCGGCATCATGCCGGCGATCAGCGCGAAGGTCGTCATCAGGATCGGACGCAGGCGCATGCGGCCTGCATGCATCAGCGCTTCCTCGCGGCCAAAGCCCTCTTCCTCACGCTTGCGCGCAGCATCCAGCAGCAGGATGGCGTTCTTGGCGACCAGTCCCATCAGCATGATCACCCCGATGAAGCTCATGAGGTTCAGCGTGCCGCGGGTCAGGATCAGGCCCAGTACCACGCCGATCAGGGACAGCGGCAGCGACAGCATCACCGGCAGCGGCGCTGTGAAGGAACCGAACTGCATCACCAGCACCAGGTACATCAGGCCGATACCGGCAAACAGGGCGATGCCCATGGCGCCGAACACTTCCTTCTGGTCCTTGCCGGAGCCGCCCACGTCCATGCCGAAGCCTGGCGGGTAGTCCATCGCGGCAGCCAGCTTGCGCGCTTCCTCGATCACTTCACCGTTGGAACGGCCTTCCACGTTGGCGGAGACCGACACCATGCGCTTGCCATTTTTATGGCGGATGGTGGCCGGGCCTTTGCCCATGGTGATCTTGGCGATCTGGTCCAGCGGCACCATCTGGTTGGTGCCGCTGACGGCGATCGGCAGGCGCTCGATGTTATCCGGGCTGACACGGTCGTCCGGATGAAGGCGCACTGCCACATCGCGGGTTTCGCCGGTCGGGTCGACCCAGTCGCCCACTTCGATACCGGCAAAGGCCACGCGCAGGGACTGCGCTGCGTCGCCGGCGGAAATGCCCATCGAGTTCGCCAGGCCGCGGTTCAGCTCAATCTGCAGCTCGTCCTTCGGATCCTGCTCGGACAGGCCGACGTCGACCGCACCCTTCACCTGGCGCAGCTTCTCCATGTACTGGTTGGTGATCTCCATCAGCCTGCGCGAATCCGGGCCGACGAAGTCGATCTGCACCGGCTTGCGGGCGCCGTTGTTGATGTCTTCCAGCACCACGAACTCGCCGCCCACCAGGCCTGCCAGCTTCTGGCGCAGTTCCATGCCGATTTCGGTGGCATCGCGGCTGCGCTCCTTGCGCTTGCCGATGTCGACCCAGATACGGCCGCCCGACAGGTTGACGTAGGTGCTGGTCGCCTTCACCTCTTTAATGGTGTGGGCGATCTGCGCTGCCTTGTCCATCTTGGTCTTGGTGTACTCAAGGCTGGAGGAGGACGGCGTGCGCACGTCGATGGCAATAGTGCCGAAGTCCACTTTTGGCAGGAAGCTCGAGCCGCCCACGGTAGCCTGCAGCGCCAGTGCGCCGACGAAGGCCGCCACTGCAATGACACCCATCCAACGGCGGTGGTGCAGCGCCCAGGCGATCACCTTGCCGTAACGGTCGGCCTGGTGGTCGAACCAGTGGTTGAATTTATCCAGTACCTTGCCAATACCTTTCTTCGGCGCGGTGTGGTGGTCAGGCGGGTCGCCCCAGAAGGCCGACAGCATCGGGTCAAGCGTGAAGGAGATGAACAGCGACACCGCCACCGAGCAGGTCACGGTCAGTGCGAATGGACGGAACCATTCACCCGGCATGCCGCCCATGAAGGCGACCGGGATGAACACAGCCATGATGGAGAAGGTGGTCGCGGCAACCGCCAGGCCGATTTCTGCCGTGCCGTTCAGGGCCGCGCTACGGCGGTCGGAACCGTTCTGCATATGGCGCACGATGTTTTCACGCACCACGATCGCATCGTCGATCAGCACGCCGATTGCCAGCGACAAGCCGAGCAGGGTCATGAAGTTCAGCGTGAAGCCGCACAGCCAGACCGCAATGAAGGCCGCGATCACGGAAGTCGGCAGCGACAGCGCCGTGATCAGGGTGGACCGCCAGGAATTCAGGAAGGCGTACACCACAAAGATGGTCAGCACGGCGCCGAACACCAGCGCTTCGATCACGTTGTTCAGGGAATCCTGCGCGTCCTCGCCGCCGTCACGGGTCACCTCCAGCGAAGTTCCCAGCCCTTCGGCCTTGAATTCGGCATTGATTTCATCGGTCAGCTTGCGCACCGCCTTGGCCACCGACACGGTGGAGGCGTCGCGCGCGCGGATCACGGCCAGGCCGACGTTCGGCTTGCCGGAACGCAGGCTGACGTTATTGATCTCGGCAAAGCCGTCCTGGATGGTCGCCACCTGGCCCAGGCGCACCAGCTGGTCGCCGGTACGCTTGACCACGACTTCCTTGAATTCGTCCGGACGCTCGATTCGGCCGACCAGACGGATCGCCTTCTCTTCCAGGTCGCCGCGCACCTTGCCCACCGGGGCATTGGTGTTTTGCATGCGCAGCGCCTGTGCTACTTCGGCCACGGAGACGTTGAACTCGCGCAGTTTGTCGGCGCGCAGCAGCACCGACAGTTCGCGGCGCAGAGAACCGTTGACATTGACCACAGCCACGCCGTCCAGGGCGCGGTAGCGGTCAGCCAGCTTGTCTTCTGCGATACGCGACAGAACGGCGTGCGACTGCGTCTTGGACGACAGCGACATCTGCATGATCGGGTCTTCCGACGTGTCGATGCGCTGGATCATTGGTTCGCGCATCTCGGTCGGCAGCTTGTAGCGCACCGAGGCGATGGCGTTGCGCACCTCGTCGGACGCTTCGATCAGGTTCTTCTTGAACGTGAAGCGCATTTCGATGGTGGCACTGCCCTCGCGCGAGGTCGAGTACAGGTCGGTCACGCCTTCAATCGCCTGCAGCGATTTTTCCAGGCGGTTGACCACCTCGCGTTCGACCGTCTCCGGCGAAGCGCCAGGATACGGAATATTGACGATCAACAGCGGGATCTCAACGTCCGGATTCTGGTTGACGCGCAGCTTGGACAGAGCCAGAAGGCCCATTGCCATCATCGCCACGATCAGAACGATCATGGCGACTGGGCGCTTGATACTGAAATTGGAAAGGAACATAGCTTATCCTTCTTAGACTACCGGGCCTTTAGTTACCCTTGGCTGCATCAGCAGGCACGGAAGCCGAAGCTACGGTCTTCGCCACTTGCATTTCTACTTTCTGGCCATCGCGGAAACCGGACGCCGGAGTACGCATCACCAGGTCGCCCTTGGCCAAGCCGGTCTGCACCTGCCAGTTGCCACTGCGCGCATCGCGTGCGCCCATTTGCAGGGTGGCCTTGGCCAGCTGCTTGTCCTTGACCTTCCACACGTAGGTGGTGTCGCCTTGCTTGACCAGGGCCGATTCCGGCAGCATCAGGGCCGAAGTGGTTTCGGCTTCGATACGGCCTTCGGCGAACAGGCCGGCTACGCGCGGCAGGTTCTTGTCGGCGAAATCAACCAGCACTTCCACCTGGCGGGTCACAGGGTTGGCGGCCGGGTCGACGCGCTTGACCTTGCCCAGGAAGCTCTGGCCCGGGTAGCCATTGATGGCGAACACCACGCCCTGCCCTACTTTCACTACGCCCACGGAGTCGGCGGAAATGCGGCCTTCGAAACGCATCGACGCAGGATCGACCACCTTCACCAGTTCCTTGCCGATTTGCGCGGTGTCGCCGGCCGAGACTTTACGCTCGGAGACGATGCCGTCGAATGGCGCGCGCACCAGGGTGCGGGTCAGCTGCTGGTTGGCGGCGACCAGGCGGGCCTTGGCGGCTGACAGGTCGGACTGGGAATTGTTACGGCGCACTTCGGCGTCTTCCAGCACTTGGGAGGAGACCATGCCGGAGGCTTTCAGGGTTTTCTGGCGGGCCAGCACGCGTTCAGCCTGGTCCAGCGACTGGGTGGAAGCGCGAACCGCTTCCTGCGCCGAGTTCAGTGCGTCGCGCAGCGAGGTGTCGTCCAGGCGCACCAGCAGGTCGCCTTTCTTCACCGGCTCACCATTTTCTTTCAATACTTGCATGACGACGGCGCCGACTTCGGCGCGCAGGTCGGCCTTGCGCTCAGGCTGGATGGAGCCGGTGACGACCGGGCCGGACGACAAGGCATTGCTTTCCACCGTAACCAGATCTTCGGACGCAACCTGCAGCGTTGCCAGTTTCTTTTCTTCGCCCTTGCCTTTCGCATCGGCAGTCGCCGAAGCGCTGGCCTTGCCACCTTCCGGCGCTTTGTCGGATTTACCGCAAGCGACCAGGGCAGAAGCAACGGCAACAGCTAATAGGGTTTTACGCAACATGTGAATCTCCAGTTTGGTGGACGGCTTATTTTTGAATATTGAATGCATACTTCTGCAGCGTGCAAAAGTATCTAATTCCAGAGCGGGAGTGTCAATTCACCTGGGCCAGACTGCGGGTTTTTAGGGCTGGACTGCAGGATTCGCGGATAAACCGCAAAAAGGGCGAATTTTGGGGAGAACGGGATTGATTCAGGAATGAAGCAATCCCGTGTCTTTTCAGCGTGGGAAAAGAGCGAAAACGAGGTGACCGATGGCGATGCCGGTGAGCAGACCGCCGCAGATCTCGATCACGGTATGGCCCATCCGTTCGCGCAGCCATTTATGGTCGGTGGCATCCTTGGCGAGACGGTTGATGGCCGCCGCCTGGCGGCCGACATGCTGGCGCAGGCTGTTGGCATCGATGATGACGATAAAGCACAGTGTGACGGCGACGCCGAAGGCTGGGTGGCCAATGCCCTCGCGCAGCGCGATCAGGGTAGCCATGCTCGACACCACGGCGCTGTGGTTGGATGGGAAACCGCCGTTTCCGACCAGGTTGAATGCCCATTTGCGGGCTTTGATACTGTTAATCAGGAATTTGATCGGACCGACAGTAATCCAGGTCAAAAGCGGCGTTACAAGGTAAGCGAGATCCATTTATAGCGTCCTAAGGTGCAATCCCCCATTATAATCGGCGCACTAACAATATTAATAGCAAGCAAAAATGAAGTATTTCAGGATATCTATTATCACCACCATCATCTTGATGGGGCTGGCAGCCTGGTGGGGTTACAACCATGGCGGCCCGTCGGCAGCGCTGAACGCCCTGTGGATTACCGGCGTGCTGGGGGTGATGGAAGTTTCGCTCTCTTTCGATAATGCGGTAGTCAACGCCTCGGTCCTGAAAAACTGGAACGAATTCTGGCAAAAGCTGTTCCTGACGGTCGGTATCCTGGTCGCCGTGTTTGGCATGCGGCTGCTTTTCCCGCTGGCCATCGTGGCGGCGGCGACCGGGCTGGACATGCTCGCAGTCTGGGATATGGCGCTCAAGACGCCGCAGGAATACTCGCGCCACCTGATGGGCGTGCATGAAGAAGTGGCCGCCTTCGGCGGCGCCTTCCTGTTGCTGGTTTTCCTGAACTTCCTGTTCGATGAAGAAAAGGAAGTGCACTGGATCCAGTGGTTCGAGGAAAAAGTAGGCAAATACGGCACCGAAAGCCTGGCCGTTCTGATGACCCTGGTGGCTGTAGTGTTGTGCGTGCAGCTGGTGCCGGAAGCCAAGCGCTACAGCGTCCTTTATTCCGGCGTGATCGGCACCGCAATCTACGTTGGTGTGGGCTGGATCAGCAGCCTGCTGGAAGAGGAAGGCCATGGCGAGGTTGGCAAGGCCGTCGCCGGCGGCTCGATCGGCGGTTTCCTTTATCTGGAAGTGCTGGATGCCTCCTTCTCCTTCGACGGCGTGATTGGCGCTTTTGCCATCACCAGCGACGTCGTGATCATCATGCTCGGCCTGGCCATTGGCGCCATGTATGTGCGTTCGCTGACCGTTTACCTGGTGCACAAGGGCACGCTGGACGAATTCATTTACCTGGAACACGGGGCGCATTATGCGATCGGCATCCTGGCCCTGATCATGTTCGCCAGCGTGAAATATCACATTCCGGAGTGGTTCACTGGCCTGTCCGGGGTGGCGTTTATTGGTGTGTCACTGTGGTCTTCCCTCAAATATAAGAAATCGGAGTCTGAATGAGACGTGTGTTGGTGATTTTCGGCGGCCTGCTGGCTGCCGTGGCGCTGCTGTTCGCGGCGTATGTGTGGGTGGCGTTGAGCTATTCGTATTCGGAAGGCGAACGCGCCGGGTATTTGCAAAAGTTTTCCAAGCGCGGGTGGCTGTGCAAGACCTGGGAGGGGGAGATCCTGCTCACCCCTCTGCCAGGGATGATTCCGGAGAAGTTTGAATTTACCGTGCGCGACGAGGCGGTGGCGGCGCAGATTTCCGCAGCGGCAGGCAAGAAAGTGGTGTTGCACTATGCGCAGCACAAAGGCGTGCCGAGTTCGTGCTTTGGGGATACGCAGTACTTTGTTGGGGCAGTTGAAGTTCAGCCTTGACCCTTACTAAACCGGGAAACCAGGGTCCGGCCCTTGGGCCGTACCCTGGTTTCCCGGTTTTCCAAGGGTTTAGCGGCCGCGCCAGACCGAGCCGGCAGTTTCCTTCAGGCGGCCGATCACGTCACGCGCCATAGTCTCCGAATGCTCATCAGACGGATGGGCAGCCTTCTCCTCCATCGCATTCAGCATATTCTGCGCAGCATGCTGGCGGCGGGTCTCCTGCTCCAGCAGCTTCTTCTTCGACTCCACCATCGCGGCAGTAGTCGCGGTCACGCGGCGCTGCATTTCAGCATGCGCATGAACGGTATCGACCAGGGTCTTCTGCTCCGCCAGCTTGGCCCATTCAGCCTGGTTGAAAGCAGTTTCCGCCTCCTCACGCTGGCGCGCCATTTCAAGCAGCTGTTCCTCAGCATCCGCACGCGACTTCGCCGCAGCGGCAGCCTGCTTTTCCAGTTCCACGCGCAGCTCGATCGCCTTGGCGGCACGCACCTCGGCGGCGTTGGCTGCACGCTGCTGCACCAGCTTCTGGTCGATCAGCGCCAGCGTGTCACGCTCCTTGGCCACGAATTCCAGCTCGGACTTGAGCAGCGATTCCTCAGCCGCCACGCGGGCTTGTTCGGCTTGGGCACGCTCGGCCTGCACCTTGCCCAGCTCCGCCGCCAGGCGGGCCTGGGCGGAAGCAGCTTCCGCAGCGGCAGTCTTGTTGGCCGCATCGTGTTCCATTTGCTCGGCCATCGCACGCACTGCAGCCGCTTCCTGTTCGATGGCTGCTTCCAGGCGCGCATCGGCGGCAGCCTTGCGGCGTGCTTCGGCAGCTCCGGCGCGCTCAGCATCGACGCGCGCCATGGCGGCTGCGGTGGCCAATTCTTCGGCGGCGATACGCTCGTTCATGGCGGACAGCGCGGCTCGCTCGGCCTCGGCGCGGGCACGCTCGGCATCGGCCAGGCGCACGGCAGCGGCGGCTTTTTCCTGCGCCAGCGCATTGGTTTCTTCTACGGCAGCCAATTGCGCGGCCACGGCATCGCGTTCAATCTTTTCGGCGGACGCTTGTTCGGCGGCGATGGCAGCGGAACGCACTGACAACTCCTGGCGTTCGGCGGCGACAGCGGCTGCACGCTGGTGTTCTTCGGCTTCGATACGGGCTTGTTCGGCAGCGGCTTGCTCGGCCTGTTCGCGCAGCTTGGCCTGTTCAAGGGTCACGGCTTCCGCATCGAGGCGGGCGCGGGTTTCGAAATCGGCTTGCTGTTCCGCTTCCACGCGCGCCATGGCGATGGCGTGCAGTTCGCGGTCGGTTTCCACGCGGCGCTCGGTGGCGGCGATGATCTTGAGGTCGGCATCACGGCGCGCCTGGGCGGCGGTTGCGGCCATGGCTTCGATGCGTTCGCGATGCTGGGCTGCGTCGCGGATTTCTTTTTCGGTCTGCAGGCGCAGGTGCAGCGACTGGGCGGCGCTGCGGTCGGATTCGGCTTTGGCCAGGGCGATCTGTTCCCGCTCCTGCTCCAGGTGAGCCAGGGCACGGGCTTCTTCCACCGCGCGCACTTCGGCAGTGGCGCGCTTGAAGGCAGCTTCCAGCGCCACCTGGTCGGCGCGCTCGCGCTGGCGGGTCGCTTCCAGGGCTTCAGCTTCGGTATTGGCCAGTTGTTCGGCGGTCATACGCGCGGCGTGGGCCTGGCGTTCGCGTTCGCGCGCCATGGTGGTCATGCGGGCGTCGGCGGATGCCACGCCCACTACTTCCTCGCGGGCGGCCTGAACGGCGGCGGCGCGTTCCGCAGCTTGCAGGCGGGCGTTTTCGGCCTGGACGGCCAGCTCTTCGGTGGCTTTGCTGGCCATTTCGGTCAGTTTAGCTTCTTCAGCGACTTGTTCTGCTGCGCGGCGGCGGCTTTCTTCTTCCGCCTTGGCGCGCTGTTCGGCGGCCAGGCGGACCTGGATGTCGGCATCGACGCGGGCGCGCAATTCGGCGGTTTCCTGCTTGACGGCTTCCAGGCGGGCGACGCTGGCGGAAGCGGCAGCGCGCAGGGTGTCAAGGCGTTCCTGGTTGGCTTTAATGGCTTCTTCGGCGGCTTCGGCGTTCTGCACAGCGGCGGCTGCAGCGGCGGATTCGAGTGCTGCGCGGTCTTCGGCCAAGGCGCGGGCGCGGGCTTCGGCCACGGCGCGCGATTCGGCGGCGCACTGGGCTTTGGCTTCGGCCTCGACGCGGGCGATGGCTTCGGTGATGGCTTTCAGCTCGGCCTTCTCATGCTCGGCACGGTCTTCGGTGGTTGGTGGCAGTGGTGCTTGCATGAGGATCTCGCTTGGCGTTTAGGGTGATGGTGCCATTATCGATGAGACCTTGCTGGGTGAAGCTGGGGAGGAAGGCGGGGTTTTCCCGGCAATTCTCGTTTTAAAACCCGGAAAACCTGGGTCTGACCCGAGGGTCAGACCCTGTCAGTTCGTACGCCCGGGGTGGGGGTGCGCTTTTGATGTTCGTCGAAGTTCAAAAGCCTCACACCCGCCCCCAGTTGGGAGACCGTTCAGGGTCAGCCCCTTGGGTCTGACCCTGGTTTACCGGTTCAAAAGGTTTCAGACCGGCCAAAGCGGTGGCTCATCCATCAGCGCGACCTGCTCGCGCAACTCGAGAATCCGATCCTGCCAATACCGTTGTGTATTAAACCACGGAAAAGCCACGGGAAACGCCGGATCATCCCACCGCCGCGCCAACCAGGCCGAGTAGTGGATCAGCCGCAACGTCCTTAAAGCCTCCACCAGGTACAGCTCACGCGGATCAAACTCCCGCATATCCTCGTACCCAGCCAGGATATCTCCCATCTGCCGCACCATGTCGCTGCGCTCGCCGGACAGCATCATCCACAAATCCTGCACCGCCGGTCCCATGCGGGCATCGTCGAAGTCGACGAAATGCGGTCCCGCATCCGTCCATAAAACATTGCCACCATGACAATCGCCGTGCAGGCGGATCAGCTCAACCTGCCCTGCCCGCTCGTAGCAGCGCCGCACGCCATCCAAAGCCTGGTCCACCACCGAGCGCCAGGGCGTCACCAGCTCCGGCGGCAGGAAATCGTGCGCCAGCAGCCAATCGCGCGGTTCATCGCCGAATGAAGCCACATCCAGCGTCGGCCGCATGGCAAAGGGCTGCCCCGCCCCGCAGGCATGGATACGGCCAATAAAGCGCCCCGTCCATTCCAGCACCTTGGGATCATCCATCTCCGGCGCACGCCCGCCATGACGTGGGAATACGGCAAAGCGGAAGCCCTCAAATGTATGCAGGGTGCGCCCATCACGCTCCAGCGCCGGCACCGCCGGCACCTCGCGCTCCTGAAGCTCCTGCACAAAGGCGTGCTCCTCCAGGATCTGCTCGTCCGTCCAGCGCCCAGGGCGATAAAACTTGGCCACCACCGGCGGCCCTTCTTCCATGCCTACCTGGTAAACACGGTTCTCATACGAATTCAGCGCCAGCAGGCGGCCATCGCCATACAGGCCGATACTGGCCAGGGCGTCGAGCACCCGGTCGGGGCTCAAATCTAAGAAAGGATGCGTCATGTTCGCAATTGTAAGGGCCAGGGCGTATACTGTCGCCCTTCGACCCAATATATAAAGCGCCAAGCCATGCAACTCGACCAGCCATTGACCGACAAAGAATTCGACGAACTCGATAACTTCCTGCTCAGCGACCAGAGCCCGGAAGATTCCATGACAATGGACCACCTGCATGGCTACCTGACCGCCATCGCCATCGGCCCGGAGCCGATCACCCCGGCCGAATGGCTGCCAAGCATCTGGGGCGAAGACCGCAAGGATGGCCCTAAATTCAAGAACCCCAAGCAGGAAGAGCGCATCTACAACCTGATCACCCGCTTCATGAACGAAGTGCTGGTGACCTTTGAAGTTGCGCCAAAAGAGTTCGAGCCGCTGTTCGTCGAGCACGAACACGAAGGCAAGACCCTGCTGAACGCCGAAGCCTGGTGCTGGGGCTTCTGGGAAGGCATGGAACTGCGCGAAGGTTCCTGGGACGAGATCTGGGATTCCGAAGCAGCCCCGCTGATGCGCCCTATCTACCTGCTTGGCGCCGACGAGATCAAGCCGGAAGAACTGCCGGAAGTGGAAGACCCGGTCAAAGCCCACCAGCTGGCAGTGGACATCGAAGCCAATCTGCCAGCCATCCACAAGTGGTGGGTGCCGCGCCGCAAAACCGGCGTGACCACCGTCAAGCACGAAGAGCCGAAAGTCGGCCGCAACGACGACTGCCCATGCGGCAGCGGCAAAAAGTACAAGAAGTGCCACGGCGCCGAGCAATAAGCGCCGGCCTCACAGAAGCCCGCCAAGTGCGGGCTTTTTTACGTATTTACTCTAAATCTCGCGAAGCGCCGCTGCCATAATCAGGCTCCTTACCAACGAGGAGAACCCAATGAGCATCCCAGCGCTGGCAACAGTCGCAATCAGCGTAGACACCCACATCGCCACCGTGCGACTGAGCCGGCCCGAGAAGATGAACGCCATGAATCTGCAGATGTGGCACGACATCCGCAGCGCCTTCCGCTACGTGGACGACACGCCCGACATCCGCGTGGCAGTGCTGGAAGGCGAAGGCAAAGCCTTCACAGCCGGCATCGACCTGCAAATGATGATGGGCCTGGGACAGCAGATCCAGAACGATTGCGACGGCCGCATGCGCGAATCCCTGCGCCGCATCATCCTCGATTTGCAGGACACCCTGACCAGCCTTGAGCGCTGCCGCAAGCCGGTGTTGGCGGCAGTCCACGGCGCCTGCGTTGGCGGCGGCATCGACCTGATCACCTGCGCCGACATGCGCTACTGCTCTTCCGACGCCTGGTTCACCATCAAGGAAATCGATATCGGCATGACGGCCGACGTGGGCACCCTGCAGCGCCTGCCGCGCCTGATCGGCGAAGGCATGGCGCGCGAGCTGGCCTACACCGCACGCAAAGTCGATGCGGCCGAAGCCAAAGATATCCGCCTGGTCAACCGTATCTTCGAATCGCCGGAAGCCTTGCGCGAAGGCGTGCATGCCATTGCCGCCGACATCGCATCCAAAGCACCGCTGGCGGTGCGCGGCGTGAAGGAAATGATCACCTACGCGCGCGACCACTCGATTGCCGACGGCCTCAATTACAACGCCACTTGGAATGCTGCCATGCTGATGTCGGCCGACCTTCAGGAAGCCATGATGTCCAGCATGGCCAAGCGCCCGCCGGCATTCAAGGACTAACAAAAAACCGCCACGGCAGCGAGCAATAACTGACAAATTTTGTCGCTGCCCGCCGCCAATCGGCTGACAAAAATTGTCCCTGCCCGCGCGTACTGCGGGTTTGCAAGCTGGCATAGCCCTTGCACTAGTCGAAGCACTAGCGGTTATCCCGCAGCTTTAACTAGGGGACAAAAAATGCAACTATCTCAGTACAGGGCCTGGACGCTGGCCTGCCTGATGAGCTTCACTGCGCCGGCCTGGGCCACAACGGTCGAGGTCACGAATTCGGCGAAAAATGCGTCCGTCGAACTGGGACGCACCGTCTGGTTCCTGGGCAAGGTAGATGGCAAAGGCGTCTACATGAACTTCGCGGTCAACGGCATCCCGGGCGGCAACGCCACGGTCGGCACGCTGAATTCGCAGAACGGCGAATACGTGGCGCCGAAAGTCATGCCGGCCAATCCCGTCATCATCGTAACCGGTACCACCGCCACTTCGCCGAAACTCACCGGCTACACCAAACTGACTCTGATCACGGCCGGCACCAGCACCAAGCCTGCGCCCTCCCCGACGCCGACGCCGACGCCAGCGCCGACTCCCGGCCCGATCGGCGCGCAGCCTGCCGCCGATCCAGCCACCGTGGCCGCCGCCCGACTGCTGGAACGTGCAACCTTCGGCCCCGACGCCGCCAGTATCGCCGCCGTCAAGAAGATGGGCGCCCAGGCCTGGCTGAACCAGCAGTACACCATGCCCGCCACGCCACTGCCGCAGACCACGGACATGAACGCGCTGCGTAACGGCTGGTACATGAATATGGTCAGCGCCCCGGACCAGGTACGCCAACGCATGGTTTTCGCCCTGTCGCAATTGTTCGTCGTCTCCTCCGACAAGAACCCATATGCCAACGAAATGCTGCCCTGGCTCGTCACGCTGGACAAGCACGCCTTCGGAAAATTCGGCAACCTGCTGCGCGAGATAACACTGAATCCGTCGATGGGCAAATACCTCGACCTCGCCAACAGCCGCATTCCTGCACCGAACGAGAACTATGCACGTGAAGTGATGCAGCTCTTCACCATCGGCCCCGTGATGCTGAACCAGGACGGCAGCGTGCAGCGCGACCGCTATGGTTCGCCGATCCCAAGCTACACCCAGGACACCATCGCCCAAATGGCGCGCGCCCTGAGCGGCTGGACATATACCGGTACCAACCTCACCGGCAGCAACTGGGAAAACTTCACCGGCCCGCTGCAACCGCGAGACAACCTGCACGACAAAGGCGCCAAAGTGCTGCTGAACGGCGTCACCCTGCCCGCGGGTCAAAGCACCGTGATGGACCTGGATGCGGTGATGCAGAACCTGATGAACCACCCCAACCTGCCGCCCTTCATTGCGACTCGCCTGATCCGCGCCTTCACCACCAGCAATCCAAGCCCGGCTTACATCGAACGGGTAGCCAATGTATTCGCCTACGGCCCGAACGGGCGCGGCGACCTGAAAGCTACGCTGAACGCCGTGCTGATGGACCCGGAAGCGCTGATCGTATCGCCCAACGCCGGCAAGCTGAAAGACCCGATGCTGCATAGCCTCAGCCTGTTCCGCGTAACCGGCGCCAAGGTAGTCAACCCGCAAAACCTGTTCTGGGATTACTTCCTGCTTGGCGAACGCCTGCTGCAGGCGCCGAGCGTCTTCAACTTCTACTCCCCGATTGCGCCGCTGCCGGGCAACCCAGCGATGGTTGGACCGGAGTTCCAGCTTTATACGCCGGCCCAAGCGGTGAGCCGGGCCGACTTCCTGTTCGCCTTCATCTCCGGAGGCTACTCCACGATGGTAAGCATCGACCTGGTGCCCTACCAGGCGGTGGCGGGCAACCCGACTGCCCTGCTTAACCTGGTCGACGCCAACCTGCTGCAAGGACGCATGACGCCGTCCACCCGCACCGCGATCGGCGCCACGCTGCAGGCCACCAGCGACTTGAAGCAGCGCGCCATCACCGCCCTCTACCTGACCGCGATTGCGGCCGATTTCGCCGTACAGCAGTAAGAAAGGACAGACATTATGAGCAACGATAAGATGTCGCGCCGCCGCTTCCTCGGCGCCAGTGCGCAAGTAGGCATGCTGGGCGCCATGTCCACCCTGGGATTGCTGGGCATGACGCGGCCGGCGCATGCCGCAGTGGCCGACTACAAGGCGCTGGTCTGTCTCTACCTGTATGGCGGCAATGACGGCAACAATATGATCGTGCCGCTGGATTCGGCGCACTACGCCGCATACAACGCCATTCGCGGCAGCAGCGGCCTGGCCCTCTCGGTCAACGCCAAGACCCTGCTCGGCGCACGCAACGCACGGCTACAGGACGGTAGCAACCAACCCTTCGCCTTCCACTATGGGATGCCGGAGATCGACACGCTGTACGCGCAAGGCCAGGTCGCTGCGCTGCTCAATGTGGGCAACCTGCGCCAGCCATTGACAAAGGCGCAGTACCAGGGCGGCGCCGGCGTGCCGCCGCAGCTGTTCTCCCACCCCGACCAGAATTTGCAGAACCAGGCCGGCACGCCATCGGCCGCCGGCACGGGCTGGGGCGGACGCCTGGCCGATGCACTGGGTGCGCATGGCGACCTGGATGCGGTGTCGGTAGGCTCGAACGGTTTGTTCGTAAACGGCACCACGGTACAGAGCAACCTGCTGCCGGGGAATGGCCAACTGAGTTTAGCGGGGATGAACTTCTGGCCGCAAAGTGAAGCCGATAAACGCCGCGCCGCGCTGGTGCAAGCGCTGTCCGCCAGCAATCCAAACCTGATCGCCACGGCCGCCAACAAATCGCTTCTGAACGGGATGGAGCTGGCCAAGGACTTGCAGGCCGCAGGCAACGCAGGCGCCCTGTCCACGGTATTCCCCGGCTACGCGATTGCGCAGCAGTTGAAGACGGTCGCACAGCTGATACGCATGCGCTCCATGCAAGGCCCGGGACGACAAGTGTATTTTGTTTCGTTGAGCGGCTTCGACACGCACGGCGGCCAGGCATGGCAGCAATTCGACCTGCTGCGCCAGGTGTCGCAATCGATCGCAGCGTTCCAGAACGCCCTGCGGGAAATTGGCGCCGAACAGAAAGTGACGACGTTCACCATGTCCGACTTCGGCCGCACCCTGCAGCCAAACAGCGGCGGCACCGACCATGCCTGGGGCAATCACCAGCTGATCATCGGCGCGGCGGTGAAGGGAGGCCTGTACGGCCGCTTCCCAGATTTTGTATTAGGCGGAAAAGACGACGCCACCGGTCGCGGCGCCTGGATCCCCCAGCTCTCCAACCAGCAATACGGCGCCACGCTGGGCCGCTGGTTCGGCGCCGAACCCGACGCCCTCGAGAACCAAGTCTTCAAAAACGAGCTCAGCAACTTCCCCGTCAAAGACCTCGGCTTCATGCTCTAAACGGAAATGTCCACCTTGGGGTCAGGAACCGAAGTGGACATTTTCCAGAGAAAATGTCCACTTTTGTTCCTGACCCCAAGGTGGACATTTTGCGGTGCGTTTAGAGCTTGATGAAGTTTTCGCGGTAGTACTTCAGTTCTTCGATCGATTCGAGGATGTCGGCGAGCGCGGTGTGCTTTTGCGCTTTCTTGAAGCCGGCGACCATTTCCGGTTTCCAGCGGCGGCCCAGTTCTTTCAGAGTCGAGACGTCGATATTGCGGTAGTGGAAGAACGCTTCCAGCTTCGGCATGTACTTGACCATGAAGCGGCGGTCCTGGCCGATGGTGTTGCCGCACATCGGCGATTTGCCCTTCGGTACCCATTGGCGCATGAAGGCGATGAACTCGGCTTCGGCTGCTTCTTCGCTCACGGTGGAGGCTTTCACGCGGTCGATCAGGCCGGAGCGGCCGTGGGTGCCTTTGTTCCAGGCGTCCATCTTGTCCAGCGTCTCGTCGGACTGGTGAATCGCCAGCACCGGGCCTTCAGCCAGCACATTCAGGTGCATGTCGGTGACGACCATTGCCACTTCGATAATGCGATCGGTTTCAGGCTCCAGGCCGGTCATCTCCATGTCCACCCACACCAGATTCATTTCATTCGGGCGTTGTGCGGACTCTGGGCTTGCTGGGGTGTCGTTCGCTTGTGACATAATTCTCTCTAAGACAATATAAGGCAGATTAATCCGCCATTTTCTCACAGGCACAGAATGTATTCACACGCGTTTTCGTTTTTGTTCGTTGCTTTTTTAGCATTAACCCTGGTGGTGCGCTTTTGGCTCGCCTCGCGCCATATTCGCCATGTGATCCAGAACCGCGCGGCAGTGCCGGCCGATTTCGCGGAAAAGATCCCTCTCGCCGCCCACCAGAAGGCTGCTGACTACACCATCGCCCGCACCAAGCTTGGGCTGGTAAATATGATGGTGTCGACCGTGGCGCTGGTCGGCTTTACTTTGCTGGGCGGCTTGCAGTGGCTTTCGGCGACGGTGTTCAATGCCACCGGCGGCGGCATGACCTACCAGCTTGGCCTGATCGTGGCTTTCGCCCTGGTGTCCGGCCTGATCGACCTGCCGCTTGATTACTATCGCCAGTTCACGCTGGAAGAGCGCTTTGGCTTTAATAAAATGAGCAAGGGCTTGTTCTTCTTCGATATGGTGAAGGGCGTCGGCATCGGCGCGGTGATCGGCCTGCCGCTGGTGTGGGTAATCCTGGTGCTGATGCAGAAATCGGGCAGCCTGTGGTGGCTGTATGCCTGGTTCGTTTGGTGCGGTTTCCAGCTGCTGGTGATGGCGCTTTTCCCGAACTTTATCGCTCCCCTGTTCAATAAATTCACGCCGCTGGCGGACGAATCGCTGAAGCAGCGCATCGAGGGTTTGATGACCCGCGTGGGCTTCGCTTCCAAGGGATTGTTCGTGATGGATGGCTCCAAGCGCAGCGCGCATGGCAATGCTTACTTCTCGGGCTTTGGAGCGGCCAAGCGCATCGTGTTTTACGATACGCTGGTCTCCAGCCTGTCGCCGCAGGAAGTGGAAGCCGTGCTGGCGCATGAACTGGGCCACTTCAAGCTGAAACACATCGTCAAGCGCATTGTCGTGATGTTTGCATTGTCGCTTGGCTTCCTCGCCCTGCTTGGTTACCTGAAAAACCAGCTGTGGTTCTACACCGGCCTGGGTGTGAACCCGATTATCGTGCCTGGCCAGTCCAACGACGCATTGGCGCTGATCCTGTTCATGCTGGTGCTGCCGGTCTTTACCTTCCTGTTTGGCCCACTGACTTCGCTCAGCTCGCGCAAGCACGAGTTTGAGGCGGATGCTTTCGCGGCCAAGCACACTGACGCGCGCGACCTGGTGTCGGCGCTGGTCAAGATGTACGAGGACAATGCGTCGACCCTGACGCCGGACCCGCTGCATTCGGCCTTCTACGATTCGCACCCGCCCGCCAGTGTGCGGATTCGTCAACTCAATGTGGCGGCATCCCAATGACAGCGAATATCCACACCGCGGCCGACCTGCGCGCCTTGCGCTGCAGCCACCAGACGCAAGCCCTGGACGCCGCCGAAGCGCTGCGCCTGTGCCAGTTGCTGGATGGCTGGAGCATGGCCAGCGGCAAACTGGTGAACACCTTCGGCTTCAATAATTACTACGAGACGATGGCCTTCGTGAATGCGCTGGCCTTCATCTCCCACCGCGAAGATCATCACCCTGAGCTGGTGGTGGGCTACAAGACCTGCCAGGTGCGCTACGACACGCATTCGGTCAACGGCTTGTCGATCAATGATTTCATCTGCGCCGCCAAGGCCGATGCGTTAGGCCAGGCATGAGCAAGGGGACAAAACGCACCGGTACCATCATCGCAGCCCACGGCCGCCACTACCTGGCGGAAGCGGAGGGCCAGCGCCTGCAATGCGTCACGCGCGGCAAGAAGACCAATGTCGCCGTGGGCGATCTCGTCGACCTGACCCTGACTTCGCCCGACCAGGCAGTGATCGATAATATCCAGGAGCGCAAGACGCTGCTCTATCGCTCCGACCAGTACAAGTCCAAGCTGCTCGCAGCGAATGTGGACCAGCTGTTCATCGTGGTCGCCACCGAGCCAAGCTTCTCGGACGACCTGGTGTCGCGCGCCCTGGTGGCGGCGGAAGCGGCCGGCATCCACGTGCGCCTGTTGTTGAACAAGGTCGACGTGACCGAGATGCTGGAACACGCACGCAAGCGCCTGCAGGTGTATTCGTCTATGGGCTATGAAGTGCTGGAAGTCTCGGCCACCGGCCAGCCGGAACAAACCGGTGCTACGCTGGCGCCGCTGCTGCAAGGCCATTCGTCGATCCTGATCGGCCAGTCGGGCATGGGCAAGTCCTCGCTGATCAACATCCTGGTGCCGGACGCCGATATCGCCACGCGCGAAATCAGCGAGGCGCTCGATACCGGCAAGCACACCACGACCTTCACCCGCCTGTACCACGTGGGCCCGGAGTCGAGCGTGATCGATTCGCCGGGTTTCCAGGAATTCGGCCTGTACCACTTAAGCGAAGGTATGCTGGAACGGGCCTTCCGCGATTTCCAGCCTTATCTTGGCGGCTGCCGGTTCTATAACTGCCGGCATTTGAGCGAGCCGCAATGCGCCGTGCTGGAAGCTGTCAACGAGGGCAAGATAGCGAAGATGCGGCATACGCTTTACGGACAGTTGCTGCACGAGTCTTCGCAAACGCTTTATTGACAGGACACCCATGCAGCAGCTCTTCGCCGATGACAATGCCGTAGCGCAGTGGGAGCTGGAGCTCCTGCCATTGCGCGGCATTGCGCGGCTGCCGCTGCTACTGGGCCTGGCCTGGCATTTGCGCCAGCGCGACGGCAAACGCGCACGGGAGATGGTGCGTGAGGCGAGCACCCTTCTGCCCTCGGCCAACCTGTCGGACAAAGAACGCGCCCTGATCGAAGCGCGCTTACAGCTGATCGACGGCGAAATCCGCTGGCTGCTCGGCGAACTCGATGCCGCGTCCTCGCTGGCCTCCCGCGCACTGGCAGTGTTCGAGGCCCAGGACGACAATAATGGCCGCGCCGACGCCCACTGGCTGAAAGCCTGGATCGCCGTCGACCGCGGCAACCACGAAAAGCGCGACGCCGAACTGGAAGCCTGCTCCACGGCCGCCCACGCTGCAGGCAGCATGCAGCGCGCCACCATCGCCGATGCGGTACGGGCCCGCTGGGCCGCGCTGCGCGACCTGCACGCCGCCACCGAGCGCTGGGGATCGCATTTCGACTTGTCGGAAGATGTACCGCCGAGCGTCGATTGCTGGATTAACGATTTCTTCGCCATCGCCGCCAGCCAGGCCGGCGACATCGGCAATTCGGCCGGTTTCTACATCCGCAGCTATGAGGCCGCGCTGGAAACGGGCCAGATCCGCGCCGCGGCAACGGCCGCCACCAATATCGCGGAAAAATTCTCGCAGCTGAACGACCACCACTCCGGCCTGGAATGGATGCAGCGCGCCATGGAGCTGGCCAAGCCCACCGGCTGGCCGCGCAGCATCGGCTCCTGCCTGGTGCACACAGCGGACATCGTGCGCCGGCTGGGCCGCCTCGATGCTTCCGAAGAGCTGCTGCGCGAGGCCCTGGTCATCCTGGCGCCGCAGGCCAATGGCCGAACTTACGCCATCGCCTTGCAGCACCTGGGCGAGCTATGCCTGGACAAAAAAGATTACGGCGAGGCGCTGGACGCCTTCCAGCGCTTAGCCGAGCGCGCCGAAGCGCTGCAGCAGGGCGACTTCAAGATCGTTGCGCTGCGCGGCCAAGCGCACGCCCTGTGCTTCCTGAACCGTTCGCTGGAAGCCCTGGACATGGCGCAAATGGCGGTCGACAGCTCGGCGCGCCACCACAATGGCTTCCACCACGTCGCAGCGCTGCGCGTACTGGCCCTGATCCACGGCCAGCTCCAGCTATCGGCGCCGCCCGGCATGTCCGAGCCCAACGCCCGCCTGCACTACCTGCACAAGGCTTTGGAAACCGCCCAGACCATCAAGGGCTACACCGTGCCCGGCGACCTGTACGACGCCCTTGGCGCTGAATATGCGCGCCTGGGCGACTTTGGCCGCGCCTATCACATGGCCACCGCCGCCAGCGCCGCGCGCGAAAAGACCCACACGCTGGAAGCGACCAGCCGCGCCATCGCCATGCAAGTGCACCACCAGACTGAGCAAGCCCGCGCCGAAGGCCTGCACCACCGCGAACTGGCCATGTCGGAAGCGCGCCGTGCCGAAGTGCTGCAGCAGACCAGCAAGCTGCTCGAACGCCTGTCGGCCATCGGCCAGGAAATCACCACCCACCTGGATGCGGGCGCCGTGTTCCAGGCGCTGGACAGGCACACCCACGCCCTGCTGTCGGCCAATACCTTCGCGGTCTACCTGGTCGATCCTTCGGGACGCCAGCTGGAGCGCGCCTTCGGGGTAGAAGCCGGCCAGTCCCTGCCCCGCAGCAGTATCCCGCTTGAACACCCGAGCGCTTACACCGCGCAGTGCCTGCGCGAGCGGCGCGAGGTCTATCTCGAACAAGTACCCGCGGCGGGCAACGACACTGTTACGCCAGGTACGGCCGCCAGCCAGAGCTGCCTGTATGTGCCGTTGCTGGTCGGCGAACGCGCCCTGGGCGTGATGACGGTGCAGGCCATGCACCCGAATGCCTACGGCGAGCGCGAACGCCTGATTTTCCGCACCCTTTGTGCGTACGGCGCCATCGCGCTGGACAACGCCCACGCCTACGCCCAGTTGCAGGAGGCCCAGTCGCAGCTGGTGTCGCAGGAAAAACTGGCCGCCCTCGGCTCCTTGATGGCGGGCGTGGCGCACGAACTGAATACGCCGATCGGCAACAGCCTGCTGATCGCCAGCACGCTGGAACAGAAGACCAACGAGCTGGAAACGGCCATCAACGGTCCCGGCCTGCGCAAGTCCGAACTGCTGTCCTTTATCGAAGATGCCCGCAGGGCGTCCACCCTGGTGATGCGCGGCCTGCATAGCGCGGCCGACCTGGTTTCCAGCTTCAAGCAGGTGGCGGTCGACCGCACCACCGAGCAGCGCCGCGTGTTCAACCTGCACCAGGTGACCCATGAAATCGTGGCCACGGTGATGAACCGCGTCCGCAAGGATGACCACCAGCTCGAATTCGAGGTGCCGGAGACGATCAACCTGGACAGCTATCCCGGCCCCTTCGGCCAGGTGATCACCAATTTGATCAACAATGCCCTGCTGCATGCCTTCGACGGCCGCGAGCAAGGCCAAATGCGCCTGGTGGCCAGCACGCCGGTCGAAGGCCGCGTGCTAATATCATTCAGTGACGACGGCGACGGCATAGCGCCGGAGAACCTGACCCGCATTTTCGACCCGTTTTTCACCACCAAACTGGGGCAAGGCGGCTCGGGGCTGGGGTTATCAATCAGTTACAACATCGTCACTTCGCTCCTGGGCGGCCAGATCGCCGTGAACAGCAGCAGCGCAGGCACCATTTTCACCTTGGACCTGCCGTTACAGGCTCCGCGCCATGATCCCGAACGCCCGGCCACGATTTATTGAAATGCCCGTATAATCTTTAGTCCACCGCAGCAAAACTTTGCAAAGATGTCTATACCACCTAAAAGCATCAAGCACTACCTCCAGTTCAACGACCTGAGCCTGGAGGAGTACGAATATGTGATCGCCCGCGCCGCGGAAATCAAGCGCAAGTTCAAAGCCTACGAGATCTACCACCCCCTGATCGACCGCACCCTGGTCATGGTGTTCGACAAGAACTCGACCCGTACCCGCCTCTCCTTCGAGGCCGGCATGCACCAATTGGGCGGCGCCGCCATCTACCTGAATACCCGCGATTCCCAGCTGGGCCGCGGCGAGCCGGTGGAAGACGCCGGCCAGGTCATGTCCCGCATGTGCGACATCATCATGGTCCGCACCTTCGGCCAGGACATCATCGAGCGTTTTGCTGCCCATTCGCGCGTGCCGGTGATTAACGGCCTGACCAACGAACACCATCCGTGCCAGGTATTCGCCGACATCTTCACCTATATCGAGCATCGCGGCTCGATCAAGGGCAAGGTTGTGGCCTGGGTGGGTGACGCCAACAATATGCTGTACTCCTGGCTGCAGGCGGCCGAAGTCTTCGGCTTCCACGTCAATGTCTCCACGCCGCACGGCTACGACATGGACATGTCGCTGGTATCGACCGACCGCTTCACCTTCTTCGCCAACCCGTCCGACGCCTGCGAAGGCGCAGACCTGGTTAACACCGACGTGTGGACCTCGATGGGATACGAAGAGGAAAATGCTGCCCGCCTGAAGGCCTTCGACGGCTGGATCGTCGATTCCGCCAAAATGGCCCGCGCCAAGCAGGACGCCCTGTTCATGCACTGCCTGCCGGCCCACCGCGGCGAGGAAGTCTCCGCCGACGTCATCGACGGCCCACAATCCGTGGTCTGGGACGAAGCCGAGAACCGCCTGCACGTGCAGAAGGCCCTGATCGAGTATCTGCTCCTTGGCCGCATTGAATCCGAACACCCAACTGACTGAGAAAACCATGAGTGACGTAAAAAAAGTAGTCCTCGCCTACTCCGGCGGCCTGGACACCTCCGTGATCCTGAAATGGCTGCAGGATAACTACAACTGCGAGATCGTGACCTTCACCGCCGACCTGGGCCAGGGTGAAGAGCTGGAACCGGCACGCGCCAAGGCGCTGAAGTTCGGCATCAAGCCTGAGAACATCTTCATCGACGACGTGCGCGAAGAGTTCGTGCGCGACTTCGTCTTCCCTATGTTCCGCGCCAACACCGTGTACGAAGGCGAATACCTGCTGGGCACCTCGATCGCACGTCCGCTGATCGCCAAGCGCCTGATCGAAATCGCCAACCAGACCGGCGCAGACGCCATCTCCCACGGCGCCACCGGCAAGGGCAACGACCAGGTTCGCTTCGAACTGGGCGCCTACGCACTGAAGCCAGGCGTGCGCGTGATCGCTCCATGGCGCGAGTGGGACCTGCTGTCCCGCGAAAAGCTGCTGAAATATGCGGAAGACGCCGGCATCGACATCGACATGAAGCACAAAAACGGCGGTGCGCCGTACTCGATGGATGCCAACCTGCTGCACATCTCCTTCGAAGGCCGCCACCTGGAAAACCCAAGCGCCGAAGCCGAAGAATCGATGTGGCGCTGGACCGTCAGCCCGGAAGCTGCGCCAGACCAGCCGGAATACCTGGATATCGAATTCGAAAAGGGCGACATCGTGGCCCTGAACGGCACCCGCATGTCCCCTGCCACCGTCCTGGCTGAACTGAACCGCCTGGGCGGCAAGCACGGCATCGGCCGCCTGGACCTGGTGGAAAACCGCTACGTCGGCATGAAGTCGCGCGGCTGCTACGAAACCCCTGGCGGCACCATCATGCTGCGTGCGCACCGCGCCATCGAGTCGATCACCCTGGACCGCGAAGTGGCCCACCTGAAGGACGACCTGATGCCACGCTACGCTTCGCTGATTTACAACGGCTACTGGTGGGCGCCGGAGCGCGTTGCGCTGCAAACCCTGATCGACCACACCCAGGCAACCGTGAACGGCTGGGTACGCGTCAAGCTGTACAAGGGCAATGTGATCGTTGTGGCTCGCGATTCGAAGACCGATTCGCTGTTCGACCAGACCATCGCAACCTTCGACGAAGACGGCGGCGCCTACAACCAGGCCGACGCCGGTGGCTTCATCAAGCTGAATGCGCTGCGTATGCGTATCGCTGCCAACGCACGAAATAAGCGCGGCCAGTAAGCACTGTCCACGCTTCACCATGACGGGCCGCTTTGCGCGGCCCGTTTTTTTTGCTACATTGCCTTGGAAGAAAGCCCATCCCCCCGCGGAGACCAGCGCATGAATAATTTGAGCATCAAAAATAAACTGTATATCGGCTTTGGCAGCATAGTGGCAATCATCTTGATACTGCTGATCCTGGCCTACAATAACTTCACCCGGCTGACCGAGGCCAATACCTGGGACAAGCACACGATGGAGGTACTGATCGAGCTTGATCGCGTGAACAACGCCTCGCTGCAGATCCAGGTCGATGCCCGCGGCTATATCCTGACCGGCAACGAGACCTTCATTGCCAGTGAGCGCGATAACGCCGAACTGCTCAAACAGCACATCGCCAAAGGCGTCCAACTGACGGCCGATAATCCGCAGCAGAATGAGCGCCTGAAACGCGCGCAGGCGCTGCTGAACACCTGGGCCGACGTGAATATCCGGCGCCAGATCGATAAACGCCGCGCGCTGGGCGACACCAAGGGTGCGGCCGACATTCTTGGCCAGTCCTCGGAACTGAAAGAAGCGACAGCCGTAGTCTCCTCCGCTCGCGACCTGATCGAGCAAGCGGGCGAGGAAGAGCGCCGCCTGCTGGCCGAACGGAACGCCAAGTCCGTCGACCTGCACGGCAGCCAGAACAACCTGATGATCGGCGGCGGCGTGGTGGTGATCACCTTGTCGGTGCTGATTGCGTATGCACTGGCCCGAGCCATCCTGAACCCGCTGTCCAACCTCACCGCCGGCCTGTCGCGCCTGGGAAGCGGCGATCAGTCGGCGCGAATCGAAGTGGCGTCCAGCGACGAATTGGGCAAGGTCAGCGAAGACTTCAACAAGATGGCAGCCCAGTTGCAATCCGCCACGCAACGCGAACAGGAGCAGATCAACCAGCTGCGTTCCAAGGTCGATTCGCTGCTGGAGGTGGTATCGAAAGCCGCCAGCGGAGACATGACCGGCAAGATCGCCGTCGGCGGCGACGATGCGATCGGCCAGTTGGGCGACGGCCTCAAGCGCATGTTCGACAACTTGCGCGCGCTGCTGACCAACGTGCAGAAAGCCGGCATCCAGGTCACCACCTCGGCCACCGAAATTGCGGCATCGGCCAAGCAGCAGGAGGCGACCGGCGTCGAACAGGCCCAGACTTCCGTCGAAGTACTGAGCACGACCAAGGAAATTTCCTCGAACACTTCGCAGCTGCTGAAAACCATGGAGGACGCGACGGCGGTTGCCGATTACACCACCAGCGCCACGTCCGAAGCCCAGGGCAACCTGCGCCGCATGGACCAAACCATGCAGAACATGGTCAACGCCACCGATTCGATCAATGCCAAGCTGGCGGCGCTGTCCGAGAAGGCGTCCAACATCAATTCGGTGCTGACCACCATCACCAAGGTGGCCGACCAGACCAATATCCTGTCGCTGAATGCTGCGATCGAAGCGGAAAAAGCCGGCGAGGCGGGCCGCGGCTTCTCCGTGGTGGCAACCGAAATCCGCCGCCTGGCCGACCAAACTTCCGTTTCGACCTGGGACATCGAGCAGATGCTGAAGGAAATGCAGTCGGCGGTGTCGGCGAGCGTGATGGGCATGGACAAATTCTCGGAAGAGATCCGCCGCAGCGTTGGCGAAGTGCGCCAGGTGACCGACCAGTTGTCGGGCGTCATGGACCAGGTGCAGAAACTGGCGCCGCAGTTTGACGCCGTGCTGCAAGGCATGCAGGCGCAGGCCGTCGGCGCGCAGCAGATCACCGAGACCATGATGCAGCTGAACGACGCCACCCAGCAGACCGTCGAATCGCTGAAGGCCACCAGCGAAGCGGTGCACCAGTTGCAATATGCGGCGGGCGACCTGCAATCGAGCGTGGCCACGTTCGCCGTCGCCGCATGAAGGTATTAGTCTTCCACATTGGCGCCGACCGCTATGGCCTGCCCCTGCGGCTGGTGCAGCGCGTGCTGCCCCTGGTGGAGCTGAAGGGCATCCCGCTGGCGCCGGACAGTGTGGCGGGCTTGCTTAACCTGCACGGCGATCCGGTGCCGGTAATCGACCTGGCGCGCATCAGCGGCGGTGCGCCGTCGCGCCAGCATTTCGATACGCGCATCGTGGTAACGGATTACACGGCGCCCAATGGCGCACGCCACACGCTGGGACTGATGGCCGAGCGCGTGCAAGGCGTGCAGGACGTGGAGCAGCATGGACTGGCGCCTAGCGGCGTGCTGGCCGCGCCCTTCCTGGGCCCTGTGGCGAGCGACGTGGACGGCATGGTGCAGCTGGTGGAGGTCAACGCCCTCCTGCCGGACGAACTACGTGCGCACCTCTTCCCTGAGGAGGCTGCGGCGCAATGAAAGTGCTCTCCACACTGCGGCGCCTGACCGGCATGAACCTGGCCCGCAACACGGTCGAACAGGCGGTGCAACGGCGCATGGATGCGACCGGCGAAACTGTGCGCGAGGCCTACCTCGACGCGCTCGACGAGGCGGAGCTGCGCCAGCTGGTGGAACTGGTCGTGGTGCCGGAATCGTGGCTGTTTCGCGATCCCCAGGCCTTTGCGGCCATGGCGGATTTTGTGCGGCGCCGGCAAGCGGAAGGGGCACAGATCGTACGCATCCTGTCCGTTCCATGCGCCGGCGGCGAAGAGCCCTACTCCATCGCCATGGCCTTGTGCGATGCCGGGGTCAAGCCGCAATCGTTCATGATCGACGCCCAAGACCTCAGTGCGGCCTGCATCGCACGGGCGCAAGCCGGCGTATTCGGGCGCAATGCCTTCCGGGGGCGTGAACTGTCGTTCCGCGACCGGTATTTCACCGCCCTCGGCGGCGACGAATACCGCATCAACGACGCGCTGCGCACGCGCATCCGCTTCAGCCAGGGCAGCATCCTGGAAGACGCGCTTGGAACGGCGCGCCAGTATGACGTGATCTTCTGCCGCAACCTGTTGATCTATTTCGACGAACCGACCACGGCCAGCGCCATCGAGCGCCTGTCCAACCACCTGGCCGATGACGGGATGCTGCTGGCCGGGTATGCCGAAGTGCCCTCTTTTGTGCGCCACGGCTTCTCGGCCCTGCCGCACCGCCAGGCTTTCGCACTGCGCAAGGACATCAAGCTCGCCGGCGCCCCAGCGCGTGCAGGCTTGCCGGGAAGCTTGCCCCCAACCGCCCTTTCGCGGCAAGCAGGCGCCACGCCGCGCAGCCGCGAAGCACGCCTGCAGGGCGCCTTCGCCGCTGCCGCCGCCTCGGCCCCGAGTCCCGCACGGCGCGCGCCGCAAGGAGGCCACACGACTGCCAGCGCGGCCGCAACGACGGCGCTGGTTGCAGCAGGCAACGACTCCCTGCTCAAACACGCACGCAAGCTGGCCGACGCCGGCAAGCTGGCAGAAGCAGATTCCGCCTGCCGCGAATTCCTGGCCCAGCAGCCCGAATCGGCCGAAGCTTATTTCATCCTTGGCATGCTGGCCGAAACGGCCCGCAAGCCTGCGGAAGCCGAAGCGCAACTGAAACGCTGCCTTTACCTGCAGCCCGACCATTACGACGCCCTGTGCCACCTGGCCCTGCTGCAAGAGCAAGGCGGCAATAGCAGCGCCGCAGCCATGCTCAAAGCGCGGGCCGCGCGCGCCTTCCAGCGCCAGCAGCCACAGTGATAGCCGACGACGACAATGACTGACCAAAACCAAGAACTCGACGCCTGCTGGAACCGCATCGGCGTTGCCGGCGACCATAGTTGCGAGATCCTCGACAAGGCCGTCCACTGCCGCAATTGCGAAGTGTATGCGGATGCCGCCGTGCGCAATCTGCAGCGCCCCGTCAACCCCGGCTACCTGCGCGAATGGGCCGAACACTTCCGCGCCCCGCATGACGAAGGTGCGCGCCACGACAGCACCTGCGTAGCCTTCCGGATTGGCCGCGAATGGCTCGCCCTGCCGACCGATATGTTCCAGCAGATCGCCCCGAAAGCCATCCCCCACCGCCTGCCGCACCGCAGCGCGCGCGGCCTGCGCGGCGTGGTGAACGCCGGCGGCAAGCTGTATCCCTGCATCTCGCTGGCCGACCTGCTGGGCATCGACGAAGCAGGAGGCGAAGCACGCGCCGGCCGCCACACCTTCGCCCGCATGCTCCTGATCCAATGGGAAGGTCAAACCTACGCCCTGCCAGTGGCCGAACTGCACGGCATCATCCGCTACGCCGCCAGCGCGCTGAAGCCGCCCGCCGCCACCATCAACAAGGGCATAGAACGCTACCTGGCAGGCGTGCTGCCGCATGACGACATGCAGGTCGGCTGCCTGGACGACAGCCTGCTCGGCTACCAACTCGCGAGGACGCTGCGATGAGCGACAAGAAGGATGACCTGAGCCAGTTCTCCATGCTGGACTTGTTCCGCATGGAGGCCGACAGCCAGACCCAGATCCTGACCGACGGCCTGCTGGCTTTCGAGCGGCGCAACGACCCGACCGCCGTGGAATCCATGATGCGTGCCGCGCACTCGATCAAGGGCGCCGCCTCCATCGTCGGGCTGGAGATGGTGGTGCAGCTGGCGCACGGCATGGAGGACGCCTTCATCGCCGCCCAGGCGGGCAAACTGAAACTGACGCCGAACCGCGTTGACGCCCTTCTGGCAGCGGTCGACCTGATCGTGCAATGCTCGCGCGTCGACGACGATATGGATGCATGGCTCGCGGCCAATAGCGCCCAAGTCAGTAAGACGATGACCGACGTGCAGGGCATAGCCTTCCTGCCGGAGCCGGTGGTGCTGCCGTCCGCGCCCTCGCCTGCACCGGCGCCCATGCCGGCTGCGGCACCTCCTGCAGCCCCCGCCCCCGCCGCGGCCAGCGAAGACACGCCAGCCGTGCCCGAACAATCGGTCCCAGGCCGCTCGCTGCCGCCGATGAAAAACGCACAAAACTTCGACCGACTGCTGGCATTGGCGAGCGAAGCGCGCATCAACGCCCACCAGCTGCATCCCCTGATCCAGGGCATGCAGCGCTACAAACGCAACCAGGCCTCCCTGTTCGCGGTGCTGGAAGAAGTACTGGTAGCCGCCGCCCAGACCAACGACGCGACGCTGAAGGAAAAAACCCTGCTGGCGATCCAGAAAAGCCAGCCGCTCAAGCAATTCATGCTCGAGCACATCACCGACATGGAAAACTACGAGCGCCGCCTGCTGACCGGCTCCGAAAACATGGTCGACGAAGTGCTCTCCCTGCGCATGCGCCCCTTCCGCGACGGCATCCAGCACTTCCCCCGCATGGTGCGCGACCTGGCCCGCAGCCTGGGCAAGGACGTCGTGCTGCATGTCGAAGGCGAAGACACCCTGGTCGACCGCGACATCCTGCTGCGCATTGAAAGCCCGCTGAACCACATGCTGCGCAATGCCGTCGACCACGGCATGGAAACGGCCGAAGAAAGGCTGGCCGCAGGCAAACCAGCCACCGGCACCATCGTCATGGAAGCGCGCCACCGCGCCGGCATGCTCAATATCGAAATCAGCGACGACGGCCGCGGCGTCGATCCGGAAAAAATCCGCCGCACCGTCATCGAGCGCAAGATGGCCACCGAGCAGATGGTCGAAGCCATGTCCCATCCCGAGCTGATGGAATTCCTGTTCCTGCCCGCCTTCAGCCTGAAAGGCGGCATCACCGAAATCTCCGGACGCGGCGTAGGCCTGGACATTGTCCACGACACCATCCGCCAACAGAACGGCACGGTGCGCATTGAATCGGAACTGGGCAAAGGCTTTCGCACCTCCATCACCCTGCCGCTCACGCAGTCGATCGTGCGCGCCCTGGTGGTGGACGTCAAAGGCGAAGCCTACGCCATCCCAATCGTCAAAGTGGAACGCATCATCAAGGTGCCGCAAAGCGCCGTGCACACGCTGGAAAACAAGCAGTTCTTCGACCACGACGGCGAACACCTCGGCCTGGTCGCAGCAGCCCAGGTGCTGGAATTAGGCGATATGGAGCACACCGACGAACTGTCGGTGGTCGTCATCGGCGGCAGCACAAAGCGCTACGCCCTGGTGGTGGACAAGATCCGCGGCGAAGAAAGCCTTGCAGTGCAAGCGATCGACCCGATTTTCGGCAAGATGCGCGATATCTCCGCCGCAGCCCTGCTGGACGACGGCGAGCCGGTGCTGATCCTGGACGTGCCCGACCTGTTGCTTTCCATCGAAAAGCTGCTGGAAGAAGGCGGCCTGCACCAGCTGACGCGCGCAGACCACGCTGGACGGCGTAGAATGAAACGCATCCTTGTCGTGGACGATTCGCTCACAGTGCGCGAAATGGAGCGCAAACTGCTGGTCGGACGCGGATTTGAAGTGGACATCGCCATCGACGGCATCGACGGCTGGAACGTAGTGCGCAGCGGCGACTACGACCTGGTCATCACCGACGTCGACATGCCGCGCATGGATGGCATCGAACTGGTCAACCTGATCAAAAAGGACCTGCACTTGCACAAGCTGCCCGTGATGATCGTGTCCTACAAAGACCGGCCGGAAGACCGCGCACGCGGCCTGGCTGCGGGGGCCGATTATTACCTGACCAAGGGCAGTTTCCACGACGAGACGCTGCTCGACGCGGTGTCCGACCTGATAGGCGACGCGTACCGATGAGGATCGCCATCGCCAACGATGTTCCGATGGCAGCCGAAGCGCTGCGGCGCGTGGTCGCCAGTACGCAGGAACACCAGGTGGCATGGATCGCACGCACCGGGCTGGAGGCGCTGCACAAATGCAGCATCGACCGCCCCGACCTGATCCTGATGGACCTCAATATGCCCGAACTGGACGGGGTCGAGGCGACACGCCGCATCATGGACGAATGCCCCTGCGCCATCCTGGTTGTGACCGGGCGCCCGCAGGACAACGTCAACCAGGTCTTCCGCGCCCTGGGCGCCGGCGCCCTGGACGTAACCGCCACCCCGGTGCTGCAAGGGCAGCAAGGCGGCGACGCCGAGCTTCTGCACAAGATCAAGACCATGGACAAGCTGATACGCCACAGCGGCGGCAGCCAGTCCATGCCGCCACGCCGCAATGTCTCGATACCAGAGCCCCGCCCGGGCGTCATCGACACCCTGGTGGCCATTGGCGCCTCCACCGGCGGGCCGATGGCCGTGGCGCGCATCCTCGCCGGTTGGACGCCTCCGCCCAATTGCGCCGTGGTAGTTGTCCAACACATTGACGAAAACTTCGCCGACCACTTTGCCAAATGGCTGTCCGAACAACTGGCCGTCCCAGTGCGCGCAATCGAGAATCGCACCGCGTTGCAAGGTGGTATCGTCATGGTCGCAAAAAGCAACGACCACCTCGTACTGGATGAAAAGTACCAACTAGGTTACGATGCAAACCCAAAGGATTACGCATACAGGCCTTCGGTCGATGTGTTTTTCAATTGTGTGGCCCAGCACTGGAAAGGCGACGCGGTCGGCGTTCTGCTGACCGGCATGGGGCGCGATGGCGCCGAAGGCATGCTGGCAATGCGCCGCGCGGGCAAAAGCACCATCGCCCAGGACCAGGCCAGTTGCGCGGTATATGGGATGCCGCGCGCTGCGGTGGAGCTGGATGCAGCCCAAACTATCCTGCCTCTTGAAAAGATCGGCCCATTCTTGCGCAGCACGATCGGAGGCAAACTGATTTAAAGGAAAGCGATGTCGGACGTACTCACCTTGAACCTGGAAACCGAACCAAGCCTGACCAACTTCAAGGTGCGCGTGCTGCTGGTGGACGACCAGCTGATCATCGTTGAAGCGGTGCGGCGCATGCTGGCCGACCAGGAAGACATTGAATTCCACTTCACGACCGATGCACGCGAAGCCCTCAACTGCGCCAACGAGCTGCAGCCAACCGTTATCCTGCAAGACCTGGTCATGCCCGAAGTGGACGGCTTTGAGCTGATCCGACGCTTCCGGAATGAAGAAATGCTGGCGCACGTGCCGATCATCGTGCTGTCCGCCCGCGAAGACCCCAAGCTGAAAGCGCACGGTTTCGCCGTTGGCGCCAACGACTACCTCGTCAAGCTGCCCGACAAACTGGAACTGCTGGCGCGCGTACGCCACCACTCCAACGCCCACATCCACCGCCTGCAGCGCGACCAGGCCTTCCGCTTCCTGCGCGAGAGCCAGCAAAAGCTCGCCGCCGCCAATGTGGAACTGCAAAAGCTGGCCGCACTCGACCCGCTGACGGGTATCGCCAATCGCCGCCGCTTCGACGAAACCCTGGTACTGGAATGGCAGCGCGGCCAACGTGACAAGACCCCGCTGTCGCTGCTGATGGTGGACGTCGACCACTTCAAACACTACAACGACAGCTACGGCCACCCCGCCGGCGACCTCGCATTGAAGAAGGTAGCCGCCGTCCTGACCGAAAACCTCAAGCGCCCGGCCGACCTGGTTACGCGCTACGGCGGCGAAGAATTCGCCATCGTCCTGCCGGAAACCGACAGCGCCGGCGCCATGAGTGTCGCCAAGGACTGCCTGCGCCACCTGGAAAACCTGGCGATTGAAAACACCAAAGCCGTGCCCAACGGCCTGCTGACGATGTCGATCGGCGTACACACCGTCGTACCGGCCAAACCCGCCACCTGGCAAGAACTGGTCGCCGCCGCCGACCGCGCCCTCTACGCCGCCAAAGCCGAAGGCCGCAACCGCGTCATCAAAGCATCTTGAAAGTCGGGGTCAGGTCGAGCAAATGGACACGGGCTCTGCCGCTAGCGGCAGAGCCCGTGTCCATTTGCTCGACCTGACCCCGACTTTTAGATGAATACCGGCTCGGGTTCGAGAGTGACGCCGTAGCGGGCTGCGACGTCGGCCTGGATGGCGGCGGCGAGCGCTTGCACTTCGGCACCGCTGGCGCCGCCGTTATTCACCAGTACCAGGGCCTGCTTCGGGTACACGCCGGCAGCGCCCATCGACTTCCCTTTCCAGCCGCATTGGTCGATCAGCCAGCCTGCGGCCAGCTTTTCGCTGCCGTCCGGCTGGCGGTGGTGCACCAGGGCTGGGAATTGCGACAGCAACTGCGCGCACTGCTCGGCGCTGACCACGGGATTCTTGAAGAAGCTGCCGGCGTTGCCAATCACCGCCGGATCCGGCAGCTTGCGGCGGCGGATGGCGATCACAGTGTCGGCGACTTGCTGCGCCGTCGGGGCGGTGATGCCCTGCTCTGCCACGGCATTTCCCAGCTCCGCATAGCGCAAATTCGGCTGCCAGGCGCGCGGGAGGGCGAAGCTTACGTCCAGGATGATCAGCTCCCTGCCCTCGTGTTTGAAAACGCTGTCGCGGTAGGCGAAGCGGCATTCGGCGCCGTCCATGACCCGGACCTGTCCACTCGCGGGGTCGAACACGGTCAGGGACAGGAAATAGTCCTTGGTTTCCGCCCCATACGCCCCAATATTCTGGATCGGCGCCGCACCCACGGTACCAGGGATCAGCGACAGGTTTTCCAGCCCGCCCACGCCTTGCGCGAGCGACCACTGCACGAAGTCGTGCCAGGTTTCGCCGGCGGCGGCGCGGACGTGGTGGTGAGTTGCGGTACCGGGAAGGATTTCACGGCCTTCCAGCGCAATATGCAGCACCAGGCCGGGAAAATCACGTGTCAGCAGCAGGTTGCTTCCTCCGCCCAGGACAAGGCGCGGCATGGCAGCCAGTTGCGGGTCGGCCAGGGCGGTACGCAGTATGTCCAGCGATGTCACGCGCAGGTAATGTTTGGCGCGTACATCAATACGGAACGTATTTAAATGCTTTAGTGGGAAATCGTGCTGAAGAAAGTCGGGGAAAGACATGGGTAGATCAAGTTTTTGCTCGATTATAGTGCAATTATGACAAAAACGACCGAGCGTTCGCTTGTTTGTCCGTTAAAATGTCGCTTCTTTTGAGTCCGCCCTTTGGGCGGTTGCTTCATTGTAAAGGAAAGAATATGCCATCGTTTGACGTAGTATCCGAAGCGGACATGATCGAGGTGCGCAACGCCGTCGATCAGAGCAACAAGGAAATCTCGACCCGCTTCGACTTCAAGGGCAGCGATGCGCGCGTAGAACAAAAAGAAAACGACCTGACGGCATTCGCCGATTCGGAGTTCCAGCTTAGCCAGGTACGCGATGTGCTGACCAACAAGCTGGCCAAACGCAAGGTCGACGTGCGCTTCCTCGACGAAGGCAAGGTAGAGAAAATTGGTGGGGACAAAGTCAAGCAGGTCATCAAGGTGAAAAACGGTCTCGATACGGAGACCGCGAAAAAGATCACCAAGGTTATCAAGGAAAGCAAGATGAAGGTCCAGGCCAGCATCCAGGGCGAGTCGGTGCGCGTGACTGGCGCCAAGCGCGACGACCTGCAGGCTGCGATGCAGCTGCTGCGCAAGGACGTGCCGGACACGCCACTGGAATTCAATAATTTCCGCGATTGATCTAAGGATTGTAATGAAACGTGTTGACGATTTCCGCCTCAAGTTTGGCGACAAAGAGTATGTGCCAATCATGATCGGCGGGATGGGCGTGGATATTTCCACGACCGAACTGGCGCTGGAAGCAGCGCGCCTTGGCGGCATCGGCCATATTTCCGATGCCATGGTGGAGGATGTTTCGGACCGCAAGTTCGACACCACCTTCGTCAAGGACAAGACCAAGCTGTATAAGCACAACATCAACAATATGGACAAGTCCGAGGTGCAGTTCGACCTCGGTCGCCTGGCAGAAGCACAGCGCCGTCACATCGGCGACACCATGCAGCGCAAAACCGGCCCTGGCCTGGTCTTCGTGAACTGCATGGAAAAGCTGACCATGAACGGTCCGAAGGAAACCCTGCGCACCCGCCTGAACGCGGCGCTGGACGCTGGTATCGACGGCATCACCCTGTCGGCCGGCCTGCACTTCGGCTCCTTTGCGCTGATGGCCGACCACCCGCGCTTCCGTGAAGCGAAGCTGGGCATCATCGTGTCGTCCGTGCGCGCACTGCAGATCTTCCTGCGCAAGAACCAGAAGCTGAACCGCCTGCCCGACTACGTGATCGTGGAAGGCCCGCTGGCCGGCGGCCACCTGGGCTTCGGCCTGGAAGACTGGAAGGAATTCGACCTGCATCAGATCGTGCAGGAGATCCTGGACTACATGAAGGCGGAAAACCTGGACGTGCCAGTGATCGCCGCGGGCGGTGTGTTCACCGGCAGCGATGCAGTGTCCTTCCTGGAAATGGGTGCGGCCGGCGTGCAGGTGGCGACCCGCTTTACCGTGACCAAGGAATGCGGCCTGCCTGACGACGTGAAGCAGGAATACTTCAAGGCCACCGAAGACGACGTGATCGTGAACGGCATTTCGCCGACCGGCTATCCGATGCGTATGCTGAAGCAGACCCCTGCTATCGGCGCCGGCATCCGTCCGGGCTGCGAATCCTACGGCTACCTGCTCGATGCAACCGGCAACTGCGCCTACATCAATTCGTACAACCGCGAAGTGGTGGCCAACGGCGGCAGCGACAAGGGCATCAAGGTGATGGACAAGACCTGCCTGTGCACCCACATGCGCAACTTCAACTGCTGGACTTGCGGTCATTACACCTACCGCCTGAAGGACACTTCTTTCAAGAAGCCGGATGGTTCCTACCAGCTGTTGTCGGCGGAACACGTGTTCAAGGACTACCAGTTCTCGACCGATAATTCTATAGCTTTACCTGAAAAAGACTTCTAATTCGCTGGACGGAAAATGTCCACCGTGGGGTCAGGAACAGAAGTGGACATTTCCTTCGGGAATGTCCACTTTTGTTCCTGACCCCAAGGTGGACATTTTCCGGTTTTAGCCTTCTTTGTTGATGCGGGCGACGAGCGCGCCCAGCACCTCCTCCGCCATTTCGTTCTCCACCTGGCAGGTCCCGGCGTTTTCATGCCCGCCGCCGCCGTATTCCAGCATCAGCGCGCCGATATTGGTCCGGGACGTCCGGTTCAGGATCGACTTACCCGTGGCGAACACGGTGTTTTGGTTCTTCAGCCCCCACAGCACGTGGATCGAGATATTCTGCTCAGGGTACAGGGCATATATGACGAAGCGATTACCCGCATAAATCGTCTCTTCATTGCGCAAGTCGAGCACCACCAGGTTCTTATGCACGGTTGAACAGCGAAGGATCTGTTCCTTGCACTTCTCCGCATGGTCGTGATACAGGTCGCTGCGTTCCCTCACGTCCGGCAGCGCCATGATTTCGCCGATCGTATGGTCGCGGCAGTAGTCGATCAGGTCCATCATCAGGTTGTAGTTCGAGATGCGGAAATCGCGGAAGCGCCCCAACCCCGTGCGCGCATCCATCAGGAAGTTCAGCAAATCCCAACCATTAGGATTCAGCACCTCGTCGCGGTTGAACTGCGCCGAATCGCCTTTATCCACCGCCAGCATCATGTCGTTCCACGCCGACGGGAATTTGTTGCCGCCGCCGTAGTAGTCGTACACCACGCGCGCAGCCGACGGCGCGCTGGGATCAATGACGTGGTTCTGGCGGTCGCCCGTATTGCGGATGGTCTCGGACAGGTGGTGGTCGAACGCCAGATGGGCGCCGGCCACATAAGGAAGGTTGGTGGTGATATCGCGGCTGGTAATGGCGATTTTCCCGTCCTGCATATCCTTCGGGTGCACGAACAGAATCTCGTCGATCAGGTCCAGGTACTTGAGCAGCACCGCACACACCAGGCCATCAAAATCACTGCGGGTAACAAGGCGGAACTTCATGGAAGGCACCCCTATCGCTGATGAATTGGAGACCCATAGTACCGTGAAGTTTCAAAGCCTGTCGAGCCGCCCGGCAAAGTCCGCGCCGCGCATTTGAGCTATCACATACTCGACGAAAGCCCGGGTCTTGGCAGGCAACAGCTTCTTGCTGGAATAGTAGATGGACAAGGGTCCCACCTCGGCATGCCAGTCGGGCAGCAGGCGCACCAGCTGTCCCGATTCCAGCAAAGGCGCGGCGTGCGGCCCAGGCAGCAGCGCCACGCCAAGGCCCATGCAAGCCGCCTGCGCCATCGCCTCCGGATCGTCGAAAGTCGCGACAGCGCGGAACTCAGCCACGGCTTCCTCGCCGCCGGAATTGCGCAGCAAGTAGTCGCGCAGGCGTCCGCTTTCGGCCGAGCGGCGCGCCACGCCTTCCCAGCCCGCCAGTTCGGACGGATGTTCAGGCAGCTCGCGCCCGGCGAGGTAAGACGGCGCCGCCGTCACCAGTATGCGCGGGCGTCCCAGCTCGCGCGCCACCACGCCCGGCGCCAGTTCAATGCCGCCGCCGATGGCGACGTCATAGCCTTCGCCGATCAGGTCCACCGTGCGGTTGTCGAAGCGCCAGTCATGCTGCACGCCCGGATAGCGCTCGATAAAACCCTTCAGCAGCGGCAGGACATACATGCGCCCCACCCCATGGGCCAGCGCCACCTTGAGCGTTCCAGCGGGCTCCCCGGCGTCCTGCGCGGCGCCGGCGATGGCGCCCTGCAGTTCGGCGAGCGGCCCGCGCACTTGCTGCAGCAAGCGTTCACCGGCTTCCGTCAGCGCCAGCCGCCGTGTGCTGCGCTGGAACAGGCGTACGCCCAAGCGGGATTCCAGCCGAGCCACGTTCTTGCTGACAGCGGCCGGGGTCAGGCCAAGACGGCGCGCCGCTTCCGAGAAGCCGGCGCATTCGGCGCTCTGCAAGAACGACTCAAGAAGGTTTAAGGGCTCCATTTAATACTTTTAGTTGAAGGTGATAGTCAATATTACCAGCTAGTCGCATCGTAATGTTACGGCCATACTGGACTCATCCCAACCAAACTTTAGGAGCAAATCATGAGCAAAATCGCTTTCGTCACCGGTGGTTCCCGCGGCATCGGCGCCGCCATCGTACGCCGCCTGGCCAAGGATGGTTCGACCGTCGCCTTCACCTACCAAAGCTCGGGTGCAGCTGCCGATGCACTGGCCAGTGAAATCATCGCCGCCGGCGGCCAGGCCATCGCACTGAAAGTCGATGCCTCCGACGCTGCCGCCACCCGCGCCGCCATCGACGAAATCGCGCGCCGCTTCGGCCGCCTCGACATCCTCGTCAACAATGCCGGCGTGCTACACCTGGGCGACATTGCCGAACTGACGATGGAAGCCTTCGACAAGACAATCGCCGTCAACGTGCGCGGCGTGTTTGCCGCCACCCAGGCAGCGGTGGCGCATATGAAGGAAGGCGGCCGCGTGATCAATATCGGCAGCACCAATGCCGAGCGCATGCCCTTCCCTGGCGGTTCGATCTATGCGATGAGCAAATCGGCGCTGACCGGTTTGGTGCAAGGCCTGGCGCGCGACCTGGGCCCGCGCGGCATCACCGTCAACAATGTGCAGCCCGGCCCGGTCGACACCGATATGAACCCGGCCCACAGCGACTTCGCCAAGTCATTGCACGAGCTGATGGCAATCAAACGCCACGCGCGCGGCGAAGAGATCGCTGCGATGGTGGCCTACCTGGCCAGCGAAGATGCAGGCTACGTGACCGGCGCAGGCCTCAACATCGACGGCGGATTCGCCGCCTGACCGTCCGGGTAGAGCCGTGCCAGCACGTGCGCCGTGATTGCGGTCAGCACGGCGCTGGTCGGCGCCAGGTCGCGCTCTTCCTGCTCGCGCAGGGTGCGCCACAGGGCTACGATTTCTGTTTCGTGCAGCGCGACGGCCTGCTCCACTTCCTGCTGCCAGAACGGTGGCGCCTCGCCCTCGACGAAGTTGCCGCGCCCGCGGCCAAAATGGGCCACGGCAAGGTAGCGCAAGACGCCGGAAACCAGCAGCGTGCGCAGGAAGTCGTCGGAAAGCGTGATGATCGGCACTTCGCGGTCCATGCCGACATTGAAGCCCCAGGCCGCACCGGCAAAGGTCAAAGCGCCGATCACGCCACCCAGCAAGGCGCCGGTGCCAAGCGTAAGCCCACCCGCAGCCAGGTCGGCCGAGAAACCGGTGGCCGCGCCGGATACGATGGCGCCCAGCAGCGCCGCCTGCCCCTTGTCCACGGGCGCCAGCACCACGAAGTTATTACTGACGCGCGCATTGATTTTCGGCGCCTCGCTCGGATCGAGCCGGTGCACCGAAAGCAGGTTGACCGTCGCATGGCCGATCGCCAGGTTCAGGCGCGCCACCAGGGTATTCATGGCGCGGTCCTGCCGCTTACGGTCCTCTCCCTTGCCAATGCCGATGATTTTCAACGCGGAAGCGATCACGCCGCGCTCCACCGTTTCAACGATCTGCTTGTCGTGCGCGGCATCGGCCAGCTGCTGCGCCAGCACCGACATGGACTGTTTGAAGCGGCGGGCATTGGTGTCTTCCCACACGGAGAACAGGCGTTCGTAGCCTTCCTGCTTAGCCGGTCCCACCAGTGCCCCCAGCGCATCGTAAAACACCTTCTCATGTACCCAGCAACGGGCGAAGGCATCCAGCGGAAGCACTTCGCGCACCTGGCCGAACTGCAGCATGAACTCTTTCCAGCGCAGCAGCTCCGCCTTTTCTTCGGGCAGCGGGCGCGGGGGGCCCATCTGGTTAAGCAGCACCAGCACCGGCTTGCCCAGCCAGTCGAGAATGCGCATCTCGGCCGGGATGTAGCCGGCATCGGCAGGTACCTCGGTCGAGTTGACCAGATACAGCACCACGTCGGCCTCATCGCGCGCGGCGCGCAAGGCTTGCTGGCTAAGCCAGAACGGGCGGTCGCGGTAGCGGTCCAGCACTTCGCGCAGGAACCAGCCAATCGGGTTGCCGGTCATGGCCAGGCGCTTCATCAGGCGCATGGAATCGCCAAAGCCCGGCGTATCCCACAGCAGCAGGCGGTCGCCGTGCGGCGTCGCCATCAGCATGTGGGATTCGGCGAAAGTCGTTACATGGGCCGCATCGCGCACTTCGCCAACATCGCTGCCGAGCAAGGTGCGCGCCAGCGTGGTCTTGCCGTTATTGGTGTGAGAGACCAGCGCCAGCTGGATCGTGACGGGATTCCCGCTCATGCCGCGCCTCCATTGACTGTTTCGGGCGCCAGCAGATCCACCACCTTCGGCTCGGCGCCATGCAGGATGCAGAACTCGCGCCACAATTCGATACGTTCACTAAGGCGGCTTGCGTCCATGCGCGCCGCCACGGCCGATTGGTCAAGCAGCGCCACCACGCGCTTGCCATGTCCAAAGGCAGCGAGGAAAGCCCCATGGTTTTCCTGCTCCGGCGTTGCGGCAATACCGAACAAAACGGCATTGGTCACGCCGTCGCCAGCCTCCAGCGGCGGCGCTTCGCTGCCATAGGCTGCTGGCGGCAGCAGGCGCACGCGGGCCTGCTCGCCCAGCAGTTCCTGCGCCACCGCATCCAGTCCCTTGCCGCGCGCTTCGTCCACAGTGAGGCTGTAGGGCAGCACGCGCAGCAGCCCAGGTTCGCCTCCGGCCGCGACCGATAACTGATGGAAGTATGGCTGGTCCAGGTCCAGCGGGAAGCGGTGCCGCAGAAGCATGACGCGCAAGGCGGCCAGAAGACCGAGTACCATGCGCGGTCCGACTACGTATAAAAACAGGCTTGCCGCATACAGGTGCACCCAGCGCGCGCCGTTCCCGGGTTGTGCCCGGCGCCAATTCTGCAGGGAGCGCACTTCGGCCAACGAAAAGCCCTGTAAGCCCAATAGTTGTTCGGCAGGCTTGAATATAAGCGATAGCAATTCGTGTACCTGGCTGGCATTGAGGAAGGTGCTTTCCCAGCCGGTTGCATATTGTTCGACGATGCCGCGCGAGTACAGCGACAAGACGGCGCCCAACGCAAATGCCGCGGCCGACCAGTGCAGGATGCGTGCGATGCGGGCCATGTTCAGCCGCACACCCTGGCGCGCCCAGTCCACCATGAATTGCAGCACGCCGGCTGACAGGGCATGCGGCAAGCGGCGCGACAAATGGCTTTTGCCCAGGCCCATACGATTAGCGAGACCGCGCCGCAGGCCGGCGCGGCGCGTGGGCAGCAAAGCCCAAACGACAATTAACAGGTAGACCAGCAGATTCCAGGCGATGATCCCCAGGAGTGGAAACGACAGCAGGTCAACGCGATGCGCATTGCTGAATCGTTCCGCCATGCTGCCCACGACCAGCGCCACCAGTGGCAGCAGCCAACTGGCGCCCCACAATCCGCTACGGCCTTTCGCAATATTCGAAAAGAGCTTGTAACGCGACGCCAGGCGCTTGAGTAATTGTTCCGCGCGGTGATAAAGGAAGTTGGGCAGCGTGGCGGCGGTGCGGCTCTCCGCGGCCTGCCAGTGCGCCAGTTCGCGCGCCGTGCGGCTGGCGAATTTACGGTCATCGTCGGTCAGCACTTCCTTCTGCTGGTCGGCCTCTTCGATCGCCTTGACTAGCAGGATGACACGAGCGGTCTTCTCGTTCATTGGCCCTCCAGGCAGACGGCAGCAAGAATGATTGCATTCATGCACCGGAGTGTACCACCACTGCCTTTTTGCGAAAATGCAACGAACGCTTGAACACAATTGAATTTGTATCAAGGCATGGGCTATCCTGATTTGGCTGCCGGTGCATGCCGGCCGCGCGATCGGGAGAGTTTGTCCCACCCACGGACAACGCCGAAGGAGCAAGTCGCCCCCCGAATCTCTCAGGCCAAAGGACCGGTCGCGCGTTTTCACAACTCTGAAGAGCCGCCAGCGCCGCAAGGCTGGCGCACCGAAGGAGCAAGCAGGCAGCCCATGCCTGTGAAACTCTCAGGTCCAGCACAGAGGGGGCATCACACCTCGTACTCAAAAATTATCTGATCAACCTTCAGAGGAGTAGTCACATGCATACGCATCGACTCTGGCTGCGCATTGCCTGCGCAGCCGTGATGGCCGCCCCGTTCCTGGCAAAAGCAGACAACGGCGCGGCACTGCAGGCAGCTAAACGCGGCCTGTCGCAATTCGCCGAACACCAGCAGGCGCTTCGCCCCGGCAGCGCGCCGGTGGACTTCCCGCTCGATGTCACCGACGTCGGCGACCTGAAACAGGCCACAGTCAGCGGCGGCTTCGAGGTCTACACCATCGACCCGAAAGAGCTTCTGGCGCGGGGCGACCTGCCGTCCCTGGCCAAGCCCACCGGCGAATGGCGTTTTATCATTTCGCTGCACGGCAAGCCGATTGGCCTTGCGACCGTGCAGCAGGTGAATGGCCGCTACGAGACCGTCGCCTACGGCGCATCGGTACTGGCAAAAGACGTTGACGCCGCGATGGCAGCCCACGGCAACAGCGCGCGCTCCAACCTGCGCTTCATCCGCATCTACCAGGCGCGTTCGGATTTCCTGGAAGTGGACCACGCCAGGTTCGCCCCCCTGCACTCCGCGCGCGAATCGCTGCTGATGAAGAAGGCCGGCAACCAGTTGGTCGAAGGCGCCGAGCTGCTGGAGCCGCTGCGGGCCGCAGTCAAAGCCAATATCGAAGCATTCCGCTAAGGAGAGTCCATGAACATCGCAAAAACTCTGGCGGCCGCCGCGCTGGTGCTCGCCCTGCCCTCCGCTTTCGCACAATGGCGCACGCTGAACGTCCCGCTGGTGACGCAGGAGCATAGCCAATGGTGCTGGGCCGGCTCCAGCAAGGCTGTCCTGAACTTCTACAGCAAGACGCCAAGCCAGTGCCAGATCGTGAACTGGGCCTACGGCATCAACTACGCCTGCGGCAACAGCACTTTCGACTGGAACAGCTACGCGAACCGGCCGAACAGCATGTACGGCACCTCGGGCAGCGTGCAGAACATCCTGTCCGCATGGGGGGTGCCGAATACCGCGATCAACAACTACCTGTCGTGGAATTCGGTGGTCACTGAAATCAATGGCAACCGCCCTTTCGTGATCCGCTACGGTTGGACCAACGGTGGCGGACATATCATGGTGGGACGCGGGTATGAAACGTACAACGGCACCAACTACATCTACATCATGAATCCATGGCCTGGCGAGGGGCAGACTTACCGCACGTTCGCTTCCGCAGTCAGCGCGTACGACCATAACTGGACGCACACACAGCGCATGAACGTCAGTCCTTGAAATGAAGCTTGAGTAGTTGGCCGTTGTGGTCATCGACCAGAAGCAGGTCGCCGTTGGCGGCCTGCTTTACATCGACCGGTGCGCCGCGCCCCTGCTTGCCCTTGACCTCCCAGCCCGAGATCAGTTCCACCATCTTACCTAGCGGGGCACCTTTTTTGTCCGGCAGCAGCGCAACGAGGCGATGGCCATGCTGGCGGTAGCCGTGGAAAGTCATGACCAGGCTGCCCTTGTATTGGGCAGGAAAGCGATCAGCCGTGTAGAACAGCATGCCAAGCGGCGCTGCGTGCGCGGGCAATAGCCTGTCGGGAGCTGAATAACCAGCGCACTTCGCAGCGGGATATTCGGGACTGGCGACATTCGCGTCGTAACAATACGGCCAGCCATAATGCGCACCTCGCCGAATGACGTTCAACTCGTCGTGCGGCAGTTCGGCATCGCTCTTCAGCTGCGGCATGTGGATATTGATGTTGTCGCGCGAATTTTCGCCTTGCCACAACTCGCCCGTGGTGGGATGCACCGCCATCGCCATCGAATTGCGCAGACCGCGTGCATAGACTTCCCAGCTTTTCACCACACCGCCCGGCCAGACGATGCTGTATTTGCGGATCACGCCCGACGCCTGCGGCCCCTCGTTCTCGGCGCAGGGTTTGCCGGCCGCCGGCTCTTCGCCGGAAGTACTTTCACAATGATCGCTTGCCGAGCCAACGTTCACGTACAGGTCTCCGCGCGAGTCGAAGCGCAGGCCCGTCAGCAAATGGCGGCCCACGCCGGGCAGGCCAGAAATGAAATCCGTGCCCTGCCCCGGCTTTGCTGGATCGATACGGACCACGCGCTTGACCACGCCGACATACAATTTTCCGTCGGGGCCGAGCACAATGCCATTTGGCCGGTCAAGCTTGTCAAGCAGGACGCGCTGCCGGCCATCCTTGCCGATCACGATTACCCGGCCTTTGCCTTCCACCCAGCCGCCCATTTCAACAACGGCCAGCTCACCACCCGGCAGTTCCTGCACGCCTCGCGGATAGCGCAGCTTTTCCGCGACTACCGCCACGCAAAAACCAGGCGGCGTCTTGAGCTCCATCGCCGGCAAACCATCGCACATCATGTATTTCTTCCTCCAGGGTCAGCGCCTCGCGGGCACCAGCTCAATCGTCTTTTCCGTCGCCGCATCCACCGCCTTGCGGGTGTACAGCAGCGGGAAGTATGAGCCCATGGCCCAGTCCTGTGCAAGATCGCGGTAATGCGGGCTGGCAGGATCGCCGGACTGGCCCGGCGTGTTGATGGCGCGCGAGTTATCCCAACCGCCGACGTCGATCACCACGCGGAACGAGGCGCCGTTGATCTGCCAGAAATTGGCTGGATGGTAGCCGGACTGGTTCACCGTGTACGAACTGCCGCCGCGTGGCATCGGCCCGACATCCAGCTTGGCGCGCGTGGCAGAATCGACAGCCTGCGACATCGGGTGCATGAAATAGCTGAATTGCATCCGCCCCCAGTTCCAGCGCGCAGGATCGCTGCCTTGCAGGCGTACCATCTCCGTCCACGCGGCTGACAGGCTATCGAAGACCACGCGATCGCGCCGTTCATTGGCGTTCATGCCGAATCGCGTTGCCGGACGTTCCAGCGCATCCAGCAGCACACCTGTATCGGGCGCGCCCATCGTATTGGCGCCGGCCTTGCCCAGCAAGGCAGTCTTGAACGCCTCGCCAAGGTGCCGCGACCACCACACTTCAAACAGCGCGGCGGCAGGCGACTCGGGCTGGACCTCGGCATTCCAGGCGCCCAGCAAGCGCAACGCCGCCTTTGCACCGGCATCGTTCGACTTCAAGGTCTTGAGCACCGCCACCAGGCGCCGCGCCGGGATCGACACCAGGTCGTTCTGCAGCCGCTGCATGTCTTCGATGCCGACCTTGCCCGGCTTGCCAAGCACTTCGGCAATGCGCTGCGCGCGCGACGGATCGGCCCATTCGAATCCCAGCTTGTATTCCTTGTAGGGGAAGGAGGCCGGCAGGTTCATCTCGTTCGCACTCGCGAACCAGCCCTGCTTCGGATTGAATTGTGACGGCAGCTTGCGGCCATCGAGAAAGCCGCTCCACTCATAGCGGCCGTCTCCGGGCACCGGCAGGAGCCCATCCCAATTCTTGCGGAGCGGAGCCATGCCACCAGCAACCCATCCGATATTGCCGGCTGTGTCGGCATAGACCTGGTTCTCCGCAGGTGCGCCCCAGCGCGCCATCGCATCGCGGAACTGCGTCATGTTCTGGGCGCGCATGTAGACCATGCTGCCAAAGTAGGGGGCCGTGCCGGGTTCCGACCACGCACTGCGCACGGCCAGCGCCCGCCTTTTTCCCGGCTCTTCGAAAATCACCGGGCCATGCCGTGTGAAGAGCAATTCGACCGGGGCCAAGCGCCCACCGGGCAGCGGCACGTTCTCCTTCACCACGCGGAAGTCTTCCCACTTGCCCTGGTATCGATACTGGCGCGGGTTGTCCGGATTGGTCTGGTAGACATAGAGGTCTTCCTGGTCGATGCTGAAGATGGTCAGGCCGAAAGCGATGCGGCCATTGTGCCCAATCGATATGCCAGGCAAGGCCGGCTCCCCTGCCCCGATCGCATCGAGCCCGGGAGCGCTCAGGTGAACGATGTAGCGCAGCGACGGCGCAGCATAGGAACGGTGCGGATCATTGGCAAGGATCGGCCTTCCAGTAGCGCTGCGTGAAGGAGCGATAACCCAGTTGTTACTGCCTTCCATACGCTGCGCATCGGCTGCCGCCAGGTCGGCCTTGCCGGGCTTGCGCAGCAAGCGGGCCGGCGCGGTTGCGAGGTGGAATACATCCAGTGCGTTATCGGGCAGGCAGGGATCCAGTCCTTCTGGCACACGCGTCACCCACGCCGGCGACAACCTGGCGCGGATCTGGTCCGCTTCCAGGCTGGCGTTGCAGACCACGTGCGCCCGTTCGAATTCCTGCAACAGGTTGCGGGTCAGGCCATGGCTGCGAATTCGCACCACGTCGTCCGCGGCCCACTTCTCGGGCTTGTAGGAAAACTGGCGAAACTCGAAGGGAAGCAACTCAGGTTTGCGCTCCAGCAGGTCGATATAGGCGTTGATGCCTGCCACGAAGCGCTCCGTGACTTCGCGCGCCCCGCTGCCGTAAGCTTTCCATTCCGCGTCCATATCGCCGCGATAAAGGAACAGGCGCGCAGCGCGGTCCTGCTCCACGTATGACTGGCCGAACACTGAGGACATGCGGCCAAGGCCGCGCCGCCGCCACAGATCGATCTGCGCAAGGCGGTCGCGGGCGGCATTAAAGCCCTGCACGAAAAACAGGTCCTCGCTGTCGCCCGCATAAATGTGCGGCACGCCCCATTTGTCCACCTGGATGCGGGCCGGCTGGCGCAAGCCTGCTACTTCAAGGGTTTCGGCGTGGGCGCCGCCCACGCCCGCCAATAGTAAGAAAGCCAGCGCCAGTCTATTCAATCAAACTCCTCCAGCTACGGCAGGGACCCCGGATGGTTTGTCCAGCGCCATGCGAGGAATGGTCCAGTAGGTGATTGCGCGCCACAGCCATTCCATCGGTCCATAGCGGAAGCGGGCCAGCCAGAAGTGGCTGAACGCAATTTGCAGCACAATCAGGCATGCCACATACGCCATCTGGTGCGCGCGGCTGGCGCCGAAGTGGTCGAGACCCCAACCGAAATAGTAAAGAGCGCCAATGACGGACTGCGTCAGGTAATTGGTCAATGCCATGCGGCCAAGCGGCGCCAGCACCTTGATCTTCGAGAACACCGAGTTGCTGTGCAACATAAGGATCACAAGGCTGACATAACCAAGGCAAGCCGGCAAATTGCCCAGCATGAGCATGCCCATTGCGAGCTGGCCGCCGTCCGCACCATCGGAGCCCGGCACCGGATACATGCAGATCGCGGAGCCGAGCAGGCCCAGGCCGATACCCAAGGGCAGGCCGAACATGGCGAGCTTGCGGAACAGCGGCAAGTGCGCACGCGTGTTTTCCATGACCCCGGTGCGTACGAACCAGTAGCCAAGCAGGAACATGCCGACCACGATCGGTGCGAAACCCAGTTCGCCTGGTGCGTTCTCAGCGAAGTGCTCTGCGCGCAGCGCCAGGTGTTCGCTGTATGTGCCAGTGGTGGAGACCTTGATTTCCTTCTTGATCGCCTCGTCGCGCTCTTTCAGGCGCTTGGCGACTTCCGCCTTGCGCTCGGCCTTCGCCTTGGCGGCCTTGGTCTCTGCCGCCGTTGGAGTAGCCGAGGCGGAAACTTGCGCCACTGGTTTCTCGGGCACCATATAGCGCATGGCGCCAACGCCGGTCATGATGGTAAAGGCGAGTACGTACATGCCTGCACCGAGACGCCAAGGACGCTCTGCCTTCGGCTCATGGAATTTACAGGTCAGGATGCCCACCACGGTAAAGGCCAGGCCCATGACCGGCAGCGACAGGCGGAGCGGACGTGGCAGCTGTGGCATGAACCAGACTGCGATGCCTGCGATCGTGGCGATGACGCCGACGACCAGTATCACCATGCCGACCAACGGAACGTTCAGCTTTTTAACCCGCTTTTCGCCGCGCAGCCACCATGCGATAAAGGAGAAGAAGGTCAGGCTGCCAGCCATGCCAAGCAAGACGCCGAGGTCCGGCGCCGACTTCTCGGAAAGGAGACCGGCCGCCACCGCGATCTTGGGAGCGAAGCCTACCGCCAGCAGCAACGCAATGGCAGTGGCAATATGTTTCGGCCGCCCGAACAACACGATCAACAGGCCAGTCGCGCTCACCGCATAGCTGAAGAGGATATCGCCCGACCAGATGAAGATGTGGTGGCAGGCGCCAAACACCGCAAGCGCGGCTATGCGCCTCATATAAGGCACAAGGAAACTGCGCCCCGCCCTATCAGCGCGCGTCAGCATGACTGCAAAGCCCATGCCGAACAACAGCGAGAAGATGGTCCAGAACTTACCAGTTACAAAATACTGCGTGATGAAGCTGATGATGAAATCAACTCCGGTGAACTTCGCGGGGATGCCGCCCATGTCGGCGATCGCGCGATTGAAGTATTCGACATTCATGGTGCAAATGCCGATCAGCGCGAAGCCTCGAACGACGTCGAGCGCTTCGATCCTCTCATTGCTTTCGGTGGGGCTGAAACTGCTGGGGTTCGTCCTGTCCATTATCGTTATCCTTTGTATTAAACGAAGTTGCGACTCATGGATCGTACTGAGGTTAAGAAAAACTTAAGCCGATTGTGCGACGAAATGACGATTTTGGGGAACAAAATGCAAAAAGGCCCGCTTGCAATTGCAAAGCGGGCCCCCAAGGGTGTTGACTTTTAATTAAGGTGCAATATCAGTGCCTACATTGATCGCCGCGTAGGCGCGCTGCACGGCCTTCGCCTCAGCGCTGTTGACCCCGTACAGCTCCTCCGCCGCTGCTTTCATCAGCGTACGCGCTTGGGCGTAAGTGGTGGAGGAAGTGAACTTGGTCGTGTTGGCACGGAACCAGATGCGGTATGCATGGTCGATGCCAACGCCAGCCATGGCGCCTTTGGTCAAGTACTTGCTGTACTTCTCGGAAGTCGAATTGGCGTCGGAACCCATCGCCAGGAAGTAGAACATCCTGTTGTTAGGACCGCTCGAATAGTGCGGGTCGAGGCGGCGCAGGTTCTTGGTCCAGGCATCGAGGCTTGCGCCATCTTTGGATGGCTTCCACATCCAGCGCAAAGGCACGCCGTCCTTGGCGATTTCCTGGCCGACCATCCAGTCGTTCTTCCCTGACGGGACCACGCTGCCGGTACCGCCATTGCGCGCATATGCTTCCACCGCTTCGCCGTTGATATCCGACGACGACTCATTCAAGCCGCCCGATTCGCCGCTGTAACGCAGGTTGGAGGTGGCCGCAGTCACGCCGTGGCCCATTTCGTGACCAATCACGTCGTTCGAGCCGAGGTTGTTGAAGTAGCTGCCGCCATCGCCGATGAACATGCATTTGCAGGTATCGGTGTAGTAGGCGTTGTCGTAGGCGGTGTTGACGTGCACGGCGATGTAAGTCGCTGTGTTATGGCCATCCAGCGACTGCCAGCCCAACACGTTTTTCATCGTGTCGTAGGTGTTCATCAGGCCCCACAAGGCGTTGACCGCAGCGGTCTGGCCGTTGTCGTTGGTGGTAGAGCCGCCGGCAATATACTGATTGCCATCGCCCCAGGTATTGTCCGGGTCCACGTACAAAGCGCCAGCGCTGGTGCCGTGGTTGGCATTGGTGATTGCCATGCCGCCGTAAGTACCGCCGGTGCCACGGGTCAGGTCAATCAGCTGGTACTGGCTGCCGGTGTAGCTGGTGGCGATTGGCACGGTGCCGTTGTACTGGCTCTTGCCGCTGCCGATCGTCGCAGTCGCGGTGTGCACCATGCTCCATTGCTCGAGCACTGCGCCATTGGCGGCATCGACCACGGTATTGTGGTAGATCGGTTTGCCTCCGCGGTTCATGCGGGTCTGCACCAGGTAGGCCAGGCGATAGCCATCAACCACATCTTCCACGTCCATCGCATTCAATGCGTCCTCGGCCTTGTTGGCGGCAGCAGGCACGCGTTGCGTTTTCATGACCGGATAGTAAATGGCTTCAGCGCTAGGTGCGGCATCATGATTGCCCGCACCGCCGACACTGCGAATGGCTGCCTCGATTGCGGACTTGCTGCTGATCGAAGCCTTCTTGCTCGCAATATTGGATTTTGCAATTCCCCCGCGGCGATCAGCCATGGATTGGCTGATGATGTGACCGCGATTGTCCGACACCACCACCGCTTCTGATTCGAAGATGCGGATCCCTTTGTAGGTGTGGTTCAGACGCGTGATCACCTTGTCCTGTTGCCCTGGGTGTTGGCGGTCGATCACATAGCCGTGGTCGCTATCGAGGCCTTTGCCAGCGCGCTCATGAGCCAGTTCAGCCATCAGGCTTGCGTTGGCTTGGGCTGGCATGGCAGCGGCAAAACCCGATTGCGCACACAGTGCGATCGCAGCGGCGATCATCGTTTTACGTAGCATCATTACGTCCCCTTCCGGATTAGGTTGTTGGGATAAACGACGATATCTTGACAAATTTTAAATGTCAAACAGATACCCAAAGTATTAGAACTTAAACGCAACAAACTGCTGAGTTAGTTCCTTTGGGCATCTGTTTAGTTTCATCCCGGAACCATTCCGGTGAAAACATAGGCCTGGAGCAACGTCATGAGGCCAACGATGGCGGCAAACAGAAGGCTATGTTTGAGGGTGAAGCGGAACAGTTCGGACTCTCTTCCTACCAGGCCGGTCGCGGCACAGGCTACCGCAATCGACTGCGGCGAAATCATCTTGCCGGTCACGCCGCCGGTGGTGTTGGCTGCCACCAGCAAGGTATCGGAGACGCCGACCTGGTGAGCTGTCGTGTTCTGCAAGGAGCAAAACAAGGCGTTCGACGAAGTGTCGGAACCAGTGAGGAACACACCCAGCCAACCGAGGAATGGCGAGAAGAATGGGAAGGCCGCACCGGTACCGGCCAGCACCAGCGCCAGGGTCGAGGACATGCCGGAGTAGTTGGCGACAAACGCGAACGCCAGCACCAGGCCAATCGACAGCACGGGACGGCGCAATTCAAGCACCGTGTCGCGCAGGGCGCGCAGGCCATTCATTGGGCTGAAGCGCAGCAGGACCATCGACAGCAATGTGGACAACAGGATCGCAGTGCCGACTGCCGACAGCAGATCCAGCTTGTAGATAGCCTCGTATGCCTTGGGTGCGGCGACGATAGGCGTCATCTTCATGACCATCATGTCCAGGTAAGGCACATGGAATTTCAGTACCGTGCCGGCAAGCGCGCCCTTGGCGCCAAACAAAGCCTTGAACTGCGGCAGGCTCCACACCGTCACCACGGCGGTCAACAGGCCAAACGGCGCCCAGGCGCGCAGCGTCTGTGCGGCGGAGTATGGCGATATGCTGCGGCTACGCGGCTCGTTGCCTGCCGCTGCTGCGCCGCCGAAGGGCGACATTGCCGCGGTGCCGCCACCCATCGAAATCGAGCTGCGTGCGCCGGCTTTGGCGCTGGCTGGTTGCCACACCTTAAGGAAGCCGGTCAAAGCGCCCAGGCTGACCAGGGCGGAGGTGATGTCCGGCAATTCAGGACCAATATAGTTGGACGTGATGAATTGCGTGATGGCGAAGCTGCCGCCTGCCACCAGCGCAGCAGGCCAGGTTTCCTTGACGCCGCGCTTACCGTCCATCATGAACACCAGCCAGAATGGCACCGCCAGCGAAAGCAGCGGGAGTTGACGGCCGGCCATCGCACCGATGGTCATCGCATCCAGTCCAGTCACCTGTCCTGCCACGATGATTGGGATTCCCATGGCGCCGAAAGCCACCGGCGCGGTATTCGCGATCAGGCAAAGGCCAGCCGCATACAACGGGTTGAAGCCGAGGCCGACCAGCAGCGCGGCGGTGATCGCCACCGGCGCACCAAAGCCTGCCGCGCCTTCCAGGAAAGCGCCGAAGGAGAAGCCGATCAGCAGCATCTGCAGTCGCTGGTCGTCCGTAATCGAGACCACTGAGGCACGGATGATTTCAAGCTGCCCTGTGCGTTCAACCACCTTGTACAGGAACACAGCGCTGATAATGATCCACGCGATCGGCCACAGCCCGTAGGCAAAGCCAAAACCGGCGGCGGCCAGTGCCTGCGGCACCGGCATACCGTAAGAAAAGATTGCGACCGCCAGCGCGAGTGCCAGCGTGACGGCTGCGGCGATGTGGCCTTTGATGCGCAAGACCGCCAAAGCGACGAAGAAGAAAAGAATGGGAATGGCGGCGACCAGGGCCGACAGCCATAGACTGCCCAATGGGGAATAAATCTGGTTCCAGGTTTGCATCTGTAGTCTCCTTTAAAGGTATCAAATTATTTTTATGTGGCGGCCAGCGCTATTCCGGCTGGTCCCTATCCCGCAACAGGTCGGCCAGGCTGCGCTTGGCCGGCACCAGGGGGGCGCGGTGATTGGTCCACCCCATTTGGCCGGATGGTGTAAAGGCGCGCAGCCGCGTCGCCGCCCAGCGGAACCAGCGATATGCGGTGGGGCGAGCGAAGGCGCCGCTCCAGAAGCGCCACACAAGCCGTTCACCGCGGCTGTAATTGGCGCCCTGTCCGCGCAGCGGTATGTCGACCTTTTGCTGTGGATCGCGGTTAGCCTCTGTGCGCAGCCGCACCAGCAGCGATGGAATCGGAATCCGCACCGGGCAAACTTCGCCGCAGGCGCCGCACAGGCTTGACGCCGTCACCAGGTCGGCTGTTTCTTCAAGGCCCAGCAGGTGCGGAGAGATGATCTTGCCGATCGGGCCCGGGTAAGTCGTGCCGTAGGCGTGGCCGCCCACCCGTTCATAGACCGGGCAATGGTTCATGCAAGCGCCGCAGCGGATGCATTGCAAGGTCGCTCGCAGCTGCTCGTCCGCATATGCTTGCGAACGGCCGTTATCGAGCAGCACCACATGCATCTCGCGCGGGCCATCGAGTTCGCCCTCACGGCGCGGGCCGGTGATCAGGTTGAAATAGGTGGTGATTGCCTGGCCTGTGGCCAAGCGTGTGAGCAGGCTTGCCAGCGGCACGATGTGTTCGAGTTTGGCCACTACCTTCTCGATCCCCATCAGGGCGATGTGCACGTCGGGCACAGTGGTCGACAGGCGGCCATTGCCCTCGTTCTCCACCAGCCATAGCGTGCCGGTATCGGCGGCTGCGAAGTTGACACCGGACAGGCCGATATCGGCATCCACGAACCTCTGGCGCAAGGCGCGGCGGCCCGCCAGGATCAGCGTGTCGACGTCTTCGGTGTAGGGCGTATCCGGCAGATGGCGCTCGAACAAGGCGCCAATGTCGGCGCGCGTCTTGTGCAGGGCCGGCATGACGATGTGCGACGGCTTTTCTTCCGCCAGTTGCACGATGTATTCGCCCATATCGGATTCGACGCAGCTGATGCCTCGCTCAGACAGGTAGTGGTTAAGCTCCACTTCCTCGCTCGCCATCGACTTGCCTTTGATGATGTTGCGGGCACCGCGCCGCTGTGCAATGCCGTGGATGATGGCGTTGGCCTCCTCGGCATTGGCGGCCCAGTGCACGTGAACACCAAGCGCATGCAGGCTCGCTTCGAACTGCACCAGCAAGTCCGGCAAGTTCGCGAGCGCGTGCTGGCGTACCGCCTCGCCCAGGTTGCGCAGGTTTTCCAGCTCGTCGGCGTCGGGGAATTGGGTGCTGCGTTTGGCCTGCAGGAAGTCCATCGCACCGCGCATGCTGGCTCGCAGTTCCTGGTCCTGCAAGGCGTCATTGACCCGCTCGCGGAAGTCGGCGGGCGAAACAAAATGCATCGGGCGCGCGTTCATGCGTGCACCTCCATTGAGTCATCCACGATCACCACCCACAGTGCGGCCGGCCCGTGTGCGCCATAAGCTAGCGTTTGCTGGATATCCGATGTTTTCGACGGCCCGGACACCAGCACCAGGTTGGTCGGCATGCCGGAACTCCAGCCCTCGGCGTGCATGGCCGCGTGCAGGTCGGCGTGCAGCGTGCTCTCATACACAAGCGCCACGTGCAGCGGCGGCACCAGTGACACCGTACGCGGTGTGCCGACGTCGGGCGACAGCACCAGTGTCCCGGCGGCGGCAATGCCGGAGCGGGCCACGGTAAAGCCGGCGTCCACGCTGGAGAACAGAATTCCCTTCCAGGCCTCCAGCGGCTGCGAGAACGGAAGCGTATGCACCTCATTCGGCAATGCCGCCAAAAGCGCAGCGCCTTCCGCCGAGGCGGAATTCAGGAGCAAACGCTGCACGCCCACCTGCGCCAGCCTGGCGGCCAGCAGCACCGGCCAGCTCGCGGCGTCGCTGCGTATGACTTCCGTACGCACCGAAGTCATGACCCGCTCCATCACCTCCGCACGCTGCTGCGGCGTGGCAGCACGCAAGGCGTCGTACGCATGGTGTTCGTTAATGCGCGCCTCAAGCGCGCGGCTATCCGGCGTCGGCGTCGGCGCCGGCGCAGCACTGCGCAGCGAGCCCAGGATGCGTTCGCGGGTACCCATGCTGCTCATTGCGCACTTCCCAAACGACGCCAGAGGAAGCTGGCCATATGCTCCACCTGCAGCGGTGCCCCTTGGCGCTGCGCAGCGTGACCGATGTTGAGCAAACAGCCGCAGTCGGCGGAAACCAGGCGGGTGCAGCCAGTCGCACAAGCGGAGGCCAGCTTGTCGGCGACCATGGCTCCCGAGATATCGGGATGTTTGAGCGAGAACGTGCCGCCAAAGCCGCAGCACTCGGACTCGCGCTCATGCTCCACACGCGTCACGCCAGGCAAGGCGTCGAGCAAAGCCACACCATGCCCTCGGGTGCCCATTTCGCGCCGCGCGCCGCAGGAAGTGTGCAGCACCACGCGCTCGTCGGCCTGCCCAGGCACGGCCTGGCAATCCACGTGCAGCACATGCAGCAAGAATTCGCTCAGTTCGTAAATTCGACCTGCCAGCTCGGTCGCCTTGGCGGCGGCTTCAGGATCATCCCCGAACAGTTCGGCCCAATGATGGCGCATCATGCCGGCGCAGGAGCCGGAAGGCACGATGACCGGCCAACTTTCCGGGAACAGGTCGAGCTGCGCTCGCACCACGGCGCGCGCTTGTTCGGGATTGCCGCTGCTGTAGGCAGGCTGGCCGCAGCAGCTCTGGCCGCGCGGATAATGCACGGTCACACCCTGATACTCGAGCAGGCGCACCGCATCCAGCCCCGCCTCGGGCATGAACAGGTCGATCACGCAAGTGCCGAACAGGTACACGTGCACATCGCGCTGGCCAGCCAGCGCGGGATATTGTCGGGGCTTCATGTCGCGTCTCCTCCGTTTTGCTTATTCCGTCGACAGCATCCATAATTCCCGCATGCCGGCGGCGCAGCAAACTGGTTGGACCATCAGCCGCATTAGGAGAAAATCAGGATGAAAACAAACGGACTGGTAGAGGAAGTGCAACGCCAGCTGGAGGTGGCGCTGCTCGACGGACGCTACCCGGCCAACTCCAAACTGCCTTCGGAGCGTATGCTCGCGGAGCAGTTTTCGGTTTCGCGGAATACGATTCGTGAAGCGCTGCAAAGGATGGTGGCGCGCGGCCTGCTGCGCAGCCGTCCTGGTGCCGGCGTATATGTAGGCGATCAACTGCGCACCAGCACCTCGTCACCGTGGGCGCAGTTGGTGGTCGATCAACCTGCTCTTTTGAGCGATGTGCTGGAATTTCGCCGTGTGCTGGAAGGCGCCACGGCTTACTACGCCGCGATGCGTGGAACTGAGGAAGAATTCGCAGGCATCCGCGCGCTGCAGGCGGGGCTTGAGCAAGCTCGCCTCGATGACCAGGCTGCGACAGAAGCAGCGCTCGACGCGCAACTGCATGAAGCAATCGCACTCGCATCGCACAACAGCATGTTCCTGCATTTGCATGCGAGCGTGCTGGGGATACTGCGCGAGCACATCACGCTGAACGGCTCCAATCTGCGGGCATTGGATGCCGAGGTTTCCGGCCAGCTGCTGCAACAGCATCGCGCCATCTGCCAGGCCATCTGCACCCGCAAGCCCGAAGCAGCCCGCACTGCGATGCAGGCGCATATCGACTACGTCGCAGGAAGACTGGAAGAAGCCTGACTGGTCCAACCAGTTGTTTCGTGCGGCAAAAAGCAAAAAGCCCGCTGGCACATGCCTAGCGGGCTTTCAAATAAGAGCCTGACGATAACCTACTTTCACACTGGTTGCAGCACTATCATCGGCGCAAAGTCGTTTCACGGTCCTGTTCGGGATGGGAAGGGGTGGGACCGACTTGCTATGGTCATCAGGCATGACTTGTGTGCAGCGCGCTGGTCGCGCTGCGCAATCTGGGAAGAAGTAAAAGTCGGGGTAGTATTCTCAAACACAGGCAAGTGCTACATAACCGGCAAGGTTATAGGGACAAGCCGTACGGGCAATTAGTATCAGTTAGCTTAATGCATTACTGCACTTCCACACCTGACCTATCAACGTCCTGGTCTCGAACGACCCTTCAAAGAGCTCAAGGCTCTGGGAAATCTCATCTTAAGGCAAGTTTCCCGCTTAGATGCTTTCAGCGGTTATCTCTTCCGAACTTAGCTACCCGGCAATGCCACTGGCGTGACAACCGGTACACCAGAGGTTCGTCCACTCCGGTCCTCTCGTACTAGGAGCAGCCCCCTTCAAATTTCCAACGCCCACGGCAGATAGGGACCAAACTGTCTCACGACGTTTTAAACCCAGCTCACGTACCACTTTAAATGGCGAACAGCCATACCCTTGGGACCGGCTACAGCCCCAGGATGTGATGAGCCGACATCGAGGTGCCAAACTCCCCCGTCGATATGAACTCTTGGGAGGAATCAGCCTGTTATCCCCAGAGTACCTTTTATCCGTTGAGCGATGGCCCTTCCATACAGAACCACCGGATCACTATGTCCTACTTTCGTACCTGCTCGACTTGTCGGTCTCGCAGTTAAGCACGCTTATGCCATTGCACTATTAGCACGATGTCCGACCGTACCTAGCGTACCTTCGAACTCCTCCGTTACACTTTGGGAGGAGACCGCCCCAGTCAAACTGCCTACCATGCACTGTCCCCGATCCGGAT
>NZ_JBXARE010000007.1:258085-290983 GCF_058807935.1 Pseudoduganella sp. GW821-FHT11H04 | reverse complement strand
GGCAAACGGACACGAGCCCAACCGCATTGCGGTTGGGCTCGTGTCCGTTTGCTCGACCTGACCCCGACTTTTAAATTAGATGCCTAGGGCGCGGCTGATGTCGGCCGTGAACTTGGCTGCCTGGTCGGCATTAGGAATCTCGCCGGCGAGTTTCTGCGTCATCACGCGCAGGTCGGTGACTTCGTCGAAATAGTCGCCGCAGACAATCGCTGCCATCGGGCCGATATACGTGGCCAGTGTGTTTTCGAAAATGGTGCGCTGGGCGTCCGTCAGAACTGGCTTGCCGTTGGCGGCGGCTGGTTGCGACGTGGCCGGCATCGGTGCTGCGGCGGGTGCAGGGCGGCGCGCTACGCCGGGCAGCAGGGTGGACGCCGATGAACCGGCCGCCGGCAGGTCCGGAATGCTGCCGTACAGGTAATCGAGAATCGCCTCGGTCGACCATGGCAGCGGTTCGTTGCTGGCCGCGCTCGCGCGGTCAACGCTCAAACGCGCGCGCTGCATGGTGCGCAGGATATCGAGTCCGTCGCGGCCGCGGCGACCGCGGCACAGGACGAAAACGATACGCCCGCCATCAAGGTGGATCTGCGCCATGCGGTTGTCATCGCTGACCAGCATGATGGTCGCAGTGTGTCCCTGGGCGCAGTAGCCGGCGATCTGGTCGAGCAGCTGTACGAAGGGGATGAACTCTGGCAGTGCCATAACAGTTCGCCTTTACCCGGATTTCTTACGCAGGCGATCCATCGCCATCTGGATGCTGACGCCCAGGCGTTCCACCGCGCGTGCCAGCGAGCCGATTTCGTCGCCACGGCTGGTTTGCGGGATCGTCACGTCCAACTGGCCTTTGCTCAGTTTCTCGGCGATGGCGGTCAGCTGGTTGATCGGGCGGGTTAGCTGCTTGCCCATCACGAATGCCAGCGCGGCGACCAGCACGATCACGATGCCGATCAGGATACGCGCTTCGTCGCGCATCTTGTTCATGGCGGCATAGGCTTCGTCATACTGCTGTTCGACCAGCACGGTCCAGCCTTGCGGCAGTTCGCGTACGAAGCCAACCATCTTCACGCCGCCGTCCACATAGGTCTTAGGCTCGTCGGTGATGCCTTGTACCTGCAGGGCAGGGTGCTTGCTGAAGTCTTGCAGCTGGGTCTTGATCTTGGTCGGGTCGCCGTGGGCGATGACTTTCTTTTCCGCGTCGAGCAGGATGGCGCGGCCGGTTTCGCCGATTTTGATGTCGGTGACGGTGCGCGATACCACGCCCAGGTCCATGGCGATAGCGAGCACGCCAACCACGGTGCGGTTGTCGTTGCGGATCGGAACGCCGATATTCAGCGATGGCTTGCCGCTGGTTTTGCCGATTGCCACCAGGCGGCCTTCTTCCTTGCCGGCCATGACGGCCTTGAAGTAGGCGCGGTCGCTGTAGTCGGTCAGGGCGCCGCCGTCGCTGCGGGATACGTCCTTGCCGTCGGTGCCTTCGATGTGCAGCAGGTAGGACCATTCGTAGGTCGAGGAAATCGCGGTCAGCACCGGTACCTGGCGGGCCGGGTTCATCGAGATGATGTCATCCAGGCGGGTGGCCATGCGCAGGGCGCGCATATTGGTGTCGTCCCAGCTGTTGATGCCGGTCGCGACGGTGTCCGTGTTAGCGATCAGGTTTTCCGAGATCTTGGTGGTCAATTCTTTCTCAGCGGAAGAATTGCCCAGGTACCAAAGGGCCAGCAGGGGTACCAGGGTTACCACCAGAAGGGTGATCAGAACTTTATGGAAAATATTCAGGGATAGTTTCATATTTGTAAATCAATCGTTACTAAGACGGTAAGTTCATGATTTTACATTCGATATCCCTTTCGTGCGTTTCCGTATGGAAATTTTTGTTTTCGATCAAAAGGCAGCCGAAATCCTGTTGCGGGGTCGCGACTGCCTTTGAGATTGATCAAGCTTCCGCATTTGCGGCGTCGGCCGCTGCGTCGTTCTTCTGCGCGATCTGGCGGTTGATGGCGCTCAGCACGGCTTTGAAGGAGGCGGTGACGATATTGCTGTCCACGCCTGCGCCGAACAGGGTCGGGCCGCCGTCCAGGCGCAATTCGACGTAGCAGGCTGCTTTGGCATTGGCGCCGTGGCCGATGGCGTGCTCGTGGTAGTCCATCAGGGTCACGTCGAGGCCGAGCGCGTCGACGAAGGCGTCGATCGGGCCGTTGCCGCCGCCTTGCAGTGTCATCGCGGCCTTGTTGTGCAGCAGGCCAATATCGATTTGCACCGGCTCGTCGTTCGAGGTGTCTTCCACCATCTTGTGCGAGACATAGGCGTAAGGCGCGGTCTGCGACAGGTATTCCTGTTCGAAGATCTGGTAGATGCCTTCGGAGGTGATTTCCAGGCCGGTCTGGTCGGCGACCTTCTGCACGGCGCGGCTGAATTCAATCTGCAGGCGGCGTGGCAATTCGAGGCCGTAGTCCTGCTCCAGCAGGTAGGCCATGCCGCCTTTGCCGGATTGGCTGTTGACGCGGATGACGGCGTCGTAGCTGCGGCCCACGTCCTGCGGGTCGATCGGCAAGTACGGGATTTCCCACGGCGCGCCGTCCTGCTGCTTGGCGAAGCCTTTCTTGATCGCGTCCTGGTGTGAGCCGGAGAAGGCGGTGAAGACCAGGTCGCCGACGTACGGGTGGCGCGGGTGCACCGGCAACTGGTTGCATTCTTCGACGATCTTGCGCACGGCGTCGATGTCGGAGAAGTCCAGGCCTGGATGCACGCCTTGGGTGTAGAGGTTCAGGGCCAGGGTGACCAGGTCCACGTTGCCGGTGCGTTCACCGTTGCCGAACAAGCAGCCTTCGACGCGTTCGGCGCCGGCCATCACGGCCAGTTCGGCGGCGGCGATGCCGGTGCCACGGTCGTTATGCGGGTGCACGGAGATGATGATGGAGTCGCGGCGTTCCAGCTTGCGCGACATCCATTCAATCTGGTCGGCGTACACGTTCGGGGTCGAGCATTCGACGGTGGCCGGCAAATTGACGATCATCTTCTTGGCCGGAGTCGGCTGCCAGATGGCGGAGACGGCATCGACGATGTGCTTGGCGAAGTCCAATTCCGTGGTGGAGAAGGATTCCGGCGTGTATTCGTAGGTCCAGTCGGTTTCCGGATGCTGGGCCAGGAGCTCCTTCACCAGCTTAGTACCGCTGGTGGCGATGGAGGTGATTTCTTCGCGGCTGGCGCCGAACACCACTTTGCGGAAGACCGGCGCAGTGGAGTTATACATGTGGACGATGGCGCGCTTGGCGCCGATGCACGATTCCACGGTGCGGCGGATCAGTTCTTCGCGTGCCTGGGTCAGGACGATGATGGTGACGTCGTCCGGGATGCGGTTTTCTTCAATCAGCTTGCGCACGAAGTCGAAGTCGGTTTGCGAGGCGGAAGGGAAGCCTACTTCGATTTCCTTCAGGCCCACTTTGATCAGCAATTCGAAGAACTTGATTTTCTTTTCCACGCTCATCGGCTCGATCAAGGCCTGGTTGCCGTCGCGCAGGTCGGTGCTCATCCAGATTGGCGGCTTGGAGATGACGGCGTTCGGCCAGCTGCGGTCGGTCAAACCGACGGTAGGATACGGGCGATATTTCGCGGCAGGGTTCTTCAACATCATGGTGATACTCCTGAGTTTTTTAAATTTTGGGAAACCGGAACGTGGCGCGAGGGCGGCCGACGCGGGGTACTGCTGGGGGAATTTCAGGCGCGTGCCAGTAGTAGCGCGCCTAGTAGTAGGGCGCCTGGCAGGTGAGCAAAGATGTGCATTTGCGAGGTCATGTCGTCCAATGTAAGGCACCCGATTTGGCCTTGTCAAGAAAAAATCTCAGCAGTGAAATACGATGATTTCGCGCTTTATACTGATAAAATAGGGTTGTCATCGAGGATAAATCGGCTATGGATAAAATTGATCGAGAAATAATCGGGCTTTTGCGTGATGATGCGAGGATAAGTTTTAAGGATTTAGGCGAGCGGGTGAGCCTTAGCGCGAATACGGTGGCTGACCGTGTGCGGCGTTTGGTGGCGGACGGCGCCATCCTCGGTTTCGAAGCACGCATCGAACACGCGGCGCTGGGCCTGCACCTGCAAGCCTATATCGACGTCAAGCTGAAGTCGGGCACCAATACCCACGAGTTCGAGGAGGTGGTGAAAACCATTCCCGGCGTGCTGGAAGTGGCGCTTTTGACCGGCAACTACGACGGCCTGCTGCGTGTGGCCTGCAAAGACCAGGCCCAGTTGCTGCGTTTGATCGATACCTTGCGCGACCGGGCGGGCGTGCAGGATACCTACAGCCGCGTGATCCTCCACCAGACGCCTGTCCGCGCGCCGTTCGCTGAATGAGGCTAAGTTAGAATAGCGCGATGCAAAAACTGAATGTGGAATTAAACCGGCTGTACCAGGCTGCTACCGATGGCGGCACGCGCAGCATCGCGCTGGCGTTCAAGAAATTGCCCGGCGACGGCGAGGCGGGGCATTGGGAGCGGCTTTGCTCCCTGGCGAATACCTTGCAATCGGAATTAGGCCTGCCGGCACCAGCGGTCAGCATCTCAGGCGCTGGTTCGTATGGACTTTGGCTCTCGCTCGAAAAGCCGGTAGCAGCGGCGCAAGCCGAAGAATTCAAGGAGATGCTCTGCGAGGCCTTTTGCCCCGAGCAGAAGCAGACCGGCTCCTTGCCAGAGCTGCCGCCGCACATGAAACAGGATAGCGGCAAGTGGTCAGCATTCATCCATCCCGGCATGGGCGCATCGTTCGCGGGCGACGAAGGGCTGGAAGTTCAGCCGCCGGAAGCGGGCCAGGTCGCCTTGCTGGAAGGCCTGGAAAGCATCACGCCCGCGCAGTTTGAGCAAGCACTTGGGCAGCTGCGAAAAGTAGCTGGCGGCTGCGCACCGCAAGCCGCAGTGGCGGCCCAGACTACGCCCCGCCCCGCACTGGAAGGCCTGCTCCTGAAGGATGCGACGCTGGAAGACATCGTCAACTACCTTCACTCCAAAAACATCGAGCCGACCTTCCGCTTCCTGAAATAAGCGATGCTTTAAGCGGCGACTTGAACGCGTGCTTCGCCGGTGGCCATTTCGCCGATGACGGCGGCGTGTTCGAAGCCGTGGCTGCGGAACAGGGCCAGGACTTCATCGACGCTCGACGGATCGCAGGATACCAGCAGGCCGCCGGAGGTTTGCGGGTCGGTCAGCAGGGTGTGCTGCGGCTGGGTGATGTTCGGCGTCAGCATCACGTCCTTGCCGTAGGCGTCCCAGTTGCGGCCGGAGGCGCCGGTGAAGAAGCCGTCGTGCGCCAGTTTTTCGACGCCTGGCAGCAGCGGGATCTGCGACATATTCAGCTTGGCGGTCAGCTTGGCTCCGCGCGCCAGTTCCAACAGGTGGCCCAGCAGGCCGAAGCCGGTGACGTCGGTCAGGGCGTGCACGCCCGCCAGTTCGGACAGCGCCTTGCCTGGCTTGTTCAATTTGGTGGTGTTGTCGATCATGGCTTTGTAGCCTTCGTCGTCCAGCACGCCTTTTTTCAGCGCAGCCGACAGCACGCCCACGCCCAGCGGCTTGCCCAGCACCAGGACGTCGCCCGCTTTGGCGTCGGCGTTGCGCTTCACTTTCGATGGGTGCACCAGGCCCAGTACCACCAGGCCATAAATCGGTTCTACGGAGTCGATGGTGTGGCCGCCGGCGATCGGGATGCCGGCTTCGTTGCAGATCGATTCGCCGCCCTTGATGATCTTGCCGATCACGTCGATCGGCAGTTTGTTGACCGGCATGCCGACCAGGGCCAAGGCCATGATCGGTGTGCCACCCATGGCATATACGTCGGAGATGGCGTTGGTGGCGGCGATGCGGCCAAAGTCGAACGGGTCGTCGACGATGGGCATGAAGAAATCGGTGGTAGCGATCAGGGCCTGCTCGTCGTTGAGCTTATACACGGCGGCGTCGTCGGCCGTTTCGATACCGACCATCAGTTCCTTCGGCACGGGGAAGCCGTTGGTGTTTTTCAGGATCTCGGACAGCACGCCGGGCGCGATTTTGCAGCCGCAGCCGCCGCCGTGGGAGAAAGAGGTGAGTTTGATTGGTTCAGTGCTCATGATGAGGTCTTTCAGTTCGTATAAAGCAGATTATCCACCAAGTCCAGCAGGGCTGTCTGCTCAGCTTCGGGGGTAAAGAGTTTGGCGCGTTGGGCGCATTGTTCTTGAAGTGCGGCGTACCATGCGGTGTCGCTGATGCTTTTATCGATCAGGGCTGCCAGGGCTTGTGCATCGCCCGACGGGAAGTAGCCGAGGTAGTCGTCGCCCAGCATGCCGCGATTGCCGCTGATGTCACTGGCCAGCACGGGGACGCCGCTGGTCACCGCTTCGATGATGACGTTGGCGCCGCCTTCCATGCGGGAGCAGATTGCCATGGCATGGGCGTGCTTCAGGCGCTGGCGGGTTTCGGCGTGGGGGAGGGGGCCGAGCCATTCGTAGCGGCCTTCTGCGGCTTTTGCGGCCGCCGCTGCCGCCTCGCCCAGGGCGGGAACCAGAACGCCGCCAATGTGGATCAAGCGGGCGGTTGGGGCGCTCACCAGCGGGGCGGCCTGCATGAAGGTGCTTGGGTCTTTTTCTTCGCGCAGGTGGCCGACCATGAGGATGTCGTGGTGCCGATGCGCGGTGCGCTCGGCTGGCTGCAAGGCCGGGGCAGACTGGTAGATGACGTGGGCTTTGGCACGCAAGCGTGGTGTCAGCTCGGACAGGCCGGCTGGCTGCAGCAGTACGAGGGCGGTGGCGCGTTCCAGCGAGGCTTGCGCGTCCGAGTCAGTGCGGATGTCGCGATACAGGTCGGTGCCGGTGAGGACAAGTACGGTCGGGCGGTCAGGATGGGCGGCGTAGAAACGTGCCAGCGGGCCCGCCGAGCGCCGCGCGTGGAGCGCGATCAGCAGGTCCGGCGAGTGCGCGGTGGGCCAGTCGGATGCGATTTCGACGTGGTGGCGCGTGCGCAGGAATTGCGCCCAGCGGCGGGCTGTTTGCCAGTTGCCGTTGTTGGCTTGTGCCAGCGCGGGGCTGACGATGCAGATTGTCTGCTTGCGCATTGGTGTGTTGCTCAAATATAGCTACAATCGACCCATGAACGCCATCCATGCCTCGTTCCGGACAGCCCGAACCCAGCAACTTGCCGACGCCTTGCAGGCTGCGCGCAATTATACGCTGAGCCTATTCGAATGTTTCGCCGCAGCCGGGATGGATTCGGCGGCGCGCGTGCCGCAAATACGCATCGTCAATCCGCCGCTTTGGGAGCTAGGGCATACGGCCTGGTTCGCGGAGTGGTTCATCCTGCGCGAGGCGATTTCAAGCCATCCGGCCGATGCGCTGTACACCTCCCTGCTGCGCAAGGGCGACGACTGGTTCGATTCGAACATGGTGCCGCACCGTAGCCGCTGGAGCCTGGACTTGCCCAGCACAGGCGGGTTGAAAACTTACTGCCATGAAGTGCTGGACCGCGTCCTGGACAAGCTGTCGCGTGAGCCGAACACGGATGAAGCGCTGTACCCGTACCGGCTGGCGCTGGCCCACGAGGACATGCACGGTGAAGCCTTCCTCTACACGCTCCAGACGCTTGGCCTGCAGGCGCCGGCCCACCTGACCCACGACGAACGGGCATCCGGCGCGCCGGGCGATATCGCCTTCCCCGGCGGTACGCTGCAATTGGGCAGCGCGCCCGATTCGGGCGGTTTTATTTTCGACAACGAGAAGTTCGCCCACCCTTGCCTCGTTGCGCCGTTCCGCATGGACGCGACCCTGGTCACAAACGCGCAGTATGCGGACTTCGTGGAAGACGGCGGCTACGAGAAGCGCGAGTTCTGGAGCAATACCGGCGCCGAATGGCTGCTGCGCCAGGAGCGCTCGGCGCCGCGTTACTGGCGGCGTGATAACGGCCAGTGGCGCACCATGCGCTTTGGCCGCCTGACTACTTTGTCGGCGCATGAGCCGGTGCGGCATGTCTCGCTGTATGAGGCGCAAGCCTACTGCGCCTGGGCCAATCGTCGCCTGCCGACTGAGATGGAATGGGAGTACGCGGCGCTGCACGGCCATCCGGCTTTCCGCTGGGGGCAGCTGTGGGAGTGGACGGCGTCGCCGTTCGAGCCGTATCCAGGCTTTGAGGCGGACCGCTACCGGGAATATTCAGCGCCCTGGTTCAGCACCCACCAGGTGCTGCGCGGCGCATCGTTCGCCACGCCATCGCGGCTTGGCTCGGCCAAGTTCCGTAACTTCTACCTGCCGGAACGCGACGACATCTTCAACGGCTTCCGTACCTGCGCTTTTGAATAAAAGAAGCCGCCCGGAGGCGGCTTCTTAACATTTTACTTCTTCAGGTGGGCGTCCAGCCAGCCGATCACGGTGTGGTGCCACAGGATCGAGTTGGCAGGCTTCAGGACCCAGTGATTCTCGTCCGGGAAGACCAGCAGCTTTGATTCAATGCCCTGGCGCTGCAGCGCGGTGAAGGCGCCCAGCGCTTGCGAGGTCGGGATGCGGAAGTCGAGGTCGCCCTGTACCACCAGCATCGGGGTCTTCCACTTGGTCACGTGGTTGACCGGGTTGAACTTCTCGTAGCCGTTAGGGTTGGCGTAGTAGGTGCCGCCGTTTTCCCATTCGGTGAACCAAAGTTCTTCGGTGGCGTAGGCCATGCCGCGCTGGTCGAACACGCCGTCGTGGTTGACGATGCACTTGAAGCCATCGCTCCAGTTACCTTCGATCCAGTTCATCATGAAGCCGCCGTACGATGCACCCAGGGCGCAGGCGTTCCGGCCGTCCAGGAAGTCATACTTGGACACGGCTGCCGCCAGGCCTTTCTGCAAGTCTTCCAGTGGCTTGCCGCCCCAGTCGCCGCTGATCGCATCGGTGAATGCCTGGCCATAGCCGGTCGAACCGTGGAAGTCGATGAACATGGATGCATAGCCGGCACCTGCGTACACCTGTGGATTCCAGCGGTAGCTCCAGCTGTTGCCGAAGCTGCCCTGCGGGCCTCCGTGCACCAGGAAGGCGACCGGGTATTTCTTGCCCGGCTCGTAATTCCAAGGCTTCATCACGTAGCCATGCACGGTGTCGCCGTTCGCGCCTTTGAAGGAGAACTGTTCGTAGTCCGCCATCTTCACGTCTTTCAGGCGATCGGCATTCGCCCAGGTCAGCTGGGTGCCTTTCTGTTCGGCGCCTTCAGTCTTCAGCTTGAGCAGCTGTGCGCCGCCGCCCAGGGATGCCAGGGCCGATATCACGGTGTCTTTCTGTACGTCGAATTCGCCGGCGTAGCCTTTGCCGGTCAGCGCGGTCACCTTGCCGGATGCGACATCCAGCGAGAACAGGCGGTGATTACCGACGTCGTCGGCGTTGGCCAGCAGGGCCTTGCCGTCAGCGCGCCATTTGTAATCGGCGATGGAGCGGTCCCATTCCTGGGCCAGCACGCGTTTCTTGCCGGTGGCGACATCCATCAGCACCATGTGGAAGCGGTCGGCCTCAAAGCCTGGGCGCTTCATCATCAGGTAGGCCAGGGTCTTGCCGTCCGGGGAGAAGGATGGCTTGGCGTCCCATGCCGGGTTTTCGCCGGTCAGGTTGCGCGGAGCTGCGCCGCCGGCTGCCGGCACTTCGTACAGGTCGAAATTGGTGGACCAGGATTCGGCTTTGCCTGCCACGCGGGCGGAGAACACGACCTTCTGGCCGTCCGGCGAGAACTGGTAGTCGCCGTTGTCGCCGAATGGCTTGGAGTGCACGTCGCCGTCCAGCGAGCCGCTCAGGCTGACCGCAGCGCCGGCCTTGCCGGAAACGTCGAGCGGCGCCGAGTACAGCACGTTGCGGCGGCCGTCGGCCCAGGTATCCCAGTGGCGCACGAACATTTCGTCGAACAGCATGCCGGTGGCTTTGTTCTTGGCCTTGTCGTCCAGGCGTTTCTTGGTGCAGGCCAGGTCGGCGCAATCGCGGTAGACCTCGAAAGCCAGGGCCAGGCGGTCACCTTTCGGCGACAGACGGTAGCTTTCCACACCCAGAGGGAAGTCGGTCACGCGCATGGCTTCACCGCCGGCGTTCATCGGCAAGCGCCATACCTGGGCGGAACCGGAACGGCCGCTCACGAAGTACACGGCGTCGCCCGATGGCGACCATTGCGGCTGGCTGCTGCTGGCGTCGTGCTGGGTCAGTTGGACAGGGGCCGGCTTGGCGGCCTTCAGGTCGATCATCCACAGCTGCGTGATGCCGCGGTTCTTTTCCATATTGGTGGTGCGGACGGTGTACACCACGCGGCTTGCATCCGGCGACAGCACTGGGCTGCCAACGCGGTCCATGCTTGCCAGGTCTTCAACGGTCAGGCCGCGCGGGGCGGCAACGGCACTGGTTGCCGCAACGATGGCGGCGCCCATAGCCAGCAGGCGTAAGGTCATTCGGGATCTCCGGGTCTGTTATCAAATCTGCCAGCTGGTGGCTGGCTAACCGGTGATGATACTGTAATATTTCACGCATGGAGATCAATGCGAAGAAAATTGCGGTTTGGGGACTGACCGGCATCACGGCAGCACTGTGCGCCGGCGCGGTGCTGGCAACGCAAACCTGGTATTCGAAACCGCTCAAGCTGGAGTGGTTTTACATGCGCGCCTTTGCCAAGTCGGCGCTGAAAAGCCCCGAGCTGATGTCCCGCATACGCGTGCTGCCGGCCTGGCTGGATTTCCAGAATTCCCGCCTCGACGACGAGTCGCCCGAGTTCAGGCGTGAGCTTTTCCAGGACATGAAAGACAACCTGGCCATGTTGGACCGCTATGACCGCGAAGAGCTGGGCCGCGAGGCGCAACTGTCCTACGACACGGCGCATTACTACCTGAGCGACAAGATCGAAGGCGAGCGCTTCCGCCTGCACGAATTCCCGATCAACCAGCTATACGGCGTGCAAATCGCTTTGCCGGAATTCATGACGGACGTACATCGCGTCACCACGCGCGGCGAGGCGGAGGACTATATCGCTCGCCTGCGAAAATTCCCGCGCAAGTTCGAGCAGGTGCTGGAAGGCGTGCGTGCGCAAGCTGCAGCCGGCATCGTTCCGCCGCAATTCCTGGTCGAGAAAGTGCTGCAGCAGATGCACGTCTTCGCGGGCCGTCCGGCGCGCGACAACGTGCTGTACACCAGCTTCAAGGCCAAGCTGGACGCGATTCCGCTGGCGGACATGAACGAGAAGACGCGCGCCGCACTGCTGCAGGGCGTGGCCGACGCGATCCAGGATAGCGTCTACCCGGCGTATGCATCCTTGATGCGCTACTTCGTCGACCTGCAGGGCCGCGTGCATTCCAACGATGGCGCCTGGTCGCTGCCGAACGGCGATGAATACTATGCCTGGTGCGTGCGCCACCACACGTCAACCAACCTGACGCCGCAGCGTGTGCATGAACTGGGACTGGCCGACGTCGAGCGCATTACCGGCATCATGGACCGGCTGCTGCGCCAGCTAGGGCTGGAGCAGGGCAGCATCGGCGAACGGTTGCAACAGCTGATGCAGGACCCCCAATACCGCTACCCGGACACGGAAGAGGGACGCAAGGAGTTACTGGCGCAGTACCGCGCCATCATGAAAGAAGCGGACGAAAAACTGTCAGGCGCTTTCGCTACGCACCCCAAGGCCGCCATCGAAGTGCGTGAAGCGCCTGCCCATTCGGCTGCCACCGCGCCCACCGCTTATTACATTCCCGCCTCCTTCGACAACACCCGCCCGGGCGTGTTCTACGTGAATCTGCGCTCGGTAAAGGATGTGGCGAAATTCGGCATGCGCAGCACGGTCTTCCATGAGGTCATGCCGGGTCATCACTTCCAGGTATCGCTGGCGCAGGAGATGCATGGCGTGCCGTTCTTCCGGCGCGTGATCAGCTTTACCGCCTACCAGGAGGGCTGGGGCTTGTACGCGGAACGCCTGGCATCGGAAATGGGCCTGACGCCCGATCCGCTCGACCAGCTGGGACGCCTGCGCGACGACATGCTGCGTGCGGCGCGTCTGGTGGTCGATAGCGGCATCCATTACAAGCGCTGGTCGCGGGAGGAAGCGATTGCCTACATGATGGAGAACACCGGCATCTCCGAGAAAGAGGCCACAGCGGAAGTGGAGCGCTATATCGTCGAACCCGGCCAGGCGCTGGCCTATAAGGTGGGCATGCTGTCCATCCTTGGCCTGCGCGAGAAGGCGCGCGCCGAACTGGGTGAGCGTTTTGACCTCAAACAGTTCCATGCCGAGATCCTGGGCCACGGCGCCTTGCCACTGACTGTGCTGGAACGCGTGGTGGATGACTGGATCGCAGCGCAACAACGGCATTGACATCGTTTACTTAAATGCTAATATATCGGCTATCGATATAGCGGTGACCGATATATGGCGCAAGTAGTCAGGAAATTCAGGTGGTTTTGGGACGATGCAGACCATGCGATCGAGCGCTGGCTCGAGGACATGGCGCGCGAGGGCTTGCATTTGAAGCGCATTCGCTGCCTGCGCACCTTGTTCATTTTCGAACGCGGAGAACCGGCGGAAGTGAGTTACCGCGTTGATTTCCAGCCGTGGCGCATTGGCCAGGATTATCTCCAGCTGTTCCAGGACGCAGGCTGGGAGCGCGTAGACCACCTCCTGGGCTGGCAGTACTGGCGCGCGCCAGTCGGCAAGGCGCGCGCGGCGGAAATCTTCACTGATGTCGAGTCCATGAGCCGCAAGTACAAGATCCTGATCTGGCTGTTCATGGTGCCGCTGGTGCTGCAATTGCCTTACACCGTTATGCGCATCCAGGAGCACTGGCATAAGGCACCCGCCATGGTTGCCATGCTCCTGGGGGCTTACGCGGTCTCGCTTTACTGCGTCGCGCGGCTCGTCAAGCGCTTGCGCAGCTTACGGCAGCAAACTTAGTAGTCCATTCCTTTTTAATCTGGGAGTTTTCTAATGAAATTGCGTATTTCATGGGCGGCGCTCGTCCTCACGCTGGCGACGCTAATGGCCTTGGACGCCAAGGCTGCCGTGCAGCCGGGACGCGCCTGCCACCTGCGCGGCAGTGAAGAAGCCTTGCGCTGCCACGACATCAGCGTGCCGCTGGACCCGCAGCGTAAGGACGCGGGCCAGCTCACATTGCATGTGTCGGTGGCGCCGGCTTTCCGTCCAATTCCAAACAGCGACCCGGTCTTCGTGCTGGCCGGCGGTCCTGGTGAAGCGGGCTCGGACGTCGTGGTGTTGCTTGATTCGGTCTTCAGGCGCATGCGCGCCACGCGCGACATCGTCTTCATCGACCAGCGCGGCACTGGCCTGTCGGGCAAGCTGCGCTGCGATGGCGAGCAGATTGACGACGCCAACACTGAGAGCGCCTTGAATGAGGCCGTGGGCAAATGCCTGAAGGGGATCAAGAACCCCTTGGCCGCTTATTCCACCGCGAACGCCGCAGCCGATATCGAGCAGGTGCGGCTGGCGCTGGGTTATGGCAAGGTGAATGTCTTTGGCGGTTCTTACGGTACCCGCCTTGGCCAGCAATATGCACGCAGCTATCCGGGCAGCGTGCGCACCCTGATACTGGACGGCGTGGCCGCTCCGGACCAGGTGATTCCAGCCGCCGCCCAAGACGCGCAGCTGGCGCTGGAGGGCGTCTTCAAGCGCTGCGCCAGCGACAAGGAATGCGCTAAGGCTTATCCCCAGCTGCAGAAGGAGTTCGACTCCTTGCTTGCGCGTGTGGATGCAGGCTCGGTGAAGCTGGACTTCGCCCACCCGCGCACAATGAAGCGCATGCAGCTGCCGCTGACCAACCTGCGTTTCGTCTCGGTGGTGCACTCGACGCTGTATTCGCCGCAGGACAGCAACCGCCTGCCGTACATCATCCATAACGCCTATGAAGGCAACTGGGGCCCATTCCTGGCGCGCGCATATATCGCCAGCGATTTCACGCCTGAGAGCTCGCTCTCCATGCCGCTTTACCTGGCCGTGGTCTGCGCCGAGGACATTCCGCGCCTGAGCGATGAAGCGCGAATCGCCGACGAAAAGGGCTCCTTCCTGCGCGGACACGCCGGCCGGATCGGCGCCATTTGCCCGTTGCTGAAAGTTCCGGCCGCCCCGGTGCAAGCCGCAACGCCGATTGCCATCCCAACCCTGCTGCTGTCCGGCGACCAGGACCCGGTCACGCCGCCGCGCCGCGCGCAAAGCGCCGCCAAGTCGATGAGCAAGGCGCAACTGGTCATGGTCGCCAATGCCGGCCATGGCGTATCGCGCCTTGGTTGCATGCCACGCCTGCTGCGCGAATTCCTCGATAAGCCGGAGCAGCCGGTCGAACAGGCCTGCCTGCGCGACGTTGCGCCACTTCCGTTCCAGCTTGGCCACGCCGGCGCCAATCCCTGAAAGGTCCATCACATGATCCACGTAGAAGACGTACATAAAAGCTTCGGCGATTTTCCCGCGCTGGCCGGCGTCAGCTTCAGCGTCGCCGACGGCCGCGCCACGGCGCTGCTGGGCCCCAACGGCGCTGGCAAGACCACGCTGATGCGCACTCTGGTCGGCCTGCTCAAGCGCGACAGCGGCTCCGTCAGCATCGACGGCATCGATCCCGACAAAGACCCGATGGGCGCGCGCCGCAATGTCGGCCTGCTGACCGACCAGTTCGGACTGTACGAGCGACTGACCACACGCGAATACCTGGAGTACTTCGGCCAGATCAACCGCATGGACAAGGCCGCGATCAAGCGCCGCATTGACGAAGTGACCGAGCTGCTTGGCCTGGGCGAATTCCTCGAGCGCCACTGCAAGGGCTTCTCGCAAGGCCAGCGCATCAAGGTGGCGCTGGCGCGCACGCTGCTGCATCGCCCGCGTAACCTGCTGCTGGACGAGCCGACGCGCGGCCTGGACGTCATGAGCACGCGCGCACTGCGTCGCGCACTGGCTAAATTGCGTGAAGAGGGCTGCAGCATCATCCTGGCCACCCACGTCATGCAGGAAGTCACCAATCTATGCGACGACGTGATCGTCATCGCCAACGGCCGCACGGTCGCGCAGGGCACACCGCTGCAACTGTGCGAGCAAACTGGAATCGCCAACCTGGAAGACGCCTTCGTCCACCTGGTCGGCACGGAAGAGGGGATCGCAGCATGATGCCGCAATTTTTAGTTGTAATGATCAAGGAGCTGAAGGAAGCGTTGCGCGACAAACGCACGCTGAACATCATGCTCATGATGGTGTTCATGTATCCCGGCCTGGTCGGCTTCATGCTGCACAACCAGATCCAGAAGGCGACCAAAACCGAGCGTACCGGCATCGACATCGTAATGATCGGTGCAGCGCAAGCGCCCAACCTGGTGAGCTACCTGCGCCAGAAAAGCGTGAACATTACCGAAAAGGACGCCATGAGCGAAGCCGATATCGGCAAACTCCTGGGCGAGAAAAAGATGGCGGCCGTGCTGAAGCTGGGCGACAAGTTCGGCGAGTACTACAGCGACCTGCGTCCGGCGCCAATGGAACTGTGGTTCGACTCCGCAGTGGAAAAGCAGTCGCAACGCCGCGAGCTGGAAACCATGCTGCGCGAATACGGCAACGGCATCGCCGGCGCACGCATGCTGGCGCACGGCGTGTCGCCGGCCACGCTGTCGCCCTTCGCGCTGCAACGCTTCGACACGGCCGACAGCCTGACCCGATCGAACACGCGCATTGGCTTCTTCCTTGGCATGTTCTTTGTCCCGGTCTGCATCTTCGGCCTGGCGGCGGCGATCGACAGCACTGCCGGCGAGCGCGAACGCCGTTCGCTGGAAGTGCTGATTTCGCAGCCGATGCGCGGTATCGACCTGGTCGCAGGCAAGTGGCTGGCCGCTTCCGCGCTGGCAGCGATCGGCTTGATTTGCGAGTTAATTGTGGCGCACGCGGTGCTGAAGTACCTGCCGCTGGAGGAAATTGGTATTTCTTGGCGCGTTGATTTGCCGACCTTGTTGCTGGTGATTGTCGCAGCAATGCCGCTGTGCCTGATGGTGGGCGCGCTGCAAGTAGCGATGGCGATGAATTCCCGCACGTTCAAGGAAGCGCAGGCGACGGCAGGTATCGTGACCTTTATCCCGATTTTGCCGGTGATGATCGTTCCTGCGTTGGAACTGAACACGCAGAACTGGATGTACGCGGTACCGCTGCTGTCCAACCAGACCATGTTCCAGGCATTGGCAACAGGCCAATCACTCGGCGCATTGCCTTACCTGCTTGCTTGCGCACTGCCGCTGGCGCTAGCCGCAGCAGCCGTCGCATTCGCCTCCCATCGGATGGGCAGCGAGAAATATGTACTAGGTGTCTAATTAAAAGTCGGGGTCAGGTCGAGCAAATGGACAAATTTGTCCATTTGCTCGACCTGACCCCGACTTTTATTACAGGAGGTGCTTGCCGAGCGCTTCCAGGCGCTCGAAGTACTCGGTCATGCCCAGTTCTTTACGGGCTACGCCGCTCTGGATCGCTGCTTGCGCGATCTTCGGCGTGACGGTCGGCAGCAGGCGATCGTCCAGCAGGCCAGGTACCACATAGTCCTTGCCGAAACGGACATCGCTGCGCGCCAGGCCGGCCAGGGCGGTCACGCATGCGCGCTTCATGTCCTGGTTGATGGTGGTGGCGCCAGTGTCCAGCGCGGCGCGGAACAGGTATGGGAAGCACAGCGCGTTGTTGATCTGGTTCGGGTAGTCCGAACGGCCGGTGGCGATGATCGCGTCCGGCGCCACTTCACGTACCAGTTCAGGGCGCAGTTCCGGCTCTGGATTGGCCAGGGTGAAGACGATAGGCTGCTTCTTCATGCTCTGCACGTCCGCTTGCGACAGTACGCCAGGGCCGGATACGCCCAGGAATACGTCTGCGCCCGCGATCACGTCGGACAGGGTCGTGGCCGTGGTGTCCTGCGCCCAGTCGGCTTTTTCGCCGGTCAGGTTGCGCGCCTTGGTCAGCACGCCTTTGGAATCGCAGACGAAAATATTCTCGCGGCGCGCGCCGATGTCCACCAGCAGTTCCAGGCACGCGATTGCCGCTGCGCCGGCGCCGGAGCACACGATCTTCACGTCGGCGATATTGCGGCCGGTCAGTTCCACGGCGTTCAGCATGCCGGAACCGACCACGATGGCGGTGCCGTGCTGGTCGTCATGGAATACGGGAATGCTCAGGCGTTCACGCAGCTTGCGCTCGATATAGAAGCACTCTGGCGCTTTGATGTCTTCCAGGTTGATGCCGCCGAACGTAGGGTGCATGGCGGCGATGATGTCGACCAGCTTATCCGGATCGGTTTCGTCCAGTTCGATGTCGAAGGAATCGATGCCTGCGAATTTCTTGAACAGGATGGACTTGCCTTCCATGACCGGCTTGCCGGCCAGTGCGCCGATATTACCCAGGCCCAGAACCGCGGTGCCGTTGGTGATCACGGCCACCAGGTTGCCCTTGGCCGTATATTCGTATGCCAGTGCGGGATCGCGTGCGATTTCCATGCAAGGCGCCGCTACACCTGGCGAGTAGGCGAGGGCCAGGTCGTCCTGGCTGCCTACGCTTTTGGTTACTGCAATTGCCACTTTGCCTGGCGTTCCGGCCTTGTGGTACTCAAGCGCCTTTTGTTCCAGAGTGCTGCTCATTCAGTACTTCTCCTTTTGTTCTGCGAAAAACGCCCGCTTCAAGCCATGATGGCCTGAGCGGGCGTGCTTTGCAGGGCGCTACGCGGGCGCCCTTGCAAGAGTGTGATTATGGGTACAGGCCACGTACTTCGCGGGCAGCCAGCACGCGCGAGCATGCCAGGATGAAGGTTGCGGTGCGCAGCGAAACCTTCTTCTCTGCTGCCACTTCCCATACGGAGTTGAACGCGTCCTGCATGATGCGGGTCAGGCGTGCATTGATTTCTTCCTCGCTCCAGAAGAAGGAGGAGAAGTCCTGCACCCACTCAAAGTAGGACACGGTCACGCCGCCGGCGTTACACAGTACGTCCGGAACGATCAGGATGTCTTTGTCGTTCAAGATGTCGTCCGCTTCAGGAGTGGTTGGGCCGTTGGCGCCTTCCAGGATGATCTTGGTACGGATCTGGCCTGCGTTCTTTGCGGTGATCTGCTGTTCCAGTGCTGCTGGCACCAGGATGTCGGACTCGATGCCCCAGAATGAATCGCGGTCTTGGGTCGCTTCTGCGCCGGCAAAGCCAGCCACGCCGCCGGTTTCGGCTACGTGCTTGTGCAGTTCAGCGACGTTCAGGCCGCCCTGGTGCACTACGGTGCCGGTGTGATCCTGCACTGCGATGATCTTGGAGCCGGCATCAGCGAACATATTGGCAGCGATGCCGCCCACGTTGCCGAAGCCCTGGATTGCAATGCGCGCGCCCTGGATTGCTACGCCGCGCTTTGCTGCCGCTTCACGGCCGGTCACGAACACGCCGCGGCCGGTTGCTTCACGACGGCCCAGCGAGCCGCCCATCGAAATTGGCTTACCGGTGACAACGCCGGTCGACAGGTTACCTTCGATCATGGCGTAGGAGTCCATCATCCAAGCCATCACCTGTTCGTTGGTGTTGACGTCCGGTGCAGGGATATCCTTGGTTGGGCCGATGATCAGGCTGATCTCGCTGGTGTAGCGGCGGGTCAGGCGCTGCAGTTCACCTTTGGACAGGGTCTTAGGATCGACACGGATACCACCTTTTGCGCCACCGTATGGCACGTTGACGGCGGCGTTTTTCACCGTCATCCATGCCGAAAGGGCCATCACTTCCGACAGGGTTACGTCCTGGTGGAAGCGTACGCCACCCTTGCCAGGGCCGCGAGACATATTGTGTTGAACGCGATAGCCTTCGTAGTGGGCGATCGTGCCGTCATCACGTTCGATTGGAACGTCGACAACCAGGATGCGCTTTGGACGCTTGAGGGTTTCTACCCAGCGGGACAAGTTGCCCAGGTGAGGGGTGACGCGATCAATCTGTTTCAGGTACTGGCCCCAAGGACCGAGATCGTCGGCGTTGAGGTAAGAAGGCAAGGCGTGGTTGGTCATTATGTGACTCGCTCAGTTGTTCGGTAACGCGGCGAATCTTATTCCTGCCCCCTTGCCGAGGCCAATGCCGAGTGCGCATTCGGTTATGCAAAATTTGCATAACATGTCGGAATGGCATTTTTTTGAACCCAAACTACAAACCCTCCGAAACCGGTAATGCGGTGTCAGACCCGCAGGGTCAGACACCGGTACGCGGCCGCCGCAGGCTGGTGTCTGACCCTGCGGGTCTGACACCGGTTTGCCGGTTTTAGCGGTCCGACGCAGGAATGCGCCGCTTGGCCGAAGCCGGCTTTTGTTTTTCCGCCAAGTGCTCCCACAAGCGCGCGACAATGGCCTTCCCAGGCCGTTGCGCGTTTGGCCGCTCGCGATACAGCCGGATCTCCATCTCAATCTCGAACTCCGAGCGCCCATCGCCAGCAGGCGCCAGCAGCTTCTGTTTGATCTCCCGCGTCACCGCCGACTCAGGCAGGAACGCAATCCCGCGCCCCTCTAACGCCATCATCTTCAAGCCTTCGGCCATATCGGTTTCGTAGTGCGTCTCAAGATGCAAAGTCTGCTTGGCATCCGACACGATCAGGTCAACCATGCGCCCAAGATAGGCATTGGTGGTGTAGGAAAGGAAGGGCAGCGGAGATGTCTTCCGCCCTGGCAGCACAAGCTCCGGCTGCTTCGCCTTGTCGCAGCGCGCGTAAGCACGCAAAGCCTCGCGCCCCAGCACCAGCATGTCGTAGCGTCCCGGATCAAGCTGCACGGGCTGCCGTGGATGGTGATAGCAAAGCAGCAGGTCGCAGCCGCCTTCCACCAGCTGCAGCACCGCATCGTGCACGTTCAACGCCATCAGGCGCGAATTGATCGGCGCGAATTCCTCTTCCAGCTGCGTGATCCATTTCGGGACAAAAGTCAGCGACAGGGTGTGCGGCACGGCGAGGTCGATGCTGTTCTGCGCCGCCGCTCGCTTGCCGCGCAATAGCTCGCGCACGCCGTTGATCTGGCTTAGCATTTCCAGCGCCTGTTCGTAAAACACCAGCCCTGCCGGCGTCACGCGCGTCGGGTAGGAAGTACGGTCGATCAAGTCCATGCCGAGCCAGTTCTCCAGCGACTGGATGCGCCGTGAGAACGCGGGCTGCGTTACGTGACGCAGCTGCGCGGAGCGGCTGAAGCTATTGGTTTCGACCAGGGAGATAAAGTCTTCCAGCCATTTTGTTTCCATGTTCGCGATCCTAGGCGGAGGTAATGCGGCGCATCGGGGTGAATAACAATGCGAGCGTAGCGCAAACCACCAGCACCACGCCACCACCGATGAACATTTCCGTCAACGTCACGTGCAGCATGATCCAGCCGGTGGCAGCCGACGACAGCGGCGCAAGCCCGAACAGGATGAACATGAAGATGCTCATGATGCGTCCCATCATCTGCGGCTGCACACGCTTCTGGATCCAGGTAAACACGGCCACCTGCACCAGGCCGACCAGCGCGCCGAGCGAGAGCAGTAGCAAGCCGCCTTGCCACGCGGCGGTGATCAGGCCGAGCGGCATAAGGAGAAGGCCCGCCATCGCATCGACCGATAAGGCAAGCAGGCCAATGCGCATTGGGCGGCCAGCATTGTGTTTGGCAGTCATGCCGGAGAAAGCCATCCCCGCCAGCATGCCCGCGCCGTGCGCCGCCATCAGCATGCCGAAGGCGGAACCGTCTTGCAGGCGCTCCTTGGCCAGTACGGGCAAAGCCACCTGCATGGTGCCGCCGATCAGCACAGAGACCAGGCCCCAATAAGCGAAGCATGTGCGCATTTCCACGTCGCGCCATACGGCCAGCAAGCCTTCGCCGACAGCGTGCAGCACGTTTTTCTGCACGGCCGGTGCGGCGCCAGGCAAAGGCACGACGCGCGACAAAGTCCAGGCGGAGACGACGAAGCTCAGGCTGTCGACGCTGAACGCGAGTCCCAGTGCGCGCATGCCGCCGTCGTTGCCTTCTGCTTCACCGATGGCCAGCAAGAGCGCGGCCAGCAGCGGTCCGGCCAGCATGCCGACCTGGCGCACGGCCATGGTCGCGCTATTGGCGGCTTGCAGAAGGTCCGGCGGCACGGAGCGCGGCATCATCGACGTGGCGGATGGGAAGGCAAATGCTTGCGCCAAGCCGATGCCAAGCGATAGCGCATACACCATAGTCAGCGTTGCAGTGCCTGTCAGCGTGAGCACGGCGAGGGTGCCGAGCAGCAGGGCGCTGGCGTGCTTGGTCAGCATGAAGACGCTTTTTGGCGAGTAGCGGTCCACGACTGCGCCGCCAACCAGGATGAATATGGCGCGCGGCGCGCCAAGCAGGGCCAGTACCAGGCCAAGCGAGAGCGGGTCGCCTGTCAGTTTCAGCACCAGCCAGGGCAGGGCGATCAGGGTGAACTGGTCTCCAACCATGGACAGCGTACTGCCGGCTATGAGCCAGCGGAAGTTCGAATTATTTTTGAGGGTCGGGGTCATTATTGAGGTCCGATCAGGTTTGCGAGAACGGCGTTCAGCGGCGCCAGTTCATCATCTTTTGAGTGCCGCAGCAGGTCCGCTGCGTATTCGCTGGCGGTGCGTTGGGCATTGTCCAGCAGGGCATGGCCGGCGGCTGTGATGACGGCATAGCCGACGCGCGCATCGCGTTCATCGGCCTGGCGCGCGACCCAGCCGGTTTTCTCCAGCGGCAGCAGGGTACGGGTGACGCCGGAGGCGGTCAGGCCCAGGCGTTCGGCCAGGTCGACGCGGCGCAGGCGGCCGCCAGGCGCGTTGGCCAGGCTTTGCAGCAGCATGAAGTCGCTGAAACTCAGGCCGTGGTGGCCGCCCAGGACGGTGTCCAGGCGGCGAATAATGGTGGCGTGGGCGCGCGCGAGGCGCAGGCAGAATTCGAGTGCGTTGTCCATGATTTGTATTTGATTGATACTTGAGTAATCAAGTATATCGAAACTTCTTGCCGCGCGCCATAAAATCTTTGAATCGGCGTCAGCGGTACACTACAGGCATGAATCAGCGCAGATCATTCCTCAAGAGTTCCGTCGCGCTGGCATCGGCGCTGGCCCTGCCTTCTTTGGCTCGCGCGGCTGTCGCAGCGCCGCATGAACGCAGCCTGCGCTTCTACAACACGCACACCGGCGAGACGCTGCGCACCATGTTCTGGGCCGAGGGGCAGTTCATCCCCGAGGCACTGCAGGACATCAACCACCTCCTGCGCGACCACCGCAACGACAAGGTTTCAGCCATCGATCCCGAATTGATTTTGCTGCTGGATCGCGTCAGCTCGCAGTTCAGTAACAATGAAGTGATCCATGTGATATCGGGTTATCGTTCGCCTGAGACCAACCAGCTGCTGCACGAATCCACCGGCGGCGTGGCGAAACACAGCATGCATTTGGAAGGCAAGGCGATCGATGTGCGCATACCCGGGCGCGACCTTGAGCGTCTGCATAAGGCCGCGCTGGCATTAAAGGGCGGCGGTGTTGGCTACTATCCCGACTCGCAGTTCGTGCATATGGATACGGGGCGGGTTCGCCACTGGTGACGTCATTGGCGGCCCATCAAAGGGTACGGGTTGACTGGCTTTCCCTGCCACCAGTTCTTGCCTGGCCCAAGTTCAAACATGGCGAAGTGAAGATGCGGCGTTGCAGGATTGGCGTTGCCGGTCGTTCCCACATAACCAATCACATCTCCGCGCTTGACCTGCTGGCCTTCTTGAAGGTTGCTGGCGTAGTGGTCCAGGTGGGCGTAGTAATAGGAGAATTTTTCGCTTGGATCGAACTGGTAGATCGTCAAGCCGCCGGGTTTGCTGGTGAATAGCTTGGCGATTTTGCCATCGGCGACGGCATACACCGGCGTGCCGTTCGGCGCGAGGATGTCGAGCGCCTCGTGCATGCGTTCCGTACCGCGTGGCTGGCTGTAAGTGTCCTGCAGTTGCGCCGACTTTACGCCGGCGACAGGGATCAGGAGGGACGAGCCGGCGCCGCTGGCAGCCAGGCCGCCGATGCCGCTGGTATCGGCGCCTTGCATCCCGGCGAGCGAATCGCCGGCCGCTTTGCCGGGTCCGGGCGCCGTTGGCGCGGGGCCGCCGGCGGTGCGCTGTTGCTCGTCAGGCTGGGCCTGGGCGGGCGTGAGCGCGGGCGAAACCGAGGGTGCGCGATCGACGGCTGGCGGGCTCGCAGGCGGGCTGGCGGTGTCGGTCACCTGTGGTGCCAGCTGCTGTCCGGCGGGGATGGTGATGGTTGCTGTTTCGCGTGTGTCGAGGGGAACGCGGCTTAACAGCAGCAGCGTACCCCCGGCACCAAGCACGATGCCGATGATCAGGGTTCCAAATACGCTTACTGGTCTCATGATGGCCTCCGTCATTCCCGCAGCACGGCTGGCGTCCCCGGTTTGATGGCATCAGCGACGCGGGTCACGTCCCAGTTGGTGAGGCGTATGCAGCCGTGCGACTGCGTTTTGCCGATCTTGCCCGGCTCCGGCGTGCCGTGGATGCCGTAGTGCTCTTTCGATAAATCGATCCACGCCACGCCGACCGGATTATTCGGCCCTGCGGGAATAGTGGCCTTGTTGTCGCCTGGCCGCGCATCCCAGAATAGTTGCGGGTTGTAGTGGAAGGTGGGATTGCGAGACACGCCATTGACCTTCCAGTTCCCGACTGGCAGCGGGTCATGATCGCTGCCGGTACTTGCGGGCATTTGCGCAATCACCTTGCCGCCCGCATCGAGCAAGGCAACGGTACTGGCGTTGCGGTCCACCACAAGGCTGGCCGCTTGCGGCAGTGCTTGCGAGGCGCCGACGTTTGGCACCATGATCTGTGCGCCCGCTTGCTCGATGTCCTTGCCGGGATTGAGCTTGCGCAGCAGGGCGGGGCTGGAGTGGAAGCGTTCTCCCAGCGCCTCCGCCGCGCTGGCGAATCCCAATGCCTGCAGCTTGGCCTTGTCCGCCATTTCTTCAGGCACCGGCTCGAAAGGCCCGGCGACGTCCGCTTCGCTCACGGTGTAAGCGACCAGCACAGGCTGGTTGTCGTCCAGCGCAGCGAGCGTGGCGTTGTCCGCTTTGCCGGTCTGCGTCAGGTTGTGTGCATGCTGGAATCCGAGCAAGGCCTGCCGCGTATTGCCACCTGCGGCGCCGTCGATCTCTCCAGGTGAAAAATTGGCCCGGTCCAGCAGCACCTGGACGCGCACGGTTGGGGAGGGCGATTCCGGAGCCGCGTGCGCGCCCGTGCTGGCTAACAGGAGGGCGATCAAGGTTGTTCTCATGGGCGCAGTGTCGCGCTGTTTTCGAGGTCGCTCCGTTCGGTAACGTACAAAAGAAAAAGGCCGCCAGGTTGCCCGGGCGGCCTCGTTTATTGCTCGCTAGCGCTTAGAGATTAGCGATCGCCCCATGGGCGGCGCGGTGCGTCGGTGCGTGGGCCTTTGAAGCCGCCGGCATCGCGGTCGCGGTTGCGGAAGTTGCTCTCGCCGCGCTCACGGAAACCGCCGCCCTCCTTGCGGAAGCCGCCTTCGGCCGGGCGCTCAGCACGGAAGCCGCCGCCGTCAGCACGGTTGCGGAAGCCGCCTTCAGCTGGACGCTCCGAACGGAAGCCGCCTTCGGCAGGACGCTCGGAACGGAAGCCGCCTTCATTACGGTTGCCGCGGAAGCCGCCATCCGAACGCTCGGTACGGAAACCGCCTTCAGCGCGGAAGCCGCCTTCGTTGCGATTGCGGAAACCGCCTTCTTTACGCTCGCCGTTGAATGGATTGCCTTCGCTGCGATAGTGGCCGCCTTCCGAACGTGGGTTCGAGAAGGAACGCTGGCCTGGCTTGCTGTTGCGGCCATCGCCTGGTTTCCAGCCTGGACGCGTCGCGGAGCGCGAAGGTGCTGCACGCTTAGGCTCGAAGCCCTCGATCACTTCGACCGGGATAGGCTGGCGGGTCAGGCGTTCGATACGGCGCACCAGCATGTTTTCAGCATGGTTCACCAGCGATACGGCGACACCGTTGCGGCCAGCACGGCCGGTACGGCCGATACGATGCACGTAGTCTTCCGGGAACTTGGGCAGGTCGTAGTTGAACACGTGGGTGATGTTCGGAACGTCGATACCGCGTGCTGCCACGTCGGTCGCGACCAGTACCTTCACGTTACCGCGGCGCAGGCCGTCCAGGGTGCGGTTACGTGCGCCCTGGTGCATGTCGCCGTGCAGCGCAGCGGCGGAGAAGCCAGCGATGTTCAGGCGGTCGGCGATCGTGTCGGCGTCACGCTTGGTGGCGGTGAAGACCACTGCCTGGTCCATGGTTTCGTCGCGCAGCAGGTGGTCCAGCAGGCGGTTCTTGTGCGACAGGTCGTCCACGAAGTGCACGCGCTGTGCGATGTTTTCGTGCTTGCTGGTGGCGGTGTTGATCTGGATGATCAGCGGATCCTTGGTGATGCGGCGGGCCATATTGCCCACCACGCCGTCCAGGGTTGCCGAGAACAGCATGGTCTGGCGCGATTCAGGCGTAGCGGCAACGATCTTCTCGATGTCTTCGATGAAGCCCATGTCCAGCATGCGGTCGGCTTCGTCCAGCACCAGGATTTCCAGTTGCGAGAAGTCGATCTTGCCTTGATCCATATGGTCGATCAGACGGCCTGGAGTGGCGACCAGGATTTCCGGGTTCTTCGCCAGCAGTTGCATCTGTTTCGGGTAAGGCATACCGCCCAGGATGGCGACCGATTTGATCTGGCGCAGGTGGGAGGTGTACTTGGTGGTGTTGGTGGTGACTTGCAGGGCCAGTTCACGGGTTGGGGTCAACACCAGCATTTTTGGCTGGGCAGGGCGGAAGCGCGGACGCTCGCCACGGGCGCGCGCCGACTGGGCTTCCTGGGCTGGAGTCTTGCCGGCGCCGGTGTACGGTGCGCTGGCCAGGCGGTGCAGCGATGGCAGCATGAAGGCCGCGGTCTTGCCGGAGCCGGTTTGCGAGGAAACCAACAGGTCCTTGCCTTCGATCGCTGCAGGTACTGCCTGCTGCTGGACTGGCGTAGGCGCGGTGTAGCCGGATTCGGTCAGTGCGTTGAGGATGGACGTGTGGAGACCAAGTGCTTCAAAAGTCATGTATTTCTTTCGTAAAAAGCGAAAAAAGCTACGCTAAACCGGTACGAAACGACTCTATTTTTTGTATAGAAATTTCGGCACAAAAGCTTTGCGCCGGGACGGTGTCATTGGACTACGACACACAGGGCGGGGGGGCTTTTTAGGCGGCATCCAACATTTCAGGATGCGGCAGATAGTTTTCGCGAAGCTGCTATTTGTGTTGTTATTTTCAGCTGCGTTATTGTGTTGCAGCGCACAAGCGGTGAATTATACATGGAATCTCGGCCGCGCGGAAGTTTTCTATTTGATTTGCGGCAGAGCAATATTGCATTCCTTAGGGCGAAACCGAGAAGTCGAGGGCTTGCTTGCCGATCCACTGGCCTTCAAGCTTGTCGCCTTTGATGGTTGCCCGGATCAGGGGCTGGGGCGTATCCGTGCTTTCTGCCTCGGTTAGCTCGACGGTGTTGCCATTTACCTTGCCGCTCAAGCGGATGGGTTTGCGGTACTTGTTGTAGAAGTAGCTGCCGGAGACCGAGCCGTCTTGGCTTGGGCGGGACAACTCGAAGGTGATCGCCGCCTGGCCTACGCGGCCAAACAGGAACTGCTGATACGGCTCGACCGGGAAGGTGATTCGTGGGCCGCCCATCAATAGATACTTGCCGTAAGGAGTGAAATGCGGCGCAAGTTCGGTGATCTTATATGTGATTGCCTGGTCGCCGACTTCGTCCAGTGCGTGCATGGCGTGGTTGCTGCAGCGGCCGAACAGAAAGGTAATGGACTCTTCCTCGATTTTCACCGGGAATACATCCTGAATGTAGAAGTTGGCGTAATCCGGCGTGCGCATGGAGTCCATGCAGTGCTGGTACATGTCGATGGATTCGGTGATGCGCGATTCCTCGTCGTCCTGTTTGTTGTCGGTCCTTGCTTGCGGCCAGGGCGTGGCGATGTGCTGCTTCTTGCGGTTGGCGGCGCCTTCTTTATTCAGGCCAGCGATGGCCTTGCGGTACTGGTCCAGGCGCTTCGGATTGTTTTGCTTGAACAAGGCGGCGCGGCCTTGTAGCGTGAAAATGTCTGATGAAGAAAATGGGCGGCCCGTTGCTGCGTCGAAGTTGTACTGGTCCCAGTGGTGCTCGCAATAGGCGCCGCAGCCTTCATAATCGAATTCGATTGCCAGCACGCGCGCGTCTTCACGGGTTATCGCATAATTGATCTCAGAGGCGGGAAGCGGGCCGTCCTGCTCGTTAGCCATCTTGATCGGATCGGTGTATTTGGCCGGGGCAGGTTGCCCGGCCATGCCTAAGAAGATCGAATGATTAATGCGCGCATCGCGCTTGGGATTGCCGGAGACGACGTAGGGCAGCGATCCGTTGAAGCTAACTGTCTTGATGTCGATGGGAGTAGGCTGCGCGGCTGGCGCGAGCCCAGGCGACGCCGCGAAAATACAGGCAATCAATTTAAGCATGTCGGCTTACTCTTCGTCGGATGGCGGGGTATTTGATGATTTCGGCTTGATGCCCCGGCGAGCCAGCGCCTCGCGCAGCAGGAACTCGATTTCCGCGTTCACGCTGCGCAAGTCCTGGGAAGCCAGGCGTTGCAGCTCATCCCACAACGCCGGGTCGATCCGCAGGGGGAACGCTTTTTTGCCGGGGCTTGCCATCTTGCTTAGTTATACAGCGTGCCAGTGTTGACGATTGGCTGGGTTTCTTTGTCCGAGCACAGGACGACCAGCAGGTTGCTCACCATGGCCGCCTTGCGTTCGGAATCCAGTTCCACGATTTCGCGCTCGGCCAGGCTATGCAGGGCTGCTTCGACCATGCTGACGGCGCCGTGCACGATCTTTTGGCGCGCACTGATGATGGCCTCTGCCTGCTGGCGGCGCAGCATGACTTGGGCGATTTCCGGCGCATAGGCGAGGTGTGTCAGCTTGGCGTCCACGATTTCCACGCCGGCGGCGGCAATGCGATCGGTCAGTTCCGCCCGCAGCGCATGGGCCACTTCATCCATGCCGGAGCGCAGGGTAGTCATGCCTTGCGGCAGGTCTTCACCCTCGTCGTAGGCGTATTGGGAGGCCAGGTGGCGGATGGCCGCTTCGGCCTGCACGGCGACGTAGCGCTCGAAATCATCGACGTCGAACACGGCCTGCGCGGTATCGCGCACGCGCCAAACGATGGCGGCGGAAATCTCGATCGGGTTGCCGCGCTTGTCGTTCACCTTCAGGGTTGGCGCGATCAGGTTGCGGGCGCGCAGCGACAGTCGCTTCTTGATGTAAAGAGGGAAGGCCCAGCGCAGGCCCTCGCTGCGGTCGGTGCCGATGTAATGGCCGAACAGCATCAGCACAGCGCTTTCATTTGGCTGCAGCATGTACAGGCCGGGCGCCAGGAAGATCGCCGTCACCGCGCACACCGCAGCAAGCGCCGGCTGGAAGGCGCGCAGCATGAGGAAGGCAAGAATCGCCAGCGTAATCACTACGATCAGGGCCAGGTAGCCGCTGTAAGACGAGAACTGCTTTTCATTGCGGGTCATGATCAATCCTATGTGAGGTAAATCAAAGTGATATCACTTTAGTCTCACTTTTTCGTGTTGTCAAATTATTCTCGATTGTTTAACCCCTTTTCCCCGCGCCAGACGATTCCTGTTCAAGAGCATTCACTTTGAAGGGAGACATCATGTTGGCGAGGCTCATTTTGGCGTTGTGCATGCTGGTCGGCGGCCTGGCCCAGGCGCAGACGCCGCCTTTGGTCAAGGCGCATATCAATAACAGGGAATCGCCGGTCCGCGTGCAAAGCGCCGCAGTGGAAACGGTCATTTCCGGAGGCATGGCGGAAACGTCCGTCAAACTGGTTTTCTATAATCCGAACGCTCGCCAGCTGGAGGGGGAGTTGCAATTCCCACTGGCGGAGGGCGAGCAAATAACAGGCTTTTCACTCGACATCGATGGGGACATGCGCCCGGCGGTACCGGTCGGTAAGGAACGCGGGCGGCAAATCCTGGAAGCGGAAGAGCGGCGCCGTATCGATCCGGCGCTGCTGGAGCAAACCCATGGCAATAACTTCAAGTTGCGCATCTATCCGATTCCGGGGCGTGGCACGCGGACTGTGGAGCTCAAGTATGCAGCGATGCTCCCACGCCAGCAAAAGAACTGGAGTTATCGCCTACCTTTGAAGCAATTCATGGTGCCGGTAGCGCTGGAGGTGCGCGTGATGGGTGGTGAAGACGCGCCTGTCGTCGTGGGGCAGGCCGAGAGCTTCGTCGTGGTGAAGGGCGGCTGGCAGTACGAGGCATCCAAATCGAAGGGGGACTTGATCGTGCGTGTGCCGGCGGCGCAGGAGAAAGCCCGAACATACGTGGAGGAGTTCAACGGCCAGCAGTATTTCCTGGCCGAGGTGCCGGTGCCGGCGGAGCGCAAGCTACGGGCCTTGCCGAAAGTGGTGGGCGTGCTGTGGGATAGCTCGGGCTCCGGTGCGGATCGTGTGCTCGCGGCGGAATTGCGCGTGCTGGGAAGCTATCTTGACGCAGCCGGCAACGTGGAAGTGCGCCTGGTGCGGCTGCGTGATAAGGCCGAACCGGTGAAAGTGTTCAAGCTGGCGAAGGGGCAATCGGGCATCCTGATTCGCGAGCTGGAGTCGACCGTTTATGACGGCGCCAGCGCGCTGGCCGACTGGCAGCCGCAGGCAGACGTCGACGAATATCTGCTGTTCAGCGACGGCTTGCGTAACTATGGCACTGGCGTGTTCCCGCAACTGGCGAAAGGCCGTCGACTATTCACCCTGAGTTCTGCTGCCGGTGCCGATACTGCGCGCCTTGCGGCGTGGGCGGGCGTGAATGGTGGCCAGCATATCGCTATCGATCCAACTGACGCCCAGCATGCGTCGCAGGAATTGCTGACAGATGGCGCCAGGGTGGCCAGCGTGACGGGCGCTCCTGGCGGTGATGTCGTGTTCGATGAAAGCCAGGTTACGTCGGGTATGTTGCGCGTGGCGGGAAAGGTCCGTGGCGGAACGCCACTGGCTATCGCGATTGACAACCTGGGCAAGAAGGTTGACATCAGCATTGATCCAGCGGGTCCTAAGGCAACGCCGCATCCGCTGGCTGCATGGTGGTGGGCCAACCGCCGCATCGCCCAGATGGAGGGCAACTATGAACTCAATCGCGCGGCAATCCGCCGACTTGGAATGGAGTTCGGCCTGCCGACCCGCGAGACATCGTTGCTGGTGCTCGAGCGGCTCGAAGACTATGTGCGGCATGATGTGACGCCGCCGGAAAAATTCCGTAAAGCCTTCGAGAAGATGCGTGCGGAAAATCGCAGCATGCTGGCGGGTGAGCGCTCCAAACACCTGGACAGCGTGGTGCGGGAGTTCGAGGCGCGGATCGCGTGGTGGGAAAAGCCGTTTCCCAAGAAGCGTCCGCCCGCGCCAAAGAAGGAGGCGCCCGACACCCTCGACATGAGGGTGGAAGCGCCGCCACCGGCTCCGGCCCCGGCGCCAGCGTTCGGGGCGTCGAGGATGCGTGCCGCGCCGGCTGCGATGGCCGAGCAGGCGATAATCGAAGACAAGGCTGATTCAGCGCCGATCAATGGCGGCGCGACTGTCAGGTTGAAGGCGTGGCAACCCGATGCGCCTTATACCGCCCGCATGCGTAAGGCAGCGGTGGGCGATATGTACCGCATTTACCTCGATGAGCGGCCATCGCACGCAGGCAGCAGCGCCTTCCTGCTGGACGTGGCAGGACTGATGCTGGAACGCGGGCAGCGCGAGTTTGGTTTGCGGGTGCTGTCCAACCTGGCCGAGATGGACCTGGAGAATCGCCATGTCCTGCGTGTGCTGGCATATCGCTTGATGGAAGCTAATGCCCCTCAATTAGCCGTGCCATTGTTCGAACGCGTTCAAGAGTTGGCCGAGGAGGAGCCGCAATCCTTCCGCGATCTTGGTCTCGCCTTCGCGGCCAGCGGCCAGGAGCAGCGTGCGATCGAGCAGCTTTACCAGGTGGTGCTTCGGCCATGGGATTTCCGCTTTGCGGACGTGGAGCAGATTGCGCTTGCCGAGCTGAATTCAATCGTGGCGCGGGCCAAGGCGGCAGGGCGCGTGCTCGATACGCGCGGCATGGATTCTCGATTGCTGCGCAACCTGCCGGTGGACTTGCGCGTGGTGCTGACCTGGGATGCGGATAACAGCGATATGGACTTGCACGTTATCGATCCTGATGGCGAGCGCGCATATTACGGCTATCCTTTGACGTACCAGGGTGGCCACATGTCGCGCGACTTCACTGGCGGATATGGGCCGGAAGAATTCATGCTGCGCAACGCGAAGCCAGGCGTTTATCGCGTAGAAGTCAATTACTTTGGCAGCGCGCAGCAGATTGTGACCGGGGCCACGACCTTGCAGCTGCACTTCACCACCGGCTTTGGTACTGCGAAGGCGGACGACAAGATGGTGACGCTGCGGCTGCAAGGGCAGGGCAGCACGGTGCTTGTCGGCGAATTCGAGGTGAAGCCGAAGTAGGCTATTCCAGCGCTTTCAGGCGGTCTGCCAGGGTGTCCGGAACCGGGTACTCAGGGTAGGCTTTCCTGAAGCGCTTCCACTGCTCGGCGGCTGGCCCGGTTTCGTCAGCATCGAGTAGACGTTCGATTGATTGCAGCCATTCCTTGGGGCTTTCTTGGGAAGCATCTATGCCGGGGGCGGGTGCCTGACGCGCGCGCGCAGCGGATTCCGCCACCGGGGCTGGGGCTGGAACTGGACGGGGCGCGTACTCTGGCGTTGGCGCAGCCGCAGCCACTGGCGCCGGGACCGGGACCGGTGGTGGCGGTGGCGAAGCCTGCATCTCCAACTTTGGCGCCGGCATTGCATCGAGCTTTTTGTCGGCCACGACGGCGCTCGGCGCAGCTGATTCGAGATTGGCCGGCGGCGGTTCGAGCATTGGCGCTTCTTCCGCGATGATGCGCGTTTCCACTGGCACAATCTCTTTCTGCTGCGTGGTGCGCCACACGGGCAACAGGATCATGATGCCGGCCAGGCTGGCTGCGAAGGCCAGCGGCGCGCGGTAGCGACGCAGCAGGCCTGGGTGCGGCGCTTCGGTGGCTGGATCAGTGGCCGGATCGTTGGCAGCATCTGGGCCGGGAACCAGGTCTTTCTGAATTTGGGCGAAGATGGCCGCATCCAGCTCCGCGGACGGCTCCGGCTGCGGCATGGCGGCCAGGCGGCGCACCAGCTCAGCGTCTTCGAAATCGTCTTTGTCGACTGGCGTCATGCCGTCTCCTCCTGCTTGAATTGCTCGCGCAGCTTGCGCATGGCATAGCGCAGGCGGCTCTTCACCGTCTCCGCAGGTGCGGCGACCACCAATGCAATCTCATCGATGCTCAAGCCGCTGAAGTGCTGCAGCACCAGGGCTTCCTTCTGCTCCGCTGGAAGATGGCGAATGGCCGCGTGCAGGGCCAGGTTCTGCTGGCGGCCCAGGGCCGTTGCTTCGGCCGAGTCCTGCACGGATTCCCAGTCGCCGCAATCGTCGATATCGGGCTGGCGCTGCAGGTCGGCCAGGCGGTTGCGGCCGATCTGGAACAGATAGCTGCGGAAGCTTCCCTGCGCAGCATAACGCGCCCTGGCGTGATGCACCGCCAGCCAGGTTTCCTGCGCCACCTCATCCGCCCACTCAGTCCGCCCGCTGCGCCAGGCCAGGAAACGGTACAGGCCACGGCTATGGCGCCGGTACAGTTCCTGAAACGCCGACAACTCGCCATCGCGATAGCGCAGCATCAAGTCGTCGTCGGATTGGTCGGGAAGCATGGCGCACACTTTATTCAATTAGTTAATGCTACGCAAGCCGCTAAGAATTTGAAAGTCGGGGTCAGGTCGAGCAAACGGACAAAGCGCATGCGCTTTGTCCC
>NZ_JBXARE010000007.1:146560-258075 GCF_058807935.1 Pseudoduganella sp. GW821-FHT11H04 | reverse complement strand
GGGAGAAGAAACAGGAGAAAACGGACAAAGCGCATGCGCTTTGTCCGTTTGCTCGACCTGACCCCGACTTTAAAAACAAAAGCCGCTCGGAGGCGGCTTTCGGATTTGGCGAAATGCGAAGATTACTCGTAGTCGCTCGAGTTCAGGCCCATCACGTGCGAGAAGCCACCGTCGACGTACATGATGTCGCCGGTGATGCCGGAGGACAGGTCGGACAGCAGGAAGGCAGCGGCGTTACCAACTTCTTCAATGGTCACGTTGCGGCGCAGCGGGGCGTGGCCGGCGGCGAAGCCGAGCAGTTTGCCGAAGTCCTTGATGCCGGAGGCGGCCAGGGTCTTGATCGGACCGGCGGAAATGCCGTTCGAGCGGATGCCGTGCTGGCCCAGGTTCTCTGCCAGGTAACGCACGGAGGCTTCCAGCGATGCCTTGGCCAGGCCCATGGTGTTGTAGTAAGGAATTGCACGAACCGCGCCCAGGTAGGACAGGGTCAGCACGGAGGAACCAGGCTTCAGCAGCGGCAGGGCGGCTTTCACCATGGCCGGGAAGCTGTAAGCCGAAATGTCGTGTGCCACGCGGAAGTTTTCGCGGGACAGGCCGTCCAGGAATTCGCCGGCAATCGCTTCACGCGGGGCGAAGCCGATAGCGTGCACGAAACCGTCCAGGCTATCCCAGCTCTTGGCCAGGTCGGTGAACAGGTTGGCGATTTGTTCGTCGCTGCTCACGTCGCAGTCGAAGACCAGGTTGCTGCCAAATTCGGCCGCGAATTCAGTGATGCGGTCTTTGAAGCGCTCGCCAACGTAGGTGAAAGCCAGTTCGGCGCCTTCGCGGTGGGCAGCTTTAGCGATGCCATAGGCGATGGAACGGTTGGACAGGACGCCAGTAATCAGGATTTTTTTGCCTTGCAAGAAAGCCATATCTACTCCAATGGGGTTATACCGCAAGAACGGGATTGTAAACGTCATGACGCCAGCCCTGCAAGTTTAGCAAGGGCCGGCGCGCGTTTAATGCGTTCAATTACTGCGGTGGGACTTCGATTTGCCAGCTTCGTCACGCTTTACGCGCGCTTTCACCATGCTGACCGCAGGCTTGGAATCGCTGCGGGAGGAGGAAGCTTGACGGTAGTTGCTGCGTTTTGGCGCACGTTCGGCTTCTACAGCCAGTGCTGCGTTTTCGATGATGTCGGTCGAAATATCCGGGCCAAGGGCGGCGGAGGCGGTCGGCACCAGGATCGTCGAACCGGCTTTCAGCACCGACTTTTGCGGGATATTGTTCGCCTGGCGGATTGCGTCCGGGGTAGTGCCGAATTTGCGGGCCAGGGAGGCGATGCTTTCGCGGGCGCTGGAAATCTTATGCGTGGTCCAGCTCGACAGGGCGTGGGTCCACGATGCCAGATTGGTGGCGAACTTGGCGGCATTTTCGGTCGGCAGCAGGATTTTGGTCTGTTCGTTGCCGGTAATGACAGGCTTCTTGAACTGTGGGTTCAGGGCCTTGAATTCGTCAACCGAGATTTCAGCCAGCTTGGCGGCCAGGGCCATGTCGATATCGCGCGTCTTGTCGATTGCGGTGAAGTAGGGTTCGTTGTCGATCACCGGCAGGTGTACGGCGTACTGGGCTGGGTTGGCGACGATGTTTTTGACGGCCTGCAGCTTCGGTACGTAGTTGCGGGTCTCGGCTGGCATCAGCTCGGACAGGCTTTCGAAATCGGTCGGCTTGCCGGCAGCCTGGTTGCGCTTGATGGCTTTCTGTACATTGCCTTCGCCCCAATTGTAGGCGGCCAGGGCCAGGTGCCAGTCGCCGAACATGGTGTACAGGCGCTGCAGGTAGCTCAGGGCGGCGTCGGTGGATGCCAGCACGGAGCGGCGGTCATCCTTGAATGCGTTTTGCTTCAGGTCGTAGTCGCGGCCGGTGCCCGGTACGAACTGCCACAGGCCTGCGGCGTTGGCGCTCGACAGGGCTTGCGGGTTGAAGGCGGATTCGATGAACGGCAGCAGGGCCAGTTCGGTCGGCATGCCGCGCTTTTCCAGCTCTTCCACCACGTGGTAGAGGTAGAGCGAGGCGCGTGCGGTGGTGCGATCCAGGTAGTCCTGGCGGTCGGCGTACCATTTGACGTGCTTGGACACCAGGGCGTTGTTCACGTCCGGAATGGCGTAGCCAGAGCGGATACGGCCCCAGACATCGGTTTCCTTGTAATCTTCGACGGCAGGTTGCAGTACGACAGATTTCGGCGCTTCAGCGGCTGCAAAAGCGGAGGCTGCTGGTACCGCGGCACTCAGTGCCAGGGCGATCAGGACAGCATTTTTGATTCGATCTTGCATAGCGTTTCGCAGTTGTCGTGAAGTAACAATGGGCTTACTACCTAAGGCGGGAGTGTAGGGTTGAATGCCGGTCGAGTCAAGAAAAAATTCGCTATGTCACTGATTTTCTTGGATAAATATGTCGAAGTGGCTATATAATTGGCGCCTTGGATAACGTTTTTTGGATGTATAGATGAGCAACACTCGAGTGGATTACGAGGCCGTGATCGCGGCTACCGAGCAGTGGCTGGAGAAGGCTGTGATCGGCCTGAACCTGTGCCCCTTCGCCAAGGCCGTGCATGTGAAAAAGCAGGTGCGCTATGTGGTGTCGGAGGCTTCTTCGCCGGAAGAATTGCTGGAAGACCTGATCAAGGAGCTGGAATTCCTGGCTGAGGAGGATGCGGAAGTGGTCGATACGACCCTGCTGATCCATCCGCTGGTGTTGCAGGATTTTGAGGATTACAACGAGTTCCTGGACGTGGCGGATGCTGCGCTGGAAGAGCTGAAGCTGGATGGCGAGCTGCAGGTGGCCAGTTTCCACCCGGATTACCAGTTTGCGGACACGGATAAGAACGATATTTCGAACTATACGAACCGTTCGCCTTATCCGACCCTGCATATCTTGCGCGAGGCGTCGATTGACCGCGCGGTGGAGGCGTTCCCGGAGGCGGCGGATATCTTTGAGAAGAATATCGAAACCATGGAAAAGCTCGGCCATGAGGGCTGGGATAAGCTGGATTTGCAGGTGAAGTGATGGCAGAAGATAAAGTTCCGGAGCGGCCGGATACGCCTTGCGTGGCGGTTTGCTCGACGACGTTTGATGAGATTTGCCGGGGGTGTGGGCGCACCTACATCGAGGTCGCGCACTGGGTGGCGATGAGTGCGGAGGAGAAGGAGAAGGTTTGGGAGCGGATTCTTTCTCAAGGATATCCACGGCGGAATAGCTGATTAAACCCGGTAAACCAGGGTCTGACCCGCAGGGTCAGACCCCCAACGGTCTTCGGGCCATGTGCTGGTTATAGGCTTTTGACGTTCGTCGAAGATCAACTTCGCACAACCGAAACCCCTAGCGGTACCGCAGACAGGGTCAGACCCTTGGGTCTGACCCCGGTTTACCGGTTTAGACGGTTTTACTCAGCCTTCCACGCCCCAATAAAGTCCTTCTTGCCAATTTCCAGCCCATTGTGGCGCAGGATGTTGTAAGCAGTCGTCGCATGGAAAGTGAAATGCGGCAGCGCGTAGTGCATCAAATATTCCTGGCCCACCCACTGCTTGGCCTTCTCGCCGCTACCGGTAGTGACCGAACGCTGGGCCGAATCCTCAATCGCCTGGCGTGGCAGCGAGTCCAGGAAAGTCAGCGTGCGCTGGATGCGCAGTTTTAGTTCACCAATGGTCTTTTCAGTGTCCTCGTAGGCAGGCACATCCGCACCGGCCAGGCGCGCACCAGCGCCCTTGGCGAAATCGGCAGCAATCTGGATCTGACGGGTAAACGGCAGCATGTCCGGGAACAAACGGAACTGCAGCAGGGCATTCGGGTCGATCTTTTTCTCTTCGATATGAGCCTCAGCCTTGTCCAGGATGGCCAGCAGGCTGCCCAGAAGCTGGCGGAATACTGGAATCGAAGCGGAATACATAGAAAACGACATAGGGAAACTCCTCTGATATAGAGTGGCGATGATATCAAGTTACGTGCATAATTGCTGCTGGATAATCTTTTTCCACCAGACCCGCTTTGATGGCTCGGAATATTTATAACAAACTAAGGTCCCGCCTGAGCGCATTGTATGGCTTGTCCATTTATGGCGCGCTGTTACTGGTGGTATTCGGCGGCCTGGTTATTCCTGCGATTATCGGCTCTTATCTGCTGATCGGCGTGCACGAACAAAAATCTGCGCAGACGGCCCTCAACGAATCCCTGCAGCGCAACGCCGACATCCTGGCCCTCGGCATGCAGGAATCCCTTTGGAATATGAATGCCGATTCGGCCCACTCGCTGGTCGAATCGGTCATGCGCGACCGCTCGGTGCTGCAAGTGCAGGTCACCGGCCAGGCCGACACCCAGTTCATGCACGTGGAAGCGCCCAAGCGCGTCATCGGCAACGTGGTGCGCGCCGAGCGCGAAATCACGGTGCGCGGCGAGAAGATCGGCAAGATCATGGTCGAAATGGACGATGCGCGCAGCCAGCAGGAATTGCGCGAGAAGCAGCTGTCCTACGTTTTCGTGCTGGCGGCCCAGCTCACCGTTTCGTTGCTGCTGATCGTGCTGTTCCTGAACCAGCGCCTGCTGAAGCCCCTGCGCAAGCTGATGCGCTTTTCGGATCGCCTCTCGCATGGCGATTTCGAAACCCGCATGGAATTAAGCGGCAGCGATGAATTGGGTCGCCTGGCCGGCCAGCTGGACCAGATGCGGGTGGCGATCAAGCACTTGTTCGAAGACATCGCCCAGCGCGAAGAGCGCTTCCGCACCATCGTGACCCAGGTGCCGGGCGCGGTGTTCCGCTTCCGTCCCGATGGCCCGATCGATTTTGTGTCCGACGCGATCGAAGAAATCTCCGGCTATTCCGCTGCCCAGTTCATGCGCAGCACCACCCATGCCTGGGCCAACCTGATTTGTCCGGAAGACCGCAAACGCCAGCGCCGCTGCGTGGTGCAGGCGATCCAGGACGGCAAGCCGTACGAAATCGAGTACCGCATCATGGACTCCACCGGCACCGAGCGCTGGGTGGCGGAGAACGGCCAGCCGCAAGCGGCGGAGGCTGGCGGCTCGCCTTGGGTTGACGGCATCATCTACGACATCAGCCAGCGTAAGCACAATGAAATGCGCATTGAGGGCCTGCTGGCCGAGCAGAGCGCGATCCTGGATAACGTGATGTTCGGTGTGATGTTCGTGCGCCACCGGACCATCGTGTCGGTGAATCGCCGCTGCGAAGAGCTGTTCGGCTACGAGCCGGGGCAGATGATCGGTGCTTCCACCGCCATCGTATTCCCGACCGCTTTCGATTTCGAGTCGGCCGGCGCGCGCCAATATTCCACGCTGGGCAGCGGAGAGTACTTCAGCGAAGAACGCAATTACCGCCGCAAGGACGGCTCGCTGTTCTGGTGCATGGTGTCCGGCTGCGCCATCGACCAGAACCGTCCGAATGAGGGCTCGATCTGGGTCTACGCCGACATCAGCGCCCGCAAGGAAGCGGAGGAAAAACTGCGCCTGTCGGCTACCGTGCTGGAACACATTGCCGATGGCGTGATGGTGATCGACGACAAAGGCACCATCGTCGCCGTCAACCCGGCCTTCACCCAGATCACTGGCTATACAGAAATCGAAGCACTGGGCCACGACGTGGGCCTGACCCGCTCCGGCCGCCACGACGAGGGCTTCCACGCCGAATTGTGGAAAGAGCTGGTCGAACATGGCTACTGGCGCGGCGAAATCTGGAGCATGCGCAAGAGCGGTGAATTGTTCCTGGAATGGCTGACGCTGACCGCCGTGCGCGACTTGCGCGGCGTGACGACCCACTATGTCGGCGTGTTCAGCGATATCACCCTGGTCAAGGAATCGCAGGAAAAGCTCGATCACCTGGCCCACCACGACGCACTGACGCAGCTGCCGAACCGCCTGCTGTTCCACGACCGTCTGCAGCACGCCATCCAGCGCGCTACACGCGCCAACGAACAACTGGCGCTGCTGTTCATTGACCTGGATCGCTTCAAGAACGTCAACGACACCCTGGGCCACCATATCGGCGACGAGCTGCTCAAGCAGGTGGCGCACGCGCTGTCCGAAAAGCTGCGTGAAGGCGATACGCTGGCGCGCCTGGGGGGCGACGAATTCATCGTGCTGCTGGAAGATGTCGAAGGCCAGTACGGCGCCGGCCAGGTAGCGGAAAAGCTGGTGGGCATGTTCGAACATCCGTTCATGGTGGCGGGCCACGAGCTATTCGTGACCTGCTCGATCGGCGTCTCGGTATTCCCGACCGACGCCAGCGACCTGAATATGCTGATCCGTAACGCTGATGTGGCCATGTACCAGGCCAAGGCGCGTGGCCGTAACGGTTACCGCTTCTACCAGCCATCCATGACGGGCGAGGGCGTCGAACGCCTGCGCCTGGAAACCTATCTGCGCCGCGCTATCGAGAAACAGGAAGTGTTCCTGAACTTCCAGCCGCAGGTGGAAATCGATACCGGCAAGCTGCTCGGCGTGGAAGCGCTGGTGCGCTGGAACCATCCTGAGCTTGGCCTGGTGCCGCCGGTGCGTTTCATTCCGCTGGCCGAAGATACGGGCTTTATCGACCAGCTGGGCCAGTGGGTGCTGTACGAAGCCTGCCGCCAGATGGTGCGTTGGGACGAGGCAGGACTGAATGTGCCGAAGATGGCGGTCAACCTGTCGGCGCGCCAGTTCGAGCGCGGCAGCATGGTGACCCGCGTGGCAGACATCCTGCGCGAAACCGGCCTGGCGCCGGAACGCTTGCAGCTGGAAGTCACCGAATCGGTGATCATGAACACCGGCGATGCGCTGGCCTTCATCAATGACCTGCACGCTGTCGGCGTATCACTGGCCATCGACGATTTCGGCACCGGCTATTCCTCGCTGGCCTACTTGAAGCAGATGCCGGTCCAGACGCTGAAGATCGACCGCTCCTTCATCAAGGACATTTCGACCGACGCCAACGACGAGGCGATCGCCATTGCCATTATCCAGCTGGGACGCAGCATGAACCTGTCCGTCATCGCCGAAGGCGTGGAGACGGAGCAGCAGGCAGCCTTCCTGCTGCGCCATGGCTGCAACCAGGCGCAGGGTTTCTATTACAGCCGTCCGGTGATGCCGGACGATCTGCTGCAGCGCTGGCTGCCATAACGAGAGTGCCATGCTGACACCGAAGAAGATTTCCCGCCGCCGCTTCCTGCTTAGCGGTGTTGCCGCCGCTGGCGCCATGGTGGTCGGCTGGGGCGTGATGCCTGCCCGCCAGCGCGTACGCGGCAATGCGGCGCTGCCGCTGGAAAACGGCGCCGTCGCGCTGAACGGCTGGATCGCCATTGCGCCAGACGGCAGCGTGCAACTGGCCATGCCGCGTGCGGAGATGGGGCAGGGCGTGTATACAGCGCTGCCCATGCTGGTGGCGGAAGAACTGGATGTGAGCCTGGATGCGATCAAATTGATCCAGGCGCCGGCCGACAAAATCTACGGCAACGTCGCCGTGATGCGCGAGACTTTCCCTTTCCATCCGGACGACTCGGGCCGTGCGCGCGCCTTCGCTACCTGGATGCTGGGCAAGGTGGCGCGCGAGATGGGCGTGGTGATTACCGGCGGCTCCTCCAGCGTGAAGGATGCCTGGACCTCGATGCGTGAAGCCGGCGCTACCGCACGAGCCATGCTGGTGGCGCAGGCGGCCCTGGACTGGAAAGTGCCGGCCGAGCAGATTCGCGCCGAGAATGGCGTGCTGTATCACGACATCAGCAAGAAATCGCTTGGCTACGGCGCCATTGCAGCACGCGCGGCGCTTGGCCAGCCGGGCAAGGTGACGCTGAAAGACCCGCACAGCTTCCGCCTGATTGGCAGCAGCGTGCCGCGCCGCGATTCGCGCATCAAGTCCGAAGGCGCCGCCATGTACGGCATCGACGTCCGCCCGGAAGGCATGGTTTACGCCGCGGTGCGCATGTCGCCTGTGGTAGGCGGCAAGATCGCCGGCGTCACGCCAACTGAAGTGGTGAAGATGCCGGGCGTGCTGGCCGTCGTCGATTTTTCCAACGCTATCGAAGAACATTACGGCGCCGGGGCCGGCGTGGCGGTACTGGCGCGCTCTTTCTGGCAAGCCAGGCAGGCGGCGGCAGCGTTGCCGATCCGCTGGGACGATGGCGCCAATGCCAAGCTCTCGAGCGATACGATTTACTCTTCGCTGACAAGTGCCCTCGATACTGAAGATGGCGACAGCTACCACAAGCGCGGCGACATAAGCCATGCGTCCAGCGCGCTGCGCACCGTCAAGTCGCTGTACCGCGTGCCGTACCTGGCGCACGCCTGCATGGAACCGATCAACTGCACGGCCCAAGTCAAGGACGGCAAGGTCACCGTTTGGGTCGGCACCCAGGCGCCGACCTTTGCGCGCCGCGCCGCGGCCCGCGTAGGTGGTGTCGGCGAATCGGACGTGATCCTGCATGAATACCTGCTGGGCGGCGGTTTTGGCCGCCGGCTGGAAGCGGACATGGTGGCGCAGGCCGTTGCCATTGCGCGCGAAGCCAAGGGCTTGCCGGTGCAGGTGATCTGGACCCGCGAAGACGACACCACCCACGATGTGTACCGTCCCGCCGCGGTTGCACGCATGACGGGCGGCCTGGATGCTTCGGGCAATATCATTGCCTGGGAAGCGAAGACGGCGGGCGGTGCGCTGACGCACCAGTTCACCAAGCGCAACCTGGGCTTGCCGGGCGCGGGCCCGGACCGTTCGACCGCCGAAGGCGTGTACGACATGCAGTACGAAATTCCCAACCAGTCGATCAGCCATGTGGTGGTCGACGGCGCGGTCGCACTGGGGAACTGGCGTTCGGTCGGGCACTCGCAGAATGCCTTCTTCAAGGAGAGCTTCGTCGACGAAATGGCCAGTGCGGCCGGCAAGGATCCGGTGGAATTCCGCCGCACCATGCTGTTGAACCACCCCCGCCACCTGGCAGTGCTGGAGGCGGCCGTGACCAAAGCAGGCCAGGCGCCGGAAGGCAGGGCCCATGGCGTGGCGCTGCACCAGTCCTTTGGCACCATCGTCGCGCAGGTGGCGGAAGTTTCGGTGCAGGACAAGCAGATCCGCGTACACCGCGTCGTGTGTGCGATCGACTGCGGCCTGGCCGTGAACCCGAATATCATCGCACAGCAGGTTGAATCGGCAGTGGTGTATGGGCTGTCGGCAGCACTGGCCGGCGAAATCACCATCAAGGACGGCAAGGTCGCGCAAAGCAATTTCGGCGACTATCCGGTGCTGCGCATGAATGAGGTGCCGGCGGTGGAAACGGTCATCGTACTGAGCGCCGAGCCGCCGGAAGGCGTTGGCGAGCCGGCGACGCCTGCCATCGCTCCGGCGGTGGCGAATGCGGTGTTTGCGCTGACCGGGCAGCGCCTGCGCAGTCTTCCTTTACGCCTAATCTAGCAGCGCACGCAGGTTGCACTCCTGCTGCCACTGGCGGCGCTCCTCGGTGGACGCTGCCTGCTGCGCCAGTTCCTCGTCACTGAGTTCCGCCTGGGTTTCGATCAGGCGGTGAGCCACGTTCGGGTCGGGAAGCATGGTGCCGAAGAAGGCCACGTGCTCGTGGCGCTGGATCAGCAGGGTAGGGAAGTTCTCAACATCGAGGTCGCCCACCAAGTCGGCGTGGTCTTCGATATCGACCCACAGGAAGTATTTGTCCGGGTGGCGGCTTGCCAATTCCTCGAATACTGCGCGGTAGGATGCGCAGGTGCCGCACCAGGCGGCGCACAGGCAGGCGACCACCAGGTGGTCCTGCGCCAGCGCGGCGGCTACTTCGGCACGGTTGTCGGCATGTAGGGTAGTGCTGTGCATGGGGTGCTATTGTACATGCCCACAGGGTAAAATACCGGCCATGGCTACCATTCTTGCAATCGAAACATCCTCCGAAATGGCTTCCTGCGCCTTGCTGCGCGGGGAGCGCGTGTATTTCCGCGAATCGTCCGGTGTCCGCACCCATTCCCAGGCCGTGCTGCCCATGATCCAGGAATTGCTGGCGGAGGCAGGCATTGTCCTGCGCGATTGCGATGCCATAGCATATGGCGCCGGCCCCGGCTCTTTCACCGGCGTGCGTACCGCCTGCGGCATCGCCCAGGGCTTGGGCTTTGGCGCCGGCCTGCCGCTGCTGCCGGTTGTTACGCTTGACGCGATGGCCTTGGCTTGTCGCGAGCGTCACGGCGCGGACGAAGTCCTGACGGTGCTTGACGCCCGCATGAACGAAGTCTATTGGGCGCAATACCGATTTGAAGGCGGGCAGCCGGTCGCCGTGCTGCCGCCAGCCTTGTCCGCGCCTGGCGCGGTCGCGCCTTCTGGTCCGGCTCGCCCTTGCGGCAACGGCTTTGGCGCTTATTCTGAAGCTTTTGCCGGCAAAGCGTTTGCCGGCGGCGCGGATGGTGCAATCATGCCGCACGCAGTGCAGGTTGCGCAGCTGGGCCGCGTCGCCTTCGCCGCCGGCCACGCCGTTCCCGCCGCAGAGGCGCAGCCGCTTTACCTGCGTAATAAGGTCGCCTACACCAAGGCTGAACGCGAAGTGATGAAGGCGGCGCAGGCATGATGGCACAAACCTGGGATCTGGCCCGGCTCATTTACGAGCCGATGCAGGAAAGCGACCTCGATGAGGTGGTGGCGGTGGAGCAGGAAGTTTATCCCTACCCGTGGAGCCGCACCAATTTTGTCGATTCCCTGTCGCAGGGCTATCACGCCTGGGTGCTGCGCGCGCAGGACCGCGAGTTGATGGGCTACTTCCTCGTTATGGGGATTGTCGATGAGGCGCACTTGTTGAATGTGGCCGTGTCGCGTTCCTGGCAGGGCCGGGGCGTGGGCCGTTTGCTGGTGAACCAGGCCGTCGCGTTGTCGCGCGGGCTGGGCATGGAATCGATCCTGCTCGAAGTGCGGCCGTCCAACGTTCGCGCGTTGGAGATCTACCAACGCTACGGTTTTTCTGAAATCGGGCGCCGCAAGGGTTACTACCCATCGGCTAATTCAACCCGCGAGGACGCCATTGTGATGCGTTTTGGCTTATGACTGATCGTCGTAACTCTGTGTTCCTGGAGGAGATGGGCGTAGGCCCGCAATGGCGCTTGCGGAATCGTCCTGCATCCGCTGATGCCGACGCTTACGCCGCTGCCGATGCTGACGCAGGCACCGTTACCCCGGACGCCTTCGTTTCCGCCGCCGAAGCCGCACCAGTTCATATGCCCGCGCCGGTCCAAGCATCCGCGCCGCCCCACGCAATGGCGCCCGCCGTGCCTCAATCTCCGGTCGCAGCCGCAGCTGCCGCCGCACGCACCGCAGCGACGGCGCCAGGCCGCCCCGGCGACGCGGGCCATGTCCCACCAGCAGCGCCGGCCGCACCAGCCGCGCCGACGCGCGTCCCCGGCACGCCAAGCATCGCGTCGACCGGCGAGGACATGTCCTGGTTTGACGACGCCCCAACGCCGGAATACAAGGCGCAGCGCAAGAAAGTGGCAGCTCCCGAGCAGCCCGCCGCCGCGCAGCCACCGCGTCCAGCAGCACCGGCGCAAGTAATGCCGCCCGCCCGCCAACCGATGCAGCCAGGCCGCCAGCCGATGCCGCAGCGCGCTGCAAGCGCACCGCCTCCCGCTATGGCCGACGACATGCCAGCATTCGACGACATTCCGATGGACGAACCGCCATCATGGTTCGACGACGAGCAGCCGGCAGCGCCCGCCGCTGCCCGCAGCGACGCGCCAGCTCGCGCCGTGGTCGCAGGGCAGGTGAGTGACGAAGAAATCGCCCAAATGGACTGGCCAGCCCTGCAAGCCGCCGTGGCAAGCTGCACGCGCTGCGGACGCTGCGAAACCCGCCAGCAAGCCGTCGCTGGCCGAGGCGACGAACAGGCGACCTGGATCGCCCTCGACACCGCCCCAGGCCAGGATGAAGACACCGAAGGCTACCAATTCGCCGGCGACCCCGGCTACCTGCTCGACAACATGCTGAAAGCTGTCGGCCAGACAACGGAAAAAGGCGCCTACCTCACCAGCCTGGTGAAGTGCCACGCCCCATCCGCGCCAAGCGAAGAAGAACTGCAAGCCTGCCGTCCATACCTCCAGCGCGAGCTGGAACTGACGCAGGCAAAAGTCATCGTCGCCTTCGGCCACACCACCGGCAAAGGCCTGCTGGGCGGCGCCGCCCGCGGCCGCATCATGCTGCACGGCAGTGTGCCAGTCGTCGCCACCTACCACCCGGCCGACCTGCTGAAGAAGCCGGAAGAAAAGGCCAAGGCATGGCAGGACCTGTGCCTTGCCAAAGCCGCCCATGCCGGCCGACGCTAGATCATTCCACCGCAAGTGGGGCCATCTCGCGCGGCCCCACGTCCGCGCGCTGGCCTGGCTGCTCGATTCGCCCGACCTGCTCGACCCAAATAGCCCGCACTGGCAAGGCAAGATCGCCACCCTGGATCCCATCACGCCCGCCGTCGCCAACTGGCTGGACGACCTTGATGCCGACCCATCCCCGCTGGACGCGGCGCTCGGCAACCGCTTCTACACGCGCCTCGGCCTGTACGCCGAAAAGCTGATGGCCTTCTACTTCGCCGAGCACGGCAAGCTGGCCGCCCACGGCCTTCAGGTCCGGGACGGCAAGAACGGCACCATCGGCGAATTCGACTTCCTGCTGCATAAAGAGGGTGAGACAGGCCTGCGCCACATCGAATTCGCCACCAAGTTCTACCTGCTCGACGGCGACCCCGATGCGGGAAATTACAATCGCCTGATCGGCCCCAACCTGGCCGACACGCTCGGCCTGAAGATGCGCAAGATCTTCAACGCACAACTGCAACTGGCCCATCATCCCGCCGCGCAGCAGGTGGTGCCGGCGCCAGTCACCAGCGCGCAAGCCCTGGTCAAAGGCTGGCTGTTTTATCACGCCACCGAAGCGGAGCCGCAAATCGAAGGCATCTCGCCCGACCACTGCCGCGGCCACTGGCGAACGCATAGTGAGCAAGCCGCCGGGCCCGGCGAGCAATACGTGGTGATGCCGCGCCTGCATTGGCTCGCGCCCCTTCGCACGCCGCTCGAACGCAGCGAAGCAACGCCAACGCCCGAGCCCCTTACGCGAAGCGCATTACTGGACGTACTGGCGGAAAAATTCACCACCGATCCCGGTCCCGTATTGGTCGCAACGGTGCAGGAGGAGGGGGGCTGGCTGGAGGAAGTGGAGCGCGGCTTCGTCGTGCCGGACGATTGGCGCGCCCGTGCCCAGGCGCGCCGTGGAAACGGGGCTTTGCCCGCTTAATTAATGTTTGTGCTCGCCGATCAGCGCGAGTGAATCCTGTACGCGCTGGTTTGCTGCATGAAGCGCCATGATGGCCAGCATCGAACCCGCCAGGAACAAGCCAAACAGTACGATGATGGTGTTCAGCGCCAGGCCCATTTTCATCATCCCGGCATACACGGCCAGCATGGTCAGGATGGACAGGTTTTCATTGAAATTCTGCACCGCAATCGAATGGCCTGCGCTCATCAGAACGTGGCCCCGGTGCTGTAGCAGCGCATTCATCGGCACCACGAAGAAGCCGGACAGCGCGCCAACCACCAGCAGCAGCACGTAAGCAATGCGCAGGTCGTGCACGAAGATCATCGAGATCACGATTACGCCCATTGCGATCCCGAGCGGGATCACCGACAGCGCCTTGCGCAAGGTGATGAAGCGCGCCGACATCACTGCGCCCAGGGCCACGCCGACCACGACGACTGCAACCGTGCTTGTAGCCCGGTTAAGCGGCATGCCAAGCGACTGCTTGGCCCATTCCAGCACGATGAACTGCAAGGTCGCACCGGCGCCCCAGAACAGGGTGGTCACAGCCAGGGAAATCTGGCCCAGCTTGTCGCGCCACAGGATGCTGCAGCATTCCGCAAAATCGCGCACCAGCAGGAAGGGATTGCGTTCCTGGCGCTCATACACATAGCCGGTGTCCGGAATGCGCAGGTTGAACAGGGTCGCCAGCAGGTAAATCACTCCGACCCAGGCCAGCGAGATCTCGCTGACCGTATCGAATCCGGTCTGGATGCCTGGCACGTCAAAGGCCAGCAAGGCGGCAGACACCGGCCCGCCGATCAGTGCGCCACCCAGTGCGGTGCCAAGGATGATCGAGCTGACGGTCAGGCCTTCGATCCAGCCATTGGCGGCCACCAGTTTTTCAGGCGGCAGCAATTCAGTGAGGATGCCGTATTTGGCAGGCGAGTAGATCGCTGCGCCCAGGCCTGCGACGGCATAGGCGGCCAGGGGATGGACGTCGTAGAAGAACAGGCCGCAACCGAAGATCTTGATCATGTTCCCGATCAGCATGACGCGGCCCTTTGGCAGGGCATCGGCAAAGGCGCCAACAAAGGCCGCCAGCAGCACGTAGAACAGGACGAAGGTTTCCTTAAGCATCGGCGTCATCCAGGCCGGCGACTTCATGACGCCCAGCATGTAGATTGCGACGATCAGTAGCGCGGAATCGGCCAGCGACGAGAAAAACTGCGCCGCCATAATGGTGTAAAAGCCTCGTTTCATTGCGCTTAGTGCTTATGCTCTCCGATCAGGCTGAGCGAGTCGTGCGCGCGCTGGTTGGCAGCATGCAGTCGCATGATGCCCAGCATGGAGCCGGCCACGAACAGGCCAAACAGCACGATGATGGCATTCAGGCTCAGATGCAGCTTCACCATCAGCGAATATACCGCCAGCATGGTCAGGATAGACAGGTTTTCATTGAAGTTCTGTACCGCGATGGAGTGGCCCGCGCTCATCAGAACGTGGCCGCGGTGCTGCAGCAAGGCGTTCATCGGCACGACGAAGAAGCCGGACAGCAGGCCCACGATCAGCAGCAGGGGATAGGCCAGGCGCAGGTCGTGTACGAAGACCATGCCCATTACGATAATGCCCATGGCGACGCCAAGCGGAACAACCGTCAGCGAGCGGCGCAGGGAGATGAAGCGGGCCGACATGCCGGCGCCGATCGCCACGCCAACTGCCACGATGGCGATGGTGCTGGTTGCCTTGTTCAGCGGCAGGCCCAGGGACTGCTTGGCCCATTCCAGCACGATGAATTGCAGGGTGGCGCCGGCGCCCCAGAACAGGGTCGTCACGGCCAGCGAAATCTGTCCCAGCTTGTCGCGCCACAGGATGCTGCAGCAGTTGGCGAATTCGGTGATCAGGCGCAGCGGATTGCGTTCCTGGTGTTCGTAGACGTAGCCGGTATCGGGAATGCGCAGGTTGAACAGCGCCGCCAGCAAGTAGGTCGCGCCAACGACGGCCAGCGCGATTTCGGCGGTGGTATTCAGGCCGGTTTCAATGCCAGGAATATCGACGCGCAAGAGCGCGGCAGCGACCGGGCCGCCAATCAAGGCGCCGCCCATGGCGATGCCGAAGATAATGGAGCTCACGGTCAGGCCTTCAATCCAGCCATTGGCGACTACCAGTTTTTCCGGCGGAAGAAGCTCGGTCAGGATGCCGTATTTGGCTGGCGAATAAACGGCGGCGCCAAAGCCGACCACGGCGTAGGCGGCCAGCGGGTGCACATGATAGAAGATCAGCGCGCAGCCAAAGATCTTGATCAGGTTGGAAATGAACATGACCCGGCCTTTAGGCAGGGCATCGGCAAAGGCGCCTACAAATGCTGCCAACAGCACGTAAAACAGCACAAAAGTCAGCTTCAGCAATGGGGTGACCCATGCCGGAGCTTGCATGGCCAGCAACAGGTCTATCGCCACAATCAGCAGAGCATTGTCCGCCAGCGACGAAAAGAACTGCGCGGCCATGATGGTATAGAAACCACGATTCATTCAGGACGCCAGATAATTATCTCGGGATGCTTTATACCATGGAAAGTAAGGTTTCCCAAGAATTCGGCCAGCATTCGGCAGGCACAAAAGGTAGAATGCTGCATTCTTATTCTGCCGGTTTTTGTCATGCCAAGGCCAATCGTCGCCCACATCCATCTCGCAGCAATGCAACATAACCTGGTCCGAGCCAAAGCCTGTGCGCCAGGCGCCAAAGCCTGGGGCGTAGTGAAAGCCAATGCCTACGGCCATGGCCTGGAACGCGGCATGCGCGGCTTCGCCGCGGCGGACGGCCTGGCGCTGATCGAACCCGACAACGCGGTGCGCCTGCGCGAGCTGGGTTGGACCAAGCCGATTCTCTTATTAGAAGGATGGTTCGACACTGCCGACTTGCTGGCGATGGCCGAGCATGATATCGAGGGCTCGGTTCACTGCATCGAGCAGATTGAAATGCTGGAACGCACTCCTTTGAAGCGCCCAATCAATGTGCATTTGAAGATGAACACCGGCATGAACCGCCTTGGCTTCATGCCAAGCGAATTTGCCGCCGTCCACGCCCGCCTGCGCGCCATCCCGCACGTCGGCAGCATCACCCTGATGACCCATTTCGCCAATGCCGACGAACTGCACCACCCGTGCATGCCGCTGGCAGAGCAGGTGCGCCGCTTCAATGAAGGCGCGGCTGGACTGCCAGGCCCGCGCAGCCTGTGCAATTCGGCGGGCATCCTGCACATGCCGGAGCTGGGCGAGCAATTGGCAACCGACTGGATCCGTCCAGGCATCATGCTGTACGGCGGCACCCCGGGCGGCAAGAGCGCCGAAGAATTCGGCCTGAAGCCGACCATGACCTTGACCAGCGAATTGATCGGCGTACAGGAAATCGCGCCGGGCGATTACGTGGGCTATGGCAGCCGCTTCAAGGCCGAACAGCCTATGCGCATCGGCGTGGTGGCTTGCGGCTATGCCGACGGCTACCCGCGCCACGCGCCGGTCGATACCCCGATCCTGGTTGATGGCGTGCGCACCCGACTCGTGGGCCGCGTGTCGATGGATATGCTGACCGTGGACTTGAGCAAGGTGCCGAATGCCCGCGTCGGCAGCAAAGTCGTGCTGTGGGGCGAGGGCATGCCGATCGACGATGTGGCGACGGCTGCCGGCACCATCGGCTATGAATTGATGTGCGCCCTGGCGCCGCGCGTGGCTGTGGTCGAGGCATAAATGGCGAAAGCGAAAACCAACTACACCTGCAGCGAATGCGGGGGCATCAGCAGCAAGTGGACCGGCCAATGCTCATCCTGCCAGCAGTGGAACACCATGGTGGAGACGGTGATCGAGGCCGCTGGCGCCAACCGGTTCTCGCAGGCGCAGCACCAGTCGCTGGCACAGACCGCGCCCGTGCTGTCGCTGCAGGATATCGAAGCGCTGGACGTGCCGCGCTTCGGCACCGGCATTGAAGAATTTGACCGCGTGCTGGGCGGCGGCCTGGTAGCCGGCGGCGTGGTGCTGATCGGCGGAGATCCCGGCATCGGTAAGTCGACCCTGCTGCTGCAGGCGCTGGCCAATATGTCACAGGTCAAGAGCGTGCTGTATGTCAGCGGCGAGGAATCCGGCGCCCAGATCGCGCTGCGCGCCAAACGGCTGGCGGTCGATGCCAAGGACTTGAAACTGCAAGCCGAAATCCAGCTCGAGAAAATCCTCGGCACCCTGGCCGACCTCAAGCCGCAAGTGGCGGTGATCGACTCGATCCAGACCCTGTATTCGGATGCGCTGGCCTCGGCCCCCGGCTCGGTGGCCCAGGTGCGCGAATGCGCGGCCCAACTGACCCGTGTGGCCAAGACGAGCGGCACGACCATCATCCTGGTCGGCCACGTCACGAAGGAAGGCTCGCTGGCAGGTCCGCGCGTGCTGGAACATATCGTGGACTGCGTGCTGTACTTCGAGGGCGACAACCATTCCAGCTTCCGCCTGGTGCGCGCGATCAAGAACCGCTTCGGTGCGGTCAATGAGCTGGGCGTGTTTGCCATGACGGAGAAGGGCTTGAAGGGCGTTTCGAACCCCTCCGCGCTGTTCCTGTCTTCTCACGAAAACCAGGTGCCCGGCTCCTGCGTGATGGTGACGCAAGAGGGCACGCGCCCGCTGCTGGTGGAAGTGCAAGCCCTGGTCGACACCAGCCATCTGCCGAACGCACGCCGCCTTTCGGTGGGCCTGGAGCAGAACCGGCTTGCCATGCTGCTGGCCGTCCTGCACCGCCATGCCGGCATTGCTGCTTTCGACCAGGACGTGTTCATCAACGCGGTTGGAGGCGTGAAGATCACCGAACCGGCGGCCGACCTTGCGGTGCTGATGGCGATTAACTCCTCGATGCGCAACAAGGCGCTGCCGAACGGCTTCGTGGTCTTCGGTGAGGTTGGCCTGGCCGGCGAGATCCGTCCCGCACCGCGCGGCCAGGAGCGCTTGCGCGAAGCGGCCAAGCTCGGCTTCTCGATCGCCATGATCCCGAAGGCGAATGCACCGAAACAACCGATCGAAGGCATGACCATTATCCCTGTTGAGCGCATCGACGATGCCTTCAACCGCCTGCGTGAACTGCAGTGATGTAGATTTTTACGAAATATTAGCTACAATACCAGCCTCGTTAGTAACTAATTCCGGAAAAGAAATTGTTAGTTGATTCAAGGCAAGGTGCACGCAAGATCCTGCGCGTGCGTGCAATGATTGTGATGGACGGCGGCGGCCCGATTGCCGCGCGCACCTTTGACCTCGGCCTGGCAGGTATTTCCCTGACCGCCGAAAATAAAGTGCAGATAGGGGCCGCCGGCCAGATCGTGTTCGAGATGCTTGTCGATGGCAAGCCGCAAATCGTCAACACGCGCGGCAAGGTCAACAATTGCATCTTCAGTGGAAACGAGTTCAAGATCGGTTTCACCTTCCTTCCCCTCGACAACGAAGCAGCCGGAGCAATTACCAAGTTCATGCGCTAAACTGAACGCATGGACTATGTGAGCAGCCTGCTAAGCACGATGTATGGCACCTCGCTGGCGTTGGGTAATGCCAGTGTCGTCGGGACGCCATCAACTGATGTGCTGGCGCGGGTGGAACAGACGCTGGCGCCGCAGCGCGGTGCCGCAGCCAAACTCAACGCAAGCATTACGGCCAGCCAAGCCCGGTTCTCGGGCCTGGGACAGTTGCAATCGGCGCTGTCGGTATTCCAGGATTTGGCGGAGAGCCTTGCAGGTAGCGGGCTCAGCACTCGCGGCAGCAGCTCAGCCAGCACAGTGCTCGGCGTGACGACCAGTGCCACGGCCGAGATCGGCTCGCATGATATCAGCGTCAGCCAACTGGCCCAGCAGCAAATCCTCATCAGTCCGGAAGCCGACTCTCCCACCACGCCGCTCGGCACAGGTTCCCCGACGGTGATCCGCATTGGCAGCGATGGTACCAGCAAGAGCATCACCATCGATAGCCGCAACAATACCTTGCAGGGCATCGCCGATGCGCTCAAGGACGCGGGTTTTGACGCCAGCCTGGTGCGATCCAGTACCGGCACGGCGCTGCAATTGCGCAGTGCGAGCGGCGAGGACAACACGCTCAGCATCTCGGTGGCGGGCGACGCCACGCTCCGCAGCTTGTTTGGCGGCCTTGAAGAAACCCAGGCTGCGCAAGATGCGGTCCTGACTGTCGACGGCAAAACCATCAGCAGTGCCGACAACAATGTTGAGGGCGCGATCAAAGGCGTCACGCTGAAGCTGGCGGGCACAGGCGATTCCACCGTCACCGTCGCCCAGGATAATGCTGAAATCGCGAAAAACGTGGACGCGTTTGTGAAAGGCTTCAATGCACTGCAGGACCGCTTCGACAGTCTGGGTAAGGGAGCATTGCGGGGCAATACGGCGCTTGGCCAGGTGCGCACGCAGCTTGACCAGCTGGTGCGTACGGCAGGCGGCAGCAGCGAGCAGCTGGCGAATGCCGGCCTGAGCGTCGACGGCAATGGACGCCTCAAGCTCGATAAGGACAAGCTGAACGTCGCCGTCGCGGCGGACCCGGACGCGCTGTCCAAGCTGTTCACGAATGAGGGCAGGGGGCTGGCCGATGCGCTGGGCTCGCGTCTCGATTCGCTGGGCGGGCAGCGCAGCGTGGTCTCGTTTGCTTTAACCCAGGCCAACCGGGAAGTGGAGTCGCTGCAAAGCCGCCGTTCGACGATGGCGCAAATGCTGACGGTACAGGCGCAAGCGCTGGTGCGGCTTTATACCCAGGAAGACCAGCTTGGCGGCTCGTCTTCCATCCTCGACCTGTTTGCCTGATCCCCAAAAGACTGAAGGCTCCAACGGCAGGATCCCGAAGGAGCTGTCGTGGAGCCTCGCTTCTGCAGAAGCGCAGTGCTACTCGTGGTAGCGATCGATCAAGCGATGATGTCCGCCGCGATATTCAGCGATAACTTCGAACGCGATTAACGCGATCATGGCGCCGAATATGCCCATGGTGAACAGTACCCACATAACAAACCAGCCAGCGTTTCCGAAGGCCGCTCCCTAGAGTTGATACAATTAAACTCTAGCATCCAAAGTGGCAATTACAAGCCCATCAGAATAATCTATTTCGTAACAAGGTCAGGCTGCATTACCGCCTTGAGATAAAGGCTGGCGGGGTCGTCCGGTTCACGCTGCACGAACCACCACACAGCGCCCTTTTTCATCTCCCAATCGCGATCTTCTCCCGTCATCAGCAAGGCTGCGGCCTGGCCCAGCGTGGGCTGGTGTCCAACCATCAGCACCGCTTCTTTTGACGCGGGCCAGTTGGCCGCTTTCAGGATGTCGCTGGCGTCGGCGCCCGGCGCGAGGTCGGGATGGACTTTGTATTTGCGGCCCAGGCCGGCTACGGTCTGCACCGTGCGCGTGGCCGGACTGACCAGGATGCGGCAATTTTCGGGAAGGACGGAATCGAGCCACTGGCCCATGCGGCGCGCCTGCTTATGTCCTTTCGGCGTCAGCGTGCGTTCCAGGTCGTCCAGGCCGGGCTGTGGTGGTTCGGCCTCGGCGTGGCGCCACAAGATCAGGTCCATGCTTCCTCCCGTGAGCAGGCTTTAATCCACCGCCATGTCGGCCGGCGTACCAAGCGACTCCATCAGGTGCTGCTGGGCGCTGTAGGCTTTGACCTTGCCGCGCGATTTGCGGCGCTGGTAGTGGCCGTGCGAATCCAGCTCCCAAGCGTTGGAGTTGTCCTTCAGGTAAGGCGTCAAACCTTCCGCAATCACGCGCCGTTTCAGGCTGCGGTCCAGGACCGGGAACGCCACTTCAATGCGGCGCAGCAGGTTGCGGTTCATCCAATCCGCGCTGGCCAGCATGACGTCATGCGCCAGGTCGTTGCGGAAGTAGTAGATGCGGCTATGTTCCAGGAAGCGGCCGATGATGGAACGCACCCGGATATTTTCGGACAGTCCCGGCACGCCCGGCATCAGGGTGCAGGCGCCGCGCACGATCAGGTCGATCTTGACCCCTTCTTTCGAGGCGGCGTACAGCGCACGGATCACCGGTTCATCGGTTAATGCGTTGATTTTAGCGATAATCCGGCCCGGACGCCCGGCTTTCGCGATTTTTGCCTCATTCCTGATCGCTTTTATGACTTGGTCCTGCAACGCAAACGGCGCTAGCCAGATATGGTTCATGCGCTGCGGCTTGGTCAGGCTCGTCAGGTGCATGAAGACTTCGTTGACGTCGCGTCCCAGCTCGGGCTGGCAGGTCAGCATGCCGAAATCGGTATAGAACTTGGTCGTGGTGGGGTGGTAGTTACCGGTGCCAAGGTGGGCGTAGCAGCGCAGGCCGCCTTCTTCACGGCGGATCACCAGGGCGATCTTGGCGTGGGTTTTCAGGCCGACCACGCCATACACCACCTGGGCGCCAGCCTGTTCCAGCTTGTCGGCCCAGTTGATATTGGCTTCTTCATCGAAGCGCGCCATCAGTTCCACTACGACCGTCACTTCCTTGCCGCTGCGGGCGGCGGCGATCAGGGCTTCCATCAGGTCCGAGTTCATGCCGGTGCGGTAGACGGTCTGCTTGATCGCCACGACGGCCGGATCATGTGCCGCGCTGCGGATGAAGTCGATCACCGTCTGGAAGCTCTGGAACGGGTGGTGCAGCAGGATGTCGTGCTTGCGGATGGTGGCAAAGATGTCATTGTTGACAGTCTTGGCCAGCACGCCCGGCATAAAGGGTGGGAAGCGCAGCTCGGGGCGGCGCGCCTGCTCCACGATCTCGTTCAGGCGCACCATATTTACCGGGCCGTCGACGCGGTACAGGCGGCTCTGGTCCAACTCGAACTGGTCGAGCAGGAATTGCGAGAGCTCGGGTGGGCAATTCTTGGCCACCTCGATCCGCACGGAGCGTCCGAAAGCGCGGCCTTGCAGCTCGCCTTTCAGGGCCTGGCGCAGGTTCTTTACTTCATCTTCATCAACCCACAGGTCGGAATCGCGCGTCACCCGGAACTGGGAATAGGCCATCACGTCGCGCCCGGCGAACAGCTCCGAAATATGGGCGTGGATGACCGAGGACAGCAGGACGAAGGACGCGCCGCCTTCTTTTGAAAGGTTATCCGGCAGGCGGATCACGCGCGGCAGCACGCGCGGCGCCTTGACGATGGCGATGGCCGTGCCGCGCCCGAAGGCATCTTTGCCGCTCAGGGCGACGATGAAATTAAGGCTCTTGTTAACGACTTGCGGGAATGGGTGGGCCGGATCAAGGCCGATCGGGGTCAACAGGGGGCGTACTTCGCGGTCAAAATAGTCTTTGACCCAGGCCCGCTGCGCTTCGTTGCGCTGGCTGTGGCGTACGATGTGGAGGCCCTGGGCTTTCATTTCCGGCAACACGGCCGTATTAAACACTTCGTACTGGCGCTTCACCAGTTCGTGGCATTCATTGCTGACCCGTTCCAGCGTCGCCGCCAGGGCAGGGTGGGTGACCAGGTCGCCATCGACGCTGGCGGCGGCCAGCAGGCTGGCCACCCTGACTTCGAAGAACTCGTCCAGGTTGCTGCTGACGATACATAGGTAACGCAGGCGTTCGAGCACCGGGATGGTGATGTCTTCTGCCTGGGCCATCACGCGGCGGTTAAACGCTAGCTGTGAGAGCTCCCGATCAAGGAATGCTGTTTTCATAACTAATAGTATATTTGAGAAATATGACAACTTTGTGACGTTGTACTAGACTAAATTTTTACGTGTCATAAAGGTGTCATATTCGAGTCATAAACTGCGCAGCATTCAACCCAACCCCTGAAAAGGACCTTTGATATGCGTATGAAACAGTTGTTGACCTCCTTCGTTGTTGGCGCATCCGCGGCAATGGCGTTCTCGACCGCATTCGCAGCGGACATGACCGGCGCAGGCGCAACTTTCCCTTATCCGATCTACGCCAAGTGGGCGGAAGCCTACAAAGCATCCACCGGCAACGGCCTGAACTACCAGTCCGTCGGTTCCGGCGCAGGTATCAAGCAAATCAAAGCCAAGACCGTCGATTTCGGCGCTTCCGACATGCCGTTGAAGGCAGAAGAGCTGGACGCTGACGGCCTGATGCAGTTCCCAGCCATCATGGGCGGCGTGGTGACCGTGGTAAATATCGACGGTATCGCTCCTGGCGCGCTGAAGCTGACCGGTCCAGTGGTTGCGGATATCTACCTGGGCAAGATCACCATGTGGAACGACGCAGCGATTGCTGCCCTGAACCCAGGCGTGAAGCTGCCAGCTACCGAAGTGACCGTGGTTCACCGCGCTGACGGCTCCGGCACTTCCTTCCTGTTCACCGACTACCTGTCGAAAGTGAACCCAGAGTTCAAGACCAAGATCGGTGCTGGTACCGCAGTGAAGTGGGTAACCGGTGTGGGTGGCAAGGGTAACGACGGTGTTGCCGCCAACGTGCAGCGTATCAAGGGCGCAATCGGCTACGTGGAATGGGCCTACGCCAAGAAGAACAAGATCGCTCACACCCAGCTGAAGAACAAGGACGGCAACTGGATGCAGCCTGACGACGACAACTTCAAAGCTGCCGCTGCTCACGCTGAGTGGACCAAGACCCCAGGTTTCGGCGTGGTGCTGACTGATCAGGCTGGCAAGAACTCGTGGCCGATCACTGGCGTGTCTTACATCCTGATGCACAAAGCGCAGGCTGACGCGAACAAGGGCAAGGAAGTCATCAAGTTCTTCGACTGGGCTTTCAAGAACGGCGACGCAGCTGCTGTCGAGCTGGACTACGTGCCGCTGCCAGAAGCTGTTGTGAAGCTGGTGCAGGGTTCGTGGAAGGCTAACCTGAAGGATGCTTCGGGCAAGGCGCTGTACTGATCTTCTGAAACCGGTAAAGCAGTGTCTGACCCGCAGGGTCAGACACCGCAGTACCGGTTTAAAGGTGAAGTTAAGCGGGGCAGCTTGAGTGCAGGCTTCCCCGGTTAGCTAACCATACATAAAATTATGAGTGCAGAAATCACCTCACCAGCTCCCATCCGGTTATCGGAACCCGCCACCATGAGTGCCTCCGTAGCTGCCATGCAGTCCGTCGTGCGCAAGCAGCGCATCCAGGACTGGTTCTTCCATAAAATCACGATGGTATTTGCGCTGACCGTACTGTTCGTACTGGTCGGCATTATCATTTCTTTGATCAACGGCGCGCTGCCCGCACTGAAAGAGTTCGGTCCCGCCTTCATCACCACCGTCGAATGGGATCCGGTCAACGACCAGTTCGGCGCCGCGATTGCCATCGTCGGCACCCTGGCCAGCGCCGGCATCGCGCTGCTGATCGCTTTCCCGGTCAGCTTTGGCATCGCCCTGTTCCTGACCGAGGTATGCCCGGTCTGGCTGCGCCGCCCGCTGGGCACCGCGGTTGAACTGCTGGCCGGCGTGCCATCGATCATCTACGGCATGTGGGGCCTGTTCGTGTTCGCGCCGATGTTCAGCGAATACGTGCAGCCGCTGCTGAAATCCACCTTCGGCGCGATCCCGTTCATTGGCGCGCTGTTCAAGGGCCCGACCATGGGTATCGGCATCCTGACCGCAGGCCTGATCCTGGCTGTGATGATCATCCCGTTCATCGCTTCCGTGATGCGCGACGTGTTCGAGATCGTACCGGCCGTGCTGAAGGAATCGGCATACGGCTTGGGTTGCACCCGCTGGGAAGTGGTGCGCAAGGTCGTGCTGCCTTATACCAAGACCGGTGTGGTCGGCGGCGTCATGCTGGGCCTGGGCCGCGCCCTGGGCGAAACCATGGCTGTCACCTTCGTGATCGGTAACGCGGCCAAGCTGCCAACCTCGCTGTTCTCGCCAGGCAGCTCGATCGCATCGACCCTGGCCAATGAATTTGCCGAGGCTTCCAGCAAACTGCACGTGTCCTCGCTGTTCGCGCTGGGCCTGATCCTGTTCATTATTACCTTTATCGTCCTGTCCGGCGCCAAGCTGATGTTGATGGGCTTGTCGCGCAAGGAGGGCGTGAAATGATCCAGAATAAAAACCCTGTCTACCGCAAACGACTGTTCTACCATCGCGTCGGCATGACGCTGTCGGTCGGCGCAATGTCGGTCGGCCTGATCGCGCTGTTGTGGATCCTGGCGACCCTGCTGATCAACGGCTTCGAGTCCCTGAGCGTGCTGATGTTCACTAACGATACGCCGGCGCCGGGCAGCGAGGGCGGCGGCCTGCGTAATGCCATCGTCGGCTCGTTGATGATGGTGGGACTGTCCACCGCGGTGTCGACCCCGGTCGGCATCCTGGCCGGCATCTACCTGGCTGAATACGGCGAGGAAAACAAGATCGCACAGATCACCCGTTTCGTGACCGACATCATGCTGTCCGCACCGTCGATCGTGATCGGCCTGTTCGTGTACGCCATGTATGTAGCGAACGTGCAGCACTTCTCCGGTTATGCCGGCTCCATCGCGCTGTCGCTGATCGCGATTCCGGTGGTGGTGCGCACTACCGACAATATGCTGAAACTGGTGCCCAACTCCTTGCTGGAAGCGGCCTACGCCCTCGGCGCACCGCGCTGGAAAGTGTCGATGATGGTGCGCCTGCGCGCCGTCAAGGCAGGCGTGATGACCGGCGTGCTGCTGGCCGTGGCCCGGGTTTCCGGTGAAACGGCGCCGCTGCTGTTCACCGCACTGAATAACCAGTTCTTCAGCGCCGACATGAATCAGCCGCTGGCCAACCTGCCGGTAGTGATCTATCAGTTCGCCATGAGCCCTTACGACAACTGGCGCGCCCTGGCCTGGGGCGGCGCGTTGATCGTCACCTTCAGCGTGCTGGCACTGAACATACTGTCGCGCACCGTGTTCGCACAAAAAGCACCAAAATAACGAGTACAGATCATGACTAAAGCAAGCAAAATCATTGAAATCTCCGGCCTGAACTTCTACTACGGTAAGACGCGCAGCCTGCATAACGTGAACCTGGACATCCACGAGAAGAAGGTGACCGCCTTCATCGGCCCGTCCGGCTGCGGTAAATCGACCCTGCTGCGCACCCTGAACCGCATGTACGACCTGTATCCAGGCCAGCGCGCTGAAGGCGCCATCCGCTACCGCGGCCACAATATCCTGGAAGCGGGCCTGGACGTGAACATGCTGCGCGCCAAAGTGGGCATGGTGTTCCAGAAGCCGACCCCGTTCCCGATGTCGATCTATGACAATATCGCTTTCGGCGTGCGCCTGTATGAAGACCTGTCGAAAGGCGAGATGGACGAACGCGTTGAATGGGCGCTGAAAAAGGCCGCACTGTGGGGCGAAGTGAAGGACAAGCTGAGCAAGAGCGGCCTGTCGCTGTCCGGCGGCCAGCAGCAGCGCCTGTGCATCGCGCGCGGCGTGGCGGTGAAGCCTGACGTCCTGCTGCTGGACGAGCCGACTTCCGCGCTGGACCCGATTTCCACCTCCAAGATCGAAGAACTGATCTCCGAGCTGAAAGAGGACTACACCATCGCCATCGTGACCCACAATATGCAGCAGGCAGCCCGCTGCTCTGACTACACCGCCTATATGTACCTGGGCGAACTGGTGGAATTCGGCGAGACCGACCAGATTTTCATGAATCCTGTGCGCAAAGAGACCCAGGACTACATTACCGGCCGCTTCGGCTGATTAGCAAACAGAAAAAGAGAGAGAAGACATTATGATGGGCGAACATTCCTCCAAGGCTTACGACACCGAACTCGAAGGCATCCGTTCCAAAGTGCTGCTGATGGGCGGCATGGTTGAAACCATGTTCCTGGACGCGATGACCTGCTTCCGCATCGGCAATACCGAGCGCGCCGAGCGCGTGATTGCCGAAGACGCCAACGTCAACCAGCTGGAAGTGCAGTTGGACGACCAGTGCAGCCACCTGATCGTGAAGCGCCAGCCGACCGCGAACGACCTGCGCACCGTGATGGCGACGCTGAAAGTGATCACCGACCTGGAACGTATCGGCGACGAAGCGGCCAAGATCGCACGCATCGCCAAGGCCTTGCACGGACGCGGCGCCGTGACCCTGAACCATTACGAAATGGTGCGCACCATTGCCACCGCCACCAGCGACATGCTGCACGACGCACTGGACGCCTTCGCGCGTGGCGACGGCAAGGCTGCCGTGCAGCTGATTGCCCAGGACGCGGTGATCGACCACGAATACCGCTCCATCATGCGTAACCTGATTACCTTCATGATGGAAGATCCGCGTACAATCTCGGCAGCGTTGGACACGATGTGGGTGGCCAAGGCCATCGAGCGCATCGGCGACCACGCCAAGAATATCGCCGAGTACGTGATCTACGTGGTGGAAGGCAAGGATATCCGCCATACCCACGGAGCGACCCAAGAAGCTGTAAATAAATAATGGCATCCGACAAAACAACTGTACTGATTGTTGAAGATGAGCCGGCGATCGTCGAGCTGGTAAGGTTCTCGCTGCGCGAAGCGGGTTGGAACTGCGTGGTGGCGCAATCCACGCAGGAAGCCTGGGAATGCATGCAGACCCGCACCCCGCAGCTGGTGCTGCTGGACTGGATGCTGCCGGACCAGAGCGGCCTGCGCCTGCTGGCCCGCATCCGCGGCGACCGCCACTTTGCCGCTGTACCGGTCATCATGCTGACCGCAAAAAGCATGGAAGAGGACAAGCTGGCAGGCCTCAACGGCGGCGCCGATGACTACATCACCAAGCCGTTCTCGCCGCGCGAGCTGCTGGCCCGCGCCCGCGCGCTGCTGCGCCGCAAGAGCCCCGAGCTGGCAGAAACCCAGCTCAAGGCTGGCCCTGTGGTGCTGGACCCGGTCAGCTGCACGGTGTCGATGCACGAAAATAAGATCGACATCGGCCATGCCGAGTACAAGCTGCTCAAGTTCTTCATGGCCCACCCGGAGCGCGTGTTCTCGCGCAGCCAGCTGCTGGACAAGGTGTGGGGCGACCATGTGGTGATTGAAGAGCGCACGGTGGATGTCCATGTGCTGCGCCTGCGCAAGGCGCTGAAAGATGCCGAGCACCTGATCAAGACGGTGCGCAGCGTGGGATATATGCTCACAGAGAAACCATGAATCCAAAAGTCGTATTCTGGGTGCCAGTCGGGATCCGGCTGGCCTTTCTGCTGGGCGGTGCCGCCCTGGTCTGGTGGTGGTTTGGCATGGCGGCTGGCGTTGTGGCCGCATTCGCCGGCATCCTGGCAGCCGTTTTCATCCAGCTTAAATACCTGTACCAGTTAAGCGAATGGTTGGAAAAGCCGGAGTCCGGCCGCTTGCCGGACGGCTGGGGCGAATGGACCGATATCTTTGCCCGCCTGTACCGCCTGCGCCGCGACGATGAAAAAAACCAGGCCGAGTTGACCGAATGGCTGGCGCGCTTCCGCCAGGCCATGCACCTGCTGCCGGACGGCGTGGTGATCATGGACGATGTGCTGTTCCTCGAATGGTGCAACCCGGCGGCGGAAGAGCACCTGGGGCTGCAGCAAGCGCGCGACAAGGGCATGCGGGTGACTAACCTGGTACGCAGCCCGGACTTCATGGATTACCTGATCCTCGGCCGCTACGATCAGCCGCTGACGCTGAATTTCCGCGGCCGCAAGCTGGTGGCGCATATCATCCCGTTCGAAAACCGCCGCCAGATCCTGGTCACGCACGACATCACCGAGACGCAGCGCGCCGAGATGATGCGCCGCGACTTTATCGCCAACGCTTCGCACGAGCTGCGTACGCCGCTGACGGTGATTGCCGGTTTCCTGGAAATCGCCGCTTCGATGGAGCTGGATCCGGAAACCCGGGCCGCCCATCTCAAGCTGATGATGGAGCAGAGCACGCGCATGCAGCACCTGATCGAGGACATGCTGACCCTGTCGCGCCTTGAATCCGTAGACCATCCGATGCGGCCGGAGCACGTGAATATTCCTGCGCTGCTGGAGCAGGTGCTGCACGAAGGACGCGCGCTGTCGGGCGGCAAGCACGAGATTTCGCTGGAAGTGCATGGCGGCGATGTGATGGGCAATATGGACGAATTGCACAGCGCCTTCGGCAACCTGGTGTCGAATGCGGTGCGCTATACGCCGGTGGGCGGCTCCATTCGCCTGCGCTGGGAAGATACGCCGACCGGCGTGCAATTCCAGGTGCAGGACACCGGGATCGGCATCAGCCCGGAACATATCTCGCGCCTGACCGAACGTTTCTACCGGGTCGACAAGAGCCGCTCGCGCGAGACCCAGGGCACGGGCCTGGGCCTGGCCATCGTCAAGCACGTGCTGCTGCGCCACAGCGGCAAGCTGAATATCAGCTCCGAGGCGGGGCAGGGCAGTACCTTCACCGTCAACCTGCCGAAATCGCTGGTCTCAACGACAGTGGAGCCGGCACAAGCCGCCTAAGGCAAAAAATGTCCACCTTGGGGTCAGGAACGAATGTGGACATTTCTGCAGGAAATGTCCACATTCGTTCCTGACCCCAAGGTGGACATTTTTTGCGTTGCCGGCTTGAGGTACAATCTGCTCGCCCTAAAAAAACGAGCAGATCAACCTTTACATGCAGCTAAAACGTTTCGCCTTTGCCATCCTTGCCGCCGCAGTGCTGGCCGGGTGCCAGACTACCCCTACTACCGTTACCACCGATTTGCCGCCGCCGGTCAAAGCGACCGATGTTCCGCTGGTTTCCGTTGAACCGCCACAGCAGCAGGTCCTGCCGCCGGCGCCTCCTGTCCAGCGCAAGGTGAAGATCGGCCTCGCCCTGGGCGGCGGCGCTGCGCGTGGCTTTGCCCATATCGGCGTGATCAAGGCCCTGGAAGCCCAGGGCATCGTGCCGGACATCGTGGTCGGCACCAGCGCTGGCTCCGTAGTGGGCGCGCTGTATGCGGCCGGGAATGATGCAAAGACTTTGCAGAAAATGGCGACCGACCTCGATGAGGCGGCCATTTCCGACTGGGCGCTGCCCTTGTTCAGCAAGTCTTCCGGCGTGCTGAAAGGCGAGGCGCTGCAAGCCTTCGTCAACAAGGCTGTGCACAACGTCACCATCGAAAAGCTGAAAATGCCGTTCGGCGCCGTGGCGTCGGACCTGAAGACGGGCCAGCCTATCCTCTTCCAGCGCGGGAATACCGGCATGGCGGTGCGCGCCAGTTCGGCCGTACCGGGCGTGTTCCAGCCGGTGAAGATCGGTGACCATACTTATGTCGACGGCGGCCTGGTGGCGCCGGTGCCGGTGCGCTTTGCCAAGGAAATGGGGGCGGAGTTCATCATCGCGGTGAACATCTCCACCCAGGCTGATTCGCAGGCGACCAATTCTTCGCTGGAGGTCATCATGCAGACCTTCTCCATCATGGGCCAGCGCATCAACCAGCTGGAACTGCGCGATGCCGACGTCGTGATCCAGCCACCTCTGGGCAAGATGGGTTCAGCAGAATTCAACAACCGCGCGGGCGCCATGCTGGCGGGCGAGCGGGCAACCATGGCCGTCATGGCGCAACTGAAGCAGAAGCTGAAGGCGCGCCGTGAAACCCCGGCCCCATAATAAAAATTGAAGGAAACGAGACATGATCACCAAGCCAGTGCTGTCCCTGGAAGACATCAAGAAAATCGCTGCTGCCGCCGAGGCGGAAGCGATCAAGCATAACTGGGCAGTTACCATTGCCATCGTCGATGACGGCGGCCACCTGCTGTGGCTGCAGCGCCTGGATGGCGCGGCGCCGCTGTCGTCCCACATTGCCCCTGCTAAGGCGCGCATGTCGGCCCTGGGCCGTCGCGAATCCAAGGTCTATGAAGACATGATCAACGGCGGCCGCACTTCCTTCGTCGGCGTGCCGATGGTGGAAGCGCCGCTGGAAGGCGGCGTCAATATCGTGGTGGACGGCCATACCGTGGGCGCCGTTGGCGTTTCGGGCGTCAAATCCAACGAAGATGCGCAAGTCGCCAAGGCAGGCATCGCCGCCCTGGCGTGATCCCGTCGGCAAACATTGCTTGTAATTAAGGAAAGATATTCCTAAGATGCAAGGATGAAAGCTGCTTTCTCCTTGTTGTTGCTCCTGTCGCTTCCGCTGCGGGCGGAGGAGCTGCAGCTATCGGTGATCGCAGGCAATCCCACCCATGAAGATGTCTGGCGCGTGGTTCAGGCCGCAGCCAGGCGCTCCGGCATTCCAGTGGCGGCGCGCCTCGTGCCTGCCGAGCGCGCCCTGGCCCTGGCCAATAGCGGCGACACCGACGGCGACGTCGCCCGCATTGAGGGTCTCGAACGGCAATATCCCAACCTGGTGCGCGTGCCGGAGCCGGTTTACCAATACTCCGCCTACGCCTTTGCCTATAACAAGCTGGAAGTAACGGCTGGCTGGGAAAGCCTGCGCGGCCATGGCATTTGCATCCGGCGCGGCATCAAGCTGTTCGAATTGCGTACCCAGAACTTGCAGCGCCAGATGCTGGACGATGAAAGATCGATCCTGCGCATGCTGCGGAACGGCGGCTGCGATTTGGCGCTGCTGGAACCGGAGAGCGCTGTCGTCAAGGCGGCGATGACTGCGCGGCCGCCGCTCCATAAACTGCTTCCGCCGCTGGAAGTCGCGCCCCTTTACCTCTACCTGCACCGGAGCCACGCTGCGCTGGTGCCGCGTTTCGCGCAAGCTTTGAAGCAAATGCGCCAGGACGGTACACTACAGAAGATCCTCGACGACTAGACCCATGAAAGCACTGATCGCGCTTTGCCTTTTGCTGGTGCTGCCGGCCCGGGCGGAAGAGCTGCAACTGTCCGTCATTTCGCGCAGTACCACGCATACTGACCTGTGGAAGGCTGCCGAAGTGGCGTTCCAGCGCGCCGGCGTGACTGCCGTGGTGCGGGAGGTGTCGCCTGAACGCTCTGCCGTGTTGGCCAACGAGGGCACGACCGATGGCGATGTCGGGCGTACCGCCGGCCTTGAAAAAAGCTTCCCCAACCTGATCCAGGTCCCTGAGCCGATCTACCAGTACGCTCCCACCGCCTTCGCCTATAAGCGCTTTGACGTTACGGGCAGCTGGGAATCCCTGCGCTCGCACACGATCTGCATCCGGCGCGGCCTGCGCCAGACCGACCAGCGCACCCAGGAAATGGCGCGCCAGATCCTGCCGGATGAGGCAACGATGCTGCGCATGCTGGCCGCCGGCGGCTGCGAAATCGCTATCATGGAGCGCAATAATGCGCTGGCGCGCGCAGCCATGGCAGCCGACCCGCCGCTCCTGCGCCTGCTGCCGCCGATGGAAATCATGCCCCTCTATATCTACCTGCACAAGACACATGCTGCCCTGGTGCCCAAAGTAGCCGCGGCACTGAAGCAGATGCGGGCCGACGGCACCATGCATAAGCTGCTCGGGGAAGGGGAGTGAGATGAAGATCCTGGCTGCCATGCTGTTCGCGCTGTTCTCGGCGCCCCTGCATGGCCAGGATCTGCAGCTCTACCTGATTCCCGGCACGCCAGCCCATATCGAAGCCTGGCAGACCGTGGAGGCGGCCGCACGCCGCGCCGGTATCGGGGTGGCTGTGCGTCCGTTGCCGCCCGACCGCGGCATGGTCCTGGCCAATAAGGGCGTGGTGGACGGCGCCATCGGCCGCAGCATACTGGCCGCCAGCGACTACCCGGACCTGGTGCAGGTGCCGGAAGCCGTCTATATGTATGAGCCCACCGCCTTCGCCTATCGTAAATTCGACGTCTCGCATGGCTGGAAGTCGCTGCGCGGCCATACCCTGTGCGTGCGGCGCGGCTACACGCTGACGGAGCGGCGCACGGCCGGCATGCAGCGCCAAAGGCTGGAAAGCGACGCCTCCCTGCTGCGCATGCTGCGCGAGGGCGGCTGCGAGATCGTTATCATGGACCGGCGCAATACCGAGATCGTGGCAGCCCTGGCCGCCGACCCCGATTTGCAGCAATTGCTGCCGCCGCTGGAACAAGTGCCGCTTTACCTATACCTGCACAAACGCCATGCGGCCCTGGTCCAGCGGCTGGCCGAGGCGCTGCGGCAGGTGAAACATCCCTAGGGCGGGCTTGCCGGCGAGGGAACTTTGGGTTATAATTCAAAGGTTTAGCCAATTACCATTCGACCGTAGCGCCTACCTCACACATCCATGATCAACTGACCCGCGAACCCGGCATTGCGCCCGTGCGTCCCGTGGGTTGTCTGAGTGGCGTCGCTACGGTAACTTAATCAGGAGTTGCCCTTGCCGCCATTTTTTTCTGGCCCTGCCGTTCCAGCCATCCTGGCCCTAGCCGACGGAACTATCTTTAAAGGTTTTTCCATTGGTGCTGCCGGTCATACGACGGGCGAAGTCGTTTTCAATACCTCCATGACGGGTTATCAGGAAATCCTGACCGATCCTAGCTACAGCCGCCAGATCGTCACCCTGACTTACCCGCATATCGGCAACTACGGTATCAATACCGAAGACGTCGAAGCATCCAAAGTCCACGCCGCCGGCCTGATCATCCGTGACCTGCCGCTGGTAGCATCGAATTTCCGTTCGCACCAGTCGCTGTCCGACTACCTGAAGGCCGAGAACATCGTCGCCATCGACGGTATCGACACCCGCAAGCTGACCCGCATCCTGCGCGAGAAGGGCGCCCAGGCCGGCGCCATCGTGACCGGCGTGCAGGGCAACGAGCCGTCCGCGCAGCAGGCGCTGGAACTGGCGCGCAGCTTCCCTGGCCTGGCGGGCATGGACCTGGCGAAAGTCGTCACCGCACCGGAAGTCTACGAGTGGACTGAAACCGAGTGGGAACTGGGCAAAGGCTATGGCAGGGTAGCCGACCCTAAATTCCACGTCGTTGCCTACGACTTCGGCGTCAAGCGCAACATCCTGCGCATGCTCGCTTCGCGCGGCTGCAAAGTGACCGTGGTGCCGGCGCAGACTTCCGCCGCCTACGTGCTGTCGCTGAACCCGGACGGCGTGTTCCTGTCCAACGGCCCTGGCGATCCTGAGCCATGCGATTACGCGATCGAAGCGACCAAAGTCTTCATGGAGAAGAAGCTCCCGGTGTTCGGCATTTGCCTGGGCCACCAGATCATGGCACTGGCCTCCGGCGCCAAGACCCTGAAGATGAAGTTCGGCCACCACGGCGCCAACCACCCGGTGCAAGACCTGGACAGCAAGAAGGTGATGATCACCTCGCAGAACCACGGCTTCGCTGTGGATGCGGACACGCTGCCGGCCAACTGCCGCGTGACCCACGTGTCGCTGTTCGACAATTCGCTGCAAGGCTTCGCCCGCACCGACGTGCCGGCATTCTGCTTCCAGGGCCACCCTGAAGCATCGCCTGGCCCGACCGACGTCGCCTACCTGTTTGACCGCTTCATCAACATGATGAATGCCGCGGAGAAGAAATAAATGCCAAAACGTTCTGACATTAAAAGCATCCTGATTATTGGCGCCGGCCCGATCATCATCGGCCAGGCCTGCGAATTCGACTACTCCGGCGCGCAAGCTTGTAAAGCACTGCGCGAAGAGGGTTACAAGGTCATCCTGGTGAACTCCAACCCGGCGACCATCATGACCGACCCGGAAATGGCCGACGTCACCTACATCGAGCCGATCACCTGGCAAGTTGTGGAGCGCATCATCGACAAGGAACGTCCTGACGCGATCCTGCCGACCATGGGCGGCCAGACTGCGCTGAACTGCGCGCTGGACCTGCACCGCAACGGCGTGCTGGACAAGTACAAGGTCGAACTGATCGGCGCCACCCCGGAAGCCATCGACAAGGCCGAAGACCGTTCCAAGTTCAAGGACGCGATGACCAAGATCGGCCTGGGTTCGGCGCGTTCCGGCGTGGCGCACTCGATGGAAGAATCGTGGGCGGTGCAGAAGGAAGTCGGATTCCCGACCATCATCCGTCCATCGTTCACCATGGGCGGCAGCGGCGGCGGTATCGCTTACAACGAAGAAGAATTCGAAGCGATCTGCAAGCGCGGCCTGGAAGCTTCCCCAACCAATGAGCTGCTGATCGAAGAATCGCTGCTGGGCTGGAAAGAGTACGAGATGGAAGTGGTACGCGACAAGGCGGACAACTGCATCATCGTGTGCTCGATCGAAAACCTGGACCCGATGGGCGTGCACACCGGCGACTCCATCACCGTCGCTCCGGCACAGACCCTGACGGACAAGGAATACCAGATCATGCGCAATGCCTCGCTGGCAGTGCTGCGCGAGATCGGCGTGGACACCGGCGGCTCCAACGTGCAGTTCTCGATCAACCCGAAAGACGGCCGCATGATCGTCATCGAGATGAACCCGCGCGTGTCCCGTTCCTCGGCACTGGCATCGAAAGCCACCGGCTTCCCGATCGCTAAAGTGGCGGCGAAACTGGCCGTGGGCTTCACCCTGGATGAACTGCGCAACGAAATCACCGGCGGCGCGACCCCGGCTTCGTTCGAACCTTCGATCGACTACGTCGTGACCAAGGTGCCGCGCTTCACCTTCGAGAAGTTCCCGGCAGCCGACCACCACCTGACCACCCAGATGAAATCCGTGGGCGAAGTGATGGCGATGGGCCGCACCTTCCAGGAGTCCTTCCAGAAAGCCCTGCGCGGCCTGGAAGTGGGCGTGGACGGCATGAACCAGAAGACCACCGACCGCGAGAAGCTGGAAGAGGAACTGGGCGAGCCAGGCCCTGACCGCATCTGGTACGTGGGCGACGCTTTTGCCCAAGGGTTCACCCTGGACGAGGTGTACAACCTGACCAAGATCGATATGTGGTTCCTGGTGCAGATCAAGGAAATCATCGACCTGGAACTGTGGCTGGACACCCAGAAGCTGGAAAACCTGGACAAGAACACCCTGTACAAGCTGAAACAGAAGGGCTTCTCGGACCGTCGCCTGGGCTACCTGCTGCAATGCGGCGACACCGCCGTGCGCAACAAGCGCCGCGAACTGGGCATCCGTCCGGTGTACAAGCGCGTCGACACCTGCGCCGCAGAATTCTCGACCGACACCGCGTACATGTACTCGACCTACGATGAAGAGTGCGAGTCCAACCCGACCGACAAGAAGAAGATCATGGTGCTGGGCGGTGGCCCGAACCGTATCGGCCAGGGTATCGAATTCGACTACTGCTGCGTGCACGCCGCGCTGGCAATGCGCGAAGACGGCTATGAGACCATCATGGTCAACTGCAACCCGGAAACCGTGTCGACCGACTACGATACTTCCGACCGCCTGTACTTCGAGTCGCTGACCCTGGAAGATGTGCTGGAAATCGTCGACCTGGAAAAACCAGTGGGCGTGATCGTGCAGTACGGCGGCCAGACCCCGCTGAAGCTGGCGCTGGACCTGGAAGCGAACGGCGTGCCGATCATCGGCACCTCGCCGGACATGATCGACGCCGCGGAAGACCGCGAGCGCTTCCAGAAGCTGCTGCAGGACCTGGGCCTGCGCCAGCCGCCTAACCGCACCGCGCGCACCGAAGAAGAAGCGCTGGCGTTGGCTCAGGAAATCGGCTACCCGCTGGTGGTGCGTCCTTCCTACGTGCTGGGCGGCCGTGCGATGGAAATCGTGCACGAGCAGCGCGACCTGGAGCGCTACATGCGCGAAGCAGTGAAGGTGTCGAATGACTCCCCAGTGCTGCTGGACCGCTTCCTGAACGACGCCATCGAATGCGACGTGGACTGCATCTCCGACGGCGACACCACCTTCATCGGCGGCGTGATGGAGCACATCGAGCAAGCCGGCGTGCACTCGGGCGACTCCGCCTGCTCGCTGCCGCCTTACTCGCTGTCGCAAGAGACCATCGATGAACTGAAGCGCCAGACCTCGCTGATGGCCAAGGGCCTGAACGTGGTGGGCCTGATGAACGTGCAGTTCGCGATCCAGAAGCAAGACGGCAAAGACGTCGTCTTCGTGCTGGAAGTGAACCCGCGCGCCTCGCGTACTGTGCCTTATGTGTCCAAGGCGACCGGCCTGCAACTGGCCAAGATCGCTGCACGCTGCATGGTCGGCCAGAAGCTGGCTGACCAGGGCATTACCAAGGAAGTCGTGCCGCCATACTTCAGCGTCAAGGAAGCCGTGTTCCCGTTCGTGAAATTCCCTGGCGTGGACACCATCCTCGGCCCAGAGATGAAATCGACCGGTGAAGTGATGGGCGTGGGCGTCACCTTCGCGGAAGCCTTCGTGAAGTCGCAGTTGGGCGCAGGCGTCAAGCTGCCGAAGTCGGGCAAGGTATTCCTGTCGGTGAAAGCATCGGACAAACCGCGCGCCGTGAAAGTGGCGAAAGACCTGGTCGATGCAGGCTTCACCCTGTGCGCCACCAAGGGCACCGCCGCCGTGATCTCCGCTGCCGGCATTCCTGTCACCCCGGTGAACAAGATGTCCGAAGGCCGTCCGCACGTTGTCGACATGATCAAGAACCACGAAATCGTCCTGGTGATCAACACCGTGGAAGAGAAGCGTACCGCGATCAACGACTCGCGCAACATCCGTACCTCGTCGCTGGCGGCCCGCGTGACCACCTACACGACGATCGCCGGTGCGGAAGCGGCAGTCGCCGGTATCCGCCATCTGGACGAATTGCGTGTGTACGATTTACAAGGCCTGCATAAGTCTTTAAACTAAGCCTCAGTAAGTAGTACGCTTGACAAGATAACCACAGAGCCCGCGCCGAAGCATGGCGCGGGCTCTGTGTTTTTTAGCAATTTAACAAGAGACTGACATGAATACCGTTCCACTGACTAAATTCGGCGCCGAACTCCTGAAAGACGAGCTGCACCAGCTCAAGACCAAGGAACGCCGCATTGTCATCGATGCCATCGCCGAAGCGCGCTCGCACGGTGACCTGTCCGAAAACGCAGAATATGATGCCGCCAAGGAGCGCCAAGCCTTCGTCGAAGGCCGTATCGCGGAACTGGAAGGCAAGCTGAGCTCGGCGCAGATCGTTGATCCAACCACCCTGGACGCGGAAGGCCGCGTGGTGTTCGCCTCCACCGTGGACCTGGAAGACCTGGAGTCCGGCTCCAAGGTGAGCTACCAGATCGTCGGCACCGATGAAGCTGACCTGAAAATGGCCAAGGTTTCCGTGACCTCGCCAATCGCCCGCGCCCTGATCGGCAAATACGCCGGCGACGTGGTTGAAGTGCAGGCCCCATCCGGCCCGCGCGAATACGAAATCCTCGAAGTCCGCTACATTTAATGATGCTGGCTAAAGTACGCCTGCTGGTGGCCGCCCTATGGGCCGGCAGCCTGTGGGCGGTTGGCTACCTGGTCGCGCCGACCCTGTTTGCGTCGCTGGACCGGGTGCTGGCTGGTTCGATTGCCGGACTGATGTTCCATGCCGAAGCGATGCTGTCGCTGGGCTGCGGCGCCGCCATGGGCGTGCTGCTGTTCTTCGGCACCCGCGACTGGACGCCAAAGCGGCGCCGCTCGGTGCTGCTGATCGTGGTGGCGATGGTGATGTGCACGGTGGCGTCGCACTTCGGCCTGCAGCCGATGATGGCCGCGGCCAAGGCTGCGAATGACGGCAGCTTCGGTAAGCTGCATGGAATTTCGAGCACCATCTACCTGGTGCAAAGCCTGCTGGCAGGCTGGCTGGTCTGGAAGCAGTAAACCGGTACATCGATGTCTGACCCGCAGGGTCAGACACCTGGCCTGCGACAGCCGATTATCAAGTGTCAGACCCTTCGGGTCTGACACTGGGGTACCGGTTCTAAGCGACAGTTTTCTTGGTGCCGACTTTCTTCTTGACGCGCTTGATGGTGCCGCCGGCGGTAACGCGTTCGTTACCTTTCAGCAGGACCTTGCTCACGGATGGCTTCTTGGTGCCGGAAGCGCTTGGCTTGACGATGGTCACCATGCGCATGCCTTTGCCGGCCTTGCCGGAAGAGGACTTCTCAGCATCCACTTTCGGACGGTACAGCACCAGCAGCTTGCCGATGTGCTGGACCGGCGCCGCGCCAGTCTTTTCGCAGATGGTTTCGTACATTCCGATGCGGGCTTCGCGGTCGTCGCCGAAAACGCGCACCTTGATCAAGCCGTGGGAGTCCAGGCCGAGCTCGATCTCCTTCATCACGGAAGGGGTCAGGCCGGATTCGCCCACCAGGACGATTGGCTTCAGGCCATGGGCTTCGGCGCGCAGGACGCTGCGTTCGGCAGGGGTAAGGTTCAGCATAGTTATTTTTGGATAGGTTTCTCTTAAAGGCAGTATTCTACGCTAATGGCTAAGAACAAATTAAACAAAAACTGGTTGCACGACCATATTAACGATCCATATGTGAAGGCCGCCCAAAGGGACGGCTACCGTGCCCGGGCAGCCTACAAGCTCAAAGAGATCGATGAAGACGCCAAGTTGATCAAGCCCGGCCAGGTGATCGTTGACCTGGGCTGCACTCCCGGCTCCTGGGGGCAATATGTGCGCCGCAAGCTGGCGGGCAAAGAAGATGGCGGTATCAATGGCACCATGATCGGCCTGGATATCCTGCCGATGGAGCCGATCGCCGATATGCACTTTATCCAGGGCGATTTCCGCGAGCAGGAGGTCCTCGACCAGCTGGCCGAGGTGCTGCAAGGTCGGAAAGCCGATCTTGTTTTGTCCGATATGGCGCCCAATTTGTCCGGTATCTCGGTGGCCGATGCGGCCCGAATGGAAGACCTGATCGATATCGCCATCGATTTTAGCCAGCACCATATGAAGCCAAGTGGCGCTTTATTGGTGAAATGTTTCAAGGACATGGGATTCAGCCAGATCGTCGAGAAATTCCGCCGCGAATTCAAGACCGTGGTACAGAAAAAGCCGAAAGCCAGCCGCGATAAATCGTCTGAAATCTTCCTTCTGGGGCGCGGACTGAAAAATCCGCTGGAATAATGTTAATTTGGCCCTTGATTTGACCGGAAAAACCCACATATCCGGCGCAGGAGTGTGCACCATTGGGCCTGTCTGTAGCATGGCCCGGGTTTAACGAGTAAAATCGGATTTCTGCTACAGGTAACTGGTGCGCCCGCGCATCCAAGGAGTTTTCGTGAATAACATGTTTTCTAAATCGGCTATTTGGGTCGTCGTGGCCTTGCTGTTATTTATGCTGTTTAAGCAATTTGACAGTCACAGCATTTCCGGCGGCGTAAAAGCCATCCAATATTCCGATCTTCTGGATGAGGTCAAAGCGAAACGCATCAAAGAGGTGGTGATCGAAGGCAGCGCCATTACCGCCACCCGTCTCGACGATTCCAAAGTCCGCACCACGTCCACCTTCCTGGACCGTGGCCTGATCGGCGACCTGCGCGAAAACGGCGTGCGTTTCGACGTGAAGCCGCCTGAAGAGCCAGGCATCCTGCAACAAGTGTTCGTTTCGTGGTTCCCGATGCTGCTGCTGATCGGCGTATGGATTTTCTTCATGCGACAAATGCAGGGCGGAGGCAAGGGCGGTGCGTTCTCCTTCGGTAAATCGAAGGCGCGCATGCTGGACGAAACCAACAACACCGTGACTTTCGCCGACGTGGCGGGTTGCGACGAAGCCAAAGAGGAAGTGACCGAGATCGTCGACTTCCTGAAAGACCCGACCAAGTTCCAGAAACTGGGCGGCCGTATTCCACGCGGCGTGCTGATGGTTGGTCCTCCAGGCACCGGTAAAACCCTGCTGGCACGCGCCATTGCGGGCGAAGCAAAGGTGCCGTTCTTCTCGATTTCCGGTTCGGATTTCGTTGAAATGTTCGTCGGCGTGGGTGCATCCCGTGTGCGCGACATGTTCGAGAACGCCAAAAAGCATTCGCCTTGCATCATCTTCATCGACGAGATCGACGCTGTTGGCCGCCATCGTGGCGCCGGCATGGGCGGCGGTAACGACGAACGCGAACAGACCCTGAACCAGCTGCTGGTTGAGATGGACGGCTTTGAAGCTTCGTCCGGCGTGATCGTGATTGCCGCGACCAACCGTGCCGACGTGCTGGACAAGGCGCTGCTGCGTCCGGGCCGTTTCGACCGCCAGGTTTCCGTGGGCCTGCCGGATATCCGCGGCCGCGAACAGATCCTGAACGTCCACATGCGCAAAGTGCCGATCAGCACCGACGTGAAAGCAGACATCCTGGCACGCGGCACCCCGGGCTTCTCCGGCGCCGACCTGGCCAACCTGGTCAACGAAGCCGCACTGTTTGCCGCGCGCCGCAACAAGCGTCTGGTCGACATGATCGACTTCGAAGATGCGAAGGACAAGATCTTCATGGGCCCGGAACGCAAGTCCATGGTGATCCGCGAGGAAGAGCGCCGCAATACCGCTTACCACGAGTCCGGCCACGCCGTTGTGGCGAAGCTGCTGCCGAAGGCCGACCCGGTCCATAAAGTGACCATCATGCCGCGCGGCTGGGCCCTGGGCCTGACCTGGCAGCTGCCAGAGCACGACAATATTTCGGGCTACAAGGACAAGATGCTGGAAGAGATTTCTATCCTGTTCGGCGGCCGCATCGCAGAAGAGATCTTCGTCGGCCAGATGTCGACCGGCGCGTCAAACGACTTCGCCCGTGCCACCAAGCTGGCACGTGCCATGGTGACCAAGTACGGCATGTCCGATGCGCTGGGCGTGATGGTGTACGAAGACACCCAGAATGACGGCTGGCTGGGCGGCGCCAACAAGACCATCTCCGAAGCGACCCAGCAAAAGGTCGACGCGGAAATCCGCACCATCCTCGACTCGCAATACGCCTTGGCGCGCAAGCTGCTGGAAGAGAACCGCGAAAAAGTCGAAGTGATGACCAAGGCCCTGCTGGAATGGGAAACCATCGATGCGGACCAGGTGAACGACATCATGGCTGGCCAGGATCCGCGCCCACCGAAGGCCGGCACCACCATCCGCAAGCAGCCAGGCAACGACGGCGGTTCCGGTTCCAACCCGAACCCGAACGCCACCGCCCCAGCTTAATGATCTGATTTGTTATGAAAGGGTGAGGCATGGTCCTCGCCCTTTTTATTTATGCCTCATAAATTCGGACGCTTCAATTTCCCTACCAGCCGCGCGCTGGTCATGGGCATCCTCAACGCCACGCCTGACTCCTTCAGCGATGGCGGCCAGTTCGCCAGCCTCGATTACGCCATCACCCATGCCGAACAGATGATCCGCGACGGCGTCGACATCATCGACATCGGCGGCGAGAGCAGCCGCCCCGGCGCACCCTCCGTGTCGCTGGACGAAGAACTGCGCCGCGTCATGCCCCTCATCTTCGCCCTGCGCGACTGCGGCAAAGCCATCAGCGTTGACACCTATAAACCGGAAGTCATGCGCGAAGCGGTACTCGCAGGCGTCGACATGATCAACGATATAAACGGTTTCCGCGCTCCCGGCGCGATCGAAGCCGTGAAAGATAGCGATTGTGCGTTGTGCATCATGCACATGCTTGATAATCCTACAACAATGCAATCCAACCCCGAGTACAATGACGTCGTGCGCGAAGTCACGGATTTCCTGGCCGAACGCATTGCCGTCCTGACGGCGGCTGGCATCGACAAGGAGCGCCTGTGGATCGACCCCGGCTTCGGTTTCGGGAAAACGGTTGAACAAAATTACGCGCTGCTGAAGGCCGGCAAGCAGATGGTGGCCGAGCTCGGCGTGCCGCTGCTGGCAGGCCTGTCGCGCAAGTCCATGATTGGCGCGGTCACCGGCAAGCCGGTTGAGCAGCGCCTGGCCGGCAGTATCGGCGGCGCATTGGCAGCAGTCGCACATGGCGCCCAGATCGTCAGGGTGCACGATGTAGCAGAGACCGTCGACGCACTGAGCGTGTGGCAGGCGGCTCATTAAGAAAGGAAGAGAACAAAATATGGCACGTAAATATTTCGGTACTGATGGCGTTCGCGGCCTGGTAGGCCAGGCGCCGATTACCCCTGATTTCGTCATGCGCCTCGGCTATGCCGCGGGCAAAGTGCTGGCCAAGACCGCCAGCACCGGCACTGCCCGTCCTACCGTACTGATCGGCAAGGACACCCGTATTTCCGGCTATATGCTGGAAGCCGCGCTGGAAGCCGGCTTCGCCGCCGCCGGCGTTGATGTGAAACTGGCCGGCCCGATGCCGACCCCAGCCATTGCTTACCTGACCCGCGCGCTGCGCCTGCAGGCTGGCGTCGTGATCTCGGCTTCGCACAACCCATTCCAGGACAACGGCATCAAGTTCTTCTCCGACCAGGGCACCAAGCTGCCTGACTCCGTTGAGCTGGACATCGAAGCCATGCTGGAGCAGCCGATGGAATGCGTGTCGCCGGAGAAGCTGGGCCGCGCCCGCCGCCTGGACGACGCTTCCGGCCGTTACATCGAATTCTGCAAGAGCACCTTCCCGAACGAGCTGGACCTGCGCGGCCTGAAGATCGTGGTCGATTGCGCCCACGGCGCCGCCTACAATATCGCCCCGCACGTCTTCCACGAACTGGGTGCGGAAGTGGTCGCCATCGGCAATAAGCCGGACGGCCTGAACATCAACGACGGCGTTGGCGCAACGGCGCCTAAAGCCATGGCCGCAGCCGTGCTGGAGCACAAAGCCGACCTCGGCATCGCCCTGGACGGCGACGCCGACCGCCTGATCATGTGCGACGCAGCCGGCCGCATGTACAACGGCGATGAGCTGCTGTACGTGATGGTGATGGACCGCGTAGCCAATGGCGGCGTGGCCGGCGCAGTCGGCACCCTGATGACCAATATGGCCGTCGAAGTGGCGCTGAAAGAAAAGGGCATCGGCTTCGCACGCGCCAAAGTCGGCGACCGCTACGTGCTCGAAGTGATGCAGGAAAAAGGCTGGATCCTGGGCGGCGAGGGCAGCGGCCACCTGCTGGCACTGGACAAGCACAGCACCGGCGACGGCATCATCTCCGCGCTGCAAGTGCTGTCCGCGCTCAAGCGCAGCGGCAAGACCCTGGCGCAGATCGCTGGCGAAGTCACGCTGTTCCCGCAGACCCTGATCAATGTGCGCGTTCAGGCCGGCTTCGACTGGACCAAGAACGCCGCCATGGTTGCGGAAAAAGAAAAGGTGGAAGCCGAGCTGGGCGACACCGGCCGCGTGCTGATCCGTGCCTCCGGCACCGAGCCTCTGATCCGTGTGATGGTCGAAGCGCGCGACGCCGACAAAGCGCAGAGCATGGCGCGCCGCATCGCCGATAAAGTTGAAACGGCGCTGGCAGCGTAAAGTTGCCGCCGTGACATTGACGAATGATGCCTCGCCGGGGTATTATTCGTTCATCGGAGTGTAGCGCAGCCCGGTAGCGCACCTGCTTTGGGAGCAGGGGGTCCAAGGTTCGAATCCTTGTACTCCGACCAAGAAATTCCTCGAGCGGGTTGTCTTCGGACAACCCGCTTTTCATTTGCGGCAACGGTTTTCATCGCCTTGCCCGCGTCTCTGCCCTTAGCTCAGTTGGATAGAGCATCGGCCTTCTAAGCCGGCGGTCACAGGTTCGACTCCTGTAGGGCAGGCCACCTTCCTCCTCACTCTCCCCCTATGAGAGACCAAGTGTGCTATGGGGGGCGTCGTCGGCGTGCCGTAGACCATCGGCTTCTTTGGCCGAGGGTTGGATGCTTCACTCGATATAATGAAATTAGCAAAATCAAGCCTTTTTAAGAAATCTGACGTTAGGGCCATTTCTTTGCGTAGGCATTGCGTAGGCACTTTTCCTTGATCGAATTGCGCCCCCCTGTCGTTCCCAAGGGGGCTAAAAGGTGGATAGTTAGGGGAATGGAGTGATGAAGAACGGGATTCTCTATCCAGGTTCGACGGACACTTCCTCCGCCAGAACGAAGGCATACTGCACACTAAAGGCATTTCAAGTCGATCGTCGATATAGCGCGGATCAACTGGCAAACCTGACCAAGTTTCGTCCCGCGTCCTTGGCGTCGTAAAGTGCAGCATCTGCGCGCGCCATGAGCTGCTCTCCCAATCCAGCGGGATCTTTGCCAGTCTGCACCGGCAATTCCAAGCTGGCGATGCCTATGCTCACCGTCCACTGAAATTCCTGGCCCGAGTGGCTCCGCAACTTTAATTCTTGTACTTGCAGGCGGATTCGCTCTGCCAGGTGCGCTGATCCATCAAGGCCGGTTTCCGGCATGAGGATCGCGAATTCTTCGCCCCCGAGCCGCGCGACGATGTCGACGTCACGTGAGGTCTTGTTGCATAAATTGGCCAGCGTTTGTATTACGTGGTCTCCGGTGGGGTGGCCGAAGGTGTCGTTGATGTGCTTGAAATAGTCGATATCGAGCATCAGAAGCGTGCAGGGATGCGACGTACGCAAGAAACGTGAAGTCTCACGCTGCAGCAAGTGCTGGAAGTGCCTGCGGTTGGCCACGCCGGTCAATGGATCCGTGTTGGAGGCATTCTCGAGCGCCTTCTCAAGCAGATGCCGGCGCCGATCGCCGAACGCGAATGCCACGCAAATGAGCGCCAGGAAAATCGAGGTGGGCCAGATAACCATGCCATACAGCTGATATGGGAAGTATCCGAGCCATCCAGTCGTCGCTAAAAGGAAGGGACTGATTGATACCAATCCTAATGCCGCCCAATTGACAAATAGCGAAAAGCCCAGGCATAGCAACACTGCAACCATTGGATAGAAGATCGAGCTCATGACCGCTGCGGTCAATTCACCGGACTGCGTTTTCAGGATCGCGATGTCATGAAACTGCGCCAGGGCCAAGGCGAATAGTGCGATGAGGGCGGCGAGCCTATGGTTGTTGGTGCGCCAGACTCCCCATGCTGGGATGATCATCCACACAAACGCCAATCGCGGCCATACTAGGTTGCCGGCGGTGGCAGGATCATTCATGTAGTCGAGTACCCATTCGCCGGCACCCAATAGGGCAGTTAGCGCGATGAGCAGGCTTGTTTGAGCGCGATACGCAAGGAATTTCCGCCCCAAGTACGTGCCGTCCACATTCAAACGTAGAACCTCGCGACAGGTATTCATTTGTCGCTCCATTTTATTTGTTTGGTTTATTGTCCTAAGTTTGCTAACATGTACCTATAAACCTCAGATTGCAGGTGCCGCCATGGACATCCAAACTTTCGCGCTCTCACTGGCCACTTTACTCCTTGTAACGATTGCCAGCACATCGGGTTGGGCGTTGTTAGGCAAAAGAAACTACCTGCTAGGCAGTTTGTGGTTCATCCTGGCCTTCTCAGGTTTGAATTTTCTCTTATTTGGGCTTTATGGCGTGCTGGCTGCTTACGACATCGCGAACCTTTGCGATGTGTTTTCGCGGGGAATTGGCACTCCTGTCGTCGCAACCGCCGGGCTTATGGCTGTGACACACCACTACCGGCCCTCTGCACGCGCCAGCCTGCTGTTCCTCAGCTTCGTACTCGTTGGCTCGGCATTGCTTGAATCTGCGACTGCAATCGACTGGCTGGAGCCATGTGTCCGCATCGGGACGTGGGCAGCGTTCTCGGTCTATTTGTGGTACTTCGCCAAGAGGTTGGCCGACGTTGGCGAGTATCTCCATGCGATTGGTGTTGCGCTTGCCTTGTTTGGCATACAGGTCATCGTGATCTCTACTGGCATTGTCGATGCGCAAAATCGCATGTTTTACTTCATGATCGAGGGCGCTGTGGCGGCCTATCTTTGCCTGGAACTGTTCTATGCTTACTGCGCCCTGGAGCAGCGCGGCCATTGACTTCTTAGGTCAATAAACATAACAATGGCATTTCTTATGTTTAGATAGAATGACAATGACAGTCTCAACCGATGAACGTCCTGCGCGCAAGCGTCGGGCTGCCAAGGAAACTTCAGACGAACCAGTGCGTCGCGACTTGCGGGCGCAAGGCCAGCGTACGCGCAACGGAATCATCGAGGCTGCGCGCAAGCTTCTGCTCGAAGGCGGCAGCCTGGAATTTACCTTGCGCGAAGTTGCGCTGCGCGCGGGCATCAGTATCAGCAACCTGCAGTACTACTTTCCGACTCGGCTGTCTGTATTGCGCGCGGTTGTTGAACCGGTGGTAGAGGCCTATATGGCTGATTTGAGTAGCGCCATGGCTGCCGATACGCCGCCCAGCGAAACATTGTCAGTGCTGGTCGCGCGAGTACTGCTCGACGTGAAAAACGTCGAGGGGTCATCGTTATGGTGCCATTTCGCATCGTTGGCGGCAGTCGATCCCGAGTGTTCGCGGCTCCTGGATGAGTGGTACGAAACGCTGACGCACGAGATTGGCTCGCTCATCAATCGCATTAACCCTTCCTTGGGACTCAAGGAGTGCCTGCAGAAGGCAACGCTGCTCATCGCCATGGCCGACGGTATCGCATTCCAGGTTGGCGGTGGACGCGGCCGGCGCAGTTATCTGCGTGATCTCGACGAGCAAATGCACACCCTGGTCAAGTCTCTCCTGGCCTGACATCCCCCTGTTTTATCTCCTGCGGCGTGGCTGGCGAAGCCGCGCCGCAACACTTTTCAGATTTACTTTGTACTTTTGTCCTATGTTTGGTACTCTGTCCTACAATGAAGAAAGTTACCGGGGCTTGGTGACCTGGTGGCCAACATTGAAAGGAGACGCACCAAATGATTCGCCTGTACAAATCCACTGCATTGCCACTGGCTGGTCTGAGCGGTTTCGAAACCCCACTGGGTGAAGAAGAAAACGCGATTCAGCACACCGTTCACCGCCTGGCGCGCGACGTTTTACGCCCGGTTGGCCGCGAGCTTGACCGTATGACGCCGGAAGAAGTCATTGCTCCATCCTCCCCGTACTGGGCCGCGATGTTCGAGGCGGCGAAGCTGGGCCTCGACCCGCAACTGATCTCCCAATTCCCGCCTGAAACCGCTGTGCGTATCGAATCGCTGATCGGCGAGGAAATGGGCTGGGGCGACTCGGGCCTGGCCGTATCGATTGGTGCTGCTGCCGCGCCGTTGATGATGGCGCAGTCGGTCGGCGACCAGGAACTGATCGATATGTGTACCGGCAAGATCGGCTGTTGGATCAACACCCAACCCGATCGCGGCTCCGATGCGGCCATCCTGTATCGCGAAGAGCTGGCGGCAGAGGGCAAGCAGCCGGTCGGCAACCTGACCGCGAAGGTAGGCGCCGATGAAATCGTCATCAATGGCCAGACTTCGGCCTGGATTTCGAATGGCTCTGTGGCACAGGTGGCCCTGGCTTATATGGCTGCGGACTATGGTGACGGCTTCCATAACAATGGTGCTAATCCTACTTTCACCAATGGCATCGCAATGATCCTGCCGCTGGACCTTCCTGGTATCACGCGCGGCAAGCCGTTGGCCAAGATCGGCCAGCGCGGACTGCCGCAAGGCGAGATCTACTTTGATAACGTCAAGGTGCCCAAGCGCTTTGCCATCGCGCTGCAAGAGGAATATCTGGGCAACCTGGCGTCGATGTGGTCTTTCGCCGGCACCCATATGTGCCAAGTATTCGTTGGTGCGGCTCGTTCGGCGTTTGAGCTGGCGTTGGCCTATACCCACGAGCGCAAACAGGGCGGGGCGCTGCTCATCGACCATCAGATGACGCAGCTGCGCATTGGCGAAATGCTGCGCCGCCTGGAGATGGCGCGCGCCACAGCACGCCGCAGCCTTTCCTTCGCACGCATCTCACCACAAAGCCACCCTTACGTCACCGCGCAGGCCAAGGTCAGTGTGACGGAAGAGGCCATGAAGATTACGCATGAGGCCTTCCAGCTCTTTGGCGCCAACGGCACCACGCAGGAATTCCCGATCGAGAAAATCTTCCGAGACGTGCGCTCGGCCCTGATCGAGGACGGCGAAAACTACATCCTGACGTCGCGCCTGGGGGTGCTGGCCGGCCATCTCTACCGCAACGGTTGGACACAGGAATAAGCGACTCAAAGGAGAATGGACGTGGACTTCAAAACTGATTTGCTCTTATTTTCGACTTCGGTGCTGGTGCTGACATCGCTGGTGTACGGCATCAAGTTCCTCAAGCGTGGCAACTATCTGCTGGGGCTTGAATGGCTGATCGTGACCTTTTCCGGCTCGAACTTCCTGATCTTTGCGCTGGCCGGTATCCAGGGGGCTTACAGCATCTCTTATTTCTGCGATGCGTTTTCCCGTGCCTTTGGTATTCCGATTGTGACGACGTTGGGCTTGATGGCTATCACGCACAGGTTCAAACCTTCGCTGAAGGTGGATGCATGGTTGTTTGCCTTGTCCTTTGCAGGAGCGGTTGCATTGGTCGCAGTGCCGTCACTCGCCCCGTTCAAACCGGTCTTCTATGTCGTGATGTGGACGGGTTTTTCGTTCTATCTTGCGTATTTCGCCAAGCGCCTTTTCAATGCGGGAGAAGGTGGCCACGCTGCAGGTGTCATCGTCGTCCTGATCCTGACACAAGCGATCGCCAGCATCTACGACTTTTACCAGATTCCTGGTGATGCCGAACACATAGTTTTCTACATCCTTGCGGGATTGGCCTGGTCTTCGCTGTGCGTCGAGTTGTATTACGCATACTGCGCTTTGGAGTGCGCGGAGCAGAACGCGATCTCTCGCAAGCTTCCTACTTCACGAAAGGCTTACGTATGAAACGCCAAGCAATTATTCCGCCGGGTACCCAGGCGCTGTATGACGGTTTTCACTTCGCTCCTGCGACTCGTGTCGGTGACACCATCTGGGTCTCCGGCCAGGTTGGCCTGGATGCGGAAATGAAACCAGCTGAAGGCATCACAGCACAGGCAACGCTGGCCTTTGGGTATCTGAAATACATTCTGGAACATGCAGGCGCCACATTGGCCGACGTGGTCGAACTGACGACCTTCCACACGAATCTGCAAGCCGATGTGCCGGCATTTTCGGCGGTCAAGGACCAGTTTTTTCCTGAGCGTTATCCATCGTGGACGGCGGTTGGGATTACTGAGCTGGCCTTGCCTGGACTGGTGATCGAAATCCGTGCAGTTGCAGTTGCGGGCAGCGGGACAAAGTAGTCCGCGGTTTTTTTTAGATTCATGTTTGTACATTTGTCCTAAGATTGGTTTGTTGTCCTACAAAGATTTACTAAGGAGACGATGGTGAGCCTCAAGACAGTGTTTTGCAGCACCTTGCTTGTGCTGGGTAGTTCGGCCGGCGCAGCAGGCGCTGACCAGGATGTTTCGCGCCTCGGCAAAGACCTGACGCCGGTCGGCGCCGAGCGTGCGGGCAATAAAGAAGGAACGATTCCGGCATGGACCGGTGGCGACATGAAAGCGCCGGCCGGCTGGAAGACCGGCTCGCCGCGTCCCGATCCGTATGCGGGTGAAAAGCGCCTTTTCTCGATCGACGCAAGCAATGTCGATCGCTACAAGGACAAGCTGGCCGCGGGGCAGGCTGAGATGATCAAGAGCGTTCCCGGCTACCGCATGGACATCTATGCGACCCATCGCTCCTGCGGTTATCCGGACTTCTACTACGAGCGCAGCAAAAAGAACGCGAGCAGCGCAAAGATGGCTGTCAATGGCTACGATATTGCCGAAGTCCTTGGCACCGGCGTGCCGTTCCCAATGCCGCGCAATGGCGCGGAGGCGGTCTGGAACCACAAGCTGCACTGGCGTGGAGAGGGCTTCCATATCACGCACGCGGGGTTTATTCCACCGAAGGGCAGCGACAGTATCGGCGAAGCCATCGTCCAGGAAGAGTGGGAAATGTCGCCGATGTGGTCTCCTTCCAATAAGGGTGTTGCCGATGCGGGCGGCATCGAATACCAGCTGCTGAACACCTATACCGGCCCAGCCTCGATCGCTGGCGACGCCACGCTGGCGCAGTACAACTTCGCCAAACCCAATGATGTATGGCTGTATTTCTCCAGCCAGCGCCGCGTACGCCGCGCGCCGACCTACCAGTACGACGCGCCGCAGCTGAATACCGAGAACCTGCTGGTGGTCGACCAGTACCTGCAGTTCAACGGTCCGCTCGACCGCTACGACTGGAAGCTGGTGGGCAAAAAAGAGCTCTACGTCCCCTATAACACCTATCGCCTGAACTCCCCCGCGAACCAGGTGGAAGACGTCGTCAAGCCGAAGTTCTTCAGCCGCGACCACTCGCGTTATGAGCTGCACCGTGTATGGGTAGTGGAGGCGTCCCTGAAGGAAGGCATGCGCCACATGTTCCCCAAGCGGACCTTCTATATCGATGAAGACAGCTGGATCATCCTGGTTGCGGACATGTTCGACGCGCAAGGCAAGGTATGGCGCACCACAGAAATGGGACCGTACATGGCATGGGAAGTTCCTGCCTGCGTGTGGGCTGCCAACAGCAGCTACGACCATCTCTCCCACCGTGTTGTGCTGGACCGCGTGCTGGCTGGCCGCAAGGAGCCGGACTGGCTTGCTGCAAGGGAAGGGCGCCTGAAGTCTTCCGTCTTTGAACCTGACGGCCTGCGTCGCGCCACCACTCGCTAAGGAGACCATCATGAAATTACGACATGCTGTGATGGGCGCCCTGGCTGTGCAATCCGGGCTGGCCAATGCCACTCAGTGGACGCTGGAAAACAACTGGATCGTCAACCTCGATTCGAACGTATCGTTCGGCCTTGCCGTGCGAACGTCGAAGCCGCAGTGCCGCTTTATCGGCAACGACAACGGCGGTTGCGTGAGCGATGCCGTGACGCCGCTGCAGGCCAGCAATCCGGTGGCGTTCTCGATGAACCTCGATACGCTGCGCTTGAACCAGGACCTGGGCAACCTGAATTACAAGCGCGGCCAGGTAGTCTCCTCCAACCTGCAGTTTTCGACCGAGTTGTATGTACGGGCCAGCGATGGCTGGAGCGGCTTGGTGCGCGGGGTGGTGAACCAGGACTTCTCGATCGACAAGACCAAGCGCGTGCCGCTTGATCCGGAAGCGAAGGATTTCGCCAAGAGCAACCCTCGCTGGCTCGATGCCTACATCAATAAGAAGTTCGATATCGGCAGCCAGGAGGCGCGCCTGCGTGTCGGCAACCAAGTGCTGAACTGGGGCGAGAACCTGTTCATTACCGGCGGCATCAATGCGATCAACCCGATCTACGTGCCTGCAGCGCACCAGCCGGGAACGCCGCTGAAAAACCTGTTCATTCCTTCGCCTATTGTTTCGCTCAGTTCTTCGCTGGCGCCTGGCCTGGGAATTGAGGCGTACTACCAGTGGAAGTGGAACAGTTTTGCCTTTGATGCTCCGGGCACTTTCTTCTCGACCTCCAATTTTGTCGGCAAAGGCGGGCGCGGTATCTACTTGCCAACATCGGTGCTGAATGCAGCGCTGGCGCAGGCAGGCGTACCGGCGATGCCTTACGGGACGATCGGCAACACTGCGACCGTCATCAACAGTTATGGCCGCATGCTTAGTTTCGATGAACTGGCGAGCGCCGATGTCAACCCGGCAGGCCCGCTGCTTGGCACGGGGACTGTGATCCCACGCTCGGCAGACCACCGCCCAACTGCTTGGCAAGGCGGCGTCGCTTTGCGCTATCGCTTGCCGGAATCAGGCGATGAACTGGGTATCTACTACTACCGCTATAACGACAAGGTTCCTTTCGCCTCCTATGAAGTTTCCGGCAATCCGGCAAACCCATTCGGCTGGCAGGCCTACCAGGATTATGGCCAGAAGCGCAGCCTGCTCGGCGTGTCGTACAACTTCCAGGCAGGCGATTGGGCAATCGGTACCGAGTTGTCCTACCGTCCGCATGACGGGGTGGCGATCGATCCGAGCTCCGTGATTGATCCGAGCAATCCCTATTACTGCAATGCGCTGGCCGATTTTACAGTGGCTCCAGTGGGCACACGTTGCAAGGGCTGGGTCGATACGCGCCACTTCCAGCTGCACCTGACGGGGATTCACATCATGTCCCCATCCGGCCCACTGGGCGGCTTGCTGCAAGCCTTTGGCGCGAGCGAAGGCACGATCACTGCGGAAGCCGCGGTAGCGCACTACCCGAAACTGCAGAAGAACGCTGGCATTCCTTACGCAGTGACGGCCGATTACGCGCTGCCGACCAAGACATCTTCTGGCGTGGTGGTGGCGGCTTCGCTGACTTACCCGAATATTTTCGGCACGCGTTCCTCGCTGATTCCAGACATCGCCATTTCGCAAGGCGTGTCCGGCGTGTCCGCAACGGCGCTGCCTGGGTTTGTGAAAGGAATGGGCGCGGCAGTATTGGGCGCAACGATTGACTTCAAGGTGAAGCCTGAAACGAAGCTGCGTGTCGACTTCACCAAGAACTGGGGCGGTGGCAACAGCAACCTGATGCGCGACCGCAATTTCATGTCCTTTAGCCTGTCGTCCTCGTTCTGATGTTAGCGAAACTCATACTCCGTTTGGAAACGGCGCTGTTCGCGCACCGTCGTTCCTTCCTGCTGGTTCTGGCCGGACTGACGCTGTTGATGGGATGGTTCGCCTCCCAGCTTCATCTGGAAGCCGGCTTTGACAAGCAGATGCCGCAAGGTCATGAATTCATCAAGACCTTCGACAAGTACCGCACCGAGCTGTTTGGTGCAAACCGATTGACCATCGCTGTGCATGCCCGCCAGGGTGAGGTCTGGAACGCCGCCACGCTGACGCAGGTGCTCAAGGTGACGGAAGCCGTTACCTACCTGCCTGGCGTGGAGCGCACCAGCGTCACCTCCTTGTGGACGCCAAACGTGTTCTTCACCGAAATCACCGAAGATGGTTTCCGTGCCGAACCGGTGGCCGGTGGCGACATCGTGCCGGAGAAGCTCACGGATGACGTGATCGGCATGATGCGCCAGCGCGCCACTGCTGGCGGCCATATCGGCACGCTGGTGGCACGTGACCAGAGTAGTGCGCTGGTCACGGCCGAACTGTCCGACACCGACCCGGCAACTGGGCAAAAGCTCGACTACATCGCATTCAACCGCCTGCTGGAAGAGAAGGTCCGCAAGCCGTTTGAAAACGGCAACGTCGAGATTGAGGTAATCGGTTTTGCCAAGCAGGTTGGCGATATCGCTGACCGGTCGGGCGAGGTGACGCGCTTCTTTGCAGTGGCCTTCCTGCTCACCGGTCTGGCTGTCTACTGGTACTGCCGCTCGATCCGCCTGACGCTGTTGCCATTGGCCTGTTCTCTTGCATCGCTGGTGTGGCAGTTCGGCACTTTACGCTTGCTTGGCTTCGGGCTCGATCCTTTGGCGATCCTGGTGCCGTTCCTTGTGTTTGCCATCGGTGTTTCGCACGGCATCCAGCAGATCAACTACATCGTGCGGGAAGTGGCCAACGGCGCTGACTCGATGCAGGCGGCCCGTCGCAGCTTCACCGGCTTGCTGATTCCCGGCACGCTGGCGCTGGTGACTGCGTTGGTCAGCTTCATCACGCTGGTGCTGGTGCCGATCCCGATGATCCGCGAGCTGGCTATCACGGCAGCCATCGGTGTGACGTTCAAGATCGTCACCAACCTGATGATGTTGCCGGTAGCGGCATCGTATTTCCGGTTCAATTCGGAGTATGCAAAACAGGCTTTGGCGCGGCGGGAAAAGCACAGTGGCTGGCTGCGCGTGATTGCCCGTATCGCACGGCCACGCTTTGCGATGGCAGTAACCGTGGTTGGGGTGCTGGTCTTCGTCACGGCATTCTGGCAAAGCCAGGGACGTCACATTGGTAGCCTGCAGGCGGGGGCGCCTGAGCTGCGGGCCGATTCGCGCTACAACCGCGATGCAGCGGCCATCGTCGAACGCTTTGACGTGGGCCTGGACTGGCTGACGGTGGTGTTCGAAGGCCCTGCCGATTCCTGTTCACGTGCCGACCAGTTCCTCTTTGCCGACGAATTCGCATGGCATATGCGGGGCGTGCCGGGCGTGGTTTCCGCTGATTCGCTGGCGGGCCAGCTCAAGCTCTATAACGCCGGCATGAACGAGGGCCATCCGAAATTGGCGACGCTGACGCGCGATCCACGCGGCCTTGGCTCGCAATTTCTGGGCGTGAACAACCGCATTGCAGGCTTGTCCTCGCACGATTGCCGGGTTCAGGGCGTCAACCTTTACCTGCCGGACCACCGCGCTACCACGATCAAGGGGGTGGTGTCGGCAGTGAAGGCCTACCGCGATGCCAACCATATGGACGGCTTCAATATGCGCCTGGCGAGCGGCAATGCGGGCGTGCAAGCGGCGACCAACGAGGTGCTGGAAGCGAGCGAGACGCCAATGATGCTGTACGTGTACGCGGCGATCCTCGCGCTGGTCTTCCTGGTGTACCGCGATTGGCGGGCAATGGTGGCGTGCTGCCTGCCGCTGACCGTGGCGACCTGGATCGGTTACTGGTTCATGAAAGAGCTGGAAATCGGCCTCACCGTGGCGACCTTGCCGGTGATGGTGCTGGCGGTTGGCATCGGCGTCGATTATGCCTTCTACATCTACAACCGCCTGCAAGTACAGCTGTCGCATGGGCTGGCCTTCACCCAAGCGCTGGAAAAGGCCTTGGCGGAGACGGGCCTGGCAACAGTGTTCACTGCAATCACCCTGTCGGTCGGTGTGGCGACGTGGACCTTCTCCAGCCTGAAATTCCAGGCCGATATGGGCGCGCTGCTGACCTTCATGTTCCTGGTGAACATGGTCATGGCGATTACTTTGCTGCCTGCGTTTGCCGTGGTGCTGGAATCGCTCTTCCCGCGCAGCGGTCCGGTGCGCATGCCGGCAATCCTGCAACATTGAAAGGGCACATTGTGAATCACATTCGCAGATATTCATTTTTGCTGCTGGCGTGTGCCTTCAGTGCAGGTGTGGCGCACGCCGCCGCCCCGGCCTGGCCCACGTTGCAGTCGGCCGAGCGCGTCGCCCATGCGGTGACGGCTCCGCTGCTGGCGGCGACGCGCGCCGGCAACCGCGCCGTTCTGGTGGGCGATCACGGCGTGATCCTGCTGGCTGACGAAGGTTTCCAGTTCCGGCAAGCGAAGTCGGTGCCGGTGCGCTCGATGCTGACGACCGTGCAGTTCCTCAACGAACATCAGGGTTTTGCAGCTGGTCATGACGGCGTGGTGCTCGGCACCGAAGATGGTGGCGAGACCTGGGCGCTGCTGCGTTCCGCTGCGGGCGCCGAGCAGCCGATCCTGTCGCTGTTCTTCTCGAGCCCAAGCCACGGCATCGCAGTTGGCCAGTATGGCTGGGCCATCGAGACGCAGGATGGCGGCCGTACCTGGCGCAACCTGCAGGTGGCCAGCGGCGATGAATCGGATCGCCACTTGTTGCACATCTTCGCCTCCAAACGCGGCACCTGGTTCATCGCAGGAGAGGGGGGGGCCATTTTCCGTTCGGCGGACGGCGGCAAGTCCTGGCAATCGGTTTCAACCGGTCAAAAAGGTTCGCTCTGGTATGGCGCAGGGCTGGTGGACGGCTCACTGCTGGTATGCGGCATGCGCGGCCATTTGTATCGCAGCGGTGACGATGGCCTGAGCTGGCAGCAGGTGGAGTCGAACACTACGCAGTCCTTGACGGGGATTGCCGAGTTGTCCAACGGCCGCATCCTCGTGGCGGGCATGGGCGGAACAGTCTTGCGCAGCAGTGATTACGGCCGCTCCTTTTCGCTCACTGAACGTATTGGCCGAGAACCATTGACCGGCGTGCTGAAGACCGATGCGGGATTGGTGTTGACGTCGATGGCCGGGCCGATCACGGAAGAACAGTAATTGGGAGAACGTTGTGGAAAGCAGTAAAAAATCGGGACCTCTGCAACTTGGTCGGCGCAGCTTTATCGGCAAAATGGCGGCCGCAGGCGCCGCGGCGGCAGTCGTTGCACCAGTGCGGGGGCAGGGCGCAAGCGGAGCAGGAGCAGTGCTGGACGTGGCGATCATCGGAGCAGGTCTGGCCGGCTTGACTGCGGCGCGCGATTTGCAACGCGCCGGTTGCGAGTCCTTCGTGGTCCTGGAGGCGCGCGATCGCGTGGGCGGGAGGACGCTTAATCATGACCTGGGCGGTGGCTATTTTTCGGAAGCGGGCGGCCAGTGGATCGGCCCGGGCCAGACCGCGATTATGGACCTGGCAAAGGAACTGGGTGTCGGCACCTTCCCAACCTGGTGGCAGGGAAAGATGACCTTGATGGCTGGCGATGCCCGTGCAACGGCCGAAAGCGACGGTGGCTTCGGCACCGATGCCAAGCTGCGTCACGAGCTGGAAGCCATGGCAAAGCAGGTGCCATCGGCCGCCCCGTGGACAGCGCCGCGCGCGGCCGAATACGACGCCATGTCGTTTGGTGACTGGCTGGCGAAGAAAAATCTCGCTCCAGCAGACCAGCTTAGCTGGAACCTGGGCGCGACGCTGACGACAGGTGCGGTGCCGGCCAAGGTATCTCTGTTGCATTACCTCGGGATGATCAATTCCGCCAGTTGCAATTACGAGCAGCTGGAATCGATCAAGGGCGGCGCCCAGGAAACGCGCATCTCGGGCGGTTCGCAAATCTTGTCGATCAAAATGGCGCAGGCGCTTGGGGAAAAGGTGCGCCTTTCGACGCCGGTGCTGAAAATCGAAAACTGGCAAGACGGCCCGGTCGCAATCCATACGCCCACCGGCGTGGTCAGAGCGCGCAGCGTGATCGTCGCACTGTCGCCGGCCCTGTGCACCCAGATCGCCTTCGATCCTCCTCTGCCGGAAAAGCGCAGGGAGATGCAGCGGCGCTGGCCGGCCTACGCGCCGATGCGCAAGACGGTTCACGTGTACAGCAAGGCGTTCTGGCGTGAGAAGGGCTTGAATGGGTGGGTTGTGCAAGCAAAGGGCCCTGTGCTCTGGGCCTACGACAATTCTCCGGAGGACGTCTCGTTTGGCGTCATCAGCGCCTTTGTCCGTAGCGGGGGCTTGCCGTCCGATACGGCGGCAGCGCGCGACGAGCTGTCAAAAATCTATGCGCAGGCATTGGGTGAGGAGGCGCTTCACCCTGTTCAATACCACGACTACGACTGGGGCAAGGCAGACCGCTGGTCGCTCACCTGCGCTTCGCCCATGCCACCGGGTTTCCTGACGCGGTTTGGCGATGTCCTGCATGCACCGGTAGGCCGCCTGATCTGGTCGGGAACTGAAACGGCGGATATCTGGGCAACTTCAATGGATGGCGCAGTGCGCTCCGGCCACAAGGCGGCGTTGCAGGCGCTTGGCACGGTCGCTGGCGGCCAACGAAAGGACAATCATGGATGAAAAAATGAAAGGGCCCGCGCTGACCCGACGCGGCTTCCTTGGCGCTGCTGCGGCAGCAGCGGGTACTGCAATCGCCTCGGTGAACGCCGCAACGGCGGCTCTGCCAGGCACGGGCGCTTCGGCCAAGTCTGGCGCACAGGAAGTCGTCGACATCGTCATTATCGGCGGCGGTCTCGCGGGCCTTACCGCCGCGCGGGATCTGAAGAAAGCAGGCTGCGAATCCTTCCTGGTGCTGGAGGCGCGCGACCGCGTAGGCGGGCGTACCTTGAATCACGACCTCGGCAAGGGCTATTTCACCGAGGCCGGTGGCCAATGGATAGGGCCAGGGCAGACCGCGATTGCCGACCTGGCGCGTGAACTGGGCGTGGGAACCTTCCCGGCTTACTGGCATGGCAAGGCTTCCTTCATCGCGGGAGATTCCGTCGCGAGAATGGAATCGACTGGCGGTTTCGATACGGACCGCAAATTGACTGGCGAACTGGAAGAGCTGTCCAAGCTGGTGCCGAGCGGCGCGCCCTGGAAATCGCCGCGTGCGGCAGAACTGGATTCGATGACCGTTGGCGACTGGCTCGCCAAGAAAAACGTGGCACCGGCGGACCAGCTTGGGTGGGCGACCGGAGTGGCTCTTTCGGGCGGCACTTCACCGGCACGTCTCTCCATGCTGCATTGGCTGTCGATGGTCAATTCCGCCGACAGCATCTACAACCGCCTGGAGGCGGTGAAGGGCGGTGCGCAGGAGACCCGCATTTCCGGCGGTTCTCAGATCCTGTCGATCAAGATGGCGCAAGCGCTGGGCGACAAGGTGCGGCTGGAATCGCCCGTCTTGCGCATCGAAAACTGGCGGGATGGCCCTGTTGCCATCCATACGCCCAAGGGAGTGATCCGCGCCCGCAGCGTTGTCGTCGCGCTGTCGCCGCCCCTGTGCAACCAGATTACTTTCGATCCGCCGCTGCCAGCCAAGCGCCATGAAATGCAAAAGCGCTGGCCTGCTTTTTCTCCCGCGCGCAAGACGGCCCACGTCTACAAAAAAGCCTTCTGGCGCGAGAAGGGGCTGAATGGCTGGATCTTCCAGTCCAAAGGCCCGGTCATGTGGGCCTATGACAATTCGCCGGAAGACGGTTCGTTCGGGGTAATCAATGCGTTCGTCGTCAATAGCTGGCTGCCGTCGGACACTAAGGCCGCGGGAAAAAAACTCTCACGCATTTACGCCCAAGCCTTAGGCGAGGAGGCGCTGAATCCAGTTGCCTATTACGACCATGACTGGGGCCAGTGCGACAAATGGACGCTGACCTGCATTTCGGCCATGCCGCGCAATTTCCTGACCAGGTATGGCGACGCCTTGCACCCGCCTGCGGGCCGCCTGATCTGGTCCGGCACGGAAACAGCGGATATCTGGGCGGGCTATATGGATGGCGCTGTCCGTTCCGGGCATAAAGCAGCACTGCAGGCACTGCAGGCAATCAATGAAAGGAGGGCATGATGAGTGCCGCAAAGAAGCCACGTAGCCGTGGCAAAAGTATTCTTGTTTTGACTGGCTGGCTGCTGTTGGCGGCAGTCGCAGTGGCTGGGGTGACCTACGGGCCGGAACTCGTAGGCCTGTACCAGCTCAGCGAACAGATCGACTCGATCGCCAAGGAGGATGCGCAGGCCGCCGGACCCTGGCCGCGCAATAGCGACGCATGCATGTATTGCCATGGTGTCGCAGGTAATTCGCGTTCCCAAGTCTATCCGCGCCTGGCGGGCCAGCCGGAAGGCTATCTGAGGAAGCAGCTGAAGTCTTTCGCTGATGGCACGCGCCACGATCCAACGATGACGCCGATGGCGCTCAGCATGAGCGATAAGGAATTGGAATCTCTGGTTTCCCACTTCGGGAAACTCAAACCGCTCCCCAACGAGACCTTCAAAGGCGACGCTGCGCAAGTACAGCGTGGCGCGGCGCTGGCACAAGCCAACGGCTGTACGGCATGCCATGGCGCGCAACTGGAAGGCAAAGGCGAGTTCCCACGGCTGGCGGGGCAGGGAAGTGATTACCTGCGCGAGCAGCTCATTCGCTTCAAGAGCGGCGCCCGGCGCGACCCGACAGGCGCCATGCAGGCGGTGACCAGCCAGCTCGCGCAGCAGGACATCGACGACCTGGCGCAATACCTCGCCAGCCGTTGATCACGTACATACAAGAAAACGGTCCGGATGGGCGCCGGTAAGACCCATCGTTCTTTAAATTGAAGTTTAGGAGACAAAAAAATGGCTAAGCATCCTGTCGTAGTTTATGGCGCAAGCGGTTACACCGGCATGTTGATCATGGATTGGCTGATCGACCAGGCAATCCCTTTCACGGCGGTGGGCCGCAATGCAGGCCGCATCAAGGAAATGATGTCGCAGCGCGTGGTTCGCCTGGAACAGGCCGAATATGAAATCATCGAGGCTGAACACAATGTCGACTCGCTGGTGAAAGCCTTCCAGGGCGCCAAGGTGGTCTGCAATACTGTCGGCCCATTCATCAACTCTGGCCTGGTGACGGTTGAAGCCGCACTGAAAGCCGGCTGCCATTACCTGGATACCACCGGCGAACAAGCTTACATCCGCAAGGTGCGCGACCAGTTCGGCGAGCTGTATCGCCAAGCCGGCCTGCTGGTATCGCCATCGAACGCTTATATGTACACCTACGCCGAAATCGCCGCTGAACTGGCGCTGGAAACCCATGGTGTGGATGCACTGGAAACGGCGACCCTGTGCCGCGGCCCACGCACCGGCGCCGGCATCAGTGTCGGTTCCACCGCAACGATCTTCGAAGGTTACCGCCACGAGTCCTGCTACCTGTGGGAGAAGAAGCTGGTTTCGCACGCGGCCGATGCTTCGTTCATGATCAATGACCCTGCGTTCATGCAGCCTGTGTTCTCGCTGCCATGGGGCGGTACCTCGCTGCCGGTCTACTTCGAGCGCGATTCCCGCGTGCGCAGCTGTATTTCCAGCGTAGGTTTCTACGACAACAATGCGATGCGGACAGTGCATGCCTTGGGCCAGAAGTGGGAGGCGGAGTACAAAAACCTGCCGCGCGAGCAGCAGGACGCGGTGCTGAAGCAGATCGTTGATTCCACCACTCCGGCAATGCCGCCGCGCGAGCGCACCACCGTGCAGCGCACCGTCGACGTAGCGATCGGTCGTGGCCAGCTGGCATCCGTGCGCGCTACCCTGCACGGCACCACGCCTTACATCGCTACCGGCGCTATCCATGCGGCGGGCGCGATCAAGCTGCTCGATGGCGACCTGGCGAAGACGGGCTTTGCATCCGGATCCAAGGCGTTCGGCCACCGCTACCTGCTCGGCTTCCTGGAGCAGCGTGGCCTGGCACGCGCCACGGTAACCCACCTGTAATCGGGGAACAGCATGGCTATCATTGATTTCTTCGACCGTGGCTGGCGCATCAACCCGAACGCCGTCGCCTACATCCAGGATGAACGCAGCTTTACGTTCCAGGAAGCAGGCGAAATGTCGTACCGCGTCGCCAACGCCCTCATTGCGGGCGGCTTTGGCAAGGAGAGCAAGGGTGCGATCTGGTCCGACAACGATGTGATCGGGTGGACCTGCGCGCTGGGCTTGTGGCGCGCCGGATTGACCTATATTCCTGTCAACGGCCGCAACGTCGCGGAAGAAAACCAGTACGTGCTGGACTTTTTCGATTGCGAGGTGCTGTTCTTCCAGCAGCAGTTCGCCGCCGTCATTGAACCGCTGCGGGCGAACTTGCCCAAGGTCAGGCAATGGGTCTGTCTCGATGGTAGCCTGCCTTGGGCGACGTCGCTGTCCGAATGGCTGAAAGGCGTGCCAACGACCGCGCCGCAGGTTGAAGCGGCGTTGAACGATGTCGCGACCCTTTCGGCTACCGGCGGCACGACCGGCAAACCAAAGGGCGTGATGAACACCCACCGCGCCTTCCAGACGTATTTTGCGCAGTTCATGATCGCTTTCCCTTACGAGGGCGAGCGTCCGGTGAACCTGGCGGCGGCGCCGATGACCCACACGGCCGGCATGCTGTCGCTGCCTTGCACTGCGCAGGGCGGAACGGTGGTTGTGGTCACCAAGCCGGATCCGGCAACGGTGCTGGGCGCGATCGCCAAGCATGGCGTGACCGAAATGTTCCTGCCGCCGACGGTGATCTACCGCTTGCTCGAGATCCCGGGCATCGACAAAATCGCCTTCCCGTCGCTGAAATTCTTCCTGTACGGGGCCGCGCCGATGTCGGTTGAAAAGCTGAAGCGCGCGATCGAGGTCTTCGGTCCAGTCATGGCTGGCGGCTACGGCCAGACCGAAGCGCCGGCTTCCATCGCTTTCCTCCCGCCCGAGGCGCATTTCGTAGACGGCAAACTGGCATCGGATGAAAGGCTGTCTTCCGTCGGCCGCCCGAACCCACTGATCCGCGTCGAGATCCTGAACGAGCGCAATGAGGTGCTGCCGATCGGCGGCACCGGCGAAATCTGCGTACGCGGTGACCTGGTGATGAAGGGCTATTACAAAGCACCGGACAAGACGGCGGAAACCATTATCGACGGCTGGCTGCATACCGGCGATATCGGCCACATGGACGCCGAGGGCTTCCTGCACATCACCGACCGCAAGAAGGACATGATCATTTCCGGAGGCTTCAACGTCTACCCGAGCGAGATCGAGCAAATCCTCTGGGGGCATCCGGCAGTGCGCGATTGCGCGGTGATCGGCGTGCCTGACGATAAGTGGGGTGAGGCAGTGAAGGCCGTGGTGGAACTGAAAGCCGGGCAGGAAGTCGATGCGGAAGAACTGATCACCCTGTGCAAACAGAAGCTCGGTTCCGTGCGCGCGCCGAAAAGCGTGGACTTCACGGCTGCATTGCCACGCAGTCCGGTTGGTAAAGTCCTTAAGAAGGATTTGCGGGAACAGTACTGGCAAGGCGTGGAACGACGAATCTAAGGAACGGGTTATGAGTAATATCTATATCGCCGGCATTGCGATGACGGTGTTCGGGCGCCATATCGAACGCAGCGTCGAAAGCCTGGCGGACGAGGCGCTGCAGGGCGCGCTGAAGGACGCAGGCTGCTGCGCACAGGACATTGGCACAGCTTATTATTCCGGCATCACAGGCGGCCCATTGCATGGCCAGTTGTCGATTCCGGGCCAGGTTGTGTTCAGCAAGATCGGTATTGAAGGCATTCCAGTCATCAATGTCGAAAATGCCTGCGCCTCCGGCAGCAGCGCGGTGCACCTCGCGATTCAGAGCCTGAAAGCCGGGGCCTGCGACGTGGCGCTCGCGCTCGGGGCGGAAAAGATGGTGGTAGCGGACAAGGAAAAGTCACTGGCCCTGTTCGAAGCCGGCTGGGATGTCTCACGCGTTGAAGAAAACTTCGCCACGCTTGCCCGGCTGGGCGAGGGTATCGAACCGCCGCCGGGATCGGAATCGGAACGGCCATACAGCCGCTTCATGAAGATCTATGCCGCCATGTGCCGCCATCACATGGCGACTTACGGCACGACACAAAGGCAGATTGCCGCCGTATCGGCAAAGAACCACCAGCATTCGGTGCATAACCCGTACGCGCAATTCCGCCAGGCGTTCACGATTGACGAAGTGCTGGCCGCCCCGCCGATCACCTATCCGATCACATTACCCATGTGCGCCCCGGTATCGGACGGCGCCGCTGCCGCGATCCTGTGTACCGAAGAGGGCCTGCGCCGTATCGGCGCGGACCGCAGCCGGTGCATCCGTGTCGCGGCCAGCGTGATCCGTAGTTTCACTCACCGCCGTATTGATCAGCCACAGCTGAACATCGGCCATCTCGCCGCGTTGCAGGCGTACGCGCAGGCGGGCCTGGGACCGCAGGACATGCATGTCGCCGAGGTACACGATGCGTCCGCCATGGGCGAAATCATCCAGGCTGAAAACCTCGGCCTGGCGCCATTGGGTGAGGGCGGCCCTGCGGCCGAACGCGGCGACTTCACGCTCGGTGGACGTGTCCCGATCAACACCTCAGGTGGCCTGGAATCGAAAGGGCATCCGCTCGGCGCTACAGGCATCGGCCAGTTGTTCGAGCTGGTCACGCAATTGCGCGGTGAGGCAGGAGCGCGCCAGGTGCAGGGGGCGCGCCACGCCATCCAGGAAAACGGCGGCGGCCTGCAGGGCGTGGAAGAAGCCGCACTGGCGATTCATATTTTGAGCAAGGACTAATCATGGAAACGACAAATCGATATCGCCCTATCGGAGGCTGGCTGGAAGCCCCATCAGACCTGCAGCCGGAACTGGATAGCCATGTCAGCGCCGATGTCGTGGTGGTAGGTGCCGGCTTTGCAGGCTTGAACACTGCGCTGGAACTCAGGGCGCGGGGCGCGAAAGTCGTTGTGCTGGAACGTGACTTCGGCGGCTTCGGCGCCAGCGGCCGCAATGCTGGTTACCTTGCAGGAAGTGCAGGCATCGAGTTTGACATGTTCCACAAACGCATAGGCCATGAGCGTTCCAAAGGTATCGTCGAATTCTATGACCAGGGTGTGAGCTATGTGGAGCGCAAGCTGCGCGAATATGGCATCGACTGCGACTACAACCAGTCCGGCATCCTTCGCGCAGCTGTCCACGCCTCGCAGGAGGCTAAGCTGCGCAAGGACATGCAAACCGGCCTGGAACTTGGGAGTTATTCCGAGTTCCTGGATTCCGCCGCGCTGCGGGCGCGTGGCATTCCGCCGGCTTTCCTGTTTGGTTGTTACGCGCCGCGCGGTGGCACGCTCGATCCCGGAAAGTATGTGCTCGGCTTGCGGCGTGCGGCATTGCGGGCGGGAGTGAAGATATATGAAAACTCCGGGATGCATTCATTTACAACCGGCGCGACGGTCAAGGCAGTAACAGCGAAGGGAAGCGCCAGTGCGCCTTTCCTGGTGCTCGCTACAAATGCCTATACGCCGCAATTGGGTCTGTTGAAGGACAAGGTCGCGCCAATCCGGGTTTCGGCATTGGAGACGGAGCCATTGTCGGCCGAACAGCTGGCAGCATTGGGCTGGCAAGGACGCGAGGGTATCGTCACCCCGCACTGGACGATGGAAAGCCATCGCCTCACTGCCCGTAACACGATCGTGACGACGACCAAGCAGCTCAACTATGCCTACGGCTCGAAAACGCCGAACGTGCCGGATCACGCGGCATATGCGGCGTTGGAGGAAGGGCTGCACGAGCGCTTCCCGGGCCTGCGCGGTATCGGCATCCGCGCCTGCTGGAGCGGATACGTGAGCATGGCCTATGACGCTTTGCCTGTTGTTGGGGCAAGCGGTGACGCCGGCAATGTGCTCTATACCGCGGGCTGCTCAGGCCATGGCGTGGCCACACAGTCCATGATGGGATTGCTGTTGGCCGAGCGCATCGGTGGTATCGACCATCCTTTGATGACGGCTTTGCAGCATAAGACGCCGACAACCTTGCCAGAGCCACTGCAATGGTGCGCGATCAAGTCTGCGCTGGCATTGACTGGAATGCTCGACGCAAGTGTGAACAGAAGGGCGCGTCAAAACTAATGTTGTAGTAACCGGTAGTGTCTCCCACCATCTTGGGTGGTTCAGGCCCGGCGCGGTTTGCCGGGCCTTTTTTTTCTGAGGTTTGAAATGAATACTTGGATGGATGCGCCAGCGGATTTACAGAAGCGGCTCGAAGGCATGGTTGAGGGGGATGTCATCATAGTCGGCGGCGGTATCCCGGGGTTGTCCGCCGCCCTTGAATTCCACGAACGGGGCGCAAAGGTAATCCTGCTGGAGCAGGAATTTGCCGGCGCAGGCGCCAACGGACGCAATGCAGGTTATCTCGCCGGCAGCATCCAGCTTGAATATGATCTGCTTGACCGGCGTGTCGGCTTCGTCGAAGCGGCGCGAGTAGTTGGAATCTATGACAAGGGCGTGGCCTATGTGGAGCGCCAGTTGCGCAAATACGGCATAGATTGCGGCTACTCTGCTGGCGGCATGATGCGCGGCAGCTTTCGCCCTTCAGAGGAGCTGCTGCTGGCCAAGGATGCGCATGCGGGCATCGCTTTCGGTGCGCGTGTTCTCCTGCTGGATCAGGACAGCCTGCGTGCGCTGCAAGGACCGGCGTTCGTCTCCGCGCTTTGCACGCCCGATGGCGGCACGCTAGACCCTGGCATGTACGTGGCTGGCCTGCGGCGCGCTGTGCTGGAGGCAGGGATCAAGCTTTACGAAGGGACCCCGATGCTGTCTTTCGAAGATGGGGCACGCGTTACCGTGAAAACACCGTTGGGCAAGGCCCGGGCTCCGACATTGGTTTTTGCGACCAATGCCTATTCACCGCGGCTTGGAATGCTACCCGCCGGTATGGCAACACTGCGCGCTACCGCTGTCGAAGTGGGGCCTTTGTCGGAAGACCAGTTGGCGACACTGGACTTACCCCGGCGCCTGGGCGTGCTCGCGCCGCGCTGGGCCATGGAGAGTTTTCGTATCACGCCGCGCAACACGCTGGTGGCGACGGCCAAGCGCCTGAATGACGCCTATGGCCTACCGATTCCATCCACTCCGAGCCATGCGGACCTGTCTGAAATCGTGGGCCGCTTGTACGACCGTTTTCCCGCGCTGCGCGGCGCGCCGGTCGTGTCGCGCTGGAGCGGTTACGCCAGCCTGGCCAATACGACGCTGCCCATGATCACCGTCAGCGGGAACGTGGTGTCGACGTCGGTGTGCTGCGGACACGGCATCGGCCTGCAATCGCTCACCGGCGAAATGCTGGCCGACCAGGTTGACGGTTCAGGCGCAGAGGTAGCCGCCGTCGACGTTGAGGATCGCGCCCGTCGTGTAGCTTGACGCGGCGGAAGCAAGATACAGGACCGCACCGGCCATCTCGGATGGCTGGGCGGCGCGGCGCATGGGGACGTGCGTCAGCAGCGATCCAAGCACTTCCGGCGAATCTTTCAGCGCTGCAGTGAACTTGGTATCGGTGAAGCCTGGCAGCAGGGCGTTGCAGCGCACACCTTTTTGCGCCAGTTCCGCCGCAAATGCCTTGGTCATGGAGATGATTGCTGCCTTGGTGATCGAGTAGATGCCCTGGTGGTGGCCGGGGATCACGCCATTGACAGAGGCCACATTGATGATGGACCCGTCCTGGTTCTCTTTCATCAGCTTCGCGGCGAGGGTAGACATGAAGAAGTAGCCGCGGATATTCACGTCGATCGTTTTCTGGAATGCCTCCACGCTAGTGTCTTCAATCGGACCGAAGTAGGGGTTGGTGGCGGCATTATTCACCAGAATGTCCAGGCGGCCATGGCGCTTGAGGATCGAGTCGTACAGTGCTTCGATTTGGGCCTGGTCGCCGATATGGCAGGCTGCCGCCTCGGCCGAACCGCCTGATGCGAGGGCGATTTCATCGGCGACGCGCTGGCAGTCATCGCGGCGGCGGCTGGTGACGATGACGTGGGCGCCGTGAGCGCCAAGCAGGCGAGCGATTTCAGCGCCAATGCCGCGGCTGGCGCCGGTGACGAGGGCGACCTTGCCGGTCAGGTCGAACAAATTGGATGGATTCATATTGGTTCCCTTCAGAAGTATTCAGCGGTGGGTAAGCAGTTGCGATTCTGCTGCGCCGTCAAGGTGCGGCCACCCGTTGTATGTAATGAGCTGGCGTGATCGCCGGCCAAGCCGGATGCGTGTGACGCTGGTGTTGACCAGCGGCCAGCACAGGGAGAAAGTGCGTTCTGCGGGCAAGTCCATGAGGGCAGCGACGATCACGCTGATCGGGCCGCCCGATGTGAAAACCCAGGTTTCACCTTCGTGCGTGGTGGCGAGCGACTCCCAGGCATCGCGCACGGCGGCGCTGAAGGCGGGCCAACTGGTGTTGTATTCGTGGTCGTGCCCTCCGGCTGTCCAGCGGTCGACAGCTGCCAGAATCAGGCTTTGCAAAGCCTTCTGCTCGGCAGGATCGCGCGCAAGCGCAGCGCGCGCAGAAGCGCCGGATGCGGATTGCGCCTCCACCTGGGCAACCAGTTCGTTGGCATCGAATTCGTCCAGGCCGGTTAGTACGAGAGTCGGGATTTCGTCCAGCCCCGCCGCGCGCAGGCAGGCCTGCGCCGTCTGCGCATGACGGCGAAGGCCGCCAACAGCAATGCGGGCAGGGCGGCGCCCGCTGCGCGCCAGCCAGCTTCCCAGAAGAGCGGACTGAAGCTCGCCCAGTTCGGAGAGACAGTCGTAATCCTCTGCGCCAAGACTGGCCTGCCCATGGCGGATCAGGAATATGTCGCCCACTAGTGGCTCCCGCCGGCGGCGATCGTTTCGCGGCAACGCCTGGCCAGGATGCCTACCATGACGCCGAGACTCGCAAACTGCTCATTGGTGGTCTGGCCCAGGACATAGCGGCGGTAGATCTGCTGCGCGATGACCATCAGGCGGAACAGTCCGAAGACTTCATAGAAGGCAAAGTCGCGGGTATCCATTCCGGTCTTGTCGGCATAGTAGGCCAGCACTTCGCGCCGCGTGAACATGCCTTCCGCGTGCGTTGGCTGGCGTCGGACCGCCTGGAAGGCTGGTTCGTCGCCGGCCTCCACCCAATAAGCGAGAGAGCCGCCGAGGTCCATCAAAGGATCACCCAGCGTGGCCATTTCCCAATCCAGGACGCCAATCACCTTGGTCGGGTCGGCAGGATCGAGCACCACATTGTCGAAGCGGTAGTCGTTGTGGATGACGCACAGGCGGGAATCCTGTTTCGGGCGCGTCGCAGCCAGCCAGGCAATGACGTCTTCGCAGGCGTCGGTGCCTTCGGTCAGCGCGCGCTGCCAGCGCGAAGTCCAGCCGCCGAACTGGCGCTCGACATAGCCTTCGCCTTTGCCCAGTGCCGCCAGTGCCGGTTGCGTCGCATCGATGCCGTGCAGTTCGATCAGGCGGTCGAGGACATTGGTGCACAGCTTACGTACGCCGGCTGCATCGAGAGGGAAGCCGGCCGGCAGGTTGCTGCGCAGGATGATGCCAGGCAGGCATTCCATGGCAAAGAAGGGGGCGCCGACGATGGAAGCATCGTCGCTGCGCGCCAGGATGGCCGGCACATAAGTAAAGCTGGGTTTCAGCGCCGCCATCACGCCCGCTTCGCGCAGCATATCGTGGGCGCCTGCCGCTGCGCCAGCAGGAGCACGGCGCAGCACCAGGTTGCGGTCGCCATAGCTGACCAGGTACGTCAGGTTGGACGCACCGCCCTGGAACTGGCGCAGCGCTGGCTCCCCCTGCAGGCCTGGGATGGCCGATTTCAGGTAAGCATCCAGGCGCGCCGTGTCCAGGCGGTCTTCATCGCGCACTGCGCGCGCGTCGGCAATTGCATTCGTCATTCCAGTTCTCCTCGCGCAGCCTTCTGCTGTTTCAGCTCGATCTTGGCGATCACGCCGCGGTGCACTTCATCCGGACCGTCAGCAATGCGCAGCGCCCGTGCGTAGGCAAACAAGCCCGCCAATGGCGTGTCGTCGCACATGCCCATGGCGCCGTGGATCTGGATGGCAGCATCGGCGGCTTGCTGCGCAACTGCAGGTGCGACAACCTTGATCTGCGAGATCAGGCTCATGGCCGCCTTCACGCCTTGCGTGTCGATGGTCCATGCCGCCTTCATCGTCAGCAGACGCGCCTGTTCGATGGCCATGCGCAGGTTGGCGATGTTGTCGGCATTGCCGCCTAGCTTGGCTAGCGGCTTTCCGAAAGCGACGCGTTTCTCTGCGCGTGCGCAAAGCAGCGACAGCGAGTGTTCCGCCGCGCCGATTGCGCGCATGCAGTGGTGGATGCGGCCCGGGCCAAGGCGGCCCTGGGCGATTTCGAAGCCGCGGCCAACGCCGAGAATGATGTTCGATAAAGGCAGGCGAACATTGTCGAACACCACTTCACCGTGCCCGGACGGTTCGTCAAAGGTGCCGAAGCTTGGCAGCATGCGCGTGACGGTGACGCCCGGAGTATCCAGCGGACAAAGCACCATGGTGTGGCGGCGGTGGCGGTCGGCATCCGGATCACTCAGGCCCATGAAGATCGCGATCTTCACATTCGGGTGGCCGATGCCGGTGGACCACCATTTGCGCCCATTCAGCACGACTTCGTCGCCTTCCACGATGGCGGTCGCCTGCATATTGGTGGCGTCCGACGAGGCCACTGCCGGTTCGGTCATGCAGAAGGCGGAGCGGATTTCGCCGGACAGCAGCGGCTCGAGCCATTGGTGCTGCTGTTCGGGCGAGCCATAGCGGGCCAGCACTTCCATATTGCCGGTATCGGGGGCGTTGCAGTTGAAGACCTCCGGCGCCATCATTGAATGGCCCATGCGTTCGGCCAGCGGCGCATATTCGACATTGGACAGGCCGGCGCCGCCGTGTTCGACTTCCGGCAGGAACAGGTTCCACAGGCCGGCTTCCTTGGCGCGTGCCTTGAGTTTTTCCATCACTGCCGGCTGGCGCCATTGACGCCAGTCCGCGCCGCCGGTCAGTTGCGCGTGATATTCCGCCTCCACCGGTTCGAGTTCTTCGCGCATGAAGCGGTCAAGGCGTTCCAGCATTTCTTGGCCGCGTTTGGAAGGGGAGAAGTCCATGATTTAAAGCCCTGGTTTGTTGTGATGAAAACCAGCGTACGCGAACTCGGGTAATCTATATAATGAATATTTATAATTCACGGACATAAATGAAATTTATATGGATGGCCGCATCGACCTGAATCTGTTCCGTGTGCTGGACGCGATCTACCAGCAGGGGGGGATCACGGCCGCCGCCCGCTCCCTGCATTTGACGCAGCCGGCCGTGACCCATGCCCTGAACCGGCTGCGTGAACACTTTGGCGACCCCTTATTCGTCCGGCAGGGCAATAGCGTAGTCCCCACCGAGCGCACGCTGGCGGTGATCGAGGCGGTGCAAAGCCATCTCCAGGGATTGCAGGGGACTTTGCGCAGCGAGGCCGAAGTGAGGCCGGAAACGCTCGATGCCGAAATGACGATGGGTTCGCGCGATATGCTGGAATCCATGGTGCTGCCAGCCCTGGCGGCCACCTTTGCGGCAGAAGCGCCACGCCTCAAGCTGGCGAGCCGTCGCGTGCCGCTGGATGAAGTCGAGCGCGCCCTGGCCGGCGGGCAGCTGGACCTGGTGTTTGAGCGCCGCATCCGGGTAGGGCCCCGCGTTGCCAGCGCATATATCTTCGACGAGTCGCACGTGGTCGTCATGCGTCGCGACCATCCGCTGGTGCAGGGGAGCCTGACCCGTGCGGAATACTTCGCCGCGCGCCATGTCAGCGTTTCGCCGATGGGAGAACCGAATACGCTGGATGTTCTGCTTGGCAACGATGGCCGCCAGCGCCAGATCAGTCTCTTTTGCCAGCACCATTTTGCTGCCTGCCAGATCGTCGCATCCGGGGATCTCCTTCTGACGTTGCCGCGTTTTTATGCGCAGAAGATGGCTGAGTTGCTACCAATTATCGTCAAGCCGCTGCCACTCGGCCTTAAACCCTATCCGATTTTCGCGTACTGGCACGAGATGCGAAATTCCGACCGAATTCACCAGTGGTTCCGGGGGCGGGCAATTAATGTGGTGCGCGAGGCGTCAAAGGTGCTGTGAGCCATCATCTCACTTGGGTGAAAGCGTGGGCTAGTTTGGGAATTTCGCTTACGCGGGGCTGTCGGCCCGAAGGCGCATGATGTCTCATTAGCGGGGAGTGCGAAAGGTGGATAGAAAGATGGATAGAGCGGTTTTCTCACTCTTAGTACTACAGACACCCTCTCCGCCATGCACTTGTAGCTGAATCCCGCCTAGGGAGCCTCGCCGGAGATCTTGGTTGGCGTGAAGTCGATTCCGGCTTCTGTGAGTATCCATTTTTCAATTTCATCGTGCCACTTACGAAGCAAGTCAAGTGGTCGGCGCCGGTAGTGTTTTTCAGCGAGAGCGCTAGGCCTATGGCCCATGATTTGTGCCGACACGCCACTTGGCATTTCAATCCACTCGCAAAGCGTGCCGAACGATCGACGAAGTCCATGCAAAGTAATATGCGGCAGTCCAGCAGCGGTGACCGCATCAGCATGAGCTTTGTTGGGCGACACAATATGACCGCTTTCTGATCTACTGCTAAATGCCCACGGTGAAGGTGACCACTCTTTGCCAGCAGCCTTCAGGCGTCTAATGCGGCTTTTGGACGGGGGCATCTCGTTCAGGCGTTTTAGCACCAGCAACTGTCCGGCGAAATAGGGCGTCAAAGGGATTGTGCGCATGCCATCAACTTTGTCTCGGATGTTGAGGCTACGCCATGTGAAGTCCACATCTTCCCAACGAAGTTCCGCGAGCTCTTCCCTGCGAGCACCTGTAATCAATAAGCCTTGTAGGTAGCAACTAATAATTGGGTTGGGAATAGCGCGGATAGCAGTGAACCAGTTTGCGAGTTGTTCGCGCTGAAGGCAGTCGCCAAGTTTGGCGCGTGCTGGAGGGATAGCATCCCTTACTTTGCGGGCTCTGTATGAGCCTGTCGGAATGATGTCGCAATATTCATCATGGCTTTCTGCCCAGTGGATGAATGCCCTTAGCTTTCGAAAGCTCTGTGCAGTATTTGTCGGACGGGCCGCAGATTCCATCCCCGCCCATTCCGCTAGAACGACGGCTGACAGTTCGGACAGCTTACGTGTCATCAGGGAGGCGAGAGGGCCAGCGACTGTTTTTCCTTTGCCCCGCTTTTTGGATTGGCCGCCAGGTGCAGCTTGATTTAGATGGTCCTGATAGTGGCGTTCACCCCAGTGCGGCTTTCTGTCCGCTAGATAGATCGGCCATACGTCTGCGAGTGTCAAATCTCGTCGTTTTGCTTGCTCCCGATCTGCTTTATTCTTTGCAAGCTGCTCCAGACGTTTTTGGCGTGGATCGAAACCGCTGTCGACCTGTGCCTTTAAGCGTGTCGCTTCCACTTTAGCGTTCGAGACTGACCAGGTCCGGACATCGCCAATCGTAATACGTAATGTCGTTCCGTTTAGACGCGCCTCAAAGATGTATGATTTACTGCCGCCGTCGCTGGCTCTGACACCAAGCCCCGGGGTTTTGGCATCCCACAGAAGAGATTGTCTCTTGCCTGGATCACATTGAAAGGCTGCAACGCGGCTCGCCGTGAAGTTGATTTTTGCCATTGCCTAAGTTCCTGCAATTCCGTTTTGCGTAGGCACTGCGTAGGAAGATTTTAGCAAAATAATGCCAAGATTCGGAAAGCATGGATGTGACGAAATCGGCGGATTTTTCGTTTTTTCCTTTGAAAATCAATGCTTTGCAAGGGTAATGGGAACAACGGAAAAGCATAAGGTAGCCGACTTCTAAGCCGAGGGTCACAGGTTCGATTCCTGTAGGGCAGGCCAAACTTTCGTGTCAGGCCATTTTACGCGTCGTGGAAAGAACCTCGCTTTCCTGGATTCCAAGTCGTTTCTGCAACCAGATCTGCCGAAGCTTGATGACGGCTAATGTGAGGATGCCGGCGGCGAGAACATCGATGATGTAATGTCCGCCGACCACCGGCGTCGAAAGCAGCAGCGCCATGTTCAACGGAATAATGATGTAGGCCATCGGCGTGCGGCGTACCGCCCAGCAAAACAAAATGGCCATTACGGTATGCACCGAAGGCATCGAGACAAGGCCTTGCATCGCATTCAGGTCGATTGCACTCAGCACACCTGACCTCAGCTCTTCAAAATGCGACCAGCCCGAAACATCTGTATGAAGGCTTTCGGCGAAGAATTTGGGTGCGCCAGCGGCCGGGAAAAATATGGAAAACAGGATCGATGTCGCGATGAGGAGCGACGATAATTCCAGGAATTCCTTGACCCTTGCCCTGCGCTTCGAGATCGAGAGGTAGATCACGACGGTCCAGGATTGGATGGCGAGGGTTTGATAGGCTGCAAACATGAGGCGAAGGTATGTTTCGTGAGAAATAGCCCACTGATAGTAGTCACTCCAGTTAAATCCAATAAATGCGTCGAGCCTGGCGAGCGGAAGATCAATCAGGGGGAAATTGGCTGAAACAGCCAGATAGCTGAAGACTGCTGCTGATTGAGCGAGCAGCAGTGAGAAGACGACAGACTCGCAGAGCGTGAAAATCATATCGTCGTCCCTGTATCGCTTGAAGAGCAGGGGCGCTGCGGATACGGTTGCGAGCACTAGCGGGGCGACCATGCTGGCCGGTTGAACGTACCAGCCATTAACGAGTAGCCAAACGATGTCGAGGACGATCATTGACGCAAGGATCAGCCATTTGAAATCCAGCCGTCCCAAAGTGGAGGCACCTCGGCTGGCAAGGCCAATGAAATTCTGGATCATTTGAGTCCCCGGTAGATTTCTTGTGCGGGCAACAATTCGACACTAGCACAATAGCATGTGTCCAATGAGAAAGACGAGTACAAGAATTACTTGAAAGTCACTCCGTTGCAGACGGTCAGAAGTCCAGCAAAGACTGCTGTTTTTCGGGGGCGGGTTTCTTTTTTGCCTCCGGCCGAGGATCCTCCCAAGCGTGCATCAGCTGATGCGGGTAGGGATTAAGGAAGGCCCGTGCAAATTCGGGATCGCGGCAGGAGAGCCAGTCGCTATAAGCTTCCGGCGGCACCACGACCAGTGTGCGCTTTTCGTCATCCGGCTTGTGGAAGCGCTTAAGCAAAGGATGCTCATCGGCGTTGATGGTGAGCTGGGTGAAGGAATTGCTGGTGCTGCCATCGGCTTCTTCCCAACTGCGCCACATGCCGGCCACGGCGAAGGGGCGCGTGTCGGCCATGGCGATCTGCCATCGTACGGCTTTGCCGGACTCGTAGTTCGGCTCGTAGAAGCCGGTCATCGGCACCAGGCAAAGCTGGCTCGATTTCCAATATTTGCTGTATGAGCGCAGCTGGCCCACGGTTTCGCTGCGGGCGTTCATAGTGGTAAGCGAGGGCATCGCGGCTGGCACATGCCGGCGCGGCACGAAGCCGAACGAAGCTACAACGCATTCCGGCTGGCCATCCATGCCGAGGCGGATGATGGGCGCGTTATAGTCCTTCCAGGTTTCGTCCGGCCATTCCATGTCTGCCAGGGTGGCGAGGTCGAGACCCATCATTTCCTGAAGCAGGTCGCGTGAAGTGGGACGGTAATTGGTGCACATGGGGCTATGCTAACCGGAAAGGGCTTGCTAAACTACTGTATATGCATACAGTTATCCGTAAGCCGCTGACAGCTGAACAGTTACGCGAAATCTGGCTTCGCAACCAGAACGCGGACATGCTTGCTGTGCTGTGGGAAGTGAAACGCTTGCGTGCGCTGGTGGTGCGTGCAAGCCAGTTGCATTGGACGTTTCGGGATGAGCTCAGGGGCGAACCCTGCCTGGAGGAGGATCGCCCCTTCGCCACAGAAAGGGAGCTGCGGCGACGGGCGAATGCGATCCGGAATGCTGATTAAGTTATTGAACGACCAGTTCGACGCGGCGGTTCTTGGCGCGGCCGGCCTCGTCTGTATTAGGAGCGACAGGCGCCAGGCTTGCGACGCCTTTGCTCGCCAGTCGGGTTGGGGCAATCTGGTATTGCTTGGAGAGGGTGGCGACCACAGCTTGTGCACGTTGCTGTGAAAGCGTCTGGTTCGCGTCCAGGTTGCCCTGGTTATCCGTGTGGCCAACGATGTAGACCTTAAGCGCCGGCTGGTTCTTCAGGAGTTTCGCCATTTCGTCCAACTGCGTTTTGGATTCCGCGGCTTTGATTTCGGATTTGCCGGTATCGAAGTAGATGCCATACAGGGCGATCTTGCCGCTGGACTGCAAGGCGGATTTCAAGCCATCCGCGTTGACGGTCACCTGGCCGGTCTCCATTGCTTTAGGTTCGGCGATTTCGATATAGGTCGTGGTGAACTCGGTGCTATACACCTTGCCGGTGTTCAGCATCACGTGGACGATCTTGCCGTCCTTGGTCAGCGTGCCGTACATGAAGAACAGGTCGTCAGTCCCGAGCATATTCGTGCCGCCCAACGAACCCATGTTTTTATACAAAGCGGAGTTTTCCGGCTGGCGGTCCTGGTTGGCATGGAAATCCGCTTCCTTCATACCTCTGTAATGATCGCTAAAGCCGTAGCGCATGTGCTCGCAACCTTTATCACGTGGCGTGCAGTTGACAATGGCTTTGAATCCGGCGGCCTTCAGGGCTTGTTCGTAGTTGCGATGCACTTCCAGTGGCGTCTTGCCAAGCGGTGCGAAGTACACCATGCGGGTGATCTGGCCCTCGACCGTGATCGGAGCGATGAAATCGTTGTGGCTGTCCAGGCCCAGCTTGCTTGGGAAGGTCGTCTGGTCGAAGCCAATCTTCTTGTAAGCCATCATCCAGGAATTGTTAAAGCGCTGGATCACGGGATGATCCTCGCCGCCGGCGACGTCGATTGCCCAGTTAGGACCGGCGGAAGCGGTAGCTGTGAAAGCGAGGGATGACAGGCAGATTGCGGTGGCGAAGAGTCGGCGCAGTTTCAAGGGTTATCCTTTCTAAAGGGGCGGCAACTGCAAAGGAACAGTGCCAATAATGCAAATTTTATACGATGCTATGCGAGCATTTCGTCGGTAATCGGAGCGATTATTTAACGATGCCGAGCAGGCTGCTGTAGTTGTCAGTCCAAGGACGCACGTCTGGTGCTGGAGGTAGTTCCTTCAGGCTGGCGAAGTGCGCCAGCTGCTCGCGCTGGCCGACCAGGACCCAGGTTGAGGCCTTGAGGCCGCTCGCGTCGTCGGAGCCGGTTGCCGAAAGATAGGCGACGCGCTTGAATGTGTCGGCTGCCTTTTTCACGATGGGGACAAGGTTGAGGTAGCGGTTGGAGACGTGTACAGCCAGCACGCCATCAGGCTTGAGTTCGCGGAAGTAGATGGCGAAGGCTTCTTGCGTCAGCAGGTGCACCGGCACCGCGTCGCCTGAGAAAGCATCGACCGCCAGCAAGTCGAATTGCTGCGATGGTTCAGCATCCATGACGAGGCGGGCATCGCCGATTGCAATTTCTTTGCGGGCTGGACAGTTGCGCAAGAAGGTGAAGTGCTCGTTGGCGAATTGCTCTACCAGCGGGTTGATTTCATAGAAGCGGTAGATGTCGCCGGGACGGCAGTATGCGGCCATGGTGCCGATGCCAAGGCCGATGATGCCGATGTGTTGCGGGCCTTCGTGGCGGCTGGCCGTCATCGCAATGCCTGCGCCACCGGAGGCGCCAAAGTAGGTTGTGGGCCAGCCTTGCCGCGATGGGGCAAGGAACTGGCGGCCGTGGATGATCACGCCGTGCGTGAGCTGGCGGACCAGCGCTTCGCCGCTACCGGTGTCCTTGACTTTGACAGTGCCGTAAAAGTTGCGCCCCTTGATCGTTGGCGTGGATGGTGAGATTGCGTTCGCAGCCCACATAACGCCGAGCAGTGTCGTGCAGAGGACGGTTGCCTTGATGGGGCGGGCGCTTGGCGTAGGCCCTTCCTGACGGTGCAGGCAGGAGGCGCCGACGAGGCAAACCGCCGCGATGCAGGACAGCGCCAGTTCGTAGTCGTCGTTGAAGATCCGTGGCGCGATCAGGCCGGTGAATATGCCGCCGATGGCGCCGCCGAGGGCGATCATCAGGAAGTAGGCGGTCAACTGCGCGGGAGGCGGTTTCAGCCGCGCGAGTTCGCCATGGCAGGCCATACAGTAAGTGAAAATTGCGACGCAGAACAGCAGCGTTGGCCAGACGATCCCGGAGGGCATCAGGCTCGGGTAGGTGCTGCATGCGATCAGCAGAGGCGTGAGGACGGCCATCAGCGGCAGAAAAAGCCAGCGGCGGTACCAGCGTGCGCTTTCAAAACAGAGAATGAAGGTGAGCAGGTAGATCACCAGCGGGATTACCCACAGCAAGGGCAGCGGTGCGATGTTGGCGGTGAGGTGGCTGGTGGCGGACATCAGTACCACGGTCGGCACTGCGGCGAGCGCGCACCAGAAGAGGCTGTCGCGCCGTGTTGGCTTATCGGCTGCGGCCTGAGCCGGTGCTAGGTTGCGGGTGCGTCCGTTGAGTGCCAGCGCAGCGCAGAAGATCGCGAACAAGGCGAAACCGGCTGACCAAAAGGTGGACATTTCTTGCAAAGTGAAGTGAGGTTCGAACAGCAAAGGGTAGCTCAGCAAGCCGAGCAGGGAGGCGAAGTTCGACAGCGCGAATAAGCGGTAGGGCACGCTTCCGGGACGCTCTTGCGAGAACCAGTGCTGGACCAGCGGACCGGTGGTAGACAGTAGGAAGTAGGGCAGGCCAATGGTCGCAGCGAGCAGGCCCAGCAACAGCAAAGCCGGATCGTCGCCGGCTGAAGGTTTCCAACTATTGCCGGGAATGATAGGCAGCGTCAGCGCCGCAATCAGTAGCAGACCCGCGTGCAGCCAGGCCTGCCGGCGCGGCGCCAGATAGCGGCTGCTCAGGTGGGCGTACAGGTAGCCCAGTAACAGGGTGAGCTGGAAGAACAACATGCACACCGTCCAGGCCGAGGCCGAACCGCCAAACCACGGCAACACCAATTTTCCGATGATGGGCTGAACCTGGAACAGCAGGAAGGCGCTGAGAAAGATTGTTCCGGCGTAAAGAATGAGCATGCGAGATATTAACTCGCAATCCAGCCCCGAAATTCACCCAGTCGCCTAAAACCAACGCACCTTAGCCCATGACGAGGCCGATGGCCAAGGTCAACATGACCGCGCCGGTCAGACCTTCAATGCATTTCCACGCCAGCGGACGGCCAAATACGCCCGCCAGGCGGGTGGCGCCGAAGCCCAAGGCGGTAAACCACAGCAGGGAAGCGGTCATGGCGCCGGCGGAGAAGCCCATGCGCTGCCCGTCCGGGTAGCTGCCTCCGACGGAGCCGAGCAGGACCACGGTGTCGAGGTAGACATGCGGGTTTAGCAGGGAAAGGGCGACTACGCTGACCAGTGCTTGCCGGGCATCGGGCGCTGGCGCCTGGGCGTCGACCGCGAGCGATTTCGGCGTCAGCATCGAGCGCCAGCTGCGCAGGCCGTACCACAGCAGGAAGGCGGCGCCACCCCACCGCGCGGCCGCCAGTAACAGTGGCGAATTCTGGATCATGGCGCCGGCGCCCGCCACGCCGAGCCCGATCAGGACGATATCGATCGCGATGCAGGCGGCGACCGTCAGCGCTACATGCTGGCGCTTGATCCCCATCCTCAGCACATGCGCATTCTGGGCGCCGATCGCCATGATCAGGCTCGCGCCCAATCCCAATCCGTTCACATAACTCTGCATTTTCAACTCCTGTTGTGGAGCTGGAATTGTGCCGTTGCTGGCGCTGTAAATGAAGCTGAATTAAGATGTTTCAGTATTCATTAATTTTGCTAAAGGAGTGGAGCGATGATTCCAGACGCTCGGCAGGGGGAGGCTTTGCTGGCCGTGATCGATTCGGGCAGTTTCGAGCAAGCAGCCGCGGCGCTGCACCTGACTCCGTCGGCGGTGTCTCAGCGCGTCAGCGGGCTGGAATCCGCGGTTGGGACGCCGCTGCTGATTCGCAGCCGCCCGGTGCGCCTGACCAGTGCTGGACAGCGCTTGGTGCAATATCTGCGCCGCAGCCGGTTGATGGAACAGGAATTCATAGCCGAGCTGAAAGCTGATGAAGCGCTGCCGCCCCGCATTCCGGTCGCGGTGAATAACGACACCCTCGGTACCTGGTTTTTGCCGGAATTGAGCCCATTCCTCAACCGCGAAAAGATCCTGCTGGAAATAATCCTGGATGACCAGGACCACACCTATTCGTTGTTTGAAAAAGGCCTGGTGCTGGCGGGAGTATCCAGCGAGCCGGAACCAATGCGCGGTTGCCGTTCGCAGCATTTGGGCTTTATGCGCTACCGATTATTGGCACAGCCGGCATTTGCCCACCGCTTTTTTCCTGACGGATTTACTCGCGATGCAGCCCGCAAGGCGCCGGTAATGTTCTTCGACCGCAAAGATTCGCTGCAGGAGATATTCATTGAGCGCGAGTTGGGATTGCCCTTGGGCGCTTATCCCATTCATTACGTCCCCTCCAGCGATCCATTCGTGGAATCGATCAAGCTTGGGATGGGATATGGCATGCTGCCGCGCCAGCAGTATAAAGACCTGGTGGATTCGGGCGCGCTGGTGGATTTAGTGCCGGGGAAATTCCTGGATATCCACCTTTATTGGCATTCGTGGCGAATCCAGTCGCCCAAGCTTGAGCTGCTGACGGAGCAGGTGCTTGCCGCTGCAGGGCGAGCGCTGGATCGCTAGACTGAAAGCTGGCGCGAACACGCCAGCAGCTGGCACAACGATTTAATACATGTAGAACATGCGCTGCAGTTCTTTGGTATTGGACGTTTTGGTCAGGCCCAGCATCAGCAGGATGCGGGCTTTTTGCGCGCTCAGGGTATCGGATACCACGAAGTCCAGTTCGTCGTCATTTGCTTCGCCATTGCGGGCCACGATGCCGTTACCAACGCGGGCGGAGCGAACGATAATCGTGCCATTCTTGCGGGCGGCGGCCAGGTCCGGTTTTACTTTGGCGGCAACGCTGCCATCGCCAGTGCCCGCGTGGATAATGCCCTTGGCGCCAGCCGCGATAAAGGCGTTCAACGCCACTGGATTCATGTTCGCGTAGCCATAAACAATATCAACTTGCGGCAGTACGCTCAGGTTCGAAATATCAAACTCGGTTTCGACGGTGTGTTTGCGGGTCGATACGTGATAGAAGTGGGCTTTTGGACCCTGCACATAACCCAGCATGCCCAGCTCCGGGGTTTTAAAGGAATCCGGGGTCGAGGTATTGGTTTTGGTAACGTCGCGCGCGCCGTGAATCTGGTCGCCCAGGGCGACCAGCACGCCTTTGCCGACGGCTTCGGAGCTGCCGGCAATCAGTACCGCGTTGTACAGGTTGATCGGGCCGTCGGCAGACAATGCGGTGCCTGGGCGCATGGCGCCGACCAGCACGACTGGCTTGCGGGACTTAACCACCAGGTTCAGGAAATAGGCGGTTTCTTCCAGGGTGTCGGTACCGTGGGTGATCACGACGCCGTCCACGGTTGGCTGTGCCAGCAGGGCGTTGACGCGCTTGCCCAGGGTCAGCCAGTGTTCGTTGGTCATGCTTTCGGAAGCGATCTGGAACACTTGCTCGCCCGTGACGTTTGAAATCTTGGACAGTTCCGGCACTGCGTTTATCAATTGTTGGACGCCGACGGTCGCTGCGGTGTAGCCGACAGTCGTGGTGGAAGTGGCGCCGGAGCCGGCAATGGTGCCGCCCGTGGCCAGGATCGTCACGTTAGGAAGCTTCTCCGCGTGAACGCTGAAGGCCAATAAGAAGGCAAACAGGCTGAAAAGGAAGTGCTTGGCTGTGTTGCGGTGCATAAGTTCTCCTGTGGTTAGTTTTATGATTGTTGCGCATGTTACTCGATTTGGTGCAGTATGCTTATAGTTCTAAGCAAGGACAATGCCAGTGGAAACAGACGAACTGAGTCTCGCTGTTGTCATGCAGCGCAAGCCATTGAAGAGCATCTGGCAGCCATTCCAGTGGCTGCCGGCGGAGGTCGTGTTGTCGCCATTGCCGTTTGTCGCCCCCCGCTGCCTGCGGGACGATCCTTCCGATACGCTATGGCTTTATCCCGGCCTGTCGTTGCGCTTGTATTCCGACGAGGCCGAGGGCTATTTCCTGAACCTTGATTCCGGGGCGCCGTGCTGGTTCATCATGTGGCGCATGGAGGACGAAGTGGCAGTTCCGCAGTTCGTGACCCTCTCTTATAACGAGGCGGCGCGCCTGATGGATGGAGGCGAGCAGGTAGATACCTTGCCTTTGCCGCCATCTCTTGTGGATCGGCTCGGCGTCTTCGTTGCGGAGTATTACCGCCCCGAGCCGAAAGGCAAACGCCGGCGGCCATCGTTCGAAGGCGGCGCCGCGGTGCAGCAGATGGCGAATGAAGAAGGAAGGGGGCGACATGGCCGCTGAAACGTTCTTTGCCCGCTGGTCCCGTGTCAAAACGGAATCGCGCCCCGCTGCCGATGCCTTGCCCGCCGAGTCTTTACCAGTGGCGCCGCTCGTTCCAGATGCGCCTGACGGTGACGCGCCTGTTGCCGCGCCGCCAGCGCCGACGCTAGAACAGGTGGAAAGCCTGACGTCCGATTCCGATTTCACTCCTTTTGTCGCACGCGGCGTTGATGAAACGGTGCGCCGCGCAGCCATGAAAAAACTCTTCGCCGATCCTCACTTCAACGTGATGGACGGCCTGGATACCTACATCGACGATTACAACAAGTTCGAACCCCTGACGCCCCTGATGGTGGCAGCCCTCAACCACGCCAAGGACTTTATCGCTCGCGAATTCGCGGCGGAAGAAAACGATGAGCCAAAAGACGAGGATCTGTAACTGCAATAACACCATGCCGCTGGACGGCGCCGCCATCGGCAGTGCATTGGGCGAGGGTGCTTTGCCGGTCGCCAGCCAGTTATGCCGGCGCGAAGTCGGTCAATACCTGCAGACACTGGAGGGCGGCGAACGCATCGTTGTTGGCTGCACGCAGGAGGAGCCGCTGTTCCGCGAGCTGGCGGAGATGAAGGACACAGTGGCTCCCTTGCGCTTTGTGAACCTGCGTGAGACCGGCGGCTGGAGCGAGGAGGCGCACCGCACCACACCCAAAATGGCTGCCTTGCTGGCGGCTGCCCGGCTGCCTGATCCCGAGCCGGTGCCGGAAGTGGAATATAACTCTGAAGGCCGCGTCCTGCTGCTTGGCCCCGCGCGGCGCGTGCTGCCTTGGGCCCGTAAGCTGGAGCGCCAGCTGCAGGTGAGCGTGCTGTTGACGGATGGCGATGATGCCGCGTTGGCGGGACACTCTTGGCCAACTTTCAGCGGCAACTCGCCGCGTGTGAAGGGATGGCTTGGCGCGTTCCAGGTCAGTTGGCAGCAATCAAATCCGATCGATCTTGAGCTGTGCACGCGCTGCAATGCCTGTGTGAAGGCCTGTCCGGAGGGGGCAATCAGCCTGGCGTACCAGATCGACCTCGATGCCTGCACATCGCATCGCGATTGCGTTGCCGCTTGTGGCGCGGTAGCGGCAATCGACTTTGACCGCATCGAGCGTGACCGGAGCGGCGAGTTCGACCTCGTGTTCGACCTGCATGACACGCCTCTGCTGCCGATGCACCAGCAGCCGCAGGGTTATTTCGCGCCGGGCCCGGATGAAGGGGCGACAGCCTTGGCGACAATGCAGTTGCTGGAGCTGGTCGGCACGTTCAGCAAGCCCCGCTTCTTCCAATATAAGGAGAGCATCTGCGCGCATAGCCGCAGCAAGCAGCCAGGATGCAATGCCTGTATCGATATCTGTTCGGCGGAGGCGATTTCCGCCGCGGGCGATCTTATCAAGGTGACGCCGCAGCTGTGCGCAGGGTGCGGGGCTTGCACGACGGTGTGCCCTTCGGGCGCGCTGACCTACGCGTGGCCGCGTGCTGGTGATTTTGGTGAGCAGTTGCGGACCATGCTGGCTACTTACGCCCGCGCAGGAGGGGGCCGTGCTGCGCTGCTCGTGCACAGCGAAGACGAGGGCGGTGTGTTGGTGCGCCAGCTTGGCCAGCTTGCAGCGGCCGGTGCGGCGAAGGGCGTGCCTGCGCGAGTACTGCCGGTGGCCGTGCATCACATAGCGTCGGTAGGGATGGATTTGTGGCTGTCCGCCGTCGCGTATGGCGCGGTGGACGTGGCGGTGCTGGCGACAGGCGGCGAAGCACCGCAATACCTGGATGCGCTCGCGGCGCAAATGGCGATTGCGCAGGCGATCATCGATGGACTGGGCTATAGCGGCATCGGGCTTCACCTGCTGCGGGCGCACGATTCGGCGGAGCTGGACCGCGAGCTCCAGCGCTTCTCCGCCACCGCGCCCCCGGTGGCGACGGGCCGCGCAGCGCCGGCGGCTGCGACTTTCCACGTAGCGGCGGCGAAGCGGGAGACGCTGGACTTTGCGATCACGCATCTCGCACGGCACGCGCCAACGCCTCAGGACTGCATCGCTCTCCCGCAAGGCGCGCCGTTCGGGACGGTCGATATCGACACGGACAAATGCACGCTCTGCATGGCCTGCGTCGGCGCGTGCCCGGTCTCCGCGCTATCGGACAACCCGCAAGCGCCCCAGCTGCGCTTCACGGAGTCAAACTGCGTGCAATGCGGCCTGTGTGTGCAAACCTGTCCGGAACAGGCGCTGGCGCTGCAACCGCGTTTGAACCTCGGTGCGGAGGCCAAGCACGCGCGCGTCATCAACGAGGCGCAGCCTTATCACTGCATCAAATGCCAGAAGCCATTCGGCACGCTGCAAATGGTGGAGAATATGGTCGGCAAGCTAGCCAGCCACGGCGCCTTCGCCGGCAACCTTGACCGCCTCCGCATGTGCCCCGACTGCCGCGTAATCGACATGCTGCAACCCGAAAAAGAAGTCACCATTTTTGAGGTGAAACGCTGATGACCGAAGACGAAGAATATGCGCGTTCCGAACTGTATGGCGTGCTGTCGATGCTGTTCTATGCACCGCCTTCGCAGCCGGTGCTGGACTTGATCGAAGGCGCTGCGATTGAAGGAGAGGGTGTACTCGCCGATGCCTGGCGCGGCCTGCAAGCAGCCAGCAGCCAGACCGATGCCGAGCGCGCCCGGGACGAATACGAGTCCTTGTTCATCGGCGTCGGCAAGGCGGAAGTCATGCTGTATGGGTCTTACTACCTTTCCGGCTTTTTGATGGAGAAACCGCTGGTGGCACTGCGCGACGACTTGGTTCGCCTGGGGCTCGAGCGCTCGGAGCAGTTGGCGGAAAGCGAAGATCACTTCGCCGCCCTGTGCGACGCCATGCGCCTGCTGCATGGCAACATAGCAACACAAAAGGAATTCTTCGGCACCCACATCCAGCCTTGGGCGCGTCAGCTTTTTGACGCGATCGATGCTCATCCAGGGGCGTCGTACTACCGCGCCGTCGGTGGCCTGGCGCGTAGCTTCGTGGAAGTCGAAACCCAGGCGTTCGATATGAACTAGCTTGCTGCAATGTTAAATTTTTTGTGCTAGTGTTAAAAGACTAACTGATGTTGGCTAAGGGAGACCGTGATGTCAACGCAATCCAACCCTGGAAGAAGGTTTTTTTTCACCGGCGTAGGGGCCCTGGCCGCTGCCGGCATCGCCGCGAAAATGGCCAGCAGCCCGCCGGAAACGACGCCGCCTGCTGAAGCCGAGCCGCCTCCCGGCAGCGGCTATCGTCTCACCGAACATATCCAGAAGTACTACCGCACCATCAAGATCTGAGTGGAGGGCAAGATGATGCTCCTTACACGTAAAGGGCCGGCAGGCCCCCGTGCGCCTGGTCAATTTGCGGCGAGCCTTGAGGGCAGCCTGGCGCGTGCCATGCCGACGATGGACCGGCGCGCATTCCTTAAACGTTCCGGCATCGGCGTCGGCGTTGGGCTGGCGGCGTCGCAGCTTTCGCTGATGCGCAAGGCGCAGGCGAAAGATCCCGCCGCTGCTGGTAGCGATAGCAAGCCGGTTGTACGGCGCACGGTGTGCAGCCACTGCTCGGTAGGCTGCTCGGTCGACGCGGTGGTGCAGAACGGTATCTGGATCAGGCAGGAGCCGGTCTTCGATTCGCCGATCAATCTTGGTGCGCACTGCGCAAAAGGCGCGGCGCTGCGAGAGCACGGGCACGGCGAATTCCGCCTGAAATATCCAATGAAGCTGGTGAATGGCAAATACCAGCGCATCACCTGGGATCAGGCCTTGCAGGAGATTTCGGCCAAGCTGCTGGAGTTGAAAAAGAAGAATGGGCCGGACTCTGTCTTCTTCGTCGGATCCTCGAAGCACAATAACGAGCAGTCGGCGCTGCTGCGCAAATTCGTCTCCTTCTTCGGCACCAATAACTGCGACCACCAGGCGCGTATCTGCCACTCCACCACGGTGGCTGGCGTGGCCAATACCTGGGGCTATGGCGCCATGACCAACAGCTACAACGATATGCAGAACGCCAAGGCGGCCATGTATATCGGCTCCAACGCGGCGGAGGCGCACCCGGTGTCGATGCTGCACATGCTGCACTCGAAGGAAAACGGCTGCAAGATGATCGTGGTCGATCCTCGCTACACGCGCACGGCGGCCAAGTCTGACCAGTACATCCGCATCCGGTCCGGCTCAGACATCCCCTTCCTGTACGGGATGCTGTGGCATATCTTCAAGAACGGCTGGGAGGATAAGGAGTACATCGCCGCCCGCGTCTACGGCATGGATAAGGTGCGTGACGAAGTAGCCAAGTGGACGCCGGATAAGGTCGAAGAAGCTTGCGGCGTGCCTGAAGCGCAGGTGCTGCAGGCCGCCGAGACGATGGCCAGGAACCGTCCCTCGACCGTGGTTTGGTGCATGGGGCAGACGCAGCACTCGATCGGCAACGCGATCGTGCGCGCCTCCTGCATTCTTCAGCTGGCGCTGGGCAACGTGGGCAAGAGCGGCGGCGGCACCAATATCTTCCGTGGCCATGACAATGTGCAGGGTGCAACCGACGTCGGCCCGAACCCCGATTCGCTGCCGGCATATTACGGCCTGGCCGCTGGCGCGTGGAAGCACTGGTGCGCTGTGTGGGGCGTGGATTATGAGTGGGTGAAGAGTCAGTTCGCCTCGCAGGCGATGATGGAAAAGTCCGGCACGACGGTGTCGCGCTGGGTCGATGCGGTGCTTGAGAAAAATGAGCTGATCGACCAGGACAGCAACGTCAAGTCTGTCTTCTTCTGGGGCCATGCGCCGAACTCGCAAACGCGCGGGCTGGAAATGAAGAAGGCGATGGACAAGCTGGAAATGCTGGTCGTGATTGACCCTTATCCCTCAGCTACCGCCGCCATGGCAGCAATGAAGGTGGATGGGCAGGAGCTGAACCCGAATCGCGCGGTCTACCTGCTGCCGGCTGCAACCCAGTTCGAAACCTCCGGCTCGGTGACCGCGTCGAACCGCTCGGTGCAGTGGCGCGAAAAGGTGATCGAGCCGCTGTTTGAATCGCGCACCGACCATATGATCATGTACCAGCTCGCTGAAAAGCTGGGCTTTGGCAAGCAGCTGGTGGCCAAGATCAAGCTGGTGCCGGGCAAGGGCAATATGATGGAACCGGAGCCGGAAGACATGCTGCGCGAGATTAATCGCGGCAGCTGGACCATCGGCTATACCGGCCAATCGCCGGAACGCCTGAAAGCGCATATGCGCAATATGCACATGTTCGATGTGAAGACCTTGCGCTGCAAAGGCGGCAAGGACGCGCAGACCGGCTACGACCTGACGGGCGACTATTTCGGCCTGCCGTGGCCTTGCTACGGAACGCCTGAACTCAAGCACCCAGGTTCGGCGAACCTGTACGACAACTCGCAGCACGTGATGGATGGCGGCGGTAACTTCCGCGCCAATTTCGGCGTGGAGCGCGATGGCGTCAACCTGCTGGCGGAAGATGGTTCGTTCTCCAAGGGCGCCGAAATCACGACCGGCTATCCCGAGTTCGATCACGTGCTGCTGAAAAAGCTGGGCTGGTGGGATGACCTGACGGACGACGAAAAGAAGGCGGCTGAAGGGAAGAACTGGAAGACCGACCTGTCGGGCGGCATCCAGCGCGTCTGCCTCAAGGTGCATGGCGTGCACCCGTTCGGCAATGCCAAGGCGCGCGCCGTGGTGTGGAATTTCCCCGATCCGGTGCCGCTGCACCGCGAGCCTTTGTTTGGCACGCGCCCCGACCTGGTGGCCAAATATCCAACCCACGACGATAAGAAGGCCTTCTGGCGCATGCCGACGCTGTACAAGACCGTGCAGCAGAAGGCGGTGGACGATGGTCTGGCGAAGAAATTTCCGATCATCCTCACATCCGGGCGCCTGGTGGAGTATGAGGGCGGCGGCGAGGAAACCCGTTCCAATCCGTGGCTGGCCGAACTGCAGCAGGAGAACTTCGTCGAAATCAATCCCAAGGCTGCATCGGATCGCGGCATCCGTAATGGCGACTACGTGATCGTGTCGACGCCGACAGGTGCGCGCATCAAGGTGCGGGCGCTGGTCACGCAGCGGGTGGGCGTGGATACGGCCTTCATTCCTTTCCACTTCTCCGGCTGGTGGCAGGGCAAGGACCTGTTGGAGTATTACCCGGAAGGGGCGGCGCCGATTGTGCGCGGCGAGGCGGTGAACACGGCCACCACCTATGGCTATGACTCGGTCACCATGATGCAGGAGACCAAGACCACCATCTGCAATATCGAACGCTTCGCGGGCTGAGGAGATTGCCATGGCACGGATGAAATTCATATGCGACACAGAGCGCTGCATCGAGTGCAATGCCTGTGCGACGGCGTGCAAGAACGAGCACGAGGTGCCCTGGGGTGTAAACCGGCGCCGCGTGGTGACCATCAACGATGGCATCATCGGGCAGGAGAAGTCGGTCTCGGTGGCGTGCATGCATTGCTCGGATGCGCCTTGCATGGCAGTGTGCCCGGTTGACTGCTTCTACCGCACCGAGGAGGGCGTTGTCCTGCATAACAAGGACGCCTGCATCGGCTGTGGCTACTGTTCCTATGCATGCCCGTTTGGGGCGCCGCAATTCCCGTCGAATGGTACGTTCGGTTTGCGGGGCAAGATGGACAAGTGCACGTTCTGCGCTGGCGGGCCGGAAGAAAACGGCTCGCAGGCGGAGTTCGAAAAGTATGGCCGCAACCGCCTGGCGGAAGGCAAGCTGCCGGCTTGCGCGGAAATGTGTTCGACCAAGGCGCTGCTGGGCGGCGACGGGGATGTGGTGGCGGAGATATTCCGCACCCGTGTCGTCACGCGCGGCAAGGGCAGCGAGGTTTGGGGCTGGGGTACGGCTTACGGAAAACCGGAGGCTAAATCATGAGGATTTTTCTTGTAGCGCTGCTGGCGCTGGCCGCCTGCGGCGAGGTGTCGCAGTCGAAGCAGGGCAGTGCGGTGAATCGGGGCGACGAGCCGGCGTACAAAGGCGCGCATGATGCGGAAGTCGCCAAGGGATGGACGCCGGGCGATAAGCTGGCCTGGGAGCGGCAGGTGCGCGAACGCGGGCAGCTGCAGAATGAATATGTGAAGACCAACCGTTAGGAGGTCTGCCATGAAACGATGGTTGGCAACGCTGGTCATGGCACTCGCCGCCGGCATATCGCTCGCCGCCGATGCGCCCGCGTCCCGTCCGCAAGGCGGAGCCGCGCCGGACAGCGCGGCTCCGCGCGTCGAGTCGATCGACATCCTCAAACAAAACCAGGCCGAACGCACGCGCGACCAGCCGGGCAACAATGCCCCGGTTTGGCGCCAGGTCGTATCAGGGCAGCCGAACTACAGCAGCCTGCCATACCCCGAATCCGGCGTCCTGATCCAACCCAAGGCCCAGCTCCCCGGGCAGACAGTCCCGGTCACTGCCGGCGAGGCATGGCGCCGCTTCCGCAACGGTCCGATGATGAGTATCGGCGGCTGGATCATCCTCGGTGTGGTCGCCATCCTTGCCGCCATGTACTTCATCAAAGGCCCGCTCAAAGTGCATTCGCCGCCAACCGGCCGCAAGATCCAGCGTTTCACGCCGTTGGAGCGCTTCGTGCACTGGACCACCGCCATCACCTTCGTGCTGCTGGCCGCCTCCGGCCTGTGCATGATGTTCGGCAAATTCGTCCTGATGCCCATCATCGGCCACACCCTGTTCGGCTACCTGACCTATCTGCTGAAGACGATCCACAACTTCGTCGGCCCACTATTCACGGTCTCGATCATCGTTACCTTCATCATCTTCGTGAAGGACAACTTCCCGATCGCAGCAGACATCAAATGGCTGGCGAAACTGGGCGGCATGTTTGGCAAGGGCCATGCACCGGCTGGCCGCTTCAATGCAGGCGAAAAGCTGTGGTTCTGGGGCGGGGTGACTGTGCTGGGACTTGCCGCAAGCGCCTCCGGTTTTGTGCTCGACAAGCTAGTGCCCAACCTCGAATACACGCGTTTCATGATGCAGGGCGCTAACCTGCTGCACATTACAGCCACCGTGCTGATGATGGCTTTCGCGCTCGGCCACATCTACCTCGGCACGATAGGTATGCAAGGCGCCTACAAAGCCATGCGTGAAGGCTATGTGGACGACGCCTGGGCGCGCGAACACCACGACATCTGGTACCAGGAAGTCGTGGAAGGAAAAGTCCCGCGTGTGCGCGCCCCCGAGCACGACGGCGAGCCCATACCGCCGCCCGCGCCCAAGACCGTATAAGGAGCAAGTAATGAAGAACTCCGCATTCGCCCTGGTATTGCTGGCCGCCTGCACCGCTCAAGCCAAGCTGCCAGCGCCCACTGAAGAACAGAAAGCCGCTGCTGCCGCCACCAAGGATAAACAAGCCTGGACCGACAAAATCGCCGCCTACAAGCTATGCCTGGCGCAGGACCGCATCGCCGCTTATTACTTCAAGACCAAGGGCAGCGGCAGCAAGCCATCGCTCACGCCGACGCCGTTGCCGGCTTGCGCCGATCCCGGACCCTATGTCGCCCAGGTGGCCGCCGCCAAGGAAGTCGGCGTGGCCGATTCGAAACCCGTCCCCGAGGCGGGTAAAAAGAAGTAGTGCAATAAGAAACCCGCCGCAGCGGGTTTCCACGGGGGGATGTGGTTGCGGCTTAGCCCAGCTTGTCGTTGGACTTGCGTCGGGAGGCCAGACCTAACAGGCCAACGCCAACCAGCAGCATCGCATAAGTAGCTGGTTCCGGAACTGGAGCAGCCAGGTTCAGGTTCCCGGCATAAGAGCCGCCCATTCCTGCAATGGCGGTACTGCCGGTGACCGTGAAGCCATAGTTACCTGACATCAGCGCATCAATCGGGAAGAACTCAATGCCGCCCGAATTGCTGAATGTGGTGGACAGGTTGGTCTGGCTGCTATCGGCTTCGACTTTGAAGAACTGGATGCCGGTGATACCGAAGTTTGCCAGGCGGGAACCGTCGAGCCAGGTCTTGCCTACGACAGCGGTACCGCTGGCATAGCTGGCATTGGTATCCACCGAGAACAGGTAGGTATCGATATAGTCCCCAGCTGTTGCGTGGAGCGCGCCGAAAATGGCGTTGCCCCCAGCATCAAAGGTCAAAGTGGTCTGTGCCATGGCGCCGGAGCTGGCAAACAGCCCGGCGGATAGCATCAGTGGTCCGGCTACCTTACTTAGAAACGCTTTCTTCATGTTAATACCCCTTGAGATAGTGTTGTTGTGAAGGTGAAGCGGTGTCAGCGCGCAAGAGGTTGCCCGGTCATATCGTCAGTGGCCTGCTGAAAACATAACCTTTCCTGCTTGCTAACGCAGACCAATATAGCCGACACCTTCTGGTATATATTTCATTAGTGAAGTGTTTATGTTTTCGAGCGAACAGACCTTGGCGGCGGATCAGGGGGGCCGTCTAAATTTGAAAGTTCGTCAAGCGTTAAATTTTTGAGTGCTCGAGTCCGCAAGGCTGGCAAGACACATTTCGTAGGCCGATTCCGACAGGAACAAGAGCCGAACTGACGGGGGAATTGTGTGCAAACGCACCGTATAGGAAGGGGCGGAGAAATAAGATGGAATCGTGATTGAAGCGCACCAAAAAACAGAATACGGAGGCCTATCATGACCCAGACTAACCACCCATCCAAGTACGTGGTACGGGAGTACCTTGAACGCCGTTCGCAAGCCGTCAAACCACCTCCATCGCCAGAGGAGATTCGCCGTCAGCTGGGCTGGGGCTTGATGCTCTTCGAACCGAAGATGGATACCGGGCGCTAGGCCTCCGTACCACCGCAACGAACCTCCCCGACGTAGCCCCCAAACCCGCCGCCCGGCGGGTTTTTTTCGTTGTTCGCTGAAATCTTCGCCATTCACCGACCCGCCGCCGCCATTCACCGAAAAGCGGTTTCGCCGCTGCCTGCGCCCCGATAAAGTTCAACCATCCAATCAACGGGGAGCAAGAAATGAGCAAAGTAATGCAAAGCCGCAGCCAACTGCTCTGGGGCTTGATCGTGGTCGCGGTGGGCGTCGTGCTCCTGACCGATATCCAGGTTCCGCCAATCGGCATGTGGTGGCGCTTCTGGCCTTTCCTGGCCATGGCCTTCGGCGCAGTCAAGCTGATCCCGCCGACGACGCCCAAGCATGTGCTGGATGGCCTGTGCCATATCGCCTTCGCCGGCTGGTTCTACGTTTTGTTCGAACACCTGTGGGGCCTGAACTTCCACAACAGCTGGCCGATCCTGGTCATCATCGCAGGCATCTGCATGCTGGCCCAGCCAGTTGTGATTAAATACACCGCCGATAAAGAGGAGAAGTAATAATGAGAATGCGTAATCGCCCTTACCGCCAACGTAATACTGCTTCGCAGATGCTGATTGGCGCCGGTGTCATCCTGGCCGGTTTCCTGTTCCTGATCGATAACCTGGGCTGGATCGACCTCGATATGCGGGTCCATTTCTGGCCCTTCATCCTGATGCTGGTCGGCGCCTCGACCCTGGCTTCGGCGCCGCGCCGCGGCAGCGGGGCAGCGGTTGCAGGCATCTTCATGATCGGCTTCGGCGCGGTCTCGCTGCTGAAAGGCCTGGGCCTGATCTACATCAGCTGGAAGGTACTGTTCCCGATCGGGATTATTGGCCTGGGCCTGTTGATGGTGTTCCGTGCCCACAAGCGCAGCCAGCAAGTGGCTGACGGCGGCGATACTGCCAGCAACCAGGCGGAATCCATGTTCTGCGTGGACGAAGGCCAGACCGGCGAGCGCGTGCTGGACCTGACTGCCATCTTCGGCGGCGTGCAGCGCAAGGTAACCACCCAGGACTTCCGCGGCGGTGACCTGAACAGCATCATGGGCGGTATCGACCTTGACATGCGTACCGCTTCCTTGAATGGCACCGTCGTGCTGAATGTGTTCGCCATCATGGGCGGCATCTCCATCAAGGTGCCGACCGACTGGACGGTGGAACTGGAAGGCACTCCTATCCTGGGCGGCTTCGACGAGAAGACCATGCAGCCTAAGGATGCCAACAAGCGCCTGGTGGTTCGCGGTACTGCCATCATGGGCGGCGTGGATATCCGTAACTGATGCAGCGCGTATTGACCAGCCGAAGCGGCGTCCTGCTCTACCTCACGGTTTGGACGCTGCTGGGAATCGGCTTGGGCGGGGCGGTGGCGCAGCTGGGTGATGAACCCTGGCTGCGCGCCATGCTGTTTGCGGTGCCGGTCACTTTGCTGTTTTCCGTCGGCGCGGGTTTTTCGGCCTATTACATGTGCAAGGCCAATCCGCTGCGCGAACGCAGCCCGGCGGTGATCCTGGTGTCGATGCTGACGGCGGCTGTGTGGGCCGGATTCCTGTGGGTGTTCCTGATGCGGGCGTGGAATATCGCGGCCGAATCGTTCGGCGCCGAGGGCATCAAGGTGGGGCCGCAGTTGACGGCGTTGCTGTTCTCGCTCGGCATCCTGATGTACGGCTTGCTGGCAACGCTGAATTACCTGCTCGGTGAATTTGTCCGGGCCCGCCAGGCGGAGCAGCGCGAACTGGAATCCAAGCTTCTGGCCCGTGATGCGGAATTGCGCATGCTGCGGACCCAGATCGATCCGCACTTCCTGTTCAACAGCCTGAACTCGATCAGTGCGCTGACCTCGATCGATGCCAAGCGCGCACGCGATATGACGCAGCGCCTGTCGGATTTCTTCCGCCAAAGCCTGGGCATCGAGGCACAGGGCAAGATCACGCTGGAGGAGGAGGTGCGTTTGATCGGGCACTTCCTGGCAATTGAAAAAGTGCGCTTCGGCGCGCGGCTTGGCGTGGAGCAGGAAGTGGATGAAGCGGCGCTGCCATGCCTGCTGCCGCCGATGATCCTGCAGCCGCTGGTGGAAAACGCGGTAAAGCACGGCATTGGCGGCTTGCCGGACGGCGGCACGGTGCGTATCGACGCCCGCCGGGAGGGTTCTCTGCTGAAGATCGATGTGGAAAACGATACCGACCCGGATACGCCGCCCCGCAAAGGCAACGGCATTGGGCTGGTGAATGTGCAGGAACGCTTGGCGGCGGCGTACGGCCACACGGCGAGCGTGCACTGCACGCACGAAAACAATAAATACCGGGTGGCCCTGATGCTGCCCGCCGAGACCAAGGAGTCCTGAATCATGCGCGTCATCATTGTCGATGATGAAGAATTGGCCCGCGGCGTCATGCGGGAGTACCTGCGGGCCCACGCCGATGTGGAGGTGGTAGCTGAATGCGGCAACGGTTTCGAGGCCGTGAAGGCGATTGCGGAACTGGAGCCGGATGTGGTGTTCCTCGACATCCAGATGCCCAAGCTGGATGGCTTTGAAGTGGTGGAACTGGCCGGCAGCAAGCCGCACTATGTGTTCGCCACGGCCTATGACCAGTATGCGCTGAAGGCGTTCGAAGTCCACGCCATCGATTATCTGCTCAAGCCTTATCCGCAGGAACGGCTGGACCAGGCGCTGGCGCACGTGCGCACCCGGCTGGGCGGCGAGCGTCCGGCCGTGGCGCAGATGGCGAGCGAAGCCGCCACCCGCAACGGTCCGCTGGAGCGTGTGCTGATCCGCGACGGCTCCCGCGTCCATGTGATTGCGGCGGAGCGCATCGACTCGATTGAGGCACAAGACGATTACGTCGAAATCCTGGCCGAGGGCAAGCCCTACCTGAAAAACCAGCGCCTGTCCGAACTGGAAGAGCAGCTCGACCAGACACGCTTCGTCCGCCTGCACCGCTCATGGATCGTGAACGTCGAGCGCATCGAACGCATCGAGCATTCCACGAAGGACAGCCATTGCGCCGTGCTGAAAGACGGCCGCAAGATCCCAGTCAGCCGCAACGGCTACCAGAAAGTGAAAGGGCTTTAGGCGAGCATGAAGTCTGATTATGTATTTGACGGGGCGCTGCGGATTAACGGCGAGTTGGTGACGAGTAGCCTGAGTGTTTTCGTGACGGACTTCGAAGTGGTGATTCACGATTCGGCCCCGAAGGTGGGAAAACGGAAGGAATTGGTTCTAAGCCAGTTCAACGTAAAGATGCTTCGCAGTCACTATGTCGAGCAAATGCAGTCAGGTAAGCGCTACAAATTCAGCGGCGATCAATTGGGTGTCATTACGGAGGGGCCAATGGGGCATCCCGCCGATGGCGAATTTGATGTTCGTTTTCTCGATGAATGGTCGTTGCTGGCTCGGTACGACGCGGAGCATTTGCATGTACTGATTACAGGCATCACTTGCGAGGGGCGGAATCCGGTTGATGCGGTCCTGGCGCCATGGACTTTCGATGTTCAGTTCACTGTTCCTAAAACATGCCTGAAGGATCTCCTCGACTTGAACGATTGGACATTCGGGCACCTGGAGGAACGCATGAAAGCCTTGCCGGCATAGAAAATGAGTGACAATGTGTGAGACATGACGGGTATTGATTTTAATATACTTGCCATGTGATAAAAATAATTCCTTTGCTGATTGCTCTGGCTGCTATGCCGACGTATGCCCAGGTCCAGAAGTTGACGGACTTGAGCGGCAAAGTTCATTATCCCGAGCGGCCGCCAGAAGCCGCCAATCCTAAAGAGCAGCAGGCGCAACGTCCGGCCCAGCCTGCCGTGCCAGCCATTGAAGACTTGCATCAGCGCGAACTCGACTCGCGCGAAAGGCGGATGCAAAGGGAGGCGGCGAACCAGGAGGCGGCCGATGCCGTCGCCCGCGAGAAGTACAACGCGAGCATGCACCGCAGGCATTAATTGCAGTGGCTGCGACTTGATCTGACACCGACGATCAGATAGGTTGGAGTCTTCCGTGGTCCGAATACGGCCAATACCTGACCTTGAGGCAATGCAGACTTTTAACGAATTCAATCTAGGTTCATCACAATGACATGCATCTTCCGAATCTCTGGTCAGTCACTGTGGGTCAATTTTCAACGCAAATTAACAGCCATCAGCTGCGGCTGTTTTATGGCAGCAAGGCGTCATTGACTGGTTCCGGCTGCGGACAGAATTAAGAATTAGGATAAGGCAAAAGTGACCGTTGCTAGATTCTCTGTGGCCATAATCTATTGCGCATCCTTAAGATCATCTCAAGTGTCAGCCCCTCATTGAGATCGCTTGAATTGCACGTATCAGAAATGCTAGTAAAGATTCTCTCGAAAAGTAACTTTCCTGACAAATAATTTTATTGCCAATAGATACTTTTAGCCATAAATTCCCTTTCCATAACTATTAAATGGGAGTTATGGATGCCAGGGAAGACCTTCCGTTCGCGCTTTTCGCTCGCTGCAACTGTTGCCGATATCATGATCGTTCCACGAGCAGTTTTTGGCATGCTTCTGCTTGCCGGCACCGCAAATGCCCAAACGACCACCGTCATTGATGAGCAATACAAGCAAATCAAAGCACCGAAAGCCATCGCCAAGCTAGGCACGGACCTCTTTGGCGACCGGGTCAACCTCTACAACGGCTCGCTGGAATTTACCCAGTCCGATGTTTCCATCCCTGGAAACAACGCTTTGCCAGTCGAAATCGGACGGCGGTTTGCAACGGGTAACCGGGGTTTGGGCAGCCGCGCCTTCGGCCGCTGGGATATCGAGATCCCGCACCTGCACGGTTTGTTTTCACAAAACGATGGCTGGAAGGCAGGCGTAGGAACCGGCGCACGCTGCACCGATTTTGGGCCGCCACCCGACGCGGCCGGTGCTAGAAATGAATCTGCGTGGCGTCCGAAGACTTCTGGAACGGCAGCTTCCTTTATGTCCCCGGCCGCGGCGATCAACAACTTCTGGGCCGCGCGCCAGGATTCACACTGGCTCCCGGCGCGGTTTCTGCCTACCCGGTAGTGACGACCGCGCTCTGGTCGTTGTCCTGCCTTCCATCGCTGGCGAACGATACCAGCGCAAACCATAGCATGGGTGAAGGTTTTGTCGCCGTTTCCCCGGAAGGCATCTCCTATCGCTTCGATTGGATGGCCAGCTATCCAGCCCTCGGCCTGACCCGTCCGAGCGAAACTGGCCTTCCCCGCCCCGACATGCTGCTGCGCAAGGAAGTATGGATTCTCCCTACCCAGGTTTCCGACCGGTTCGGCAATTGGGTCAGGTACACCTACGATCCCGCCGCACCGACACACCTGTCGCGCATCGATGCGAGTGACGGGCGTTCGATGACGCTGACGTACGATTCGACGGCAGTAACGGGACGGGTAAAAACCGTTTCGGACGGTACCAGAACCTGGACGTATGCCTACAACGCGACCGACCTGGCCAGTGTCACACTTCCTGACGGAACTTCCTGGCAGTTTGGTAATTCAGACAGCGTCAATAGCAGCCCTAGCGTCAGCGCGGTCCAAAGCTGCGATAGCCCAAGTGGAATTGATAGTACCCTGCGCACCTTCTCGATGGTTCATCCTTCAGGCGCAACGGGCACCTTCAATTTGCGCGGCACCGTGCATGGCCGGTCAGGCATCCCCAGGACCTGCGACAGTGCCAGCGGCTGGGTGCAGCGCCCCGCCCTGTACTTTTATACCGAATCGCTAAGCTCGAAAACCATCAGCGGCCCCGGCCTTGCTACGCTCACCTGGAGCTACGACTACGGGACGCCAAGCGCAAGCTACGCCCCGTGCGACGGTGCCTGTGCCAAAAGCAAATCCGTCAGCGTCACTGAACCCAACGGAACCGTTAAACGCTACACCTTCGGCAACCACTATAAAAATACCGAAGGCCGCCTTGAACAAACCTCGGTCGGCGTCCTGCAAACGGTCACGACGCGCTACCGCGCCTTCGGCGCCGGCCCCTATCCGACCCAGTTCGGCTACAACTATGGCGGCGGCAGCGAGGGCGATAGCGACATGTCCGTCTATCTCGCGCCAGTGGACCAGCGAATCACCAACCAGGATGGCGTCGATTTCATCTGGGAGGCGGATCCGTACTCCTTCGACAGCCTGGGCCGGCCAACGGTGGTGAGCAAGTACAGCAGCCTGGGTTACCGCCGTGTCGAACGTACGGACTACGTGGACAGCTATCCCCTGTGGGTGCTCGGCAAGGTTGGCAAGGTCACCGAAACACAGACGGGAAAAGTAGCGGTAGAAAACATCTACGATGCTGCGACGGCGAACCTGAAATCAGTGAACCGTTTCGGCCGCGCCGATGCCTCATATACCTATTACGGCGACGGCAGCCTGGCAACGCAGGCGGACGGCCTGAACCAGGCCACCACTTATTCGAACTACAAACGCGGCATTCCCCAATTAATCAGATTTGCCGACGGCAGCACGCAAAGCGCGGTCGTGAACAACATCGGCAAGATCACATCGTTAACCAACGAAGCCGCAACGACCACGACCCTGGGCTACGACGCCATGGGCCGGCTGGCTTCTATCAGCTATCCGGCTGAAACTGGACTTGCCTACTACCCGACAACGATCACGCTCGCGCAAGTGAATAACTGGGAATACGATCTGGCACCAGGCCACTGGCGCCAGATCGTCACTACTGGCAACGCGATTGAAGCAAGTTACTATGATGCGCTCTGGCGCCCCGTGTACACCGAGCGTTCCGATAACGCCGACCGCGCCGGAACCCTTCGCCTGGTCAAGAACCAGTACGACCTCGCAGGCAACACCGCTTACGAGTCCTATCCCAAAGGCTACGGCCAGGACGTGTCATCCGAAGGCACATACTTCCAGTACGATGCACTGGGCCGGCCTACCACCACAACACGGGGCAGCGAGCTGGGTAACCTAAGTGAAAGTTTTATCTATAACTACGGTTTCCAGAAGACTCACACCGACGCAAAAGGTCACAGTGTCACCTACGCATATCAGGCATTCGATGAGCCGGCTGATGGTGCAATTACCGCCATCAGCATGCCTGAAGGCGCCAGCATTTACATTGCCCGCGACCTCTTCGGAAAGACAACGTTCATCAGCCGCAGCGGCAATGGCGTGAGCGCCACGCGCCGCTACGTCTACGACGGCTACGAGCGCCTGTGTAAAACCATCGAGCCCGAAACCGGCGCCACCATCCAGAGCTACGACGCCGCAAACAACGTCAGCTGGCGTGCCAGCGGCTTGGCGCTACCTGACACGAACGCCTGCAATATCTCCAACGTGCCGGCCGCGAAAATGATCGGCTACAGCTACGATGCGCGCAACCGCCTGCGCAACACAACTTATGGCGACGGCAGCCCCGCCATCTACCGCACCTACACCAACGACGGTTTGCTAAATACGGTGCAATCGGACGGCACCACCTGGAGCTACGGCTACAACAACCGCCGCCTGCTCACCAGCGAAACCCTGAACTATGGTGGCGTCAATTACGCGATTGGCCGCAGCTACGATGCCAATGGCACGCTGGCCCAACTTACCTACCCCGGCAACTTCGCTGTCGCCTACAACCCCAACGCCCTGGGTGAGCAGCGCCAGGCCGGCAGCTACACCACCGGCGTGAGCTACCACGCCAACGGCGCGGTCAAGCAGTTCAGCTACGGCAACGGTATCGTGCACACTCTGTCCCAAAACCTGCGCGGCCTGCCGCAGTTGTCGCAAGACGGCAATGTGCTCAAAGACAGCTACGCCTATGACCAGAACGGCAACGTCACCGCGATCACCGACCAGGCCGAAGGCATCACCAACCGCAGCATGGAATACGATGGGCTGGACCGCCTCAAACGCGTGAGCGCACCTGCGCTTTGGGGGGATGCCTGGTACGGCTACGATGCGCTGGATAACATCATCTCCAGCCAGATCACCAGCGGCGCCAAGGCGCGCACGTTCGCCCACAACATCAACTACAGCACCAACCGCCTCGACAGCCTCACCGGCAGCTTCAGCCTCGGCTACCAATACGACAGCCAGGGCAATATCGTCCAGCGCGGCGTGCAAAGCTATACCTTCGACATCGGCAACCGGATGCGTGGCGCGCCGGGCGTGACGACCCATGTGTACGATGGCCTGGGGCGCCGCGTGAGCGTAGTCGGGACCGATGGCGTCAACCACGTCTACCTGTACGGCCAGGAAGGCAAGCTGCTGTATGAAACCACGACCTCACAACCACAGTCCTCCGGCACCAAGTACATTTACCTGAACCGGCACGTCGTTGCCGAGGTGAGCGGCGGTGGCGTAGTGTACGACCACACCGATGGCCTGGGCAGTCCGGTGGCCAAGACCAATGCCAGCGCAGGCTTGATCAGCCGCACACGCTACGAACCGTATGGCGCAACCGCAGCAGGCACCGAGCCAACCATTGGATTCACGGGCCACCTGAACGCCGCAAACATTGGGCTGGTGGACATGCAGCAGCGGTTCTATGATCCGATGGCGGGGCGGTTCTTGAGCATTGATCCGGTGGTGACCGACGTAAAAACTGGATCGAGCTTTAACCGTTATGTGTATGCAAATAACAGTTCTTACAATTTCATCGATCCTGATGGCAGAGACGCATGCCCGGGAAAGAGTGCTAACACCTGTATCAGGGCGGACTCATTTGATTCGAAGAAATCCAACGGACAAACTACGGTCGCGTCCGATGCTGTCGCTAAGGCTATGGTCGAACAAAAATCAGTTGTGGCAGTGACTTCTGATTCTGCGACGGAAGAAAAAATGGCTTTTGTTACTCCCGGCAAAGACGGGCCGACGGTAAAATTGGCCGCTGATTTCAAAAGTAGTTCGACCTCCACAACGGAAGGAGGGAGCGCAAATAAGCCAAGCAACGCTTTGGCGGTGTTACATGGCCATATTGATTCTTCGATGAATTTGGTAAGTCCAGCTGACTCCCAGCCCCTCACGTTAGGACTGCCCAACGGGGTAGTCAGTCAAGGCAGAGTGGGCGTGACCGAAATTGTCTCTGGGCGCCTTCAATTTCGAATGCTCGAAGGGAAAATGGAGACCAAGGAAAGACGCGATCAGCAGAAAATGCTAGATTCTCAGCAGCCCGATTTCGATCAAAAATAGAAAGCAATATATGACTATCTGTTCAACAAGAGGCCGATTGCTGTGCATCATTCCCTTAGCTATGTTTCTTTCGTCATGTGTATCCCCGAAATTGCCGCAGTCGTGGATTGAGGTCGAAAATGTCCTCGCCAATCCTGCTGCATTTACCGGAAGAACAGTCACTATCAAGGGGTGGGCATCAATTCGAAATGAAGATCGCGGAATCTGGATGACACCGGAAGATTACGGAAGGAGAAATCGACGTCGCTGCATTTCGTTATTGAATTTTTATAAGGATGAAAGTCTTAATCGCTCGCTCGATCGTAAATTTGTTCTCGTGACGGGTGAAATTGTCCCAGATTCCTATCACGACGCAGAGGGGAACGGAGTAGTCCGTTTGGGCTCGTGCAATAAAGTGGCAATTCGATTTGTAGAGCCTAACGGATTACGCGTATTTGTTGATTAGTGGCAACAGGTCGATTGGGTCAGATTGACATTCGTACACGGGCAGACCATCAGCTCCATCCCAGCATATTTCCGAAAAGCGCCCTGACTCGATTACCTTGCCTCGCGGGCGTGCGCGAGCTAGGATCGCGTCTAGGAAAAAATCGCTCTTTACACACCGCTGCCCAGCAGAAAACCACGCCAAGTCATTGAAGGGACTAGGGAAAACGGCTGCACCTACGACAAACGCACGTCGGGGGACGCTTCTTGAGCATTGATCCGGTGGTGACGGATGCGAACTCTGGATCAAGCTTTAACCGCTACAGTTACGCCAATAATAGTCCGTATGACTACGTCGATCCAGATGGTCGTGACCCGGCGGGTATAGCATCGGTGGCTAGGAGCTATGTCGGTGATTTGGGTTGGGGTAAGCCAGGTTGGCGTGGTGGTGTAGGCTGGGTAACTGAATTCAAATGCAATATTTTCGTCAATCGAATTATTAAGCAAGCCGGCGATGCGCCGCCACTGGTAGATAATCGGCAAGCGACGGCAGGTGAACTGGCAAATAAGAAGCTGAAAATTGCGAATTGGGCTGTAGTGACAGATGGCACAGTCCAAGAGGGCGACATCGTGGCCATCGGTCACGACGGCGAAGGGTATTCGGAGCACACAGGTATTATCAGCATGTCTGGTGGTACGCCAAGTACTGTCTCGGCCAATAGCAACACAGGAACAGTGACATCAAATGACTGGAGCTTCCGTCCTGGTCAAGATCCTACATTCCGGCGCTACGTCCCCGGGCAAGGGAACGCCAATGACCCGAGTACTAAACCGAAACCGCCGCCTAAGCCAACACCTGCTGTGGCGCCAAACCCGGAACCTCGTCCAGGGCGGGAATAAACCTAAATAATCAATTTGATGATTGGACAATGCTAATGTTAACTCGCTACAAGGCTGTGTCGATTGCTATTGCAGTTTCCTTGATAGTTGCGCTCAGTGTGTTTCTTAGGCCTTCCCTCGCGTTGACTAACAACTAAATCCATATGACTTTGACTCCGGAATTGGCGGACGCAATCGCGATAAATTTCGTATTACCGATACTTTGTGTCTTTGACAAAGAAACATCCCAGCGAATTCAAGCTGACCTTGTGCTTATTTACGCTGAGGGTGTGGCCAGGAGAGAAGTTCAATCGGACGTTAGTCCCTTGCCACAGACTGCAAAGGGGGAAGTCCGAATCGTGATTCGGGAGGCATATCACCAGGACTGCTTTAGCTTCGAACTCGAATCCATATTCCAAGGAATCGCACCCGGAACAGGCTTTTCAGGAATTGCTGTTCGGGGGAAATTCAACTACTCGAATGGACAGTTTTCGGTTAAAGAGAGCGGGCGATCAAATCGATACAACGTTTGGACATGGTCAGATAAGTTCTGCCTTTAAGAGCCAGGATTATTGTGAGGGGCAGCAACGGGACGAATTCGATAATAAATGCGAAGGTCTGAGTTGGGGCGAATTAGATAGTTGCGAAGGTCCGAGTTGGGAAGCGGCCTCCCAACCGACCTCCGTTCGGTTAGACCTCTACTGTGGATCAAACCGCAGAGGGCGATATTGAGCTTTGACAGGGGCTAGGCGGAAAAGTTCCGGGCTTCGACCTGCCACCAGGCGGGCAGCAGGGCCTGGACTTCGGGGCGGGCGAAGCGGTCGTCGATCAGGTGGACGGTGCCGCGGTCGCTGGTGGTGCGGATCACGCGGCCGGCGGCTTGCACGACTTTCTGCAGGCCGGGGTAGAGGTAGGTGTAGTCGTAGCCGGCGCCGAAAGCAGTCTCCATGCGGGCTTTGATTTGCTCGTTGACTGGATTGATCTGCGGCAGGCCGAGCGTGGCGATGAAAGCGCCGATCAGGCGGTCGCCGGGCAAGTCGATACCTTCGCCGAATGAGCCCCCCAGCACCGCAAAGCCAATGCCTTCGCCGCCAGCCTGGAAGCGGGCGAGGAAGGCGTCGCGCGCTGCTTCATCCATGCGCCGCTCCTGGCGCCATAGCGGGACGTCCGGGTGCTGGGCGGCGAACAGGTCGGCCACTTTTTCCATGTAATCGAAGCTGCTGAAAAATGCGAGGTAGTTGCCGGGCTGGCGCTGGTATTGTTCGCCCATCAGTGTGGCAATCGGCACCAGCGAGCGGCCGCGGTGCTGGTAGCGCGTCGAGATGTGGCTGGCGATGTGCACTTGCAGCTGCTGCGCGTCGAAGGGGGATGCGACGTTGACCCAAGCGGTATCGGCCGGCATGCCGAGCGTGTCGGCGTAAAAATTCCAAGGGCTGAGCGTGGCGGAGAACAGCGCAACTGCGTGCGCTGCCTCGAAGCGCTGCTTAAGGAAGGGCGCGGGCAGGATGTTGCGGATGCAGAGCACGGAATTCACGCGGCCTGCAGCGGCTCCGCGGCCGCCGTCGGATTTTTCAATGTCGAACAGCGAGTGTTCGCCGAAGCTTTCGGCTAGGCGGCCGAACAGCAGGGCGTTGAAATAGAAGTCCAGCACGTCGGCATCGAACCAGGCGGGATGCTCGGACATGTAGTCGCCGATTTCGGTGCATGCAGTTTGCAGCGCGCCCATGAACTTTTCGGGCAGTTCGGAGTGGCTGGCGTATTCGGCCTCCTGTGCTTTTTCCAGCGCACTCCATTGCCGATGCACGCGGTCGAGCGGTTTGCGCAGCGCTTCGGGCGCGGTTTTGCGCAATACGCGCAGGCGCACATGGTCCATCTCGGCGGAGTACATTTTGCGGGCGCGCGAGATCATATTGTGCGCTTCGTCAGCCAGTACGCTGACCTTCCAGCCGTTTATCTGCGTCAGGCTGTACAGCATGGCGCTGATGTCGAAGTAGTAGTTGTAGTCGCCCACCACCACGTCGGCCCAGCGTACAAGCTCGCTCTGCAAATAATAAGGGCAGACCTGGTGTGCCAGCGCGACTTCGCGGATTGAGGCGCGGTCCATCATGTTCTGCTGCAGGGCGGCGGCGCGGGCAGCGGGCAGGCGGTCGTAGAAGCCTTGCGCCAGCGGGCACGATTCACCATGGCAGGCTTTGTCCGGGTTTTCGCAAGCGGTGCTCTTGGCCGCCAGTTCGAGCGCACGCAGCGGCAGCAAAGGAGCGCTGCGCTTGATGGTTTCGACCGCGCCCAAAGCCATGCTGCGGCCGCTCGTTTTGGCGGCGAGGAAGAAGACCTTGTCGAGGCCATGCTCGGCGCTGGCCTTCAGCATCGGGAAGATGCTGCCGATGCTCTTGCCGATGCCGGTTGGCGCCTGCGCCAGCAGCGAGCAGCCGCGTGCGCTGGCTTTGAACATGGCTTCCGCAAGCTGGCGCTGGCCGGGGCGGAAGTCGGCGTGGGGGAAGCGCAGCGCGCGCAGTTGTTCGTCGCGTGCGCTGCGGTGCGCCAGCTCCTGTTCGGCCCAGGCGACGAAGCGGCCGCACTGTTCTTCGAAGAAGGCGCGCAGCGTGGCGGCATCCGCCTCCTCGGTCAGAACCGTTTCCTTTTGCGTGCCGATGTCGAAGTAGACCAGGGCCAGGCGCACGGCGGGCAGTTCGCGCGCGGCGCACAGCAAATGGCCGTAGACCTTGAGCTGGGCCCAATGCAGGATGCGGTGGTTGGCGGGCTGGCGCGACAGGTCGCCGCGGTAGGTCTTGATTTCTTCGAGCTGGTTCTGGCGCGGGTCGTAACCGTCTGCGCGGCCCCGCACGTGCAGCGGGCCGAAGTCGCCGGACAGGCTCACTTCGCGCTCATAGCCTTCATCGCGGCGGCTGGCGACGATGGCGTGGCCTTCGATGCCTTCCTGTGCGGTTGGCGTGGGCGTGAAGCGCAAATCCAGGTCGCCTTGTTTGGCGGTGAATTCGCACAGGGCGCGGACGGCGATTGTATAGCTCATTCTTCCCACGCCAGGTAACAGACGGACACCGGCATGCCATGCTCGGCGCAGTAGTCGATCCAGCGCAGCTGGTTGTCCTGCAGGCGGTCGCCGGGGCCTTTGACTTCCACCATCTGGTAGCGCCGTTCGGATGGCCAGAAGCGGATCAGGTCAGGGAAGCCGCTGCGGTTGGCCTTGATGTCGAGCAGGATGCGCTCGAACCACAGCTTGAGATGCGCGGCGGGAATGCAGTCCAGCGCCAGGCCGAGCAGCTCTTCGTCGATCGCGTCCCAATACACGAAGGGTGATTGCAGGCCGGACTTGGCGGCGAAGTTGGCACGGATGGCGTCGCGGTAGCTGCCGTCTTCGAGCTTTGCCATGCAGGCGTCGAACAGGGCGGCGCGGCGGCGCTGGAAGTCAGCGCTGTGCAGGTCGGCCGGGCCATGGTGGAAGGGATGGAAGAAGGCGCCGGGGATGGCGGCGAATACTGCGTCCCAGCACAGCAGGCCAAACAAGGAGTTGGCCAGTGCGTTCTCGACGTAGAAGCAGGGCGCCTCGTCGTTCCATAGGTGGTCGCGTACCACGCCTTCGACCCACCATTCCTCGGTGGGCATAGGCAGTACCAGGTCGATGCGTTCGACCGGCGTTGGCGTGTGCGCGGGCTCGCGCATGTGGCCCAGCTTGCGGCGCAGGCGCGGCGCCATGCGCAGTAGCTGCTGGCGTTCTGCCTCGCTTTCCGGCGTGGCTTGGGCGCGCTGCAGCCATTCGTAGGCCAGGCCAAGGCGTTCGTCTTTTTCCAGCACGCGGATGGCGCGGGCGCGGGCGCCGGGATAGGCGCACTGCTCGTACAGATCAAAGGCGCCGGCCCAGTTGCCGAGCTTTTCCATTTGCTGGCCAAACTGGAACAGCATTTTCTGGCGGCGGCTAAGCAGCCATTCATTGTCGTCCGCCAGGGCAGGCAGCTCGCGCGCCAGTTGCAGCGGGTCTTCGCCCTCGGCAAACCGTTCGCGGCAAGCGTGCAGGGCGAGGTAGTCGTCGATGTCGCGCCGCGAGCGGAAGCCGCGCGCGGCAGGTGAGAACTCCACTTTTTCGTAGCGGTAGATGCCCAGGTTGGACAGCACGAATTCCGACCAGTCCTGGTGAAAGTTACCGAAGAAGATCAGGCGCAACCTGTCGCACAAGGGCTTGGACAGGATGTGATAGACCTGGTCGCCCGCATCGGCATACCAGGCGGTGAAGCGGTGGCTGCCTTCGTGGCGTTCGCGCAGGGCTACCAGCTGGTCCGCCTTGCGCGCGCTGCGTTCGGCGCCGCTCAGGGCGAAGACGCGGGTGATTTCGGGCTTTTGCAGCAGGTCGAACAGCTCGTCCAGCGTGAGTTCGGGATCCTGCACCACCCAGCCTTGCTCGACCAGCGGCATGGCCGCGCTCATGGTGCAGCCAATCTCGGGATAGCTTAACTTGGAGGCGCGGAACAGCTCCCCCTTGCGCATGACCATGCGGACGAACAGGGCGCGGGATGGTTGGGGCAGGGTGGGGAAGCAGGTGAGGAAGGCGGCTTCCTCGTCCGTCAGCAGGTCGCTATAGCGCTCGCCAATCCAATGCAGGACCTGGTGGAAGTTGTCCAGGTAGTAGAACGGATTTTCAAGGATTTGGTTCATGCAGGCGAGGCGACGCGAAAACTGTATTTATATACAGTATAACGCGTCACCCGCTGCATTGTCACTTCTTGGAGGCTGCGTTGGCCTTTTCGACTTGTTGTTCGAAGGCGGTCACCGCGTCGCGGGTGGCCTGGGTCACCTGTTCGTAGCCCTTGAAGGCGTTCTCAATGGCTTTTTTGACAATCTCCACCGCATTATCCGAGCCCGGGCGCACATTCTGGGTCACATCGTAAATCAGGGCGCTCAGGTTGGATTTGGCTTCGGCCAGGTGGGCGTCGGCGGCTTTGTGGAAGTCGTTCGACATTTCGGACAGCAGTGAGCCAAGCTGCTGGTTGTAGGCATTGGTGGCGGCCATGCCGGGCTGCAGGCGGGCGTTGATCACGTCCATCGCCTCTTGCGGCGTGACGGAGGCGTTGACCTGGCGGCCGGCTTCGATGTGGTCGTCCAGCGCCTTGCGCGCCGTAGCGATATTCAGGGCCACCGCTTGTTCCACGCCTTGCATGGCGCGGTTGGTCAGGGTGTTAAAGGTCTCCAGCTGGAATTCAAACAGCGTCTTGGTGGCGGTCGCAAACTGCTCGGGATTCTGAAACATACGGTCTCCTTCTGGTTGTGGGATGGCGTTGCTTCTTGCTTTGACTTCATTATTGAGGACGCACCAATTTTTCGCAATGGGCATCTTTAAAAGGACCGGCCATTTGTATCCAGGCCTTGCCGAGCGGCGTTTGCGAGCAGGCGCGCTGGCCGTCGATGCTGCTTTGGTACAAGTACCACCAGGCCGGGCGGGCGAGGGCGCCTGTGGAGGCCAGGGCGGAAGTGATGGCCAGGAGGAGGATGGCGAAGCGTGTTCTCATAGTGGTGCTGTAGCCGGAATGCGGATGGTGAAGGTGGTTCCCTGGCCTGGCGTGCTGGTCACGTCCACGTGGCCCGCCAGCACGCCGGTCACGATATTGTGCGTGATGTAGAGGCCCAGGCCGGACTGGCCGGCCCCCAGCCGGGTCGTGTAGAACGGGTCGAAGACGCGGCGCAGGTGTTCGGGCGCGATGCCGGTACCGTTGTCGGCCACCGTTAGCAGGATTTCGCTGCCAAGGGCGCTGGCGGTAATCGTGACAGCCGGTTCGCCGCCTCCTGGGGCGCCGAAGGCATGGACGATGCAGTTATCGACCAGGTGGCCAAGGGCCTGGCTGAGGGGGCCGGGATAGCTGTTCAACTGCAGGCCTGGCACGACGTCGAGCACCAGGTTGGGGCGCGGCTGCGGCAGGCTGGCCCACAGGGGCGCCAGCATTTCCTGCAGCAGCTGGTCGAGGAAGAAGTGACGGCGCTGGGCGTCGGTAGTGTCGACCGCGATCTGGCGGAAGCTGGCCACCAGGTTGGCTGCGCGCTGCAGGTTGCGCTGGATGATGTCGCCTGCTTCGCTGGCGCGCGCCAGATAGTTGTCCAGTTCCGAGCGGCGGATGCCTTCCTTGACCTGGGTGCTCAGTTGCGCCGTATGGTCGGCTAGCGTGGAGGCGGTGACCAGGCTATTGCCGATCGGGGTGTTGAGTTCATGTGCCACGCCCGCCACCAGCGAGCCGAGGGCGGCCAGTTTGTCGCGGCGGACCAATTCTTCCTGCGTCATGCTGAGGTTTTCCAGCGCCGCTTGCAGCTCTTCGCTGGTCAGTTCCGCGTGCTCCTTGGCGCGCGACAGTTCGGCAGTGCGGGCCTCGACCAGTTCTTCCAGGTGGCTGCGGTGGCGTTCCAGCTCGGCTTCGCGCCGCGCGCGTTCGATGGCGATGCTGGCGAGGTGGCTGGCGACGCCGATCAGGCGCTGCTCTTCCGCGTCAGGATGGCGCACGGTGCGGTAGTACATGGCAAAGGAGCCCAGCACCTTCTGCTCGTCCAGCATGATGGGCATGGACCAGCAGGCACGCAAGCCGTAATCCTTGATCAGCTCCAGGTAGGGCGCCCACAGCGGATCATGTTCAATGTCCGACACCACCACGGCTTCGCGGCGGAACATGGCGGTGCCGCAGGAGCCGACGCCGGGGCCTATCTCAATTCCTTCCAGCAGGGCTACGTAGGATGCGGGCAGGCTGGGGCAGCAGGCGCAGCGCATGCGCTTGCCATCTTCATCGAGCAGCATGACGGAGCACAGCACGCCGTCCGATTGCGATTCGACCAGTTGCACCAGCTTGTGCAGCGTGTCTATCAGCGGAACGCCGCGCGCCATCATTTCCAGTAGCCGCTCCTGGCCGACGCGCAGGTCTTCCGCACGCTGGGTACCGGTAACGTCGACAAAGCGCACGTGGAACAGCTTGCGGCCTGGCTTGGCGATGCGTACCCCACGCGCGTTGCAGTCGATGGCGCGTCCGCTGCTATGGCGGAAAGTGAGGCGGTGCACGCGCAGCTCGCCCGCCAGCACGCTTTGCATCATGGCCTCCATCTGGCCACGCTCGCACAGGGCGGACAGCGGGGAGGACAGCAATTCCAGGGCGCTGCGTCCAAGCAGCTGTTCGGCGCGGTGGTTCAGGTCGATGGGCCGGCCGCTGTCCATGTCCAGCAGCATGACGGCGTCGGGCGAGGCGGCGGCCATCATGTGATAGTTCACTTCCAGGTCGAAGCCGCCGATGCGCTCGCCTTTCAGCGCAAACAGGACGTGGTCAACGACGCTGGTGGTGGCGAGCGGCAGGGTGAAATAGCCGTCGGCGCCGGCGCGGGCGCCGCGCTGCTGCTCGTCAAGAGAAGGGCGGTGCGACATCAGCAGCACGGGGATGCGGCGGTCGGGATCGGACTGGGTCAGCTGGCCTGTCAGTTCCAGGTCGGCGCCGCCGGCCAGGATGGTATCCAGCAGCACCAGGACGATGCCGCCGGCACGGGCTAGCTCCAGCGCATGTTCTCCGCTGCTGACCGATTCAATCCGGTAATCGTGGCGTGCGAGCGCCAGCTCCAGCGCTGCCACATCAAGGCTGGAACTGCTTGCGACCAGGACGGTGTTGTTCTTTTCCACGCCGCCAGTGTATTACACCTGCGGCGCGAAGATGCGCGGCAGGTTGTCTTCGATCCAGTCGACCAGCACTTCCAGGCGCTCCGCGACCTCGCGGCCGAGTGGCGTCAGGCTGTATTCCACATGGGGCGGGATCACGGGCAGGGCGGTGCGCAGCACAAAGCCGTCGCTCTCCAGCGCGACCAGGGTCTGGGCCAGCATTTTCTCGCTGACGCCGCCCACTTCCTTGCGCAATTGGCTGAAGCGGTGCATCCCGCCCAGCAGCACGACCAGCACCAGAACGCCCCAGCGGCTGGTTACATGGCTTAATACCGCGCGCGAAGGACACTCCGGCGCCAGCACGTTGCCCGGCCTGGCCGAGCGGCGGGACAGGGCGGCCCGCAGGGATTTTGATGATTTTTCCATACTTACCAAAAAGTGCGTACTTACGAAAAGTTAGTGTTGATCCTATTATAGACCTACATTGTTTTCAACCAAGGAGAAAAACATGATCGTCGTAACTGGCGCTTCGGGCGCATTGGGTAAATTGGTGGTGGAAGGCTTGCTGGAGAAAGTGCCGGCTTCGCAAATCGTGGCGGCTGTACGTGATCCGGCCAAGGTGGCGCATTTCGCGGCGCGTGGCGTGCAAGTTCGCCGCGCGGACTACACGGATCCGGCAAGCCTGGATTCCGCCCTGGCTGGCGCGAACCGCGTCCTGCTGGTCTCCGCCAACGAGGTCGGCAAACGCACGGCGCAACACCGCGCCGTGGTCGATGCAGCAAAACGCGCTGGCGTGAAGCTGCTGGCCTATACCAGTATCCTGCGTGCGGACAGCTCGCCGCTGAAGCTGGCTGAAGAGCACGTCGCCACCGAGGCAGCCATCCGCGACAGCGGCCTAGCATATTCTTTCCTGCGCAACGGCTGGTATTTCGAGAACTTCAATGGCCGCATCCAGGGCGCGGCGCAGCGTGGCGACATGGTGGGCAGTGCAGGCGAGGGCCGTATTTCAGCAGCCGCCCGCGTCGACTATGCCGCGGCCGCAGTGGCCGTGCTGACGGCGGCCTCGCCGGCGAAGGTCTACGAACTCGCTGGCAGCACTTCGTTCACGCTGGCGGAACTGGCGGCCGAGGCATCGCGCCAATCAGGCAAGCCTGCCGACTACCGCGACCTGCCGCAAGCGGAGTTTGCCGCCGTGCTGGCTGGCGTAGGTGTTCCGGCGCCATGGCCTGAATTGCTGGCCGATTCGGATGCCGGCTCGGCACGCGGCGGCCTGTTCGATGATGGGAAAGCGCTGGAGAAACTGATCGGCCGTCCAACCCGCAGTGTGGCGCAGGCAGTGGAAGCAGCATTGTCGGCATAAGCCTGGAAATGAAAAAAGCTCCCCGAAGGGAGCTTTTTTGCGGAATTCTTGGTGCCCACGGAGGGACTCGAACCCCCACACCTCGCGGCACATGGACCTGAACCATGCGCGTCTACCAATTCCGCCCCGT